>JBJXGN010000205.1:0-13475 GCA_046160585.1 Kofleriaceae bacterium
GGAAAGTTCGAGTTACGATACCGCGATCGCGCGCTGTTCAAGGACGGCAAGGAGCGCTTCGTCTTCGACCTGGCGACGAAGACGTCGACCCCGCTCGTCGCGGCCGGCGACTTTCAGGGCCTGGACGGCTCGCTCGTGAAGCTCGGCAATGATGTCTTCGACCTCGTGTCCGTGAAGCGCGTCGACCTATCCGGGGCCAGCGTCCTCGGTCACACGAACGGCCGCATACTCGTTGGCACGGACGCGCCGCTCGATTGCTCGAAGGATCCGCCCGGATTGCCATACTCGTGCGGCAATCCCGCGGCGGGTGGCTCGATGGGCATGCCGTTCGGTCCCCCTCCACTGGACGCCCTGAGGAGATCCGAGGACCAAGCGCAGCTTCGGCGGTAGTTGACAAACGCTGGCCAAATCAGGCAGTTACGACGCGAAAAAGTGGCGACCCCAACGGGATTCGAACCCGTGTCACCTGCGTGAAAGGCGGGTGTCCTAGGCCTCTGGACGACGGGGTCAGGTAGCTACGACGTTTTTTGCGAATGCTTCATCGGGTGAGCCCAGATGGGATCGAACCATCGACCCTCGGCTTAAAAGGCCGGTGCTCTACCACTGAGCTATGGGCCCTCGGTGGTGCGGCAATCTGCCGGATGAACCCTCCGAAAGCAAGTGATGGGGCCAGGGTCCGACCACCTGGGCTGCCGCAACGTGCGGCGGACTATGGAATTGCTTCTATCGACGTGGGTCGTTAACGTAGCTTTCACCACATGGACAAGCGGGAAGCAGTCCGGGTCCCCGTCCGGGTCAAGGCGCGCTGTCGGTGCGACGACGGCGTCGTGATCGAGGGCTTCGTCGAGGATCTCTCGCGGAGTGGGATGTTCTTCTGCACCCCCGAGAGGATCTGCGCGGGATCGTCGGCGGCCATCGATCTCGAGGTCCCCGGCGACGAGCCGATCCGCCTCGAAGCGGAGGTGGTCCGCGTCGAGCAGACGGCCGATCGCGAAGGCATGGCGTTCCGCTTCATCGATCCGCAGCGCACGCGAAAGACGTTGGCGAACTTCATCATGCGCTCGCATCACTCGACGGCGCACTAGCGGATATAGTGCGGGACCTCCCTAGGTCCCTTAGGTCCCTTAGGTCCCTTGCATCCGCTCGTGTCCGAATCGCCTCCCCAGAGTCCGCGTGGCAAGCCTGCCACCCGGCGCACGATGCTGTCGCGGCGTGATGCGCTGACGGCGGCGGAGCGCGCGGCGTTTGCGGCGACGATCGCGGAGCGCGTGGACGGACTCCTCGGCGAACGGCGACCAACCGTGCTCGCGATGTACGCGGCGAAGGGTAGCGAGGTCGCGACCGCGACCATCGATCGAGCGGCGCGTTCGCGCGGGGTCCGTGTCGTCTATCCACGGATCGTGGGTGCAGGGCGCAGGCTCGTGTTCTGCGAGGTGACCCTCGACGAGATGGTCACCGAGCGCTTCGGGATCGTGGAGCCGCACGAGGATGCCCCGGCGATCGACGTTGGGGAGATCGGTGCGTTCCTGGTGCCGGGCGTGGCGTTCGACCGCGCGACCGGCGCGCGGCTCGGGTGGGGACGCGGGCACTACGACGCCACGCTGTCGGCGGTGCCTGCGGTGCTGCGCATCGGGCTCGCGTTCGAGATCCAGATGATCGATGGCATCGCGCACGAGCCGCACGATGTCGCGATGAACATGATCGTCACGGAGGTCGCGACGTACGTCGTCGCGTAGCCCATGGACGCGATCTATATCCTCGTCGGAGTCGTGCTCGGGTTGGTCGTCGGCTTCGTGCTCGGTGGCAAGCTCGGGCGGGCGAAGGGAGACGGCTCGCACGCGCAGAAGGCAGCCGAGGGAGAGGCCGAGAAGATCCGTGCCGCGGCGAAGGCGGAGATCGATTCGATCAAGAAGGCGGCGGAGGTCGAGGCGAAGGAAGCGGCGCGCAAGCACAAGACGGATCTCGACGAGGAGCTCCGCGGGCGGCGCACCGAGCTGAAGAAGGCGGAAGAAGCGCTCGGTCAGAAGGAGCGCGAGGTCGAGAAGACGCGCAAGGATGCAGAGCGGCGCGCCGGCGAGATCGAGAAGAAGGAGCGCAGCGTCGACGGCAGGATCAAGCAGGCCGATGCTGCGGTCGAGAAGGCGGAGTCGGCGCAGGTGGAGGCGCGCAAGAAGCTCGAGCAGATCGCGTCGCTGTCCGAGGAGCAGGCGCGCAAGAAGCTCGAGGATGAAGTGAAGTCGCAGGCGTACGCGTCGGCGGCGGTGGAGATCAAGCGCATCGAGGACGACGCGCGGGCGGAGGCGACGGCGCGGGCGAAGACGATCGTCGCGACGGCGATCCAGCGCTTCGCGTCGGAGTTCGTGCACGAGCGCACGGTGGCGGTCGTGCCGCTACCGTCGGATGATCTGAAGGGGCGCCTGATCGGACGCGAGGGCCGCAATATCCGCGCGCTCGAGGCGGCCACGGGCATCGACATGATCATCGACGACACGTCGGAGGCGATCACGATCTCGTGTTTCAACCCGGTGCGCCGCGAGATCGCGCGCATCGCGATCAGCGCGCTCGTGGCGGATGGACGCATCCATCCGACGCGCATCGAAGAGGTCGTGCGCAAGGCGGAGAAGGAAGTCGACGCACAGTGCAAGCAAGCGGGCGAGCAGGCCGTGTTCGACCTCGGCATTCATCGCTTGCACCCCGAGCTCGTGAAGCACCTCGGGCGACTGAAGTTCCGCCAGTCGTATGCGCAGAACGTGCTGCTGCACTCCGTCGAGGTCGGCTACCTCGCGGGCCTGATCGCGGCAGAGCTCGGTGCCAACGTGAAGCTCGCGCGCCGCGCGGGCCTCTTGCACGATATTGGCAAGGCGCTCGACCACGAGCAGGAAGGTGCGCACGCAGAGGTCGGCGCTGCGTTCGTCAAGCGTCACGGAGAGTCACCGAAGGTCGCCCAGGCGATCGCGTCGCACCACGGCGACGAGAGCGGACCGCAGCCCAGCGCGCTGCTCGATCACATTGTCGCGGCGGCAAACTCCTTGTCGGCGGCGCGACCCGGCGCGCGACGCGAGCAGCTCGCGAGCTACATCAAGCGACTCGACGATCTCGAAGCGATCTGCAAGCGCTTCACCGGCGTCGAGCGTGCCTACGCGCTGATGGCGGGCCGCGAGATTCGCGTGATGGTGATGAACGACCAGGTCGACGACGGGCAGGCGATCGTGATGAGCAAAGAGATCGCGCGCGCGATCGAGAACGAAGCGACGTATCCCGGTCAGGTGCGTGTGGTGGTCGTGCGCGAGACTCGCGCGTCCGACTACGCGCGCTGATACGTCGGTCTCGTCGCTAGCTTCTTCACGCTACGCACGCGACGCCACACTACGGTACGCGTCGCGCTGGCGCAGGCAGCTTCCTCGTGTCCTCGGAAACCGGCTCTTTCCATGGCAGCTGGCGCAGGATCGCGTTCGCGCGCGCCTTGAGCTCCGCCGACAGCTCGCCGCGATCGGCGGCATCGATCGCCGCAGCGAGCTCGCCCGCGGTCTGAAACCGCTGTTCGCGGGACTTCGCGAGCCCGATCGCGAGCACGGCTTCGAGCTGCGGCGAGACGCTCGCCATCGCGCCCGGTCGCACCGGCATCGAGTGCACCACGGCATAGAGCAACGCTGGCGTGTCCCGGCCGACGAACGGCACCTGCCCCGTCACCGAGCGATAGACCACGGCTGCAAACGCATAGACATCGGCGCGGGGATCGACCGCGTGCCCACGCGCTTGCTCGGGCGCCATGTACGTCGGCGTGCCGATAACGGCGCCCTGCGTGAGCGTCCCGTCCGACTTGCCAAGGTGGGCGACGCCGAAGTCGAGCAGCTTCCACACGCCGGCCTCCCCGTTCGTCTCGTCGAGGAACAAGTTATGCGGCTTGATATCGCGATGCACGATGTTCGCCGCTGCCGCTATGTCGAGCACGGTGGAGATCTGCGAGACGACCTGGAGCATGCGATGGCGCGGCAAGGTCGCGCGCTTGCGCAGCAGATCGCCGAGCGACTGCCCCTGCAGTCGCTCCATCGCGAAGTACGGGATCGGATCCTCCGGCGTCGACGCGTCGAGAACCCGCACGACGTGCGGCGAGTCGAACGAGCTCGCAGTCCTCACCTCGCGAAGAAAGCGCTCCACGTAGTCGCGCGCACCGAGCAGCTCGCGGCGCAACAGCTTCACCGCCGCGCCGGCGCCGGTCTTCGCGTGCGTGGCCTCATAGACCTCGCCCATCGCACCGCGCCCGAGCACGGGACCGAGCTCCCACGCGCCGACGGTGTGGCCGGTGAACCGACCAGGCCCGCCGATCTTCAGCGCGCGATCGAGGTCCTGCCGTAGCTCCTGCACTTGTTCCTCGCGTTGCGCAGCGAGGCGCGTGGCGACCTGTAGCTCGTCGATCGCCTGCAGCGATGCGCGGCGCCCGAGCCGCGCCATCACGAAGCCGATGACGTAGCCACCCTGAATACATAGCTGCCCGGCGATCTGCGCTTGGACGGACGCCCCCGGGCGCGCTGGATAGAAACCCGGATCGTCGATCACGTCCGCGATGACGAGCGCCGCCTCGACGGCATGAGCGCCCGCCGAGATAACGAGCATCGAGATCGCCGCCGCCAGGTTCTCCGTACGACAGAAGAAGTACAGGCCGAGCATCGTGATCAACGGAGCCGCCGTGAAGACGCCGACGTAGAGGATGCCCAGTTGCCCGCACACCACGCACAAGAACGCGAGCGCACTGAGCGTCCGTTGCGAGAACTTCATCGGGTCGCGCAGGCGGACGTGGATCCACGCGCTCGCGACGAGGCCCACACCCACGAGCGACAGGAGCGCTGTCGCGATTCGCGGATCGCCCGGTGTCACGAGCACCATCGCGACCACACCGAGCGCGACGACCCAGCCGATCTTCAGGAACACGCGCGTGCGCCCGACCTCCTCGTCGCGAAGCGCGTCGACCGACGTCGTCATCGTCGACGACGGCTTCGAGCCGTAGCGCGAGACGCCCGAGGCGGTCAGCGAGGTCGGCGTGATCGTGGAGCTCACGACGCGGCCTCCCAGCCGTGCTTCTTGATCAGCATGTCGGCGCGCCTGCGCAGCTTGGGATCGAGCTCGCCGCGCATCGCAGTCGCGAGGGCATCGGCGAGCTCGGCGCCGCTCGCAAAGCGATCGTCGGGCGACTTCGCGAGCGCGATCGCGGCCCAGCGATCGACGTCCTCGTGAAATGTACCGAGATCCCCGGGGCGCAGTGGCATGCGATGGACGACGGCGAACAACAACGCCGGCGTGTCGGGCGCCGTGAACGGGTGCCGTCCGACGAGACAGCGATATGCGACGGCCGCGAGCGCGTAGACGTCGGCGCGCCCGTCGACACGATCGCCGCGCGCTTGCTCGGGAGCCATGTAGCTCGGCGTGCCGATGATGCCGCCCTGTGTGAGCGTGCCGGAGTCGTCGACAAGGGTCGCCACGCCGAAGTCGAGGATCTTCCAGCGCTCGCTTCCGCCCTCTCTCACGCGCATCATGTTCTGCGGCTTGAGATCGCGGTGCACGATGCCGGCCGCGCTTGCCGCATCGATGCCGGTACCGACCTGCTTGCACAGCACGACGACCATCTCCGACGACAAGCGACTCTCGCTGCGCAGCAACTCGGCGAGCGTCTCGCCGTGCAGACGCTCCATCGCGAGGTACGGTATCGCTCCCTCGGTCGACGCCTCGATCACGCGCGCCACGTGCGGTGACGTGAGCGACGCGCTCGCCTTCGCCTCGCGCAAGAACCTCGCGACGTGTGTCGCATCCGCGAGGAGCTCGCGCCGGAGAAGCTTCACCGCGACCTGATCGCCCGTCGCAGAATGCGTCGCTTCGTAGACCTCGCCCATCGCACCACGCCCGATGACGTTGCCGAGCTTGAACGATCCGACGACCTGGTCCGTGTGGCGACCAGGGCCGTTGATATGCAGCGCGCGCTCGAGGTCCGCCCGCAGCTCGTCGAGCAACGCCTTGCGTTGCGCTGCGAGTCGGGTCTGCCGCTGTAGGCCTTCGATCGCGGACGTGGACGCATCGCGGATCGCGCGACCCGTGTAGAACGCGAGTGAGTAGACGCCGACGACGAACAACGCCCCGACGACGAGCGTCGCCCGCGAGTACGTCACCTCGCTCGCGAACACCCCCGGATCGTCGACGACACCGCTGATGACGATCGTCGCGCACGCGACGTAGCAGGCCACCGCTGTCGCGAACACGATACGCATACCGCGCACGGCCTCGCTGCGCGCGACGAAGTGCATGCCGAGCACGATGATCACCGACGCTGCGGTAAACGTCCCGAAGTAGAAGATCGCGACGTGCGTGTTGATCGTCGCGAGGGCGCCGAGCACGATCATCTGGGTCTCGCTGTACTTCGAGGGATCGGCGAACCGCCGATAGAAGTACGAGCTCATCACGATGCCCCACACGAGCGCCGCGATCATGGCGACGTTCATGTAGGTCGGCGCGTTCAGGAATGGGACCGCTCCGATCGCGGCAAGGCTGATTGCCCACCCGAGCGCGATGAACTGCCGCGTGCGACGCACTTCCTCGGCGTGCATCACGTCGGCGACGGTGTTCAGCGATCCGAGCGTGGTGGTCCCCGGTACGGTCGACGGATTCGCCGTATCGACCTTCGAGCGGCTCGCCGACGAGGTACGCCCCGTCGGCAGCGGGGTTCGCGCGATCGCGTCGAAGTCGGGTTCGGGCAGCTGCGGCAAGTCCGCGGCCGGCGAAGCTTCGCGGCCCGCGGCGCGGCCTGACGACGACCGCTCGACGGGCGACTCCCGCCTCGACGACGAGACGCGCCCCGAGCTACTCGGCTCGCTCGCCGGTCGCTCGTTGATCGTTCCCACGTCCGTCTCGGCGCGCCCCGGCCTCGCCGAGTCCGCACGTGCGTTCGCCTCGCTCGGCGGCCGCTCGTTGATCGTTCCGACATCCGTCTCCGTGCGCCGCTCGGGTGGATCGAGCTCCGTCGAGGCGCGTGCCGAGTCGCCCGGTCGCTCGTTGATCGTCCCGACGTCGGTGTCGGCACGTGGCGACTCGGCTCGTGAAGCCACGGGCTCGGCTCCCTGCGTGCTGCCCCGTTCGGGCGGCTCGGTTCCCACGCGGTCAGTGTAGGAGGTTCCCGGAGCGGGCCGGTATCTCACCGGTAACTCCGGGGTCTTCGCAGGTGGACGATCACGAATCGCAGCGAGATGTGTGCGATCCAGCGAGATGTCTGAGGTGCCCCACCACCGCCGATCCCACGGTAGCATCGTCAGTGGCGTGACCGACCCACGCATCTTTCCGTTGATCGACGTGAGCCACGAGCGGTTGCAGACCCTCGTCGGTGCGCCGATCGCCGGCGTCGAGCGCGTCGAGGGCGGCTTTACCAACACGATCCACAAGGTGCGCCTCGAGCGCGGAGAGACTCTCGCGGTCAAGCACTACGCCGCTGGTGTGGACTCGTTCGGTGCCGAACTGGCGACGCTGACGCTGTTGCACGGCACGCTGCCTGTCCCCGATGTCGTGCATGCGGACGAGGCGGCCCCGGTGATCGTGTATCGATGGATCGAAGGCATCAGCCTCGACGAGCTTCGGAGGTCTGGCTCGCCCGAAGCGTTCGCGTCGATCGCCGAGCCGCTTGGACGTTTGCTCGCGTGGCTCGCACGTACGGACGCGACAGAGGCCTTCGAGCTCACACCAATCCTCGAGCGTTGCTACGCGCAGCTCACATCGGGCCGCGCCCGCGAGCGTCTCGGCGCACCACTCGCTGAAGCGATTCGCAAGGGGCTCGAGGTCGCCGAACCGACGCTGTCGTGGGGCACCGTGTGCCTCTCGCACGGCGACCTCGGTGGTCGCAATCTGATCGTGCAGCAAGCGCATGGCGAGCGCTGGCGCATCAGCGGTGTCATCGACTGGGAAGCAACGACCACCGGCTCTCCGCTCGCCGACCTCGGCAGCCTGTTTCGTCACGCGCATCGATTCGACACCTCGTGGATCGAGGCGTTCGAGCGCGGGTATCGCGAGGCCGACGGCCTGTTGCCCGACGGGTGGCTTCGCATCGCACGCCTACTCGACGCCACGTGGCAGGTAGACACACTCGACGAGCCACGCGAGCTCCCGGGTGTGTTTGCCGACTGTAAGGAGATGCTCGCGCGCCTAGCCGCCGATCTCGCGTCGCCGCCATCGTAAGGCGTCCCATCGAGCGGCAACGCGGCGCCCCATCGGTACCCCATCGCGCCTTGGCCGGCCGCGAACACGCGTGCTGTGATGCAGACATGCGGATCGTGGCCGTCGCCGACACGCACACGTTCACGGATGACCTGGACATTCCGGACGGCGATGTCCTGATCCACGCGGGCGACATGTGCCGTGGTGGCAGCCTCGAGGAGCTGCGCGGAGTGCTCGCGTGGTTTGCGCCGCTCCCGCATCGTCACAAGATCATCGTCGCGGGCAACCACGACTGGATCTTCCAGCGCGAGCCCGACGTCGCGCGCGCGCGCGTCGCCGACAGCGGCATCCACTACCTCGAGGACAACGAGATCCTCGTCGATGGCCTACGTTTCTATGGGAGCCCGTGGCAGCCCGCGTTCAACAACTGGGCGTTCAACCTCCCGCGCGGCGAGCGACTCGCCGCCATGTGGCGGCGGATCCCGACCGGCCTCGACGTGCTTGTCACCCACGGACCACCTGCGGGCATCGGCGACCGTTCGTCGTATTCGGGCCGCACGGGCTGCGCGGATCTCGCGCGTCGCGTGCTCGAAGTGGCTCCGCGCCTCCACCTCTTCGGCCACATCCACGAAGACGGCGGTGTATGGCGTGAAGGCGCGACGCTGTACGCCAACGTCACGACCTGGGAGTGCGAGCGCGAGGCTTCGGTCTTCGACATCGACGCGCACGCTGTCTCGACCGTCTCGATCCCCCCGAGTGGACGACAGGCGTTCGAGCCCGCGACCGGCTGACGCTTCGGCGACAAGTCGTCGTCGACCCGCCTCGACGCAGCGACGAGACCGCGCGGAACCACGAGCGCTGCGTCGGCATTCGTCCCGCGAGCCGCTGACCTGCGCCCGTCTCCGCGCTAGGGTTGGCCGCCATGTCCCTAGACGGTCCCGCGTTCATCGAGGAGCTGCGCCAGCGCAACCTCGTCTCCACGATCTCCGACGAGGAAGGGCTCGCGAAGCTCCTGTCCGCCGGCGTGGTGCCCGTCTATGCCGGCTACGACCCGACCGCGTCGTCGCTGCACATCGGCAACCTCGTGCCGACGATCCTGCTCAAGCGCTTCCAGCTTGCGGGCCACCGGCCGATCGTCGTCGTCGGTGGCGCGACCGGCATGATCGGCGATCCCTCCGGCAGGAGCGACGAGCGGAACCTCCTCGACGACACTACGCTCGCCACCAACCTTGCTGGCATCCGCGCGCAGCTGTCGAAGCTCCTCGACTTCGACAGCGCGACCAATGGCGCCGTCATGACCAACAACGCCGACTGGACGCGCCCGATCTCGTTCCTCGAGTTCCTCCGCGACTACGGCAAGTACCTGACAATCAACTACATGATGGCCAAGGACTCGGTGAAGAACCGCCTCGAGGGTGACAGCGGCATCAGCTTCACCGAGTTCTCGTACATGCTGCTGCAGGCGATGGACTTCGTCCACCTCGCGAAGCCCTCCCCCGCCGGGCATTCGTGCCGCCTCCAGGTCGGCGGCTCCGATCAGTACGGCAACATCACCGCGGGCTGCGAGATGGCGCGCAAGATGGGCGGCCCGCAGCTCTACGGCCTCGTCGCGCCGCTCATGCTCGACTCGAGCGGCCAGAAGATGGGCAAGTCGTCGACGGGCGAGCGCGTCTGGCTCGATCCCGAGCGGACCACGCCGTATGCGTTCTACCAGTACTGGTTCAACCGGTCCGACGAGGAAGCCGTGCGCTTCGTGAAGATGTTCTCGCAGCGCCCGCTCACCGAGCTCGACGCACTCCTCGTGGAGCACGACGCCGATCGCTCCAAGCGCGTCGCGCAGCGCGAGCTCGCGCGCGCGATGACGAGTTGGGTCCACGGGGACCCCGCGATCGCAACCGTCGAAGCCGCGAGCCGGATCATTTTTGGCGGCACGCTCGACGGCGTCACCGAGGCCATCCTCCGGCAGCTGGTCGGAACGGTCCCCGCGGTCGACATTCCTCGCACCGAGCTCGACGCGGGAATCGGCCTGATCGACCTGTTCGCACGCACGCTGTGCGACTCGAAGGGCAAGGCTCGCACGCTGATCACGCAAGGCGGCGCCTACGTGAACAACGTCAAGGTCGGCGAGATCGAGCGCAAGGTGACGACCGCCGACCTCGCGACCGAATCGATGCTGGTCCTTCGCAGCGGCAAGAAGGACTACTGCATCGTTCGCGCGATCTAAATTAGAACGCAAACGATCGCAAACGATCGCAAACGATCGCAAACGATCGCAAGCGAACCCGAGCGAACGCAAACGAACGCAAACGAACGCAAGCGATCGCACGCGATCGCAAACGAACGCAGTCGAGCGTCAGCGAACGCAGTCGAGCGTCAGCGAACGCAGTCGAGCGTCAGCGAACGCAGGCGAGCGTCAGCGAACGCAGGCGAGCGTCAGCGAACGTAGTCGAGCGTCAGCGAACGCAGGCGAGCGTCAGGGACGAGCGTGCGGCGACGCAGGGGCTCACGACCGAGCGATTGTCGGCGATCCAGCCATCATCGATGGCCTGCCCTACTCGCCGAGCACCCGACGACCGGAAGGGAGTAACGGGTCTCGCCAACTGCGATCAGCTCGCGAAGGATCGCGCTGTCGGCAAACCGCTCGCGAACGACGTCGTGGATCTCGGGCTGCGATGCGTCGCGTCCGTACCCGACGGCGTGGATCGCGTCGCGTCCGTACCCGACGTCGTGGATCTCGGGCTGCGATGCGTCGCGTCCGTACCCGACGGCGTGGATCTCGTCGCGTCCGTACCCGCACGCTTTGCAACCACGCTGCTCCTCGCCGTACCCACCGACGTACGCGAGCACGCCATCCGGCCGTGCAACGACCATCGCGGGGGTCGCGACGGGGATCACTTCACCTCCTCGCGCTTCCGCTACGATTCGCACTCGATAGCCGGCGTGCACGAGCTCGATGTCCTCGCGTCTCGTCGCGCCTTCGGCGTCGATCACCACAACCAACTCGTCGATCTCTGGCGTCGCCCGCCGTTCAACGAGGTGCGCGATCACCGCACGAGACAACGTGCACGCTCGATCGACCACATGTACTGCGCCCCACCGCCCTTCGGCACGTGGAAACGCTGCGTAGATCCCGGCGCGGAGCGCTTCGTGGTCCGCCTTCGGCACCAACATCGGCGCGCGCCGTTCCGGCATGGAGCCCGCGTCACTCGGCGAGGAGACCGACAGCATTCCACCCGCGACTCCGAGTGCAACGACCATCGACGACATCCACATGCTGGGTCAGGTCGTCCAACCTCCCAGAGCATAGAGGTCCGAGCTTTCCGGTCCGAGCTTTCCAGTCTGGCAGGTAGCCGGATTATCGAACAATTCAGGTCTACGATCGCGAGAGACGCGATTTACCGAACAAGTCTACGATTGCAACGCAACGAACTTCTGGGCCAGACATCGATCGAGCGCCAACAACCGCTCTCGAGTTCAAGAGCTGATCAGCGGCTCGTACAACCTGTCGATGAACTGAGCAACCGCGCGCCACCGCGCGCTGCGAGACCAACCGCGCGATAGATGTCCCGCTCGCCCACCGCGACCACGCAGCTCGCCCACCGCGACCACGCACCACGCGATCTGTGCGGCACAAGGGCACACGCGGTTCGGGCTACCGTAGCGTCTGGCATGCGGCCAGCGTGAGCTCCGCCAACGCCTTGCTGGGCGCCGAGATCGTGCAGTCCCACTTCTGGTCGCCGATCTGCGTCCGCACCGAGACCTCGAACCGATGGTCCTTGTGGAAATCCGAGACGACCTCCTTGAAGGTGATCCAGCCCTTCGGTGTCTCGTCGGCGCGGATCCAGGACACCAGCTTGTCGGCCTTGTAGACCTCCTTGGCCTTGGCGAAGTCGGGCGTGCTGTACTCGTCGACCGCGTCCACGTTGACCTTGAACTCGCCCTGCGCGAGGTGCGCATGCCGACTCGCTTCGTCAGCGTTGCGCGCCGGTGCCACGGTGGTCCCCTCCGGAACCGTGATGCGGAGCTTCAGGCCGTCGATGGTCAGCTCTGCCGTGGCTTTCGCCGCGAGCGCCTTCGCCGCGTCATCGTTCGCGGCTGGCTTCTCGACGCGATCAGCGACGGGCTTGTTCGCAGTGGTCGTCGCGGACGGCGCCTGGTTGGTGGACTCGCCGCGCCCCGAGTCACTCTTGCAGGCGGAGGTAGAGAGCAGCAACGCAGTGACAGCGATGGAGGTACGCATGCTGATTCGGACGGAGCCCGCGCCAGCAAGTCGCGATCATCACTGCCCCGACAGCAACGATGACGGCGGGTGGGCGGCCAGCGTCGATCGTAGGAGCTCCGCGGCACGTCGGTCGCGCAGGCACCACCTTGGAGTGAGATCGCCTGGTGCGCACCGAGCTACGTCGTCAGCGATTCTCCGCCGGCGCAGCGCCGATCGGTTCGAGCGACACCGTGGGCGCGACGAGCGAGGAAGGTGTTCGCGCAATTGCAGCGGCTGCCGCCCGTGACCCTTGCGATTGCCGTCCGGCATCACGTCGAACGCAGCGACAAAACCCCGCTCGCGGTTGCCATCCGGCATCACGTCGAGCACAGCCAATCTCCCATAGCCTGGCGCGCGGTTGCGTCGGACGTGAGCCGTGAGAGTCGAGTGAACCGAAAAGGATGAAGACCCACTCTCTCGAGTGAGCCTTCCGAAAAAAGATGAAGGCCCACTCTCTCGAGTGAGCCTTCCGAAAAAAGATGAAGGCCCACTCTTTCGAGTGAGCCTTCAAAACCCCGGCAGCGTCCTACTCTCCCACAGGGTTGCCCCTGCAGTACCATCGGCCCTGGAGAGCTTAACTTCCGTGTTCGGGATGGGAACGGGTGTGACCTCTCCGGTATAGCCGCCAGGAAAAAACCTGGCCGAAGTGCGAAGCCTGCTGGATTGGTGTCCAGCAGGTCAGATTGCATTCACGGCTGTAGCCGTGATGGCGTTCGGGTGAACGCCGTAGATCGTGCATTGCGTGTCTAGATGCGGCGATTCAACAAGCCTCCAGTAGGGAGGCAATTGTAGTGATGGCTTTGACCTTCTCCCGGCGCGCCTCGAACCTAGGTGGTACCTAGGTGGCGCCGACGTCCTCCCGTAAAGGAGAACGCTCGGAAAAAATAGGCGGTCAAGCCTCACGACCGATTAGTACTGGTTAGCTCCACGCGTTGCCGCGTTTCCACACCCAGCCTATCAACCACGTAGTCTACGTGGGGTCTTCAGGAGCCTTACGGCTCGGGACGCCTAATCTCGAGGGGGGCTT
>JBJXGN010000206.1:0-3202 GCA_046160585.1 Kofleriaceae bacterium
CGATCGGCGCGGATCCGAGCGGTCCGTGCACCGCGACGACCGGCGCGTTTTTCCTCGACGTCGGCGTGTGCTCGACGGCGCGCGCGGCCGCGTTCTTCGAGCTCACCGGCGGTGGTGGTGGCGGTTCCGGATCGGGCAGCGGCTCGGGTTCGGGCTCGGGATCCGGATCCGGCGATGGCGATGGCAGCGGCGACGAGCCCGCACGCGATGGTGGTTGCTCGTCGACGGGCAACGCGAGCTGGCTCGCACTCGCGATCGTCGCGTTCGCCGCGTGGCGCCGGCGCCGCCGCTAGCTGTTGGCGCGCGCCATCGCTGCCTGCTGGCGCACACCAACAGCACGCGTCGAAGTGTGCGTCGCACGATGCACGGGTGACGGCACGGACGCTGCACCGAGCGCGCGCATGTCGATGCGCACGCTGATCTTCACGCTCGCCACGCTTGCCGCTTCGACGGCAAACGCAGCGCTCACCGCGGTGCCGAGCTTCGGAACGAACCCGGGCGGCCTCTCGATGTACGAATACGTCCCGGCGGGGCTGACGTCGGGCCGGCCGATCGTCGTCGTGCTCCACGGCTGCACGCAGACCGCGGCGAACATGGAAGCCGCCGGGTGGAACACACTCGCCGAAGCGTACAAGTTCACGGTCGTCTATCCCGAGCAGTCGACGAGCAACAACCCGATCCGCTGCTTCAACTGGGCCGGCGAATACGGCGACCCGGCGAACCTCGTGCGCGGGCAGGGCGAGAACCAGTCGATCATCCAGATGATCGATCGCGCGATCAGCACGCACTCCGCCGACGCGAGCAGGGTCTACGTCGTCGGCTTCTCCGCGGGCGGCGCGTTCGCGTCCGTGCTCGCCGCCACGTGGCCCGATCGCTTCGCCGGTGTCTCGATCATGGCGGGCATCCCGTACCGCTGCGCGACGACCGTGAACGGCGCGTATTCGTGTCAGTCGCCCGGTGTCACGAAGACCGCCGCCGCGTGGGGCGACCTCGTGCGCGGCTCGCGCACGGGCCCGTATCCGCGCATCCAGATCTGGCACGGCGCCTCGGACACGACCGTGGTTCCAGCGAACGCCGACGAGCTCGTCAAGCAATGGACGAACGCGATGGGCATCGACGCGACCGCGGATCAGACCGAGACCATCAACGGCGCCACGCGCAACGCGTACACGTCGGGCGGTACCGTGATGATCGAGACGTACCGTGTGCCGAGCATGGGCCATGCGGTCGCATCGGGCTCCGACACCGCCGGCGCGTGCCCGTCGACGATCGGAACGTACTTCTCGAATCGCGGTGGCTGCGCGACGCTCCGCGCGGCGACGTTCTTCGGCCTCGCGACGGGCGGCACGGGCCCCGGCCCCGGCCCCGGACCGAGCAACGACACGACGAACCCGACCGTCGTGATCACCTCGCCGAGCGATGGCGACGAGGTCACGGGTGCGCTGACTGTCGTCGTCGCCGCGTCCGACGACGTCGCGGTCGATCACGTCTCGCTCGCCATCGACGGCACCGAGATCGGCGAGGTCGTCGACGCGCCGTACCAGTTCAACTGGACGGCCACCGGCGGCGGCGAGCACGCGATCGTCGCGACCGCCGTCGATGCGAGCGGCAACGAAGCGACCACCTCGATCACCGTGACGGTCCCGGGACCCGGCGGTGGCTCCGGCGGCGGAAGCAACAACCCCGGCGGAACCGACGAGCTCCCCGGCTGTTCGCTCGATATCGGTGGCAACCACCGCGGTGGGACGACCGCGATCCTCCTCGCGCTCGTCGTCGTCTTCGTGCTTCGCCGCTCTAGAAGCGCCCGCTGATCCCCACGCCTGCACTCGAGCCCGTCGCGGTCACCCCTACCGCGGCGGGCTCGCCTCCTTTCACGACGAGGATCGTCGTGACGACGCCGGTCACGATCGCTGCACCGAACGCGATGTTCGTCGCGAGCGCCCAGCGATCACCGCGCCGCTCGATCGCCTCGAGCTCGCTGAAGTCGTGCTCCTCGGGCTCCGCACGCAGACGATCGAAGTCGTCCTGCGCAACCTTCACGCGCCACGCGCTGACACCGCCGACACCGAGCGCGACGCCCGTGACGATCGCCCACGTCGGCCAGCGCGCGATCCACGATCGCTTTTCGGTTATGGGGAGCGGCCGATCGACGATGACCACCGGCGTCGGTGGTGGGCCCGACCAGATCCGATGACCGTCCGCATCGAGCGCGGTCACCTCGATCGCTGTCGTGCCCGCAGGCAGCGCGATCCTCGTCGAGCGACGATCGATGACATCTCGATGTGCCCCCGCGCCGTCGACAACCGCGACCGCGATCCCCGCCACGAGCCCGAGCGGATCGGCGGACGGCACGAGCGTGACGAGCCCGCGGACCTCGGTCACGCGGATCACGAGCGGGACGCTCTTCGCCTTCGCCGCGTCGAACGGCCCGGTCAGCTTCGGCGACGTGCCGTCCGGCAACGCCGTGTTGGGGCGCAACGCGAGCACGCGCGCGTAATGCGCCTCCGCCTCGGCCGCGCGATCGAGTCCCGCGGCGAGCTTGCCGCCGAGCAAGTGCAGCTCGACATACTGGAACGTGTCGCTCCCGCCGCGCGCGAGCGCCGTGTCGACGATGCGCAGCGCGCCAGCGTAGTCGAGCGCTGCTTCGAGCTCGCGCGCCTTCGCGAGATCGTGCGCGACGTCCTCCGCGAAGGCGGGGCTCGCGATTCCCGCGACAGCGACGACGAGCGCGACGCGCACGCCGGGAGCTTATCAGGCTCGGCTACACTCGGCGGATGGTGCGCTTGGTGTTGGTGCTCGTGGTGTTCGTTGATCGCGACTGCGCCGAGCATCTCGTGCGGGCCACAAATCCAGTCGCGTAAGGACACGACGCGAACCGGCGACGCGTTCGTCAAAGCGGTCGTCGACGGGGAGGTCACCGCGATCTCCTCGCACTTCGGCGCGCCGCTCGCGTACGGCGGCATGTACTTCGCGGACCCCGAGTGTCTCCGGAAGTTTCCGGTACCGACGGTGATCGCTCCTGCGAAGCACCCCGAATTCGCCGCGTGCCTCGCGACGTTGATGCTCGCAGCGTCGCCGCGCAAGGACGAGCTGTACAACGTGGTGGTCTACAACTACGCGCCGGGGATCGAGATCGAGGCGAAGTTCGAGGATCTCGGCGATGGCCCGAAGCTGACCTGGATCGGCTACTCGGGACGTCGTG
>JBJXGN010000207.1:0-3079 GCA_046160585.1 Kofleriaceae bacterium
GTACCGAGTATCTCGTCGCAGCGGAGGTTTCGCATCATGTCGCGCAGCTCGCATCGTCGATCGACGCGTTGCCGGATCACCCGTTCGTCCGTGCTGCATGGCTTACGCAAGCCATCGGCGCGATCCATCCATTCCGCGACTCCAATGGCGGGACGTCACGCTTCTTGTGCTCGATCGAGCTATCCCGTGCTTCGCTCCCGCCGTTCACGTTGACGCGACTCCTCCGCGAGGGGCCCTACGTGCCCGCACTCATGCTCGCAAACCAGCATCAGTTGTGGCCGCTACTCGAGATTTTCTACGAGTCGATCCACCAGACGCTCGCGAAGGTGTTGCTGTCCGGCGTTGGGAACCACGCGAGCTGGAGCTCCGAGGAAGACGCCCGCACGGCACGGTGGGCCTCCAGTGCGGGTTCGATCTGGCAGAGCGCCCTCGGATTTGACGCGGCAAAGCGCGAGGTGGCCGTCGAGATCGTGCTTGGGCGCCTCGCGCGCCGTGGTGCCCGATTCCCCATCGTGCCGGACCCGCGCTGCAGCGAGTGGTACTCCAACTCGCCGATGCCGCTGCAACTCGATCTCGCCATCACTCCGATGCGCGGAGGCGACGAGACATGGCTCGTCGCGTCGATCGACGCGAGCCTCGACGACGGAGAGCTTGCTGCGAATGTCGACCGCGAGCCAGTGGCTACGTACTTCGTCGCGCCATCGAACGAGCCGGACGAAATCGTGGACGCGCGCTTCACGTCGTGGTGCTCGCAGCGGGCCCGCCAATGCGTGAGGGGACTTGCGCGATGGATGTGACGCTGCCCGAGCCACCAGTGACGCGGCGGCTGCTCGACCACCTCGATCATGTACGTGCGACACTCGACGACGACCAGCGCACAGCAATCGAGGAGTGGAACCACGCGATCAAACTCGATGTCGCGGTCCTACTACGACTGAGGACCAACATCGACGCGAACGTGCTCGAGCGTATGGAGAGACGTCTCGCGTACCGGGCGAAGCGGATCCCGTCACGTGTGGAGCATGCAAGCGAGGTTCGCGAGTTGATGACGCACGCGGCGGAACGGCCTGCGGCGGTTAGCGCAATCCTCTGGCGTCTCTTCGGCAAGAACAACGCGCCACTCGCGTCACATGTGATTCAGATCGTTCGCGAACGAGCCCGGCTGCCGTGGCTGCGACGAGTGATCGAAGTGGCCGAACCGACAGAGATCGATGGCGTGCCGCAGCTCGCGTGGTTCGCGGATCGCCAACTGGAGGACGCGGCCGCGTGGATGCAGAATGTACCTCCGCCCCAGGGAACCACCTTGAGGGAGATCACCGAGAAGATCGTTGGCGAACGTGAACGCGCGCGTCGCGTTTCGATCACGTTGCTGGTTCCGTTCATCCATCGATCGGCCAGCCTGTTTCTTGGGCTCTCCGTGCGTGGGCTCGATCCAGTCGGGTATCCGCTCCGACCCGACGCACAACTCGATATCGATCCTTCCATCGAAAGACGCCTGGAGCTCACGCGCTGGGCACGCGCTGCGGGGCACGCTATCTGTCTGCGTGGTCACATGCTGACGATGACGATTCCGATCCAGGCCGTGATGCCCGACGCTGTGCAGTTGATTGCCGCCGAGCTCGGTCATGGCGGTTGCGGCGGTATGGTCTTTCTTCTGCGCGCCGTCGGACCCGCGGACGTTCCGCCTCTCTCACCCGCACCGGCAATGTTCTGCTTGTTCGACGATGACATCGAGGAACGCGGCGCTCGGTTCGAACGCTGGCTGGGGCGGGCGTATGCACACGCGATGCAGGCATGGAGGCTGTGGAGCTAATGAGCTCGCTCGTCGCGCATGCGAGGGCTGTCATTGCGACCCTTTCCGAACGTCAGCTGCTACTTTCGGAGACGCGCAATGCGGAGCGACTCGGGATTAGCGTGGATGCATGGCGCGCTCTACGTGCGGCGCCTCTGAGCGTCGAGTGGCTTCGAGAAGCACACGTCGCGGTGACCGGTCGTACCGCAAACGTGCGAAGAGCGAACGAGGACGGCTCGTGGGGCATGGTTGCGCCGAAACCCGGTCGCTTGCGTAGCCGTCCGCAAGCGTTTCGCATCGGCAATCACGTCGAGAGAGCATGGGACCACAACACGCTGAGAAAGCATCTCGCCGAGCTCATGAGATCAACAGTGAACACCGTAGATCGTGCGCCGTTCGAAACTTCCGGGCGTATGGTGTGGAATCTGATGCGTGCCCAGCCGTTCCTCGGGCTGAACGAAAGAATGGCGTTGCTTGTCGCTGCGCGGCTGCTTCATGGGGTCGGCATACCGGGACTACCGATCGTTCTTCTCGAATACGACGACGAGCTCACAGCCGCAGCGATCGCCACCGACTTCCAACCGCTGGCTGCGATGTTGGAGCGAGCGGCGTGGCGTGATGCTCTCGAGTTCGCGGAGTGGCTTCCCGTCGCGCCGGACGCATCGCGTTGGTCGTTTGAGGACGAGCAACGCGTGGCTGCGGCAGCTCGAGAGCGCGCACCCTCGTTCGTGGGTGTGATCGCGGAGACCTCAGACCGACTTGCCGAGAGAGTTCGAGGCGAACTCGGCAAGCACCTAGGTAGACCGATCGGTGGGTGTGTCGTCTCTACCTGTGAATCGCTTGCGGACCGGGTTTCAGTCGCTATCGCCTCGGCGCGGTGCGGGCGTGTCATCTGTCCACAGCTACCGGTCGCGACGCTTCGCTGGAGTACGTCGAGCTCGCTCGTCGCGCGTGCAGTCATCGGCGCGGTGGGTCGAGGTCTGACGGGGGCGATGGCAGTTCACTTCACGTTCGAAGTCGGCGGCGCTGTCGGCAGAAACCCGCCGACAATTCTCCTCGTGCCGACCGAAAGTCTCGCCGAGCGGGCATCTAAGATCGATCAGTGGATCTCACGAGCAGTTGCTCAGGCGATCGAGAGAGCGCCACTACGCTGTTAGCTAGCTAGCTAGTTCCAGTCCCGAATCAGCTAACTGCGCGAGCCGAAACGACTAAATCCTCGTCGAGGATTCCGGAAATAGGGCATCGGGTCCCCCGAGTTTTGTGGGTGCTTGACGTCCTCAACACCCG
>JBJXGN010000208.1:0-25832 GCA_046160585.1 Kofleriaceae bacterium
ACCGCCCGGACGTGTGGCGCCTCTACAAGGTGACCGACGATGGCGGCACCAAGGTCGAGTTCATGAGCTGCAAGCAGGTCGACTTCGACCGCGACGGGCGCAAGGACTGGGTCGTCGCGTACAACCCGAAGGGCATCCCTCTCTTCGAGAAGGCGGACTTCGACTACGACGGCAAGTGGGACATGAGCGCGATCTACGACACCAAGGTGAATCACCTGGCCGAGGTCGAGCGCGACACGGACTTCGACGGCAAGTTCGACGTGAAAGAGGTGTACGACACCGGCGGAACGCTCACGAGCGTGCGTCGTGACCGTAACAGCGACGGCCAGCCCGATCTGTGGGAGCAGTACAAGGACACCGTGCTGCTCGCGATCCTCTACGACGACGATTTCGACGGCAAAGTCGATCGTCGCGAGGAGATTCCGGGTGCGCGCCCCAAGGTCGAGATGCCGACCGAGCTCGATCCCACCGCGACTGGCACGATGGAGACCCCCAAGACGTCCCCGAGCACTCCCGCGCCGAAGAAGAAGTAGGCGTGTCGACAGTCGTCTCGAAGCCGTGGGGCCACGAGCTGATCTGGGCGAAGACGGATCGCTACGTCGGCAAGATCCTCCACATCAAGGCCGGCGAGGCGCTCTCGCTGCAGTTCCATAACGTGAAGGACGAGACGATCATGCTGCTGTCGGGCAGGATGCAGCTCGTCTACTTTGCCGACGGTGAAGAGCCGCGGTCACGCGAGCTCGTGCCCCGCGAGCCGGTGCACATCACGCCGGGATTGCGCCATCGTATGATCGCGATCGAGGACACGGATGTGGTCGAGGTGTCGACGCCCGAGCTCGACGACGTGGTGCGACTCGAAGACCGCTACGGTCGTTCGCAGAAATAGACCGCGTAGACCGTCGGCTCGGCGCTCAGCGAAGCTTGACGTCGTTCACGCGCTTCTCGTCCTTCGCGGGCTCCACCGGCGCTGGCGCATCCTCGCCGGTGCTCGGGATCCCCAGATCGGTGAATGTCATCAACACGAGGATGAGGAGCAGGAATATAGCGACGCCGATGCCGACGATCGTCCGCTCGCTGCGCTTCGGATTCCGGTTGCGCTCGATTATGTCGTCGAGACGACCCACGTCTTCATGGTAACAGGCGCGCTATGTCCTCGCAGGCAATCAAGGTGGTCGGGTTTCTGGGCGTTTTAGGCGTCGCGACGTACTTCATCGTGACCAAGGTAGGCAAAGATCCGGACCGCGACCGCGCGAATCGGATCGAAGCGGTCATCAAAGACGCACGTAGCTCGGAGGCGGGCGCGAAGGCGTTCGAGGAGATGTTCGTCTCGCCCGACTTCGCGCTCGTCCCGGCCCAGACGCAGCAGCGCGCGGGCGTGGAGGCGATCCGAATTGCCGCGTCGCGCGCGGGCAGCGACAAGGTCGACGCGGCGAATCGGCTCGTCCGCCGCTACCAGCTGTTGCCCGCGGGCGCGCGCGAGGACGCAGTGCTCGGGGAAGTGTTGACGACGCTCGACGGCTGGGCCGACGCGATCAAGACCGACGAAGGCGACGCGCGCATCGCGATCCTGCGCCAGGCGAAGCTCGTCGCGGATTCGCGCCACCAGGCGGACATCTCGAAAGAGCTCGCGACGGCGAAGCTCGAGGTCGCGCGGCAAAAGACCGCGTCGGCGCCACTCGAGGCGCTCGCGCTCTTCGTCGAGGAGCCCGTCGCGTCGACGAGCATCGCGGAGGCCGGCACGTTGCTCGCGCAGCTCGTCGAGGCACCGTCGCTGCTCGAGGAGGCCGGCCGCGATCTCGATGCGTGGCTCGCGGCGACGAAGGACGCGCCGCTTCGGACGAAGATCACCGAGCAGCGCGAGCTGGCGACGGCAGTGCGCGCGGAGAGCGAAGGCGAGAAGACACCCGCCGAGCTCGCCGCGATGCAGAAGAAGCGCCCGTGGGATCAGCGCGTCGCGATCCGCCTCGCGCTACAGGACCTCGACGAGGGAAAGGTCGACGCGGCGGCCGCGCGCCTCGAGGCGTTCGGCAAACCGTCGCTGCTCGTGCGCGACGGGCGCATGCTGCTCGCGAGGATCGCGATGCAGCAAGGCAAGCTCGACGTCGCGGACGATCTCGTGTCGTCGATGCTCGGCAGCCGGTTGCAGGCGTTTGTCGGTGCGAGCGCGGCGTTCGAGCAAGCGGCGCTCGCGCTGCAGGCATCGATCGAAGATCGGCTGAAGACCGGCGCGCTCCCGCCCGACGTCATCCGCAAGCTCGAGACAGCGTCGGAGGCGCAGCAGCGCGAGATCGTCGACGAGTGGATCACCCAGACGATGCGCGCTGACACGAACGTGACCGAGAAGCGCGAGACCATGATCGCGCTCGGCGACGTGGTGAGCGCGTCGATCTTCGCGGGCACGATCAAGGTGCAGCGCGCACAGGCGCTGACCGGCGCCGCACGCGACACGATGCTCGCGGCCGCGGAGAAGACATTCCTCGCCGTGCGCACCGCGGCCGAGGGGCAGCCCGAGTTTCACCTCGGCCTCGGCGAGATCTACGCGCGCCTCGGCAAGGTCGCCGAGTCGGACAAGGAGTTCCAGAGCGTCCTCGATCGCAAGGAGGATCCGCTGACGATCGCGGTCGCGAACATCTATCGCAACATCGGAAACCCCGAGCGCGCTACGAAGCTGATGACCGAGATGCACGAGCGCGCGACCGACCCGAAGGTCAAGTACTCGGCCGCGTTCATGCTCTACCACCTCGCGCGCAACGACGAGGAGCAGGCGAAGTGGCTGAAGGCGTCGGACCCGACGAGCGAGTCCGTCAAGATCGGCCTACTCGAGCTCGAGGCGAACAACCTGCGCAAGAAGGGTGACTTCGCGGCCTGCGACAAGAAGTTCGCCGAGGCGGCAAAGGCGCACCTCGATCTCGCAGCGCGCAGCGAGGCTGGTTACAACAACGCCGCGATCGCGCACATGTCGCGCTATGCCTGTTCCGGCGACGTCGCGAGCCTGGTGGATGCCGAAAAGGTGCTCGACCGCGCCTATCGCGCCGCGAGCGACTCGCCGATCGTGGTCTCGAACTACGCGTCGCTGCTAGTCGCCAACGCGTACACCCGCGTCATCGCGAAGCGGATCGACAGCAAGGCGATCAAGCTGACCCAGGGTGACGCGCACGCCCTGATCGCGATGCTTCGCGAGGGTGGCGAGCGCGAAGCGGTCCTCGCGGACCTCAACGCGGACCCCGCGTATCGCAAGAGCGCTCAGCTGTTCGGGCAGCTCGAGGTGCTCCAGCCGAACAGCGCGAGCGCGTATTCGGCTGCCTTCGCACACGCCAAGTTCACGCGCGACGACGCCGCCGGCGCCGCGGTCGTCGCGCGACTCGCTCGCGTACCGAAGCTCGACACCAGCGACACGGCCACCAGCCGCGCGGAGTTCATCGCGGGCAAGAGCGACAAGCGCATCGCTGCGGAGCTCGACACGGAGATCGCGCGCCTCGAGCCGTTCGTCACGGCGAAGGGCCTGTCGCCGCGCACGCAGGCGGCCGCGGCGTTCCTCCTGTCGGCGGCGCTGCTCCGGCGCGGCGCGGCGTTCGGCGAGCCCGACCGCCTCGCGAAGGCGCTCGCCCTCGACGCGGTCGTCGAAAAGGGCTGGCCCGGGCTGCAGAACCACGGCGGCGCGCACACGCTCGTCGACATGATCGGGCTCGAGCTCGACAAAGAGCGCTGGAGCAAGGAGCGCCGCGAGCGCACGGGCGCCGGCATCCTCGACCTGCTCGCCGTGAAGAACGATCCGCTGCTCGCGAAGATCAAGGCGCACGCGAAGTGGCCCCAGATCGCGCCGCTGCTCCGCGCGATCACGCTGCGCCCGAATGTCTCTGACCTGCGTCTCGCCCGACAGACCGGCGACGCGGACGCGATCGCCAAGACGTCGCCGGTGCTCGACGACAAGCTCGTGCGCATCGAGCGCGAGTTCGACAAGATCGCCGACCCCAGCGATCCGGCGAGCGTCGAGGACCTCACGTTCCTCGACAAACGCTGAGCGCGGTCGGCGCAACGAGCTCGGCGGGCGCGCCTCGCAAGCTCGTCGGCGGCCGGCACGTGCCGACTACATCGTGAACTCGACGAGGTACTCGAGGCGCTGCTGGTTGCCGTCGTAGATCACGAACTCGTCGTCGTCAAACTCCGTGCCGCGAACGCCGTGGCACGAGTCGAAGCCCTTCGGCGGGGCCGTGATGCCGTACGTAATCTTCGTGTACTTCTTCTGCTTGCCGAGCGCGACGCGCGCGACGGCCATGAAGCGCGTCTTGAGCTTGCCGGGCACGGTGTAGAACGCGGCGGTGCACGACGCGTCGCCGAAGTAGATGCCGCTGCCGAGCCAGCCCTCGTCGGTGCGGTTCACGCCGAGCGAGACGACGATCTTCGGCAACAGGATGCCGCGCGTCAGGATGCCGACCCAGTTCTTGATGTTCGAGCCGTGAAACAGGAGCTTCTCGTTGCCGACCTTGGTCTTGAAGTCGTTCCACTCGCCGGGGCGCTGCAAGGTGAACACGCGCTTCACCTTGATGTTCTTGGTCTTGATCTGGCTCTTGAGCACGTGGTCCGCGATCTTCTTGTGGGTCGGGTCCGACGACGCGAGCGCCGCGATCTCGCAGCCGAGCGCCTCGTAGCGGCTCTGGACATCGTCATCGAAGAGAACGTTCTTGCCGCCGTGCTTGGAGTCCGTGACCTCGAGCATGTCGCGCATCAGCTGCAGGGTGTCCTGCTTCTGCGCGAGCGAAGCGAGCGAGTCGATCACTGCTGATTCGATCGCGGAGCGCGTCCGACCGAGGCGGTGCGGGATGACCGTGTAGAACTCGCCGGACTTGTCGATCATCTCGTCGCGGCTCTTCTTCTTCTTCACGAGCTCGTGGAGATCGTCGAGGATCGCCTCGCCCTTGTCGATCTGGCCGAGGGTGAGCACGCCGAGCGGAGTCTCGATGCCCTGCGCGGTGATCTTCGCGTTGACCGTCTTGGTCAGTGCCATCGTGGCCTCGGAGTACAGGTACTGCACGAGGTCCTGAACCGGCGGTTCGATCGTGACCTTCTTGGCCGCGACCTTGACGGGCTTGTTCGTCTTGTCCGCGCCCTTCGCCTTCTTGTCGAGCTTGAGCGTCTTCGCGTCGATGTCACCGCTCGACGTGCCGCGCGCGGCCTGCGAGCCGATCTTCGACGACGCGAGCGAGAGCTCCTTGTAGCCCTTTCTCGGAGACGTCTTCTGCTTGTAGATCGAGTTGTAGAGCGCCTCGGCCTGCTGTTGCGTCGGGCAGAACCGGACCTCTTTCTGTCCAGCGTTCGGATTCGTGTCGAGATCGTCGGTGCGGCCGTAGTGCGTGAACACGCAGAACGGATGCGGACCTTTGCCGCTGTGCAGTTCGATCGCGTAGTACTTGTTGTTGTTGTTCTTGATGTCGGTGACCTGAAGAACTGCCTTCTTCACGATCGTGATGTTCGTGAGCTTTGGCGTTGTCGGATCATCGAACTTCCACGTCTTCACATCACCCATAGAGGCGAGAAGCTTAATACGGGTGGTGGTGTCCCTTCACGCCATCCAGGTGCGGATGTGGATGGACATGATGGTGATGCGCGTCCCGCCGATGCGGGTGTGCCCCGTGCGCGTGCTCGTGCGAGCTGTGACGAGGTGGCTTCTTCACCGGTTCGACACGCGCGGGAGCGGCACTCCCGCCGCCGTGCGTCGTCCGCGTCGGCGTTCGCGTCTCGGGACATCCCGCACCGAACGTGACGAGAACCGCCAGCACGAGGACGCGGCCGGTCACGGTTTCTTCTTCGGCGGCGCCGACGCCATCTTCTTCTTCAGCGCGGCGAGCTCGTCGTCGACGCCGGCGGGCTTCTTCGCGGCCTGCGGTCCGGATCGAGGCGCGGACTGCTTCGGAGCGCCGGCCGGCGGCGCGCCCGGCTTGCCCGCTCGCTTCTTCATCTCGTTGAGAGCGTCGTCGATCGAGGGCTCGGGGCGCGACGGCCCCGGATCTCCGTCCATGTCGTCGCTTCCCATCGACGAGCTCGACGCGCGCGACTGCGAGCGTCCACTCGTCGCCGACGAGGGGATGTCCTGGATCGTCGCGTACACGCGCTCGAGCTCGGTGAGCTCGGTCTCGATCGTCGCGAGCTCCGCCAACAGCGAGTGCATGCGCGCGCGCTCGCCGTCCGCCTTGCGCTCGAGCTGCGACGCTTCATCGGACGCGCCGCGCGCGGTCGCACCTTTCGCCTGATCCGATAGCTTCGCGGCCGCATCCCGCGAGGCCATCATCGCCTTGGTCAGGTCGGCCTTGCGCGCCTTCACCTCGTCGCGCAGTCGGCCGATCTCCGCGCGATCCACGCTCGGCGCCGGCTCCGCGGGCGCACCGCCGAGATCCTCGAGCTCGCCCGGCATCGCGGCCGTCGCCGCCGCCGCGTTCGCCGCTGCGCTCGCCGCGCGCACGCGATCGCGCGTGGCCGCCTGCGCTGCGATGCGCCGCTCGTCGACGACCCCGCGCTTGTCGGCTGCCACCGCAGCGACGATGTCCGCGACCTGATCCGCGCCGTCGGGCGTGGGCGGCGGCGGGGTGCCGCCGAATGCCGACTCGAGCGCGCTCGACAGGAGCAGCAGGCCCTTCGCGCCGACACCGCGCTTGCGCGCCTCCATCGCCGCGGCGTTCCGGCCCGCGCTCGCGATCGTGTCGTCGATCATCGCAACGAGCTTGCCGCCGACGAGGAGCACGCGCGCGAGCACGTCGGGACGCGGCCGAGCGACGATCGCGTCCGCCGCGCGCCACAAGAGGGGCGCATCCGCCGTCGCGCCGAACAGCTTGCCGCGCAACCCGAGCGTAGGCACCTGGCGCCGCAGCACCGCGGCCGCCTCTACATCCGTGCCCGCGTCGAACAGGAACGTCATCCGATCGCCACCCTCGAGTAACGAGAGCTGCAGTGCGAGCTGGCCCGTCTGCTCGGCGCCCAGCCCCGCGACCTCGACGAGCGCCACGCGCCCCTGTAGCTTGAACCGCGTGCGCAGCGCCGCGCGATCCTGCGCGCCCGCATCGGCGAATACGCGCTCGCCGATCGCACCGACCACCAGCACCCGCTCGCCCTCGATGCCCGCGTCCGCGAGTGCGACCGCCGCGAGCTCGTCGACGGCGAGGTAGCGATCGCAGCCGGTGTTTGCCCACCCCGCCGCGGGATCGAGCTCGCCGACGACGCCGATCACGGGCGCTGCGCTGATCGACGGCTCCACGTGATCGCGCGCGACGGTCAGCGCCACCGCCGCGTGCGGATCGAACACGACCGCCGCATCGGGCGGCGTCAGCTCGAGCTCGCGCTTGAGCCGGCGCTCGGCGCCCTCGCCGAGGATCGCACGACGCACACGGTCGGCCACGCCACCGCCGCCGCCACCGGCACTGCCAACGTCGATCGCGCGCACGCGCATGCCCGCCGCCTCGATCGCCGCGAGTACGGGCACCACGCTCGAGGCCGCCGCGCCCGAGCTGGTGACGATGAGCACCTGCGTCTCGCTCACGCGCCCTCGCCCTTCCCGCCGGTCATCGCGTCGCGGCGCACCATCGTGGACGGCATCCGTCCGGAGAGCACCGCGATCACCGCATCTGCACAGAGCCGAGCCATCTGGGTCCTGGTCTCGGTGGTAGCCGATCCGAGGTGCGGCGCCAAGACCACGCGCTCGCTCGTCCGGAGCCGCGGGTGGATCTCCGGCTCACGGGCGTACACGTCGAGACCCGCCGCGAACAGCCGCCCGGACGCGAGCGCGTCGGCGAGGGCCGCTTCGTCGACGCACCCGCCGCGCGCTGTGTTCACGAGGACGGCGGTCGGTTTCACGAGCGAAAGCGTACGTGCGTTGACGAGGTTCGCGGTCTGGGGCGTCAGCGGGCAATGCAGCGAGATGACGTCCGCTGTTTGGAACAGAGCGTCGAGGTCGACGCGTTCCGGTGTGGGCGCCGGCGGCGCGGGTGCCGACGGCGTGGGTACCGACGGCGTGGGTGCCGACGGCGTGGGTGCCGACGGCGTGGGTGCCGAGGGCGAGGGCGCGGTCTTGCGCGACGACGCGTAGATCACGCGCATGCCGAAGCCATGCCCGCGGCGCGCCATGGCCTGACCGATGCGTCCGAAGCCGACGATGCCGAGCGTCTTGCCGAGCAGCGACTGACCGAGAAGCTGATCGAGCTCCCACCCGTTCCATTGCCCCGCGCGAACCATTCGTTCGCCCTCGCCGACACGCCGCGCGGCCGCGAGCATCAAGGCGAACGCCATCTCGGCGGTGGCCTCGGTCAGCACGTCCGGCGTGTTCGTCGCGACGATGCCACGCGCGGCGAGCGCTAAGAGATCGAGGTTATCGATACCCACCGCGCAGTTCGCGACGACTTTCAACTTCGGTGCGCGATCGAGGACGCGCGCGTCGATGCGATCGAGCAGGAGACAGACGAGCGCGTCGGCGTTCGCGAGGTCCACGCGATCGACGCCGACATGACCCTCGCTCGGGACATCGACGGTCGAGCCGGGGAGCGCAGCCGTCACGAGCGCCGAGAGATCGATCGGCAAGGCCGCGGTCGAAACGACGTGCACGGCACAGCATAACCGCCCAGCGCACCACCGCCATCGGCGCGTGCACCGCGATCGCCGCACTCGAAACACCACCACGATGCTCGGTGGTACGGTCGGCGTATGAAGTTGTTTGTGATCGTCGTTTCGATGTTGCTCGTCGCCTGTGGGGACGACGGGGGCACCGGCATGCCACCGGTGGACTCCGGCGGCTCGAACGTGGATAGCATGGCGGCGAAGGTTGTCGCGGTGGCCTGTCCGGCCACGCCGGCGGCGACGGTGACGACGACAAACGCCGAGGATCGCTACGTCCCGATGAACACCACGATCTCCGTCGGCGGCATCGTTCGGTTCGTGATGTCGACGAACCACAACCTCGAGCCGAACCCGATCGCCCCGATGTCGGACCCGGCGACGCGCGTCGATTATGGCGAGACCAAGTGCCTGCGCTTCGACGCGGCTGGGACCTACGGCATCTACTGCGCCACGCACTCGTTCGCAGGAACGATCACCGTTCAGTAGCGCCGATCACCGTTCAATCGCGCGGCGGGTCAGACCGATCGCCCACGGCGAAATGAATGCACGCGCCCGGTCGCGTGTTACGTACAGGACGTGCGCGTGCTCCTTGCGATGATGGTGCTGGCCGGCTCGGCAGTGGCCGAGCCGCAGGCAAAGGCCGACGCGAAGTCGGATGCCAAGGCCGATGCGAAGTCGGATGCCAAGGCCGACGCGAAGTCGGCTGCCAAGGCCGATAAGGCCGACGCGAAGCCGGACAAGGCCGATGCGAAACCGCCCAAGCCCGACAAGGCCGATGCGAAACCGCCCAAGCCCGACAAGGCCGATCCGAAGAGCAACGCGGCCGACGAGCCCAAGGATGGCCTCCTCGCGCTCACCGACGATCCGGTCTTCGGCAAGGCCGACAAGATCGACGGCAACGAAGTGAAAGGCATGGTCACGTTCACCTTCGACGACGGGCCGAACCCGGAGACGACTCCGGCGGTGATCGACGCGCTCGAGAAGTACGACGTGCCGGGGACGTTCTTCGTCGTCACGCAGCGCCTCCTCGGGAAGCACGGCGAGAAGCCGCGCGAGATCTTGAAGCGCCTGGTCGAAGGCGGGTTCGCGATCGGCAGTCACTCGGTGACGCACCCGAATCTCCGGCTAGCGTCCAAGGACAAGCTCGCGAAGGAGATCGACGGATCGATCCGGACGCTGTCGCCAGCGGCGAACCAACCGATCGGCTTGTTCCGATTCCCGTTCGGCGCGTCGAACAAGCTCGCTCGTGCGCGCCTCGCGAAGCTCGGGTTGACCGAGGCGTTCTGGAGCATCGACACGCTCGACTGGCAGGCGAAGAGCCCCGACAAGCTCCGCAAGAAGGTGTTCCAGATGATCGTGAAGCAGGAGGGCGGTGTCGTCCTCATGCACGACGTCAAGCCGATCACCGCGAAGGTCATCGCGGACGTTCTGGACGACCTCGAGATCGAGAACTGCCAGCGACTCGCGAACAAGCAGGAACCGATCCTGCCTGTCTCGATCCACTACTACCTCAAAGACGGGAAGACCCCGCGCGCGGTTCCGGACGCGGTGAAGACGCGGACCGAGACGTACCGGGCGAGCCTCCCAAAACGCTGCGCGAAGCGCCCTTCCCCCCCCGCAGCCGCGCCTCCCACGACACCGATTCAGACCCCCGCCAAGCCTGCGATCCCAGCGAAACCCTAGAGGGAGAACACCCCTCAGGATTCGTTTGACAACCACATCGAACCACACTAGGGTCCGCGCCTCTTGGACCCTCCGGGACGACGGGGACGTGGTGGAATTGTCATGGAATCATCTAAGCTTGCAGGTGCGCGCGCACGCGCCGATTGGTCTGTCATGGCTCCGGTAACGCTCGACTACAACACCCCCCTGCCCGGTTCCCTCCCCAGCAAACCGGGTGACGACGTTCGCACCGAACAGACCCCCACGTTCGAGATGACCGACCTCGCCGACATCGGGGATGGCTTCGGCGAAGGCGAAAACGAGCGCACCGTGGTGGTGAGCGCCGCGTACGAGCTGCGGCCCAAGTTCACCGGTCGCGCACGTGCGATCGATCAGCTCGTCCAGCTCGCGGACAAGGCGTTCACGCAGAAGCACATCGGGTTCGCAGTGATCACCGGCGACGCCGGCATGGGCAAGAGCCGCATGATCAGCGAGCTCGTCGCGCGCGTACGCAGCAAACACCCGACGACCACGTCGCTGACCGGCATCGCGGACGAGAACGCGCACGCATACGGCCCGGTCGCACGCGCGCTCACGGTGCGTTTCGGTCTCGTCCCGGGTGAAGATCCGGCGGAGAGCCGCGACAAGATCCTCGCGGGTGTCGCCGACGTCGTGAAGCCGCAGCAGGTGCCCGAGGTCGCGCACCTCGTCGCGCACTTGCTCCGCGTTCCATTCGAGGACAGCCCGGTCGTCACGCCGCTCCTCGAGTCGCCGCAGCGCCTCGAAGCGCGTCTGTTCATGGCGCTCAAGCGGTTCTTCGCGGCGGAGTCCGAGCGCAATCCGCTCGTGATCGTCATCGAGAACCTCGAGCTCTGCGGCCAGGACACGATCAACTTCCTGCACTACCTCGCCGCCGGTCTCCGCGACGCGCGCGTGATGCTCGTCGGTACCGGAACGCCCGTCGTGTACGAGCGCCACCCCGCGTTCGCGGACGGCGAGCTCGCCCCGACGAAGATCGAGCTCGGATCACTCTCGCCGGTCGAGGCAGAAGATCTGATGAAGGAGCTGTGCAAGCAGCTCGGCGACATACCGCCCGCGCTGCTCGCACACGCCAAGACGCTCGGCGGATCGCCGCGCGCGATTCACGAGCTCGTGCGGCTGTTGCTCGAGAGCGACGTGATCGTTCGCGAGGGCCTGATGTGGCGCATCGACAAGGCGAACCTCGCCGCGATGAAGTTGCCGAAGAACTACGACGAGGTCGTCACCGCGCGCTTGCGCGTGATGGACTCGACGGAGCGCCGGGTGCTCGAGATGGCCGCGGTCGTCGGCGAGGTGTCGTGGCTCGACGCGATCCTTGCACTCGAGCGCAGCTCGGCGACCGGGGTGTTCAGCACGAACGCAGCCGGCGCCCAGGGCATCGATCCGGATGGCCCGACACTCCAGCAGATCGCGGCGAGCGGTGACCACTCGCGCATCACAGTGGTGGCGGCGATCGGCCGCCTCGTCGAGCGCGAGTGGCTCGTCGAGGTCCCGCAGTCGTCGATCGCGGGCGAGAAGGAGCTGCGGATCGCCAACCCGAACCTGTGGGCCCTCGTCTACAAGACGATGGACGAGGCGAAGCGCCAGCACTATCACGGCGCCGTCGCGCGCTGGCTCGAGCTGCACCCCGAGGGGCGCGGTCCCGCCGCGCAAGAAGAGGTCGCTCGTCACCTCGCGCTCGCCGGTGAAGCGCGCGAAGCGGCGGTGCGATATCGCCGAGCCGCGGAGGCTGCACGCAGCCAGTTCGCGAACGAGGCGGCGATCCGCTTGTTCGATCGCGCGCTCTCGTGCATCGGCGACACAGACATCGCAGCGCGGATCCACATCTGGCACGACCTCGGCTCGGTGTACGAGCTGATCGGTGACTTCGAGGCGGCGCTCGGCGCGTTCGAGCGCATGTTGCGCCTGTCGTGGGTCGCCGCGAGCAAGACCAAGGCGGCCGTCGCGTTCAACAAGATGGGCCGCGTGTGGCGCCGCAAGGGCGACCTCAAGTTGACGCTCGAGTACCTCGAGCGCGGGCTCGAGCTGTTCCGCGGCGCCAACGACCAGCGCGGCATCGCCGGCTCTCTCGACGACATCGGCAAGTCGCTGCACATGCTCGGCCGCTACGACGAAGCACACGCCAAGATCACCGAGGCGCTCGCGCGTCGCGGCAAGAGCGGCGACAAGCGCGCGATCGCGACGTCGCTGTCGCGTCTGGGCGAGGTGCAGCAGGATCGCGGGCAGTACGAGTCCGCGAGCACGTGCCACCAGGAAGCGTACGAGCTGCGCAAGGCCGCCGGCGATCGCTGGGGCCAGATCGTCTCGCAGAACAACCTTGCGGCGCTCGCGTTCGAGGTCGGCGACTACGCCAACGCGCGCGGCGGCTGGTTGTCCGCGCTCGCCGAAGCCGAGGACATCGGTGCGCTCCCGCTGTGCGCGCTGATCCTCACGAACCTCGGCGAGGTCGCGCTCGTCGATGGAAAGCTCGACGAGGCACGGAGCCGACTCGAGAACGCTCTCGAAATCATCGAGGACGTCGAGGATCGCGGACTCGAAGCCGAGTGCTGCCGCCACCTCGCGCAGCTCGAGAAAGCGCAAGGGCACGCCGCCGAGGCGCGCGAGCTCGCCGAGCGTGCACTCGCGGTCGCCAAGAAGGCCGGTTTGCGCGAGAAGGAGGCCCAAGCGTACATGACGCTCGGCGACGTTCTCTCGACGAGCCTGTACGACGCCGGCGAGGAGCACCACGGGATGGCGCCCGCCGCCCTGGCCTTCTCGAAGGCCATCGACATCGTGAAGAGCATCCGCAACGAAGCCGCGCTCGGGAAGGCGCTGTTCGCCTTCGGCCGCTACAAGGCCGAGGTCGGCGAGATCTCCGACGGCAAGGACATGCTCCGCGACGCGATCATGGTGTTCAGCAAGCTCGGTCTGTCGCGCCCGGTCGAAGAAGCGAACAAGCTGCTCGCGACGCTGTCCTGACCGGATAGCAACTAGCAGTCCGCGGGAGCCCTTCTCATGGCGGGATCCCGAGAATGAGGCGGAATCGTCGAGGTTTGGGGTTGCCTCCCCGTTGCCGCCTGGGCAACCTTCCCGAACTCGATGTTTTGGTTCTGGGTCGGCTTTTTCACCCTCGTCGCGGTGCTCCTCGCGCTCGACCTGGGCGTCCTGAATCGCAAGGCCAAGGAACCGACCCTCAAGTCGGCCGCCTACTGGACGGCCGGGTGGATGATGCTCGGTCTGTCGTTTACGGGCCTCGTCTACCTCATCTACGAGAACGGGTGGCTCGGCGCGACGCTGATGGGCCGTGTGCCCGGCGGTCACGGTAGCGAGGCGTCGATCACCTATGTCTCGGCGTACCTGCTCGAGCAAGCGCTCTCCGTCGACAACATCTTCGTCATCGCACTTCTGTTCAAGCAGTTCCGCGTCCCGATGAAGTACCAGCACCGCGTCCTGTTCTGGGGAATCCTCGGCGCGATCGTGTTCCGCTTGATCATGCTCGGCGGTGGCGCGTACCTCGCGCATCGCTTCGGCTGGATCTTCTACATCTTCGGCGGCTACCTCATCCTCCAGGGCCTCAAGCTGTTCAAGCACGACGAGGAGAGCGACGAGGACACGAACAAGTCGTTCGCCGTGCGCGCGCTCCGGCGGTTCGTGCGTATTCAGGACGGCGACTTCGGCGGCAAGTTCACCGTGATGATCGACGGTCGCCGCGCGCTCACGACCGTGGCCGTGTGCCTGATCTCGATCGAGCTGACCGACATCGTGTTCGCGCTCGACTCGATCCCCGCAGTCCTGTCCGTCTCGCAGGAGACGTTCATCATGGTGACGTCGAACATCTTCGCGATCATGGGCCTCCGCTCGCTGTACTTCGTCCTCGCGGGCGCGATGGCGCAGTTCAAGTATCTCAAGCTCGCGCTGGCCATTCTGCTCGTATTCATCGGCATCAAGATGATCCTGCACGGGCACGTTCACATCTCGCATGTCATCTCGCTCGCAGCGATCGCGGGCATCATCGGTACCGGCGTGATCGCCTCGATCATGTCGAGCCGTCGTGCCGAGAAGGCCGCCGCTTCGATGACGAGCATGCCGACGCCGCCCGACGAGCCGCAGCCGTAGCCGGCAGCGCGCGCGAAGGCGTCGCGCTTAGAACGACGGACCGATCAGATCGTCTTCGAGCTTCTTCGGGCGCTTCTTCTTCGCGGGCTTCGTCGAGGGCGCGGTCGACGAGTCCGTCGAAGGCGCGGTCGCCGAGGGCGTGCGCGTCGACGGCGAGGACGCGGTCGAGGACGCGGTGGACGGCGCAGTTGTCGTCGCGGACGATGGCGCGGTGGACGGCGCTGCTGTCGTCGAGGACGATGGCGCCGTCGAGGGCGCGGTGGACGGCGTTGCTGTCGTCGATGGCGCGGTGGACGGCGTTGCTATCGTCGACGACGATGGGGCGGTCGAGGGCGCGGTGGACGGTGTTGCTGTCGTCGGGGACGATGGCGCGGTCGAGGGGGATGACGGCGCGGTCGAGAGGGACGATGGCGCGGTCGAGGACATGGGCGTCGAGCGATCGGAGCCCGTGACTCGATACGCGGCGAACCCGCCGAGCCCGAGCGCCGCGATCGCGAGTGCGACGAACATCCACCGCGACGATCCGCGGAGCGTGGTCGACTGGGTGATCGTGGGAGACGCCGTTGACGCGCTTGCTGTGGCCGTCGTGTTCGGGCTCGACGTGCCCGGCGACACGACCGGCGGGGTTCCCACGGCGACGCCAATCGACGTCGCGCGCAGCGATGGACGCCCGCCATCGACCTCGACCACGGCAACGCCACCCGCCAGGCGCACGTCGGTGGGAGCCGTGAACGCGACGAGGGCCTTCGCCAGCTCGTCCACGCGCTGGAAGCGAAGCGCGGGATCCTTCTCGAGGCAGCGCTCGACGATGGTGACAAATCCGTCCGGCAGGTGTGGACACGTCACCCGTAGGCTCGGCGCGTTGTCGCGCAGGATGCTCGCCATCACCTGTGCGAGCGCGGCGCCGGTGTTGAACGGGCTCTTGCCCGACACGAGCTCGAACAGGATGCAGCCGAGCGCCCAGATGTCCGTGCGCGGATCGACGGCCTTCGCCGAGATGAGCTGCTCGGGCGCCATGTAGTGCGGCGAGCCGACGAGCGACTTCGTGTCGGTGCTCGCCACGTCGTCGAGGAGCGGCCCGCCTGCGATGATCTTCGAGACACCGAAGTCGAGGACTTTCACGCACGGCATGTTCCCGCGATGCGTGAGGAACAGGTTCGCGGGCTTGAGATCGCGGTGCACGATGCCGGCGGCGTGCGCCTCGGCGATCGCCTCGCAGACCTGCACGATATAGATCGCGGCTTCGTGTGCGGCGATGGTGCCGCGCCGCGTGAGGACGGCGCCGAGATCTTCGCCCTCGAGGTACTCCATCGCGATGTACGGCGCGCCGTCGTCGAGCGTGTCGAGATCGATCACGCGCGCGATGTGCTCGCTGCGCAACAGGCTCGCCGCGCGTGCCTCGCGCACGAAGCGCTGCGATGCGACCTTGTCGACCGCGAGGTCGGGTCGCATCACCTTCAGCGCGACGAGCTTGCCGAGCGTCAGGTGCTTCGCGGCCATGACGACGCCCATGCCGCCCTGCCCCAACAGGCCTTCGACGCGGTATTTGCCCGCGAGGATGGTACCTACCGCAGGGATGTCGATCGCGGCAGGGTTCTGCGGCATCGACCACGTCGACGGCGCGACATCCGACGCCCCCGAGCCCAGCGCACGCCCCGAGTCGACACGCGTCCGCCGCGCCGCGAGGTACGAGGACTGCCCGACCGACGACACGATGCGCCGGCACTGCTCGCACGTGTCGAGGTGCAGCTCGAGCTGCGACGCGACGTCGTCGTCGAGGAGGCCCTGCACGAGCTCGGCGAGCGCATTCTCGTCGGGACACGCAGATGGCTGGACTCGTGCCGGTGCGAGTGCACCCGGGACGACTGCGCCTTCCGACGCCTGTGGTTCGCTCTCGGTCGTCATCACCACCCCACCGACACGCCCGCAGAGATCGATAGTCCGTGGAGCGCCGAGATGTCGCTCGCGAGCTCCTCGCGGCGCGAGCTCCGCTGGTAGCCGGGCATCGCATAGACGCGCACGCGGTCGGTCGCGTCCCACGCCACGCCCGCGTCGACGTGGACGCGCATCATCGCGATCGTGCTCGTCGGCATTCCGCCCTCGGTGAACGGGTTGCCCGCGTCGAGGCCCGAGACGAACATCGGCCCGACGCCGAGCTTGGCCACGATGCCGAGGCGCGGCCGGATCACGAAGTGCGCCTCGCCGACGATCTCCGGCGTGACGAGCCACGCGGTACCCATCGCCGTGTCGTCGAACGGCAACCGCGCGAGCGAGAAGCCCGCGCCGATGTCGACGCGGAGCGGGTGCTCGGTCAGCCGGTATCGCGCGCCGAGATCGAGCTGGCCGATCGGCGGCATCACGACCGGGCCCGCATCGAGGAGCACCACACCCGCCGATGCGGTCGCCGAGAACGGCGACGAGCGCGGAGCCATCGTCGTCACGCGGGCATCGTCGCTCGTGCGACGTGCGCCGGCGTCGGTCACCATCGCCACGTTCGCGCGACCGGCGGCCGTCGGAGCATCGTTCGCACGCGTCGCGCCGCGATCGGCGCCTGCGGCATCGTTCGCACGCTTCCCGCCCGCAGGCTTTGACGAGGGAGTCGAGGTCACAGTCGTGGTTCGCCCAGGCGGCGCCGTGGTCGCCGTGGTCGTCGGCGCCGTGGTCTTCGGCGCCGTGGTCGTCGGCGCCGTGGTCGTCGGCGCCGGCGTCGCCGTCGTAGTCGACGCACAGCGCGGGCGCAGCGCGGCGATCGTCTTCTCGACCTCCGTGCGGTTCTTCGCGTCTGACTTCGCCGCGAGATAGCGCTCGAAGTAGCCGAGTGCGTCGCACTTCTCGAGGCGGCGATATGCCTGCCCGATGTCGTGCAGGTACTCCGGCGCGGGAAACTCGCGATACGCGAGATCGAACTCCGCCACCGCCGCCTCGAAGCTCGCGGCCGCGTACAGCGCGCGTCCCTTGTTGTAGTGCTCGATCGACGCGGCCTTGTCCGCGTGGGCGAGGCCCGTCACGAACACCGACGCTACCGACGCAACGAGGATCCCATGCGCCTTCATTCGCTCTGGCTCCTCGAGGCCAGAAGGCCACGCAAGCTGATGTCGAGACGGCTGCGCGCGTCGTCGACGAGGTGCTCGACCTCCGCGGTCTCGAGACCGAGCCGGCCGACGAGGTTCTTGCGGATGTCGCGAAGCAAGGTCTTCTCGATGCGTGCGAACCACCGCATCACGGTGATGCGATGCACGCCGTGCAGCGCAGCGACCTCGTCGAACGTGAGCCCGTCGAGGTAGCGCTGGCGGAGCAGCAGTCGCTCGCGCGGCGGCAGCGTCGCGAGCGCTTCCGAGAACGCGCGTCCTAGCTCCGCCCGGTGTTGCTCCTTGATGTGGCGCAGCTCGAGGTCGTCGTCGTCGGGAAGTGACGCGAGGATGTGATCGTCGCCGGGCGCGGGCGTCTTGCGCGCGACCTTGTACGCCTCGCGTGTCGCAACGACCTCGAGCCAGCCGCGAAGATCACCGCGCCCCGAATACGTCGCGAGCTTGGGCTGCGAGCCTGGCTCGGTCACGAACAACGACGAGCGCAGGCGGCTGATCGTCTCCTCGGCCACCGCGGTGCCCAGACCTGCGCGCGAGAGTCGGGCCGCGACCGGCGCGAGCAGTCGCTCCTCGAACAGCGCGATCGCCGTCGGGTGACCATCGAGACACGCGCACGCGAGCACGAGGTCGGTGCGTGGCTGGTCGCCGGTGTCGCGCGCTGCGACGTACGCTTCGAACCGGGCCACGTCGACACCGACGCCCGGCCACGCAGTCTCGGCGCGGGCGAGCAGGTCCGCGATCACTGCTGCACCACCGTGCCGTACGTCGGGTTCGGCGAGATCGTGCCGCCACACTGACAACCGGTCATCGTGTTGATGCGAATGCGACCGACCGCACCGCCACCACCGCCACCACCGACGAACGCGTAGTTGAAGCAACCGCTCACCGAATCCGACGGGCCACCGATCGTGGGCGAGTCCGGACCGCGACCGCCCACGCCGCCCCATCCGCCGGACGTCGTGCCCTGCAACGCGCATCCACCACCATCGTCGCCATCGCCACCGTAGGCGGGACTCAGGTCGTTGTACCCCCCGTTGCCTCCGGTGCTGCCCGCTCGCGTCTCCCCTCCCGCGCCGCCACCACCACCACCGTTCGCGTAGAGCTTGCCGTTCACGACGACCGTCAGCGCCTCGAGCAGGATCGCGCCACCCGAGCCGCCCCCACCGCCGCCTGCGAGCGACTCCGCCGAAACGCCACCGCCACCGCCACCGCCGCCCGCGTTGATCGTGCCCGTCACCTGGATCGATTCACGTGCGCTGATCTGCAACGCGCCACCTCCGCCACCCGCGCTTCCGCCACTCGCCTCGCCCGACATGCCGCCGGTCAATGGTACGAGGGACGGATCGCCGTACACCGGCAATGCCGTGCGCCCGACCGCGTTGCTGCCACCGACGCTGGCGTAGCTGCCGCCGACGCCACCGTGGTTCTTGTACGAAGGTGTCGAGCTGTAGAGGTAGCTCGCGCCCGGTCCCGCAACGGTGTTGCGCCCGGACACCTCGAGCTTGCCCGTGACGATGACTTCGCGATGTGCGAACAGCACCAGAGCGCGCGATCCGTTGATCCGCAAATCGCCGATCGTGAACCGATCCGCACGGCACACACAGACTTCGCCGAGGTCTGCGCGCGTGGCGACCTCGCACGCACCGAGCGCGCTCGGGTTCGTACACTCCGTCGACGTGTCGAACGTTCCGTTCGGCGGCGCGACCGACATCCCGTTCGACGTGACCGCACCGAAGTCACTGCCGTTGGACGGTGCGAACCCGCAGCAGTGATCGCCGCAGCAACCCGACGATCCGCAGTCGACCTCGGTCTCGGGATAGCTGCACGCGTTGCCCTCGCACGTCGCGCCATACGTGACGAGCGTGTTGCCTTCGCACGCCGGCGCCGTAACGTCATCACACGTGGTCGTCCCGCACATGGGCGCGTCGATTCCGCCGTCTGGCATCGGCGTGTCGTCGCCGCGATCGCGGTGCGCGCCGTAACACGCTGCGGTCAGCGTCAGGAGTGCGAAGAGGAGCTTCATGCAGGGTGAGCCACCCGGCCGGCCGGATGTTGCAGGGTTTCTAACGCAGGCCCGTCGATTCCCCACCAGTGAAAATGAATCGCCCTTGGAAAAGCCTGCGGGTGATCGCGACCTGTAGCCGACCTCACGTCGAGTACCTCGCGTGTTGATCTGCGACGACCTCGACTGCCGCGCAAGCCTCTAGATTCATTCGCGCGGCGGTTAAGCTCGTCATCACGAAGACGCTCGACCGCTCGTCACAGACCACAACGTTGGCGCGTGAAGCGACGCATCGCTGGCGATCGTGGCGCACGAAGCGACATCGTCGTCGGGCCAGCGACGCTTCGCGGCCGAAGAAGCTAGCGACGGTTCGCGGCGGCCGAGTCTGCTAGCGACCATTCGCGGCCGAGTCTGCTAGCGACGGTTCGCGGCCGACTCTGCGTCGGTTCGCGGCGGCCGAGTCTGCTAGCGACGGTTCGCGGCCGAGTTCGCGGCGGCCGAAGAAGCTAGCGGCGGTTCGCAACGCGATCGCCGACTCAGCGACGCGCGGCGGCCTTGCGGATCGCGGCCCAGTTGCGACGCCTCCGATCGCGCAGCGCCGGACGCTGGCCGAATGCCGCGTGGTAGCTCGCGCGTACGCGACGCTCGCTCTCCTCGCCGGTGACGCCGAGCATCTCGAGGATGCCTGCGAGCACGCCGGGATACTCGATCTCGAGATCGTCGAGGATCTCCGCCGCGACCAGCGTGCCCGTCTCGGCCGCGCCTTCCATGTAGCCCTGGTAATCCTCGGAGCAGTGCTCGCCGCAGAAGTGCTGGTTGCCCTCGCGCAGGCCTTCCGTGCCGTAGAACACCTGCCACTGGCCGACCTTGTAGCAACCGTAGCTTCCCTTGGTGTGCTCGTAGCTCGGCCAGTGCATGCGCACCGCGCTGTTCGGCACGTACTTCGCGCTGATGCCCGGCCAGACCTTCTCGAGCCACGGCAGCACGGTTTGCGCCTGCGACTCGGCGGTGCCCGCGCCCATGTCGACACCACGTTGCCCACCGACGAAGTTCGTGATGATGCCCTCGTCGCCGTCCTGACCACGCGACGTAGCCCACACCGTCTGCAGTCCCGAGCCAAGCTGCGACTCCGACGGCGAATCGCCGACGTCGGTGATCACGCCGCCGCCCGACAAGAACGGCGCCTTCTCCCAGTGCCGATCCGTGAACTGCATCATCAGCTTCGCGTTCGTGCCGTAGCCGATGTCGATGATCGCCGCGAGCTTGTCCTCGGATAGCTCCGACTCTGCGAGGTCCACTTCGCGTAGCCGCGTGAACGGCAGCGCGTAGATCACGCGCGTCGCGGTGACCGTGTGTTCACCGTCGAGCGTCGAGAACGTCAGCTCGAACAGCTCGCCGTTCTTCACCACCTTGGTCAGCGCGTGACCGAGGTGAATACGATCCTCGGCGATCTGCGCGGCGATCCGCGTCGTCAACGCGTCGTTGCCCTCGTGGATGTGAAAGCGCTCGTCGGAGTCACCGAACACGCGGAACGGATCCGGCGTCGCGTAGTCGATGAGATAGATCATGTTCCACGCCGACTGCTCCTCGACCTCGAGCCCGTACTCTTCGAGGTAGCTGATCTCCAGCAGGCGGCGGATCAGCGTCGTCGGCGCGAGGCTACATTCGTCCTGCAGGAACGCCGGGATCGACAGGTTGTCGATGCGCGCGAACTCCGCGGCGTCGTCCTCGAGCGCGATGGCCTCGGCCATCTTCATCGCGACGGGGCGAAACGCGGACACGATGTCGGCCTCCGCCAGCAGCATGCTCGCACTCGGGTTCGGGAACGCGCCGTTGTGGAAGATGAACGAGTCCTGTCGCAAGCCGTCCGTGTCGGCGACGAGGTCGTCGAGCGTGAGCCCGAAGCTTTGGCACATCGCCATCATCACGACGTGGTCCGAGTCGACCAGCTCGCCGCCCAACTCCACGAGCTGCCCCGAGTCGGCGTAGACATCGCGATCGGTGTACATGCGGCCGCCGAGCCGCATCGACGACTCGTAGATATCTGCACGGACGCCCGCGAGCCGCAGGTAGTGCGCTGCGGTGAGGCCCGCCATGCCACCGCCGATGACGGCGATCTGCGGGCCTTCGTTCGGATCCCCGATGTTGTCGCCGCACGCTGCGGCGAGCGGAACGAGCGCCGCCGCACCGAGCGCACCGAAGAAGATGTCGCGACGTGAGGGGCCGTCCTTCTGGGCCGCCGTTACCTCGGCAGCGGCCGCCTCGGGATCGAGCCCCAGGTTGGCCGCGTGCGCGCGGCGCATCAAACGACGAACGAGTCTGAACAGTGGCGAGCGAGCCATAGAGCCCGACTCTATAAGCGCTACCGGACGAGCACCAACATTTCGGTCTCCATGATCTCTTCCGCCCAGCGTCGCTTGTAATCCATCTCCGTCCCGAGGTCGTAGCGAGCGATGCCCTCCTCGCACAGGGCGACGATCTGGTGGTACTGGAGCAGCCCGCCGAGCCCGAAGCGCGCGTGCTCGTCGTCGTAGGAGAACTGCAGCCCTCGATACTCGTCGCCTGCCACCGCGCCGAGGATGTAGCCCACGTCACGACCGCGATGCCGCGCGAACAGTGTGCGCTGCTGCCCCAGCTCGCACAGGCGCGGCAGCATCGCGCCGTAGAACGCGCGCATCGGACCCTGCGAGATGCCGACGCTCTCCTCCGCTTTCCAGCTGTGTTCCTCGACGGCCTGGATCCGATCGTAGAGCGCGTTCGCCTCGGTCGCGGCGACGCGGACCGACTCGAACGTCACGCCCGCGTCGGTCGCCACGCGCAGCGACTTGCGGATCGACTTGCGCAGCTCGCGCGAGCGACGCGCGAGGAATCCATCGACGCCGCCGTCGAGGCTCGCGACGTGACGGATCGTCGGTGTACCGCGGCGGCGCTCCCAGCGTCCCGGCAACGCCTTCTCGAGCGCGATACGCTGCGGACCGTCGCCTGTCATCCCCGCGAGGATCGCGAGTTGCCAGTCGCGTCGCAGCGCGAGGAGCGCGACGACCTCCTGTGCGAGTGCGGGCGCATCGCGACCGGCGAGTGGCGATGCGAGCCCCCACGCGAGCTCGATCGGCTCGATGTATGGAAAGCCCGCCGGGTGAACGCCGCGCGCCGCCGCGAAGTAACCGTGCTCTCCACGAAACGAGAACGCAGCGCGTGGCGGCATCAGCGCGGCCGACGCCGCGAGGATCCACGCGCTCGACGAGCAGAACCGATCGATGGCGGGCGTCTGCGCGATCTCGCGATCGAAGTCGTCGGCGTGCGCCGCGAGGTCGATCTGCTCCACCGACGAATCGTAGCAGCGCCACTGTCGTTTGAACGCCACAGTCGCCCGCCCGATCGTGCCAGGCAGGCCTCGCCCCCCGACGGTGCGGTCGACGTAGATCACGTCCATCGCCGGGCACGAGGTTTGCTGACATACTGGGCCAATGCGCGGACTAGCGTCGGTGATGGCGGCGACCATCTTTGTCTCGGGGTGTGCGTCCCAGAGCTATCGCATCCCCAACACCGAGCTCCAGCGGCTCGCGGCGATGGCTCCCGAGCAACGCGCGCAGAGCGTGCTTGTCTCGCAAGAGCTCACGGCGACGACGGTCGACAACGCGGAGCCGGTGCGTGCCGACACCGAGATCATCTGGATCCCCCGCGTCACGATCTATGGCGGCGGGTATCGCGATCACCGCGAGTCCTACGGCAGCGGTGGCAGCGGCGGCGGTGGCGGTCGTTGGGGCAGCGGCCCGAAGTCCGGATCCGGATCGGGCGGCGGCAAGAGCGGCGGTGGTAAAGGTGGCCTGAACCTCGGCTCGGGGGGCAGCGACGGCAAGGCCGCTGCGGTCGCGATTCTCGTACTCGCCGTCGTCGCGCTCGTCGCGGTCGCGGGGGTCGAGGCGTCGCGGTACGACGGCTGGGTCGAGCTTCACCCGATGCACCCGGTGCACCTCATCGGCAAGGACGGATCGCAGGCGGTGATGCCGCTCGCGTGGATCGATCCGCAAGCAGCCGCGTGGACCGAGAAGGCGATCATCCTGCCCACGGAAGGTCCGTGGCGCGAGCTCCGGCGACATCCGCTCATGCGTAGTGGGACCTACGGCGTCTACGGCGGCACCGGCTCGTCGACGTCGGCGACGGGCCAGACCGACTTCGGCCCATCGTTCGTCATCCAGGGCGGCTACTTCCCGCGCAACGACATCGGCGTCGTTGCGAACATCGCGTTCGCGTGGCGCGATAACCAGTTCGGCGGCACGCTGTTCGACTCGCGCTACTCGCTCGAGCTCCAAGCCCTACCGCTCAAGGCCGGGCCGATCCACCTCGGCGGCTACGGCAGCGCCGGACTCGCGTACCGATGGGAAGACGTCCCCGGCACGACGATCGAAGGCAACAACGGAAGCAGCGCCTTCGCGGGCGGCGGCATGCTGCAGCTCGAGCTACACAGCCGCATCGCGCTGACGGCGCGTGCCGGCGTCGTCGCGGCGCACGGTGATCGCCAGACCGACCTGCTCTTCGGTCTCTCGGTCTACTGATCCCGAGCGTTACCGACGGGCTTCGAGCGCCCGGTGGTACGTGTCACCGCCTCCGCGGCGCGTGATCATGATGTAGCGCTCGTCGGCGCTTACCCACGCCACCTCGTCCGAGCCGGGCGAGCTCAACTCGGGAACTGCGACGGGGGTCGAGAACGGCGCGTTGAGGGAGCTCCGCGTCGACTGGTAGATGTCACGCCCCATGCTGCCGAGCCGGTTCGACGTGACGTAGAGCTGTAGCCCCGTGGCAGAAACGGTGCCGAAGTCCTCGCCCGCGCTGTTGACCTCGGCGATCGGCACTGGCGTGCCCCACGGCTGACCTACGCTGGCTCGGCTCGACGTGAAGAGATCGTAGTTGCCACTGCGGTCCGAGCCGAGAACCATCAGTAGTCCAGAGCCGATCACCGAAGGTGAGTTCTCGACCATCACCGTGTTGAGGTTGTTGATCACCTGAGGGGTTCCCCAAGGATCCTGCCGCGACGCGCGAACGGACACAAACATATCGAAGTTGCCGTTCCGATCGGAGACCAGCCACAAGCTCAACCCGTCATCGGACACGAAGGGGTCGGCGTCGCTCGAGGTCGAATTGACGGTGGTGACGAGACTCGGTGTTCCCCACACTGCCGTGACGTCCGCGCGCCGCGAGGTCCAGATCTCGAACCCCCCAATCCCACCGGGCCTGATCGATGACGTGAAGTAGACCTCGCGCAGATCACTCGTGAGAGTCCCTCCGCGCACGTCTGCATCGGCCAGTCCCATCATCGGCTCCAAGGCTCCCCACGGTCCGAGGGAAGGAGCATCTTCCGAAGCGATGTCGCCCGGGGCTTCGTCGTCGGGCGAGGCATCGTCGGGACCCGAATCGCGTGGCTTGTCGGAGACCGAACCACAACCCAAGAACACTCCCGCACAGACGATCGTCATCGCGCTCTGCATGCCCACTCCTCCATTCGAGCCTCGCACGAATCGCTCGCTGGAGTCCGCCGGAATCACGTGCGAGCTCGTCCGAGCCGTTACTTCTGATGCGTGGACTTCCACACCTCGTACGGCATGCCGTAGATCAGCTCGCGCGCCTCGGGGTCCGAGAGCTCGACACCCCGCTCCTCCGCGGCGGCGCGGTACCACTTGGATAAGCAGTTCCGGCAGAAGCCCGCCAGGTTCATGACGTCGACGTTCTGTACGTCGGTCCGCTCGCGAAAGTGCTGCACCAACCGGCGAAACGCTGCTGCTTCGATCTCCGTTCGGGTGGGTTCGGGAATCTCGGTCGCCATCCGTGCTGTGTAGCCCGGGGCGCGTGCTATGTCACCGGCGTGACCGGCGCGACCGTCGACGATCCGTCTCGCGACCTCGCGTCGCGGCTACCGCCGTCGGTCACGGTGGTCGAGCACGACGGGACCACGTATTACCTCGTCGGTACCGCGCACGTGTCCCAGAAGTCCGTCGAGGAAGTCCGGACGGTGATCGAGCAGGTGCGGCCCGACGTCGTGGCCGTCGAGCTGTGCAAGGCGCGCTACGATGCGCTCACCAAGGACAGCGCGTTTCGCGACCTCGACGTGTTCAAGGTGATCCGCGAAGGCAAGACGCTCTACCTGCTCGCGCATCTCGCACTGTCGTCGTACCAGCGGCGCATCGGCGCGAGCCTCGGCGTCAAGCCGGGCGCGGAGCTCCTCGCGGCGGTGAACGTCGCGAACGAGAACCGCATTCCCGTCGAGCTGATCGATCGCGACATCAACACCACGCTCAAGCGCACGTGGGCCAACCTCGGTCTGTGGAAGCGCTCGACGCTCGTCGCGTCCCTCG
>JBJXGN010000209.1:0-2559 GCA_046160585.1 Kofleriaceae bacterium
CGGAGGGTCGGATCGGCGTGAAGTAGTTCATCCGCATCTCAGGGCGTGTCCACGCCGTGTCGAGCCGGTGACAAAGCTGAACCATGAATCGGGATCTCATCGATTTCCTCCGGGGAGTCCTGCTTCCGAGCGGATTCAGCGACAATCGGTTGAGCGACGGAGTGCTTTACGACAGTGGTATCACGCTGTGGGAGATGCCGGCTGGCAGCGAGAGTGGGGGATACTCGAACGCAGTAGGGAACATCGCCAACGATCAGAGTGAATGGTATAGGCGCGCTCTGACCGTAGCGGCGCGACAGAATGCGTTCACTCGGGATGAGTTCCAATCGATCGCCTCCGAGCTCTTCGACCGCGAGTACTCCGCACTCAACACCGACGCAGACGACTACTTCGCAAACTACGTGGGCCGCGGCTCGAATTCCATCGCCCATCAGAACACATTCTTCGCGCCGAAGAAGATCGTCGGTTCGAACCCGTCACGCTTCTATCCCTTCGCCTATCCAAGGCTCGCGGAGATCGTGAAGCTCGTCGAGGGAAACGCGCAGTCATTGTACCTCGAGATCGGCTTCGTCAACAACGGGCTCGCGCCCGTGAACGACTTCGAGCTGAGCGTGCTCTATCCTTTGATCGAGCGCGGCAGCTACAAGCACTTCGATCTCAACCAGACCTACATTCTCAAGAAGGGCAGCAAGAGCGGCGAGCGAGGCATTTGTATCGTCCTGGATCGGGGCCTCAACTTCCTCTTTCCGGCGCTTCACTGATTCGTGTGGGTGACGCGGCATGACGCGGGGACCATGTCGAGGCCGCCGAGGTGGAAGTAGATCGCGTTCCTGAAGCGCTCGCGGTTGCGGAATCCGCACGCGGTGCGCTTGATCCACTGGATCTTGGCATTGATGGACTCCGACGCGGCGTTGGTCGTGCGTGTGACGATCGCGGTGACGATCCCGCGCAGGTGATCGCGGACCATCGCGGCCACGCGCTTGATGGGCTCGAGCTTCGATCGGCGCGCCCAAGCGATCCAGCGTCGCCAGGTGTTCCGTGCGTGGCCTGGGCTCACGTAGTGCCACAGGCACATCGCGGCCTCCTTGAACGCCCACGCCCGCGCGGTCTTGAGCGACAGAGCCCGCAAGGCCTCGAACGTCGCGACGTGCACGGGGTCGGTCATGTTTGACGGGTTCATGAGCCAGAGGTACTTCGAGCCCTTGAGCGTGTCGTCCCCCTCCGCGCGGAGCTCGCGGTGCTCGAGTCGGCGCACGCGATCGACGGCGTCGCCGAGGTGGCTCGCGACGTGGAACTTGTCGAACGCGATCTTGGCGTCGCCGTCAGGGAGCTCGCGGCGAACGACGTTGATGTAAGGCCGCCACATGTCCATCGCGACGACCTTGATCGCTGCGCGCTGCGCCGGCGAGAGCTTGTCGAAGTAGCCGGAGAGGCTTTGCTCCTTGCGGTCGTCGGCGACGTGCAGGACGCGCGGGCGATCCAGGTCGACGACCGCGGTCACGTACTCATGGCGTCGTTGGAACGAGGTCTCGTCGACGCCGACTCGCTCAGGAGCTTCGGGCTTGCGCCGTGCGAGGCCGCGCGCCACTGCACGGGTCATGATCGTGTCGACCTGGCCCCAGCCGAGCCGGCACAGCTGCTTGACCGCCGTGATGCTGGCGTGCTGCAGCCAGTGGATCACGAGGCATTCGAACAGCGCCGTGAAGCCGGAGTTCGGCTCGGCCCAGGGCACGCGCACCTGCAGGACTCCGTGCTCCGCGCAAGTCACACGCGGGACATCGGACTCGATGATGGTCATGAACTGGCAGGTGTCGAGGTGCCGCCAGCGCCGCGTTCGCTTGTCGTAGCGCGGCGAGGCATTGCCGCACTCGGGGCAGCCGAGGCTCGCCTCGGGATCTGCGTCGACGCGGACGACGACCTCAGCACGCTTCACGTCGAGCGCGACGTCGCTGACCGTCCAAGGAGACTGGATGCCGAAGATCTGCGTGTAGAACTGCCGCTCGTTCATCCCTGCCAACGTACGCCTGCGGTCTCCGCTCTTCCCCTGCCAAGCTCCGGCTCTGGGCTCCATCGCTCCCACACGACCAGCGCGCGAGGATGGCAGGACGATCAGGCGCTGCCCACACGGATCCGCGAAGCCCCACAAGAGCTTGAACCGCTCTGGAAGCCAGCCAGGCACAGCGCGTTGAGCACGACCAATGAAGCGAGCGACTTGGAAGAGTGGCCTCGCATCGGCGGCAGGCTGAAGGTCATGCCTGCCTGATAATGCCGCGTGGCCCAGCGACGGCTGACGCGGTAAGTGTTGGGCATGGCAGCAGTTGGGCAGCAGATTCGCGGCCGTTCCAACGGCGTCTTACGCCGCCGTAGCCGCCATGGTAACTAATTACGATGGCGCTTCCCCGGTGGCAGAATTAGATAGTCAGGCAGATCGCCGCGCATTTCTCCAGCACGAAGAACAAACGAAGAAACAACAACAGAAATGACATCAGTATGAAGTTCATGGTCACTTGGCAGTTCCACGCCGGATAGCTCCACGAAGGGTTGGCGTTGTTTTCACAT
>JBJXGN010000210.1:0-199376 GCA_046160585.1 Kofleriaceae bacterium
CGCGCGCATCACGCCGAGGCCTCACCGCGGACGTGCAACCCGAGGTGGCGGCGCACCATGAAGTACTGCTCGCTCACGGAGTACGCCAGCAGGTCGCGCAGGCGGTCATTGACCGACAGGTTCGACATCGCCGCTCCCTCGGTGGCGATCGCCTTGGCGGCCGTCTCGAGGTCGTTCGCCACGATGAAGCCCACGCGGTTCGCGGTGAGATCCGTCGCCGTGCGCCACGACGAGATGAGCCCGTTGCCGAGTCGACCGGACAGCTTGTTCGAAAGCTCGCCGACCTGCTCGAGGAGCGGGCCGGGGACCTGCGACTTCAGTTGACCGGCGAGCTTCTTGGTGTCGTCGCTCGCCGTCTCGAGCAGCGAGTGGCCGTCGTGCGTCTTCACGCGCGCGCCGCTCGCGAGCACCGACGCCGCGAACGCGGCCTCGAGCTTGGGCAGCGTGCCGACCGCGAGCGTCACGAAGCGCTCGGGGCGCAAGTATGCGATGCGCTTGCCGACCTCGAACGCGAGCTCGCGCTCGTCGGTCTTGCCGATCTGCGGCGCACCCACGAGCAGCGACGGCACGAGCCGTTGGCGCTCGGCGCCAAGGCCGACCGTGTTCGCCACGCGCAGGCCATCGCCCTGCTCCTGGAGCCAGACCATCGGCGCCGGATCGATCGCGAGCACGCCGGAGACGTACTTGACGATGCGGCTGACGATGCGGCCATCGCGCTCGAGATCCGCGCGCCCGTCGGGCGACAGACCGAACGCGGTGACCGGCTGCGCCGAGCCGGCCGCGAGCGCGCCGAGCGTCGACGAGAAGATCGCGCCGACGTGCCGGTCCTCCTTCGGGTGGATGATCGCCTTCTGCCAGAGCTCCTCCGTGAGACGGCGCGCCGCGGGCGTGAACTGCAGCGGGCGCAGCTGCTGGTACAGCATCTTCTCTTCGTCGGACGCGGCGCCGAGGAAGACGAGCGCCTGCGCAACGCAGAACGCCTTGTCGAGCTCGTGCTCCGCGCGATACAGGGACGCGAGCGCCTTGTACAGCTCCGCGCGATCCGGCGCGTGGCCGAGCAGGAACTGCAGCTCCGCGATCGCCTCGGGACGGCGCGACTCGCCGGCCTCGAGATAGAGATCCGCGAGCTGCTCGTGGCGCTGGATGTCGTCCGGCGCGAGCTCGCACGCGACCTGGTACGCCTCGGTCGCGGCCTCGGTGTCGCCGAGGTGATCGAGGCAGATGTCGCCGAGGCGCGTCCACAGCTCGAGCATGCGATCCGGCGACGCGTCCTCCCCCATGCGCTTCAGCTGTCGCCGATACGCGCGTGCCAGGTTCTTCCAGTCCTTCTTCTCCGCGAGCAGCGCATCGATCGCGTCGAACGCCTTGGGCGTGAACGGCGCGTCGTCGAGGGCCGCGTTGAAGCGATCGACGGCGAGGTCGGTGTCGCGCAGCTCGTCGCGTGCGATCACGGCGGCCGTGTAGTGGAAGCGAGCGCGGCGATCCTCGGAGGTCTCCTGCGCGCTCAGGTGATCGAGCGCGTCGATCGCCTTCTTCCAGCTCCTCTGCTCGGTATACGCCTCGAGGAGCTTGTGCAGCAGCACGCGCGAATTCGGCGCGAGCTTGACGCCCTCCTGGAACGCGTCGACCGCTCCGTTCACATCCTTGATGCGCTCGGAGTAGATGTCACCGATCTCCTCGAACAGCTTCGCGCGGCGCGCCTCGTTGCTCGGATCGTTCTTCGCGGTCGCGTCGATCTGCGCGCGCTTCGCGTCGGCGACCATCTTCCACTCGCCGCGTTGACCGCCGAGCTCGACAAGAGCCTCGAGCGTCGGCTCGTGCAGTGGCTCCTTCTCGAGGGCGCGGCGGTAGTTTGCCTCCGCCTTGCGATCTTCGCCCTGCGCGCGGGCGACGACACCGAGCCGGTACCAGATGTCACTGACCTGTGTTTCGTTGATGTTCGCGCGATGCCTCGCGAGGATCTCGCGGTAGCGCTTGTCGACTTCCTTCCACTGCTCGACCGCGGCCTCGCTGCCCTCGTGTGCGCGCGCCTCGAGCATGAGCACCGCGGCGAGGCCGATCGCCGCTTCCAGGGACTCGGGCATCGCCTCGACGGCGCGGCGATAGTGCGTCGCGGCCTTCTCGGTGCGATGCAGCTGCTCGTACGCTTTGCCGAGCTGCGACTCGCGGCGGCTGCGCTCGATCTTGTCGAGCCCTTCCGCCTTGCGCGCGAGCATCTCGAGCACGGGCAACGCGTCGTCCCAGCGTTTCGCCCCGACGAGCTGATCGGCCACCTTCTGGCCAGCGAGCACGTGATCCGGATCGAGCTTGAGCACGCGCTCGTAGAGCTCCAGCGCCTGCTGCGTGTCCTTGAGCTGCGCCTCCGCGAGCTGCGCCGCCTTGAACAGATGCTCCACACGCTCGAGCCGGTTGCCCGACGCCGCTTCCGCGCGGAGCAATAGCTCGACAGCCTGGCCCGTGTTGCCACGCGACTCGTGGACCTTGGCGAGCGACGCGAGCGCCGCGTAGTTCTCGGCGTCGATGCCGAGCGCTTTGTCGAGGTGACGCTGCGCGACCTCTGGATCGAGCATCTGCTCGAACGCGATCTTGCCAGCTTCGGCGTACAACGCCGCGCCCCTGTCTCCCTCGAGCGCCGCGTAGCGCACGAGCGCGTCGACGGCGCGCTCGAACTGCGCGGTCTTCGCATAGAGCCGCGGCAGTGCCGCCAACGCCGCGCGGTTCTCTTCCTCGATCGCGACGACGTTGAGGTGGCTCTCGATCGCCTTGATCGAGTCGTCGAGCTTCGTCTCGTACGTCTTCGCGGCGGCGAGATAGATCTCGACGCGCTGCACGGGCGTTCGCGCCGCAGCGATGTGACGCGCGTACGCGTTCACCAGCTTGTGCCACTCGCTCTGCGACTCGAGCATTCGCTCGAGGCCACGGTAGGCGTCGTCCGCGTTCGGATCCGCGGCGAGTAGCTTCTCGTACGCGTCGCTCGCGCGCGCCGGCTCGCGATCCTCGAGCTCCGCCGCGAGCTTGCGCAGCGTCGCGAGCTTCTCGCCCTCGGGCGCGACGGACGCTAGGCGCTCCATCGTGCGGAGGTAGTCATCCGTGCGGCCTGTCTTGTCGTACAGATCGACGAGCGCCTTCAGCGCGGCGACGTCGCTGCCGTTGGACGCGACTGTCGCCTCGTAGCGCGCGATCGCACCCTCGAGATCGCCGAGCTTTTCGGCACGCAGCGTCCCGAGCTCGTTGCGCAGTGCCGCTGCACGGGTCTTGTCGCCACTCTCCTCGGCGAGCTCCGCGCGGCGGTCGAGGACCTTCGCGAGGTTCGCCCACCGCTCGTCGCGGCGATACAGCCGCTCGAGTGCGGCGAGCGCGTCGTCGGACGTGTCGTCCGCGTCTGCCGCTGCCTGATACGCCTCGACGGCCTTCGCACTCTGCGCGAGCTGCGTCTCGAACAGATCACCGAGGCCGAGCAGGATGTCGACCTTGGTCTTCGGGTCGGTTTCGATCTCGCCGTGCGCGCGCAGCGTCTCGGCGAGGTCCGCCCACTTCTGCTGCTTGCGATGCGCCTCGGCGAGCGCCTTGTACGCGATCGTGCTCGCAGGATCGAGCTCGAGCGCGCGGCGCAGCGACGGCAGCGCGTAGTCGACGCGATCGAGGCGCGTCGTGTACCAGTTGCCCAGGCGCGCCCACCACGCGGCGGCCGTCTTCGTGTTGCCCGCTTCCGTCGCGATCTCCGACGCGGTCTGGACGAGATCCGTCCAGTTGCCGGTCGCAGACGCGAGGCGCTCGGCGGCCGCGGCGGCCTCGGCGTCCTCTGGATCGACCTGGCACGCCGTGGTCACGGCCTCGAAGGCGCGCTGCAGATCGCCGAGGCCGGTCTCGTAGACCTCCGCGAGCTGCCGCAGGAGCTGTCCGCGATCCGGACCGTCGCCGGCATGATCGATGCGGCCGAGCACGACCTCGATGACCTGCTCCCAGTTCTTGTTCTCGCGCGCCTTGCGCTCGATGAGGTCCAGCGCGTCGCGCGCTTCGGCGCCTTCGTCACCGCTCTCGCCGAGCAGCGCGACCCAACCCTCGACGTCATCCGCATCCGGCCGCGTCTGCGCGAGCGTCACGCCGCCTGCGTTGCACGCTTCGCGAAGCGCATCGAGCCACTCGATCACGCTGCGCTCGGCGACTTCATCGCCGCCGCGGCCCGCGAGGTTCACGACCTCGATGTGGTGATCGGCCATCAGCTCGTCGACGGTGACCGGGCCCACGCCCGCGCCGAGGAAGTAGTGCGTTCCGCGCGGAGGCTCGAACATGCCGAACACCCGATCGAGCAGAGCGGACAGATCGGGATCGCCGTAGCGGAACCCGACGAACACGAGCGAGCCCTCGACGTACAGCTTGCGCGCGTAGTCGCGCAGGTCGACCGCACGTGACAGCGCGCGACGAACGGAGGCCGGCGTGACGACGTACGTGTCGAAGTTGCCGAGCATCTTGACCAGCGTGCGGCGGCGCGGCGACAGCTCGCCGAGCTCCTGGTACGTGACGATGCGCGCGCTCGGCCAGTCGGCCGGCGACTGCGTCTCGAGAGCGTGCTCGATGACGTCGCCCGGAAACGTCGTCCAGATGTGACGGAACGGCATCGACGCGAGCGTCTTGGGCAGCGGCGGAGTCTCCGCGGGCGCGGCCCACATCTCCTCGACGATCCGATCGCACTGCTCTTCACCGAGCGATCGCGAGAGGAATCCGACGGCGCGAGAGAGGCTGCCTTTATGCAGCAGCTTCTCGAGGTCCTTCGTTGCCACGTCGTCGCCTTCGCGACCACGGGTCTCGAGCGCCTTGGTCATGCGCTCGAGAAGCTGCTTCCAGGAAGGAACTCCGATTCCCGCACCGACGACCAGGGCTGCTTTGCCCGAACGGATCTGCTCGATGAGAGTCTCGGGGATCGTGTGCTCTTGCATCCTAAACCCCCAGTGACGTTGTTGTTCGGCGGCACCCTATCGAGGGAGCCCCCCGGGAGCAAGGCTCAAAACACGCTCCCCAGAGGGGCTCGGAATGGGCACCCCGGCGGGTAGCCAGGACCCGTGATTCGTGTCGCGATCGTCGGGGCCGCCGGGGGCCCGCCCGGGCTCATTGTCAGGGCACACCCCGGAATTGGAGCCCCGGTGATACGTTCCGACCGGGTGCGACTCCGTCGTAAGATCACGGTCGCGTTCTTCGGCATCAGCTCGATGGTCTCCGTCGTGCTCGCGCTGTTTCTGTACCGCTTCGTCGAGTCCAAGCTCGGCGACGAGCTCTCCCACCGCCTCCGAGACATCACCCACGTTGGCTCGCACGCGGTCGACGCGACCGCGGTCCGCGAGCTCCTCGCATTGCAGGGCGCCGACGTGTCAGAGGCCACGGTGCACGACGTCGAGCACGGGGAGACCTACAAGACGCTGTACCAGCAGCTGCGCATGATCCGTCGCGCGGAGCCCACGCTGATTCGCTACGCGTACCTCCTCGCGCCGTCGAAGGATCCGCAGAAGCCGCGCTTCATCGCGGACGCGGATGTGCTCGAGCTACTCGGCAAGGTCGCCGCCGGCGCGGTGCCCGCCAACACCGAGATCTCGCACTTCAACCAGGAGTACGACGTCTCCGACGTGCCGCTCCTGCAGAAGGCGCTCGCGGACTGCTCGCCGCAGCTCGAGCCCGACTTCGTCTACGACGACGTCTTCGCGGTGAACTCGATCTCCGCGTATCACCCACTCGCGGACGCCGACGGCACGCCGCTTCGCGGCCCCGACGGAACGTGCCTCGCGGTGCTCGGCGTCGACATCGCCGACACGGACATGCGCACGGCTCTCGACGAGGCCGGCAACCTCGCGATCAAGATCTCGATCGGCGTGATCCTGCTCGCGCTCGTCGTCTCGATCGCGATGGGTACCGTGCTCACACGCTCCGTGCTCGCGCTGTCGGAGACGGTCAAGCGGTTCGCCGACAAGGACTTCACCGCGCGCACCGAGATCAAGGCAAAGGACGAGATCGGGGCGCTCGGCACGAGCTTCAACCAGATGGCCGACACCATCCAGGATCACACGGAGAACCTCGAGGACAAGGTGCGCGTGCGCACGAGCGAGCTCCTCGACGAGAAGGCGACCTCGGAGCGCTTGCTCCTCAACGTGTTGCCTCGGCCGATCGCCGAGCGCCTCAAGACCGGCGAGAGCCAGATCGTCGATCGCTTCGACGCGGTCACCGTGCTGTTCGCGGACATCGTCGGGTTCACGTCGCTGTCATCGCGCACCACACCCGAGAAGCTCGTCAGCATGCTCAACGAGCTGTTCAGCGCGTTCGACAAGCTCGCCGAGAAGCACGGCCTCGAGAAGATCAAGACGATCGGCGACGCGTACATGGTCGTGGCCGGCATCCCGCACCCGATCGCGGATCACGCGATCGCGATGGCGCACATGGGCCTCGACATGCTCGCCGCGATCACCGCGTATTCGAAGAAGCACGACTCGAACCTCACGATCCGCGTCGGCATCCACACGGGCTCGGTGGTCGCCGGCGTGATCGGCCAGAAGAAGTTCATCTACGATTTGTGGGGCGACACCGTGAATACGGCGAGCCGCATGGAGTCGAGCGGTGTCCCCGGACGCATCCACATCAGCGAAACGACCGCGAGCCAACTCGGCGATCGGTTCGAGCTCGAGAGCCGCGGGCCGATCGAGGTGAAGGGCAAAGGCACGATGACCACGTTCCTGCTCGTCGCACCGCGAGGCACCTCAACCGAGGTGTCGGGGCCGCCTACGACGCGAGATCAGTCGTAGTTTACGGTCGCTTAACCTTTGCGGGCCGCACCGCGTCTTACCTTCACTCCAATGAAGCTCACACATCTATTGTTCGTGTTCCTTGCGTTTGTATTCGCCTCGCCCGCATACGCTCAGCGCTGGGACAACAAGGGCTGGGAGAAGCTCGGCGAGCGCGAGGTCGATCGCAAGATCGACCGAGATCGCATCGAGGTCGGCCGACAGGACGGTGTCTTCACGAAGCTAACGCTGAATGTCGAGAGCTCCGAGCTCGAGCTGCTCGACTTCGAGATCACTTTCGGCAACGGTGAGAAGCTCAATCCGAAGGTGAAGCACTTCTTCAAGGAGGGCGCGCGCACGCGCGTGATCGATCTCCCCGGCGACAAGCGGATCATCAAGACGATCGAGCTCAAGTACAAAAACCTCCCCGGCGGAGGCAAGGCGAAGGTCGAGGTATGGGGCTGGAAGGCAGGCGAGGCCGGGCCCGTCTCCAAGGCCGCATGGAAGTTCGACAACAGCGGCTGGCAGCTGCTCGGTGAACGCACGGTGCACGGGCGAATGGACAAGGACCGCATCGCCGTCGGCAAGTACAAGGGCACGTTCAGCAAGATGACCATCGTCGTGTATGACTCGGACCTCGAGCTCGTCGACTTCGAAGTGAAGTTCGGCAAGGGACCCGTGTGGCACCCCGAGGTGCGCCAGCTGTTCAAGGAGGGCGAGCGCTCGCGCGTGATCGACTTCCCCGGCGACGAGCGCCGCATCAAGGGCATCGACTTCAAGTTCAAGAACATCCCGGGCGGTGGACGCGCCAAGGTCCAGGTCTGGGCGAAGTAGCGCGCCCCGTTGCGATGGGTCCCGCGTGCTAGGAATCCGCGCACGCACGGGTGTACGGTCCGCAGGCTGTGTGGTCCGACATCGTCGGCATCTATCGTTCTTCGAAGAAGAAGAAGGACATCAACTGGTTCACGGAGTGGATCGCGCGTCCACCCGCGGCGGTCGTCGTCTACTTCCTCCGCAACACGCGGATCACGCCAAACCAGATCACGTTCCTGTCCGCGGTCGTCGCCGCCGCCGCCTGCGCGATGTTCGCGCTGTGGCCGTCGGCGAGCACTGCACCGTGGACCGCCGCTCACCTGACGGAGTGGAGCACCGATCGCACGCTGCTCGTCGTCGCCGCCCTCGTGTTCGAGCTCTCGTTCGTCCTCGACTGCGCCGACGGGCAACTCGCACGCCTGCGCAAGATCGCGTCGCCGATCGGGCACCTGCTCGACTTCTTGATGGACGAGCTGAAGGCGATGCTCCTCCTCGCGTGCGTGACCATACGCCTGTGGCAGGAGAGCGGTGACGACCGGCTGATGATCGTCGGCCTGCTCGCGTTGTTCTGCCTCGCGGCCGGCCTCTCGCTGACGTCGTTCACGCGGCGACCCGAATACGGAGCGAAGCCGCCGACGGAAGACGGCCAGCCGGCAGAGGTCGGCGGACGTAGGGGGTTCGTCGGTCTCGCGGTGAGTGCGATCGAGTTCCCCGCGCGCATCGTCGTTCACTATCCGCAGTACTTGTGGTTGTGCGCGCTGCTCGATCGAATGGACGTCTACTTCTGGGCGTATTCGGCGGTGAACGCACTCTACTTCCTGAAGGTGCTCGCGGCGATCCTGTTCCGCCTCGGTCGCTTCGCTCCCCGCTCCTCGAGCACGTCATGACCACAACCATCAAGCGCGCCATCCTGATCGCCGCCGGTCGCGGCAAGCGTCTCGGTCCACACACCGAGGAGATCCCGAAATGTATGGTGCAGGTCGGCGCTCGGCCGATCCTTGGCTGGGTGTGGTCGGCGCTGTCGTCCGTCGGCGTCACCGAGCTCGTCGTCATCCGAGGCTATCGCGGCGACGTGCTCGAGGAGTTCGTGCGCTCGCTCGTCCCGAACGCGATCTTCGTCGACAACCTCGAGTGGCAGACGAACAACGTGCTCTTGTCGATGGCCAAGGCGCGGCGCTACTTCGATCAGCCGACCTACCTGACGTATTCGGACATCATCTTCACGCCGGCGGTGGCGCGCGCCGCCGCGGACTCCGCCGCCGACATCGGGCTCGTGATCGATCGCGACTTCCGCTCGATCTACGAAGGCCGCACCGAACACCCCCTCGAGGAAGGCGAGGTCAGTGACCTCATGCCCGACGGCTCCGTCGCGCGCGTCGGCAAGAAGGCCCTACCGCCCGCCGAGGCCGTCGGTGAATACATCGGGCTCGCGCGGCTCGGCGAGCGAGGTGCGCGCACGGTTGCGAACACGCTCGATCAGCTCGCGAAGCAATTCGCCGGACGCGAGACCGAGCCGTTCTGTCGCGCGGCCACCTATCTCAACGCCTATCAGACAGACCTGTGGCAGACGCTCATCGACGGTGGTTTGCGCGTCGACCCGATCTTCATCGACGGAAATTGGCGCGAGATCGATACCGAGCAGGATCTCGACCGCGCGCGCATCCTGGTAGAGTCGTCCTCGCTATGGGCATGACGCGCGCTACCCTCCTCTTGGTCGCTGTCCTCGCGGTTGGCTGCAACAAGCCGAGCAAGGAGGACTGCCGCAAAGCGATCGAGAACATGCGCGCCCTCATGCGTACGACGCAGCTGCAGACCGACGTCGAGGGAGAGGTCCGACGCTGCAACGGCGGCTCCTCGAGGGAAGCGGTCGCGTGTGCGATCAAGGCGACCACGCTCGACGAGCTTCGCACCTGCAAGTTCATGAAGATCCCCGACGACGAACCCGCGCCAGCACCTGCGGGCTCGGGTTCTGCCGGCTCGGCGACGCCCTGACCATTTTTCTCGCGTCGGTCGGGAGGATTCCAAGGGTGGACCACGTAGCCCTAATTCGTAACCCTGCCCGCGAATGGCCATTGGCAGGCGAATGGTGGGGCCTCCATAATCCTCGACATGCCTCCTGCGGCTCGACTCGGTGACAAAGCGAACGTTCCTGCCGATGCACATGGCTGCCCGTTGTGCCCGCACCCCTGCACCGGACCCGCGATCACCGGATCGACGGACGTGCTCACGAACTCGTTGCCCGCGTTTCGAAAAGACGACACGGGTCTTCACGCTGCGTGCTGCAACACGAACATGTTCCAGGCGACGAAGGGCTCCGGCACCGTCTTCATCAACAACAAAGAAGCGATGCGGCAGGGCGACAAGACGAAGCACTGTGGCGGTAACGGCAACATGATCGAGGGCTCTGGCAACGTTCTCATCGGCGGCTGATCGATCCACTGGACCACGATGCGTCGTTCGTAACGTGCATCGCGAACTCGAACCGCCGGTCTAGAGAGATTGCTCGTCGGGACGCCACAAAGTCGAACGTCGCCGGATGCGAGAACTCATACTCGGACGTATGCCTCCTGCGTCACGTCTGGGTGACAAGGCCAACATCGCGGCGGATGCGCACGGGTGTCCCGTGTGTCCACATCCCGCGGTTGGCCCCGCGATCGTCGGTTCGACCGACGTCTTCACGAACTCGCGGCCCGCGTTTCGGAAAGACGATCAGGGGCTCCACGCAGCATGCTGCAACACGAACATGTGGAAGGCGGTGCAGGGCTCGGGGACCGTCTTCATCAACAACAAGGAAGCGGTCCGCCAGGGCGATAAGACCAAGCACTGCGGTGGCTCGGGGCAGATGATCGAAGGATCGAACAACGTCATGATCGGCGGCGCGGCCGGTAGTGGCGGTGGCGGTGGCAGCGGCGGCGGATCATCGAGCGCGCAAGGCGGCGGCGGAACGAGTGGTGGCGCTGGCAGTCAGAGCGGCATCAACTCGAACGCGACCGGTGGTGGCGGCGGCGGTGGCGCTGCCGGCGGCGCCGCGGGTGGTGCTGCGGGTCGTGCCGCGGGGGGCGCGGGTGGTGGTGCTGGCGCACAGACCGAGGCGGAGAAGAAGGCAGCCGAGGCGCAGAAGGCAGCCGAGGAGAAGAAGAAGAAGAAGGACGAGGATCCGAACGTTCACGTCGTCGCCGCCGACCTGAAGACGCCGGGTGGTCAGCCGCTCGCGTTCGAGCTCGTGCAGCTCGTGAAGAAGGGCAAGGATGGGGCGATCGAGGTCATCGCAGGTCCCGAGCTCACCGACGTGAAGGGACACATCGCGTTCGTCGTCGACGAAGCCGGAGACTACGAGCTCGATGTGATCGGCGACGATCCACACGAACACGTGATGCCACCGGACGATCGCGAGATCACGTTCAACCTCATGGCCCAGTTCCTCGACGACGGCGTGCCCGCCGCCGGCGAGAAGGTCGAGATCAACGGACCGGGCTACAAGGGCTCGCTCCACCTCGACAGCGACGGCATGGTGTTGCTGGCGGTCCCGACGGGTGAATACGAGCTCACCGTGAACAAGCAGAAGTTCGTCGCGCACGCAGTGCGTCCCGTCGATCACGAGGGCGCGTCAGTGTTCCAACTCGAGAACGCGACCGACAAGAAGGCGGACTTCGCGAAGGCACGCGCGAACCGCCACTCGCCGAAGAGTGAGGAGAGCAAATGAAGTCGCTCCCGCAGATGGAAAAGGAGTTCCCGGCGGAGTCCTGGCCTCCGGCTGCGACCGCGCCGACCGGTGGATTGCCGCGGATGATCCAGATCTGGGAGAAGCTCCGCGAGCTCAACACCGGTGGGTACGGCGGTCATCGACTCGTTCAGGTCAGTGGGTGGGCGGGCGCCGACACGAGGAAGAACCGCGAGACATCGTGCTCGCCGTTCACCGCAACCGCGATCGGGATGATGTTCGACACGGACGGTGGCGTCGACAAGGCGGTGTGGACGCCGAAGTTCGACGGCGGATCGAAGCTCTTGGGCGACATGTTCTATTGGCACCACAACGGGTGCTTCAAGAACTACTACCCGACGGTGGCCTACCTCAAAAAGCACAAGGCCAAGTTTCCCTACAACGTGTACGAGATGGACAACTCCGCCATCTCCTGCGTTTTCTGGGGACTCGCCTACGAGATCGACGCGCGCGACATGCGGCGTGGAGACATGGTGGGTATCAACTGGAACAACAACGGTGGTCACGCCACGTTCTGCTGGGACGTGCACCTCAACGACGAGGGTTACGTCGATGCGTTCCAGTATCTGTCGTCGAACGGCAACGCAAGCGGCGGCATCGGGGTATCCGTCGGCGGCGATCCCGTGCCGAACCCGATCGGACGCAAAGGCGACTCGTACTTCGTCAAGGACACGGTGTTCAAGGACCGCGACGAGTACATCGAGCGCGGCACGTGGAACCTGCTTCCGTCGCAGTACCTCGGCGGCAAGAAGTTCGATCCGACGTCGTTCAAGAAGTTCCCGCAGTTTGTCAGCTGGCAAGGTCCCTACGCCGTCGGCAAGGTGAGCGTCGCGCGCTTCTTTGGCTTCAAACCACCCGAGAACCCGCATGGCAAGGCGTTCACCGAGGCAGCCGAAGCGAAGCGGATGTACAACCTCCACAAGTTCGAGGCTCCCGAGCCGACGATCCATCCAACCGGCACGTGCGAGAAGCCCGGCGCGAAGAAGGCGAGCTCCAAGCCGACGCCGAAGAGCAATCCCGAACCGAAGAAGGCCGTCGCGCCGACGGAGGTCAAGCAGACCAAAGACGACGCGCAGGGCTTCCAGTTTTGGATCGAGACGACGCTCGCCGAGCTGTTTCACGCGAAGTGGATCACGAAGGACCCGGGGCAACCCGACCAGGTCGTCGATGCGCAATCAAAGGCGGCTCTCGAGGACTTCCAGGCGAAGTTCGGCTTCAAGCCGGTGGATGGCATCGGTAGCCCGGAGGTTCGCAAGCTGCTCAAGCAGGCGCTCGACGATCTGCGCGCTGGCAAACCGAACCCGAACGAGAAGAACCGCAAGGCGGAGATCGAGACGTTCTACTTCTCGCCGAACACGATCGATCCGGGAGACTCGATCAAGGTCGGCGTGACCGGAAAGAACCTGGATCTGATCAAGAAGTACGAGGTCACGATCAGCGACGGGAAGGCGACCGAGAAGGTCACGCTATCGATGGATCCGAAGAGCAACATCGCGTCGGGCTCACTGCGCGTTCCAGCGAAGTTCGCGGAGGGGAGCACGCTCGAGTTATCGGTGTCGGGCGAAGGCGCGACGAAGAGCTCCGGCGCAAAGCTAGCGATCAAGAAGCCGTCACCGCGCGCTGCCGACTGGCCGTGGGACGAGAAGAAGTGGCCCAAACACGTGCAGGACATGGTCGCGCAGCTCCGCCAGCATCCCCGCGGCAAAGGCGGTGATGTTCGCCGCGACATCACGCAGTACGGCATCTGGGATCGTGTGCCCGAGGGAGATGTCGCGATCCTCGATCAGAAGGGCCGTCCGCTGGGGCACACCGACAAGAAGAGCCTGTTTCTCGCGGACATCGCGGGGGCGATGCGCGTGAACGGGAAGATCTTGAATCTGGCCGAGTCAGGCAACGTCTACGACCCACGTGCGGGAACGGCGATCTTCGACAAGTTCGATCCGAAGCGATCGAAGTGGATCGACGTGTCCAACGAAGCGCCGTGGGGGATGGGCGCGAAGATGCCGCTGATTCCGTACCGCACGCTCGCGTACAACGCGGGCAGCGAGAAGGACCTCTACGGCAAGAAGGTCTACATCAAGCAGCTCGACGGCGTGAAGCTGCCGACGGGCGAGGTCCACAACGGCATCTGCATCATCGGTGACTGCGGCAGCATGGAGCCGGAGAAGCAGTTCGATCTCTTCGTCGGGCCCGAGGGCCGTCGCGTTTCGATCCCGCCGCAGTGTACCGTCGAGATCCTGTAACGCGGTCGAGGAGAAGCTATGCGTGGATGGATCGCACTCGTGATGGCGATGGTGTCGTGGTCGGCGATCGCCGACGCGGACCCGAAAGCAGCCAACGCCGCCAACGCCCGCGGCCTGGCGTTGCACAAGAAGAAGAAGCTCGCGGAGGCCGCCGTCGAGTACAAGAAGGCGATCGCCGAGGATCCATCGCATCTCCTCGCTCGCTACAACCTCGCGCGCGTCGGGTCGCTCTCGAAGGACGAGGCCATGGCGAAGGAGAACCTCCGCTGGCTCGCGGACCGCTCGTCGTGGGACTCGGCCGCCGACAAGATCATGAAGAAGGCCAAAAAGGACGCCGACCTCGTCTGGGTGCGCAAGCTCGACATGGAAGGCAACGAGCTCGCGGGCGGCATGAAGAACACGACCGTCGGGACCTGGGACCTCGTGAACAAGGACGACAAGTCCCCCGACAAGGGCAACGCGACCACCGACACCAAGCTGCTCGACACGCTCGCGAAGGCATCGGGCAAACACGACCAGGCCTGCAGCGGCGACACGTTCGCGACGAAGGGCGACTTCCCGAAGGGCTCGACGGTCACCGCCAGCCTGCGTGATGGACTGGCGCTCGTCGACGACAAAGGCGCTGTCGTCGCGCGAACGGAGCCTCTCGGTTGTACGAGCAACCGCGAGAAGGTCCACGCGCTCCATCAAGCGAACGAGTCGTTCGAGAACGTTTCGCGCCTGTTCGTCGTCCAATATGCGAACCGGACAGAGATGAAGGTCGCGATCTTCGCGCTCGTCGACAACAAGCGCTTCGAGCGAGTGTTCGATGCCGAGCTGATGGGCTTCGAGGGCACCGGATCGCTGCTACAGACGACGATGCTCAACAAGCTCGTGTTCACCCCGGCCGGCAAGGACAAGCCGGTCGTCTATCGCTGGGACGAAATGTCGGCCAAGTACGTCCCCGAGGCACCGTGATCACGCGGGTGCCGGGACGACGTGGCACATGATCTCGAGTAGCTGGTAGCCCGAGGCCTTCATCCGACACGTCGTACAGTGATCGGGCAGGTTGCGTGCGCTATCGTTTGACGGTGCGCTCGATCGTCATGTCGGTATCGGTGCTCGCCTCGCGCGTCGCGAGCGTGATCGCGGTGCTCGCGTCGATCGCTGCTCCAGCGAGCGCCCAGCCCGCTGCGCCACTCGCACCGCGGCTCGTCGAGCTGGCGGTGCCGGCCGACGACGATGCGCGAACGGCGATCGCGATCGGTCCGCGCGGTGAGGTGTACGAGCCCGACGGCAAGGGCGCGTGGGTGCGCGATCGGTCGGTCACCGTCACCAACGACGTCACGATCGTCGGGCGTGCGAACGGCGTGGTCGCGCTCGCGGGTGGCGCCGTGTATCGGCTCGCCGAAAACGGGTGGTCCGCGCTGCGGCTCGTGCAGAAGGGCAAGGCGGTGATGTCGGGCGGCACGCGCTCCGTCGCAGCGGTCGGGCGCCAACTGTTCGCGCTCGACAAGCTCGCGGGTGGCGAGGTCGCGAAGCTCGCGATGGCGCCGCAGCCCGTACAGCTGATCGGCGCGGGGACCAAAGCGCTCACGATCCAGACCGAGCGCGGCCTTCTCCGCGCGGAGGGACCAGGCGCTCCGTGGAAGCCGATCGCGCGGGCGCCGCGGCGCGTGGAGCGTTTGCTCGATGATCGATGGGCCATCGAGGATCGCAACGCCGTCGATCTAAAGACCGGCGCGACGACCGCGTTCCCCGCGGGCTTCGAGCTCGGCGCGGCGACGACCGGGCCGAAGGGATCGCTCGTGCTCGTCGGCACGCACCGCGGAGTGATCGAGCTCGTCACGATCGCCGGCGTGAAGCTCCAGCGCGAGACGATCGAACGTGTCACGAAGGCAGCCGCGCCCTCGTCACCCGCGCCCTCGGCATCCTCGGCACCCGCGCCCTCGGCACCCGCGCCCTCGGCACCCGCGCCCTCAGCACCCGCGCCCTCAGCACCCGCACCCTCGACACCCGCGCCCTCAACACCCGCGCCGTCGGCGCCCGCGCCCTCGGCGCCCGCGCCCGGTTCCATTCCCGCCGCACCGCTCGCCGAGCCCGTCGCCATCGTCACCGATACCGCCGGCCGCGTGGTCGTCGCGTTTCGCGATGGGCGAATCGCGGTTCGCGAGCGCGGTGCGTGGTCCGTGACCATGATTCGCGTCGCGTTGCCCGTGCCCCGACCAGGCGCGCGGCCTGCGATGTCACCGTAGGCCGGCAGCGCGGAGCACCGATGCCGGATCGGCCAATCGTTGCGGATCCGAGGAGTTGCGCCGACGAACGGCTACACGTTACCTTGGTACCTCTCGATGGCACCGCACGTCCTCGTCGCTGATGACGACGCCTGGATCTTGCGCATGGTCGCAACCGTGCTCGAGAAACGAGGCTATAGCGTCGAGACCGCCGTCGACGGCGAGGATGCGCTCCAGCGCGCCCTTGCCCGCACGCCGGATCTACTGATCACCGACGTGATGATGCCGAAGATGGACGGCTGGTCGCTCGTCCGCCAGCTACGCGCGCACCACGAGCTGGCCATGCTGCCCGTCATCTTTCTGACCGCGCTGTCGTCGGAGGACGACCGCATCCGCGGCTTCCGCCTCGGTGCCGACGACTACGTCACCAAGCCGTTCCGCTTCGAGGAGCTCGACCTACGCGTGGCGAAGACGCTGCGGCGCACACAGGCAACGGTTCAGGAGACACGCGAGCAGCTCGGCGGATCGAGCTTGCGCGGCGACCTTTCGCACGTCGGCCTGTCGAGCTTGCTCGTGCTGATCGAGATGGAGCGGAAGACTGGCCTCTTGCAGCTGCGCGCGCCGAACGGCCCGAGCGCGCAGGTGCTCGTGCGCGATGGCAAGGTCGTCCACGCGCGCCTCGACGACGCGGACGAGCCCGTCGATGCCGAGTGCGTCTACTACCTGCTCACGTGGGGCTCCGGCGAGTTCGAGTTCACCGCGTGCCTCGTCGAGGGTGCGGATCGTGTCGCGGTATCGACGACACACCTGCTCATGGAAGGGGCGCGCTTGATGGACGAACAGAACGATCCGCAGGCGAGCTCGGCGGTGATCAAGGTCCCTCCCCTACCCAGCAACGACGCGCCCGACGAAGGTTGGTAGCGTCCCCGACGAAGGTTGGTCGCATCACGGCGCGCGACACGACCTGCCGCACGTGGTAGATGGACGCCATGGCGGGAACTCTCGAAGGAAAGCTGCGCGAGCAGCTCACGACCGCGATGAGGGCGAAGGATCAGAAGACCCTCAACGTGGTCCGCATGATCAACACGAAGGTCATGGAGCGCCGCACGGCGAAGGACTTCAAGGGCGAGGTCGACGATGCGCTCATCCTCGACGTGATCAGCTCGTACAAGAAGTCGATGGAGAAGGCGCGCGCAGAGTTCCTTGCCGCCGGCGAGAAGGGCAAAGACCAGGCGGCCGAGCTCGAATTCGAGATCGCGTGGTGCGCGACGTGGCTCCCGCAGCAGCTTTCGGAGAGCGAGCTGCGCGACGCGGTGGCGAAGGCCGTCGCGGCGCTGCCGGCGAAGGATCCGAAGATGTCAGGCCGCGTGATCGGCGCGATCAAGAAGGAGTTCGGCGACCGCGCCGACGCGCAGCTCGCGAAGAAGATCGCCGACGAGCTGTTGTCGTCGTAGTGCGCGCGTCTGCGACCCTCGTCATCGCAGTCGCGCTCGCCTCGTGCAGTGGCCGAGGCGCGCCGAGTCTCTCGAATCGCGCGGAGCCGCCCGGTGCGCCCGCGAGCACGTCTTGCTATCCGTACGAGCGCCGCGACGGCGTGTGCCTCTTGAAGTGCGACTGGTACAGCCCGCGCCCGCATCAAGGCTGCGCGACGGCCGAGTGGCCGCTCCTGTGCAACAAGGACGGTACCTGCACGCCGGAGATGCGACACGATCGTTGACGCGTCCTGTTTCATGGTTCGGAGGTCGGCGCGAGCGATTCGCGACGACGAATCGAACGGGTCGGATCGAGCGACACGGAGAAGGGATGAAGGGGAGCAGAGACTTTGTAGTCGCTTCGCGACGTCGAATCGACCGGGCCCCTGACGAACGGATCTGGTCGGAGGATTAACGCTTCGCGACGAATCGATCGGTCGGTTTCATCGTTCCGACGTCGGCGCGAGCCGACCGCGACGACCAATCGAACGGGTTGATCGATCGACACGTTCCGACGTCGGCGCGAGCCGACCGCGACGACGAATCGACACGTTGCGGCGCGAGCTCTAACGACGGCGAAGCGGCGCGAGCCTGCTCAGGTGCGATCACCGAACAGTCGCGCCTGCACGAACTCGCGATCACGCATGCGGCGACGCTCGGCCGCCTTGCCTCGCTGCGTGCGTCGATGCGCGTCGCGGCGCTCGTCGCGCAGGCTCTGTGGATGCCCGGGGTGCGTGAGCCGCCATGTACCCGAGTCGCCGGCGGCGCCCGTCGACGACAGCACGACGTTCAGGAGATCCAGTGTGGCGGTGGCGTCGGCGGTGAACGCGTCGACCGCGACATCGCTCGCGCGCACGCGCTGCGCGGCGATCTCGGTCGCGTCGCTCGCGTCGCTGGCGATGGCCTCGCCGGTCACGGTCACACGGAGACGCCACGGGGTGGCCGCCTCCGGATCGATCGCGAGGCCGATCGCGTCGGCGAGCTCGTCGATGCTCTCGACGATGCGCCGCGCGGATCCGAAGGCGACGCTTGTTGACGAGCCGCTCGAATCGCGCACGTCGCTCGGCCCAACGAGATCCGACACGGGCATGAGGCCGCGCGACCGGCGCTCCTCGCGTAAGGTGACGCCAGGCAGGATCGGCACGACCTGCTCCCCCGACGCGCCCGACAGCATGACCTCGAGTCGCGCCGCGCCGCGCCCGCGACCGGCGAGCCGCGCCGAGATTCGCTCCGCGAGGTGCGCGATGGCGGCACTCGTGGACAGGCCGCCCTCGGTGGCGGTGAGCACCACGTCCTCGCGGATCGGCGCCTCGGGCGCGTACGGCCGCAGTGACTGGCCGCTATCGCCACGCGCGAGCGCCTGGTAGTCGGCTTCGACGGGCCGCCGCGCGACCGATGGAGCGGGCAGCGCCGCGAACTCCCCCAGCGTGCGGACGCCGAGCGCCTCGAGCATGTGCTGCACCTCGGGCGTGATGGCGAGCAGGGAGAGCGGCCGCGGCGAGAGGAACGCCGCCGAGCCACCGCGCGGCACCGAGACGACACCGCTGTCGTCGAGCAGAGCCCCGCCCTTGTCGCTTACCTCCGCAGCGCCGCTACGCGCCCGACCTCCGTCGGGCTTGTCGCCACGGCGCGCGACGTTGGCGCCATGCGCTGCGGCGACCCACGCGGTGAAGCGATCGTCGGCGATGCCGATGCGCGCCGTGAGGCCGAGCGTGCCGAGCAGCTCGACGAGCTTGTCGCCGAACGATGCGCCCCGTGTCTTGCTCGGGACCTCGCAGTACATCGCGAGGTGGGCGCCGCCGGGACCGAGGCGACCGCCGACATCGACGAGCGGTGATACGCCGAGCAGCGCATCCGCGATCGCGCGGACCGTCTCGCGCTCCAGCGCCTGGTCCCCGCTGACGACGCGAAGCTGACCGGGCGCGGTAGCGTTGGCCGCGGTCGCGGTCATGCCGACGCGAACCCCGAGGGCCCACGCGGCACGCGAGCACGCTTGCACCACGGGGCTGGTCAGCGCCGCGATCACTCCCGTGCCGTAGGCGGATGGATCGAGTCCACTCCCGACAACCGCAACGGGCGCACCGCGCAACGATGGATCGATGCGGGTCAGGGTCTGGAGGGCGAACTGCGGAACATGAACGCAGGCGATTCGCATGGCTTATACCTACCGCACTGGTCTGATGTTCAGTGTAGCACTGAACCTCGGAAGCACCCGTTTTAGCTCCATGTTTGGCGTAATAATTCTGCCTATATTCCCGCGCATATGGCGCGTTCCAATCCCGAAGCGATCTCGCCGACCGCCCACTACACGGGCTACGTCTGGTTCGCGCATGGCCACTCGCACGAGGCGTTCGCGACGCGCACCGGACGGGTGATGTACCAGGCGCTGCGCGCACCGAACGCGATCGCGCTGCGGACGGGACTGCCGACGCTCGAAGGCATGTTGCTCGCGCGACATCGCCTGATCGATCTGCGACTCGAGCACGCGATCGAAGCAGGTGAGGTCAGCCAGATCGTGGAGGTCGCGTGCGGGCTATCGCCGCGCGGCTGGCGCTTCGCGCAGCGCTACGGCGACGCGATCACGTACATCGAGGCCGACCTGCCCGGCATGCTCGCGAACAAGCGCCGCATCCTCGCCGCGCTCGGCGGCGAGACAAAACATCACCGGACGCACGAGGTGAACGCCCTGCGCGACGATGGACCGACGTCGATCGACGCGATCTGCGAGAGCCTCGATCCGGCGAAGGGCACGGCGATCATCACCGAAGGCCTCGTGAACTACTTCGATCGCGAGACGGTCATCGCGATGTGGAGTCGCTTCGCGCGCGCTCTCGAGCGCTTCGAGCGCGGCGTCTACTACTCGGATCTCATCCTGCGCGAGGCGAACACGGGCTCTCTCGTCACGGGCTTCGCGTGGCTCCTCTCCGCGTTCGTGCGCGGCAAGGTCCACCTGCACTTCACGACGCCCGGCGAGGCGGAGGCTGCGCTGCGTGCCGCGGGCCTCGACGCCGATCTCCTCGATCCCCGCGACCTCGAGCACGAGCTCCCCGGCCTCGAGCGCGCCGGCGCGGCACGCGTGAAGATCATCGAGGCCGTGGTTGGCGATCGTCAGGCGACGAGCAGCGGCGGTTAGCTCAGCCAGCAGCGCGCAATGCCGTCGCCGGCGTGTACAGATCGAGCAGCTCGGACAGCGCGCACGCCATCTCGTGCATCGAGGGCCGCGCGTCCGGCTCCTTGGCGAGCGCGCGCAGCATCAAACGCTCGAGCTCCATCGGCATCGCGCGTAACCACGACGGCCGCGCCGGGCGCTGCTCGAGGTGTGCGAGCATGAGCTCGGGGAGCGAGCCATCGAACGGCGGTGCCCCCGTCGTCAGATCGTAGAGCAAGCAGCCGAGCGCGTAGACGTCGCTCGCGGTCGTGGGCGCGCCGGACCACTGCTCGGGCGCCATGCACCACGGCGTACCCGCGATCGCGGCATCCTGGGCCGGCGCCTCGTCGACAGAGCGCGACACGCCGAAGTCGATCACCTTCACGCGCGGCCAGCCCCAGGCATCGCCGTCCCGCAGCACGAAGATGTTGTCGTGCTTGATGTCGCAGTGGATGACGCCCGACGCGTGCAGTGCGGCGATCGCCGACGCGACCTGCGCGCACACCGCGACGATCGTCGACAGCTCCATCGTGCCGCGATCCGCGACCACGGCGAGCGTCTCGCCCTCGAGGTATTCCATCACCAGGTATGGCAGACCGTCGTCGGTCGTACGCTCGCCGCGGATGTCGACCAGGCCCGGGTGATGCGCGCGCCGCGAGAGGACGTACTCCGCGCGCAGGCGGCTCACGACCTCGGGATAGCCCGCGAACTGCGGGTCTAGGACCTTGAGCGCCACGCGCTCGCCGGTGAGCGAATGCTCGGCCAGGTACACACCACCCATGCCGCCACGTGCCAGGGGCTGCCGCAGCTCCAGCTCCCCAAAACGAGAGCGGCTGCGGACGACGCGGAACGTCTGCGTCTGGGTGGGGAGGTCTGCCTGCACGAGGCAGCCGACAGTGCATCGCCAGTGCCACCGCCCGAACTGTCGGCACCCTCGCGCCCCCGAGCGCTAGAGACGCGGAATCCCGCTATCCCCTTCCTCTGATCGCGATTCGTCGCCGTGGAAAACTGATACGCCTACTGTGGAACCCTGACGACAAGTCCGATAGGACCCGTCGGAGAGGCGACAGGTCGCACGACGAAAGGAGCTGTCATCGACAGATAGCAATCACGTCGACGAAACGCACCGCGAGCCGATCTAGGGCAGATCGATCCCGGCGATTGCGCAAACCGCGGACACCCGCGCATGTACAGCGCCGGTCAATCCGCGCGCGAGCTCGACCGCCCGCTTCGCGTCGCGCATTCGACACGCGGCCGCAACGGAGCGCACGCGGTCTTCGGGACGCGGCGCGATCGTGATGCCGGCGACGTCGGGCACGCGCGAGGGATCCGCGCGCTCCGCACCGATCGCGCTGGACATTACGAGCGCGTAGATGTCGCCCGCGCCGAGGCCGGCGGCCACGGCCGCTCGCCCGCGTTCGAGGTGCGCTTGCACGAGCGTCTCCATCGTCGAGTATTTGCGCGAGCCAACGACCGGGTGGCCGTTGACGAACATGGTCGGCGTTCCATCGACGCCGGTCGCCATGGCGGTGGCACCCTCCGCGACGACGAGCGCGTGATAGCGGCGATCGTCGAGGGCGGCGCGGAACTTCACCAGGTCGACGCCAGCGTCCTTCGCGAACCGCTCGAGGTCCGCGCGATCGAGCGAGCCGAACTGCGCGAACAGGCGATCGTGAAACGCCCAGAACTTGCCCTGCTCCGCCGCGGCGATCGCCGCCTCGGACGCGAGCTGTGCCTGGCGATGTGCGGTCATTGCGAGGTGGCGGAACACGATGCGGATCTCGTCGCCGAACTTCGCGCGCAGCTGCTGTAGCACCGGTACCGAGCTCGCGCAGAACGGGCACTGGAAGTCGCTCCACACGACGATGGAGACAAGCGCCTTGTCGGGTCCCAGCTGGTGCCCCGGGAGCCCCAGGCCCATGCGATACGTCGTGTTCGGATCGAGCGTGACCTCCGGGTGCTCGGTGCCGCCGGGATGATCCGCCGTTGGTCGACCGGTGCCGACGAGTGCGTCGTAGCCGCCGGAGGTGGTCTTCGCGCGCGCGAGCTCCTCGTCGATCGTGTCGACGAAGATCTTGAGCGGCTGGTTGCCGTGGATCGGCCGGCCGTTGATAAAGAACGCCGGCGTGCCGCTCAGCCCGAGCTTCTTCGCGTCCTCCTCGTCGGCCGTGATCTGCGCGCGATACACTCGCGTGTCGAGGTCCGCGCGAAAGCGAACCATGTCGAGACCGAGCTCGCGCGCGATCAGCTCGACACCCGTGCGATCGACGCGCCCCGCGACCGCGTAGATGCGATCGCTCATCGGAACGAACGCGCCCTGGGCAGCGGCGGCGAGCGTGGCCTCGGCAGTGATGGTCTGATCTTCGTCGAGCGGAAGCGTGCGGTGGACCCAGCGGATCATCCGCGGGTACAGCTCGTCGATCGCAGCGAGCGTGGACTGCACGCGGTAGCAATAGCCGCACGCGTGATCGCTCCACGAGACGATCGTGATCGGCGCATCCACCGGGCCCGACGCCGGCGACGCTCCGCGTGGCACCTGATAGACGCCGGCCGGATCGAAGCCGCGCTTCTGCGCATGCGCACCCGGCGCCCACGCGACGATGGCAACGACGAGCGCGACGCGAAGCATCGGCGAACCCTAGCGCGCCTCGCCCGAGCTTGCGAGCGCGACCGCGAGCGCTTCGCCGCGCGGCCCCGTCGAGCTCACGACGAGCCGCCTGCCCTGTCCGTCGCCGGGCACGTGTGAAAGCTCGAGGCGCAGATGATCGGCGGGCATGACGTCGAACTTGTCGGCCCACTCGACGAGGACCACGCCGCGGCGATCTCCGAATAGATCGTCGAGGCCCAGCTCTGCCAGCTCGCCTTCGCGCTCGAGGCGATACAGATCGACGTGCCACACGCGCAGGCGACCGCCCGGGTAGTCGTTGATCAGCGAAAACGTCGGGCTCGCGGCCGCGCCGCCCCCGAGCTCGGCGACGAGCCCCGCGACGAACGTGGTCTTGCCGGCCCCGAGATCTCCGACGAGCGCCACGCTGTCTCCGCCAGCGAGAGAGAGCGCGAGGGCCGCTCCAGCTGCGGCGGTCGCGGCGTCGTCGACTAGGTGGACTTGAGCTTGTCGTCCCATGCGTCTGCGGTCTTCGCGATCGAGTGCACGATGTCCTCGAACTCGTCGTAGTCGAGTCCCTCGAGCCCGCGCAGAATGCGCAGGTAGAGATCGCCGGTCTGCGGGTTCAGCGCGAACGCAGCGTCGCCGGTCTCGACGAACGAAGCCTCCAGGACGCGCTTCGCGAGCGGGACGTCGAGCGCGGGCGCCTCGGCGACCTTGGACAGCAGCAACAAGACACCCTGCTCGACGAGGACGTGGATGCTGACGATAGCGGAGCCGCGCCGGATCGAGCCGACACCGTCGTCGGTGAGCGGAGGCAAGCTGAGGTTGCGCTCGCGGCCGAACCGCGCCAGGTACTCGCCGACGCGTGCCTTGTGATCCACGACCTCGTCCATACGGGCGACCCTATCAGAGACGCCGGGCACGATGATCGAGGCGCGCGATGGTATAGACGGGCGTGGTCCGGCTCTTGGCATCGTTCGTCGTCGGAGCGATCGCGCTTTCGGGTTGCGGTCCCGAGCACACCGCACGCGTGCGGCCCCTGCCCGCGCCCGACAACCTTCCGGCGCTACGCGGCGCGGGGCCCGCGCGCTCGCCACGGATCGCGAACTACAAGATCGACGCGCGCCTCGACGTCGTGCAGCACCAGATCACGGCGACGCAGACGCTGACGTGGCGGAACACCGGCGCGCAGGCGGTGTCGGTGCTGCCGTTCCACATGTACCTCAACGCGTTCAAGAACGAGTCGTCGCGGTTCATGCAGAGCAGCCACGGCACGATGCGCGGCGCCAAGCAGACGACGTGGGGCTGGATCTCCGTCGAGTCAGTGCAGGTCGGTGGCGCCGAGCTGATCTCGAAGTGGACGGCGAAGGCCGACTACGCGCCGGACGAGTCGGTGTACGAGCTCGCGTTGCCGAACGAGGTCGCGCCGGGCGCGTCCGTCGACGTGACGATGAAGTTCACCGCGCAGCTCCCCGAGGTGTGGGCGCGCACGGGGTACGCGGGCGAGTTCCACCTCGTCGGTCAGTGGTTCCCCAAGATCGGCGTGCGCGTCACCGAGGCGCGCAGCGACGAGACCATCGAGCGTTGGGAGTGCCAGCCGTTCAGCACGTTCACCGAGTTCTTCGCCGACTTCGGCACGTACGACGTGTCGCTCACGGTGCCCGAGACGTATGTCGTCGCGGCGACCGGCGTGCTCACCGCGGCGATCGAGTCGCCCGGCAACACGCGCACGTACACCTATCGCGCAGAGGACGTACACGACTTCGGGTGGATGGCCGATCCGTACATGGAGCGCCTCGAGCGCCAGGTCCTGGTCGCCGGTGGGGGCGCCGTCGACGTTCGCGTGTACTACCGGCCCGCGCAGGAAGAGTTCGCGCAACGCCACCTCGACGCGGCGACCGCGGCGATGATTCGGTTCAGCGACTGGTTCGTGCCGTATCCGTGGGCGGTGATGACGGTGATCGATCCGCCGCCCGAGGCGGCCAAGGGCGCCGGCGGCATGGAGTACCCGACGTTCGTGACGACCGCGGGCGACACCGTGTTCGCGCGCGACGGCATTCGCTTGCCCGAATACGTCACGGTTCACGAGGTCGGGCACAACTGGTTTCAGGGGATCCTCGCTTCGAACGAGCCGATCGAGGCGTGGCTCGACGAGGGTGTGAACTCGTGGGCCGACGCGAACGTGATGGCCGAGGTGTACGGCACGCGCACGAGCGGCGTCGACTGGATGGGCTGGCAGGCGGACGTGTCGGCGCTGATCTATGCCGTGTACGACGATCCGGACGCGGTGCCCGTCCCCATCGCGACGGCCGCGGCCGCGTTCATCGACGAGGAGTCGTACGGCATGGCGACCTATTTCTCGACCCAGCGGGCGTTGCACACGCTCGAGAACACGTTCGGTCCGAAGAAGTTTCGCGCGGCGATGAAGAAGTACGCCGAGACCTGGGCGTTCAAGCACCCGACGGGCAAGGACCTGTTCGACACGTTGTCCGCCGAGCTAGGGCAGGATCTCGGCTGGTTCTTCGGCCCGGTGTTCGAGCAGGTCGGTGGGATGCGCTACGGGATCCGGACGGCCGCGTGCCGGCGCGCGCACCCGCCACGCGGCGTGTTCGGCGACGGTCCATCGCGCAAGACGACGACCAAGCACGACGCGAAGGAGACCGGCACGTTCGTGTGCGAGGTCGTCATCACCAACACCGGCGTGGTGCACATCCCGATCGACATCGAGCTCCGCTTTGCGGACGGAACGTCGCAGCGCGTGCGCTGGGAGGACAAGGACGGCGAGACGTGGAAGCGCTTCGTCGTCGAGCGCACCTCCGAGCTCGCCGAGGTGTGGATCGATCCGGATCGCGAGATCGTGCTGCAGTCACCTGTAACGATGCACTACCGGCTCGTCGGTGACGGTCGCCCTGCGTGGCGCGCGGCTGCGTGGATCGGCGCGCAGACGCAAACGCTCATGCAGCTGGTGGGACCGTGACGAAGGCGGGCATGCAGCTCGGGCTCGGCGACCTCCTCGGAGCGGGCTATCGCGCCGCCGGGAAGTACACCGGCACGCTGTTCGCGGTGTTCTTGGTGCAGAGCTTGATCGCGGGCGCTTGCATCGTCGCGGTCTCGATGCTGCTCGCGAACACGTTCGCGCAGCTCCCCCTGTTCGACGATGCCGTCGACGGCGATCTCGTCGCGCTGATCACGTCCCTGCGGTACGCGCCGCCGAGCTTCCTCGCGGTCGGCGGCATCGTGTTCGGAACGCTCTTCGTGTGGCAACTCGCCAGCTGGTTCCTCGCCGGAGGCATCTACGGCGTGTTCGCCAAGCGTCCGGAGACTCGCGCCGACACCGCGCGCGTGTTCGGAGCGAGCGGCGCTGCGACGTACCTCGCCTACGCGCGGCTCGCGCTGTGCTCCGCGATCGGCTGGGCCGTCGTCCTCGTCGTGTTCCAGCTCCTGCTGTCGACGTTTCTCACGCCGCGCATCGATCACGCGCTGTCCCTCCGCGAGCTCGCGATCCCGCTGTCGCTGACCGTGATCCCGACATGCGTCCTCTTGCACTTCTTCTGGACGGTGACCGACTACGCCCGCGCCGAGCTCGCGCTTCGCCACGAAACGCACGCGCCTGGCGCGTTCCGGACGTACCTGCGCACGCTGATCTGGGTCGCACGTACTCCGCTCACGCTGATCCACGGCGCGTTCGGCTGGATGTTCGCGATCGCCGTGACGGCGGCCTACATCGTGATCGCGTACGGCCATCCGATGTACGGCACCGAGGGTGCGATCACGCTGTTCTTCGTGCGCCAGCTCGTCTCGCTCGCGCGCCTCGCGATCCGGATGGCCGTGATGGGCGGACAGCTCGAGCTCGCGCGGACGCGCCCGCTACCACCTCGCCACGTCGAGGCTCCCGAGGAAACAGCCGTCGCCTAGCGTCGCCTAGCGTCAGTCGGTTCGCTCGCAGAGCGCAATCAACTCACCACAGCTCGGGATACTCGAGGATCACGGTGACACCCGGGAACATCTTCGCGATGTCGATGCGGAGGCCGGCCCCCGTGCTGTTCCTCGGCCGCTTCCACAGGCGAACCGCGGGTGTGCCGTCGCGGCGGAGCAGTACCGACGGACGCTCTACGGTCGCGATCTCGGCGACCGTGGAAAGAGGCGCGGTGGCGCCGGAGCTCGTTCGCACGAGGAGCCCCGCGATCGCCTCGGGCGCGAGCTCGGCGCCCGCAGCGATCCTCACGCGAACGGGGCCGGCGCTCGACGCGATGTCGAGGCCGTCGCCGACGAGCCGCGCGATGCGCGCCGTGTTGTCGCTCGTCGCCTCGCCCGCACGCAGCTCGAGCACCACGCGCTGATCACAGCCCGTGCAACCCATACCACCCTGGGGATCGATCTCCGCGAGCACGGGGAGCGCCGCACGCGCACGCGCGATCAGCTCGTCGCGGTCTTCCCCCGTGAAGATCGCTACCGCTTGTTCGCTGGAGCCGAGCCCAGTCTCGACGAGCTCGAGGAGCCGCACGCCCGGCACAGCCGCCACCGCTGCGTTTGCGGCGTCGCGAACTTTCGCGTCCCAATTCGGGCGGAACACGATGCGCCCGACGCGTGGCGGTCCGCGCTCCTCCATCGCGAAGCCGATCTCGATCCCGTGCTGCGCCTGAAGCGTCGACACGACGCGTGCGATGGCCTCGTGCGCCGCTCCCTCGAACCCGTCGAAGCCGATCACCAGCTCGTGCTGGTCACCGAGCATCGGGAGCAGCGACCACCCGGCGCTCATGATCGGCCCGAGCGTCTTCGAGAAGTCGGCATTCTCGGCGTGGATGCTCGCGACGTGACGGTACCGGTCGCCGACGACGCGACACGGCGAGCGATCCGTGTCGCCGATGGTGGCGACCGCGTCGATGCGAACCTCGCCGGGGAGTAGCGCAGCCTCGGCCGAGGATGACGCGAGCGCCGCGAGGACGTCGTCGATCGCGAGGCCATGCGCCGCGAGCTTCACGGGATCGATCGCGACCTCGCGCACGATGTCGGGGCCACACGTTCGCACGCGCGATAGCCTGGGCGCGTCGAAGGCATCCGGGCGCTCCTCCGACGTGGTCAACCGGATCGCGCCGCTCCACGTCGACGCGAGAACGGTCGTCGTCTGCGTCGCCGGCGGCACCACCGCGGTCAGGAGCCGAAGTTTGACATCGCGTTCGATCACGCGCGCGTCGGTGCCGACGGCGACGACGAGCAGGATCTCGACCTGCGCTCCGCGGATCGTCGTGTCGATCGCCGTGACGTGCGGGACTCCGGCGAGCGCGCGCTCCAGCGGGATCGCGACGAGCTGCTCGAGCTCGGCGAGCGTCCGCGCCGCGAGGTCCGCACGCACGATCAGGTTCGAGCGACGCGCGATCTCACCGGCCTTCACGACCTCGGGATCAGGATCTTTGCACGCACTCGCGAGCGCGAGCACGCTGCCGACGATCGCGCTCCACGCTACGCCCCTCCTCGGTGCGAGCCAACAGCGAGGAGGAGTCGATCTGGTCTTCATCGGGTCCCGGGCATGCGGATCTGGTCAGACGACAACGCCTCGCGACGACGAATCGATCCGCTCTTCTTCGCAAAGCGAAAAGAATCTCTCCCCTCCCTCCCCTTCTCCCTGTTTCATTTTCCGACGATCGTGCGAGCCAACAGCGACGACGAAGCGATCTGGGCGGAGCGGACGCGCTATCGTCTGTTTCATTCTCCGACGTCGGAGCCAACAGCGACGAATCGATACGATCGAGTTCGTCATGCGAGCAATACCCCCGGGTTCATCACGCCGTTCGGATCGAGCTCGCGCTTCACGGCCAAGAGCGCGTCGCCGAACAACGCGGGTCGCTCGCGCTCGTACCACGGGCGATGGGTGCGCCCGACCGCGTGGTGATGCGTGATCGTCCCTCCGGTTGCGGCGAGCGCGTCGGATGCCGCGGCCTTGATCGCGCGCCACTGGACGAGCTCGGCGCCGGGCCGCAGCGCGCCGATAAACGTGTAATACGGGGCCGGCCCGTCGGGGTACACGTGCGTGAAGCGGCACGACACGATGCCGCCGCCGCACTCCGCCTCGAGCGCGCGCTGCACGTCGCCGACGATGCGCGCGTGCATGGCCGGAAACTGCGACCACGTGCAGGCAGTCTCGAACGTGTCGCTCAAGACGCCGATCGAGAGCAGCGCGGACTGCAGGTACGGCGCGTCGAAGAACGCTTGCCGCCACTTGTCCGCATCACCACCGCTGCGCGCCTTGTCGCCGTCATCTTTGTGAATCGGGCCCGAGACGACCTCGCCGCCGTAGTCCTTCGCGAGCTCGAGCGCGCGCGCCATCCACGCATCGAGCGGGTGGTCCGCGGACTCGAAGCCAACGAGCAGCACGTGGCTGCCGTCGAACCGCACGCGGTGAAGTCGCGCTTCGTTCGCGTCGAGGAGGCGCGCGTTGCTGGGCAGGAGGCCCGACTGTGCGAGCGCTCGCGCCGCGCCGACGCCGCGCTCGAAGTCGCGATAGGCGATGCTCGCGGACGCACGCCAGCGCGGCCGCGGGACCACGCGCATCCACGCCTCGGTGATGACGCCGAGAGCGCCCTCGGATCCGAAGACGAGCCGGTTCGCCTCGGGCCCTGCTCCGCTGCCGGGATGGCGATGGGTCGCGAGCGCACCGCGCGGCGTGACGAGCGTGAGCGAGTGGCACAGCTCGTCGATTCGCGTCGGCCCCGTCGCGTAGTGACCGCCCGCGCGCGTGGCGAGCCAGCCGCCGAGCGTCGAGAACTCGAAGCTCTGCGGATAGTGGCGCAGCGTCAGTCCGTGTCGTGCGAGCCCGTCCTCGAGGGCGGGACCGAGCGCGCCCGCGCCGATGCGAGCGAGGCGACTCTCCGTGTCGAGCTCGCGCACGCCGTCGATCGCGCCCATGTCGAGCGACACGACGACATCTGCGGTGCGCACCTCGCGCGAGGCACCGCTCCATACGCGCGAGTCGTCGCCCCAGACGCCGGCACGACCGCCATCGCGCGCGGCCGCGCTGTCGACCCCGCCGACGACCGACGTGCCACCGCCGAACGGCACCACGGCCCAGCCCCGCTCGTTCGCGACCTCGAGGACGCGTAGCACCTCTTCGTCGGTGCGCGGGCGCGCGACGAGGTCCGGCGCACCCGCGAAGGCGCCGGTGAAGCCCGCGACGAGGTCGGGGAACGCGCGACCTCGCGTGCGCATCGCGCGCTCGCGCGGTGACTGTGTCGCGAAGTCCACGAGCGCGTCGGGAATGGGCGCTCGCGGCGCCGCGACGGCATACGAGTCACTCGACGGCGTCCCCGCGGGATCATGGGGCAACTCGCGAAGCACCGGCGATGCCGTCGGAATCAACGCCTTGCCGAGCTGGACGAGCCCCGCACGCGCCGTGTGATCTGGAAATTTGTCGGCCCAGCCCCACGCCCACAGGCTGCGCTCCCGCGTATTCTGCGCCACAGCGCGCATGGTACCCGCGCGCGAACAACAAGGAGACTCCCATGGAAGAGTTCGTGAACAAGATGGTCGAGAAGGTCGGCATCGACAAAGACACCGCCAACAAGGTGATTACGTTCCTGAAGGAGCACTCCGACGACGCGATCAAGTACCTCCAGGAGTCCGGCATCAAGGACAAGCTGCCAGGTGGGCTCGGGAAGCTGTTCTGATGAGTGTGTTCGACGATCTCCTCGCGACGAGTGGGCTCGCCGACAAGGCCTCGCGTCTGGACGAGAACCTCGCGCGGTTTCAGTGGGGCTCGGCGTTCGTGATCGCGGGGGTCTCGGGCTCGGCGGTCGTCGCGATCGCGCCGTTGTTTCGCGCAGTGCCGGCGGGGAAGGAGCTCGCCTTCTTCAAGAAGCTGCTCGAGCACAACGCGCACATGGGCGGCATGGCCGCGTTCGCGTTGCAGCCGGATGGCTGGGTGGTCCTGCACGCGGGTCGCGCGCTCAAGGGCATCGACGGCCATGAGTTCGCGACGCTCGTCGCCGGCGTCGGCAGGTTCGCCGACCAGTTCGACGACCAGCTGATCGCGGAGTTCTACGGCGATCAGGCGGCGGTGGTCGCCACATACGCGTCGATGGCGCACTCGGGCGAGTATCCCGCGACGGACTGATCAGGGCGGCGACCTGCCGCGAGCGCAGCGTCGATCGTCGCCATCGTCCAGTGTGTCCTCCACGCCGTGTTGACCGCGGTCGCGACGATCACAGCGCGTCGATCGGAACATCGCTCCACCCGACGGCACCGTAGGCATCACATCTCGTTCACCGGCACCACACGGTGACCTTTGCGCCCATGCTCGCCCCGCAGGTCGTGATCCCGTCGGTGCACATGACCCAACTCGTTCCGTTTTCGCCGCCGGACACGCATGACACGTCGGCGGCCGCATCGCATGGATCCGTATGGAGAGCTTCGTACGATGCGCGCTCGCCGCGCGACAACGCATGCGTAGTCACGCCTGCCGCACGGCGCCGCTCGGGTGACATCGACACGAGGCGCTCCGAATAGTCGAGGTGATTGCGCGTGGCTGCGTCGAACGACGCGTAGCTCTTGCAGCCCTCGGACGTGAGGACCTGCGCCGACGACGTCAGTGGACTCTCGATCGACTCGACGTCGGGCACGTCGGCGACACAGGCAGAAACGAACAACGTGCTCGCGAGTAGAATGATGTGTTGCATGTCCCGAATACGCGGCGCTCGCGGCGACGCCCCCCGACGGCGCACGGATTGGCGTCCGCGCGAGCGTGGTTGGCGCGTGCGATGAAGTCGAGCGAGCGCGACTACTTCGCGGTCGTTTTCTTCGTCACATTCTTCGCGACCGGGGTCGTCGGCGCCGCAGCGAGCGCGAGTAGCGCCTCGACCGTGTTCCAGTTGCGTGCGGTCGTGTCGACCTTCGCGAGGTTCTCGACCTTGGAAGCGAGCTTCGAGGTGCCGAAGCCGTCGGGCGTGTAGAAGTAGAGCGTCCTGCCGTCGAGCGTGTACTTCTCGCTCGCGAGCTTGAACGGCTCGAGCGCGGCGAGGCTCGGATCGGCTGGCGGTGCTGCGAGGAAGAACAGGTGCAGCGCCGTGGGCACCTTCGTCGGATAGGGGTTCGCCTTCGCCGCGGCCGCGAAGTCCGCGAGCGAGAGCACCATGACCTTCGGCTCGAAGCCTTGCGCGGCCAGGATCGCTTTTCCGATCTTCTGCGCGAGGGTCGAGGCAGTGGCGATCTTGCTCGTGCACACCGCGTTGCCGCTCTGGATGTACGTGCGGACGTTCAAACAGCCCGCCTTCTCCATCAGCTCGACGAGGCGCTTCATCGGCAACACGCCATGACCGCCGACGTTGATACCGCGGAGCAGGACGATCCAGGTGTGCATGTACGTCGTCAGGACGTCGGCCGCGACGACGGCTGCGATGCCGGCTGCGATGCCGGCTGCGAGGATGGTTGTGATGCTGGCGGCGCTGGCGGAACGCCGCGCTGCTGGCGCTCGCGCTCGCGGAAATACTCGGTGCGCTGCTCGTCGGTCATCCCCCCGGTGTTCTTGTGGTCCTCCTCGGACATCATCTGCCGCAGGGCTGCTTTCTGCTTGATCTTCTCGCGTTCCTCGGGGGACTTGCCGCGCAGCTGCTCCTTCATGCCAGGTGGCGCGAAGTACTCGTCCCATTCCTCCTGCGTCTGTGGAAGTGGCTTGGCCATCGACTCCTTCAGATCGCGATCGATGTCCTTGTCGGCCTGCTTCAACGCCTTCTCGAGGCGGAGGTCCGACGCGGATTTCTTCGGCTTCGGTGGCGACGGCTTCTTCGGCTTCTTCGGCGGTGCCTTGCCAAGCGTTACGCGCTGGCCCTCGTGCGGATCTGGAACGTACTCGTTGTCGATGTAGTTGCCGACCGCGCACATGAGGTCGGCGGGATCCACCGGGCCCTGCGGCGGACCGTAGATCTCCTCCTCGACCGACATGGTCGGCTGCTCGAATACCGGTGCCGGCTCCGGCGCCGATGGAGAGAACAGCCCCGACACGAACCCTTCCACCGCCTGCCACGCTCCCATAGAGGCCCGATCTATCGCATCGAGCCCACTGCGATCAAGAGGGAACTAGAGGCGGACGCGCTCGAAGTGCGCGAGCTCGGCGAGCTCGTCGAAGCGCTGCTGGATGCGCGCCGGCGAGAGATCGCTGATACCGGCGACGCTGAACTTCTCGACGGCGAAGCTGCCCATCACGCTGCCCATGATCATCGCAGTGCGGATCGTCGACGGAGACAGGTCGCCCGCGTACGCGAGGTAGCCCATGAGGCCGCCCGCGAACGAGTCGCCCGCACCCGTCGGATCCTTCACGTCGGCGAGCGGCATCGCGGGCGCCGCGAACACGCCACCGCCGTGGAACAGGAGCGCGCCCGCGTCGCCGCGCTTGATGATGACGGACGTCGGTCCCGCCTTGAGGATCGCGGCGGCCGCGCGACGGAGGTTGTGCTCGCCGGCGTAGAGGCGCGCCTCCTCGTCGTTGAGCATGATCGTTTGCGTCTTCGCCAGGACCTTCTCGAGATCCGCGCGCTTGATGTTGATCCACAGGTTCATCGTGTCCGTCGCGACGAGCACGGGACGGCGGACCTGGTTCAACACGTCGAGCTGGAGCGCCGGATCGATGTTGCCGAGGAGCACGAGCTGCGCGTCCTTGTGGGACTCGTTCAGCTTGGGCTGGAAGTTCGCGAACACGCCGAGCCGCGTGTCGATCGTCTCGCGGGTCGCGAGATCGTCGGCGTATTTGCCGACCCAGTGAAACGTCTCGCCCGGGACGCGTTCGATGCCGGAGACATCGATGCCCATCGCCGACATTTCCTCGACGTACTTCTTCGGGAAGTTCTCGCCGACGACCGCGACAACCGACACGTTGCGCGTGAAGTACGCAGCCGCGCGCGTGATGAACGACGCGGAGCCTCCGAGCAGATCCTTCTGGAGGCCGAACGGGCCATCGATGTCGTCGAACGCGACGGAGCCGACGACGAGCAAGGAGCGGTGTGCGCTCTTCTGGTGCATGGGCGCTCTGGTACCATCATCGGGACGTGGCAGGCAATTCCGACGATCCCGACGTTGCTGCGAAGGCGGCGATCGCGGCCGGAGATCACGCGAAGGCTGCGGACCTCTACGAGAAGCTGTGGGATTTCCGCGCCGCGCTCGAGCAAGCCACGCTCGCCGGCGATCAGCCGCGCGCCCTGCGCTACGCGCTCGAGGTCGGCGAGGTGCCGGCGATCGAGGCACTGCTCGCGGTGATGACCGCGTCCGAAGATGGCTCCAGGGCCGCGCTCGATATCCTGGTGCGCATGCGGCGTCACGCAGATGCGGCGCCGCTCGCCGAGAAGCTCGGCGACACGAACAAGGCGATCGATCTGTACACGCGTGCGCGCAAAGAGCTCGACGCCGCACGCCTACTCGAGCAGGTGGGACGCGATCGCGATGCGGGCAAGCTGCTCGAGCGCGCTCTCGATTTCGCGTCTCCCGCGGAGAAGGCGCCGATCCAGCTCGCGCTCGGGCGCATCCTCGCGCGGCGCGGCGCGTACCCCGAGGCGGCGCGTTTGCTCCAGGAGTCGCGCAAGACGCCCGCGTTGCGGCCCGAAGCGCAGCGCCACCTGATCGCCACGCTCGCTGCGATGGGCCTTCGCGACGGTGCGCGCGACGCGCTCCTCGAGCTGCGCGCGACCGACGACAGCGTGTCGGCAGATCTCGACATGTACCTCCGCTCGTGGCGCGATGAAGGCACCGAGCGCAAGGCCTCGCGCGATCGCGAGCTCGTCGCCGGCCGCTATCGCATCGACCGCTTGCTCGGCGCGGGTGCGTCGGGTCGCGTGTTCCTCGCCACCGACGAGGTCACGAACCGCCAGATCGCGATCAAGATGTTCTTCGCCGCCGGTGCGCGCGGTGGACAGGCGTACGAGCGCTTCGTTCGCGAGGCGCGGCTCGCGAGCACGTTGCGCCACCCGTCGCTCGTCGAGGTGTACGACGTCTCCGTCGAACGCGGCTTCCTCGTGATGGAGTTCCTCCCGGGCGGATCGCTCGCGCAGCGCCTCGCCGCCGGCGAGCGCTTCGCGCCGATCCAGCTCCGGCGCATGGCGCTCGACGTCGTCGCCGGACTCGAAGCCGCGCATCACCGCGGCGTCGTCCATCGCGACGTGAAGCCCGCGAACATCTTCTTCGACGCGCGCGGTACCGCGAAGCTCGGCGATTTCGGTGTCGCGCACCTCGTCGACCTCGGACAGACGCAAACCGGCGGTCTCATCGGCACGCTCGCGTACATGTCGCCCGAGCAGATCACGGGCGCGCCGATCACGATCGCGGCCGATCTCTACGCTCTCGGCATCACGCTGTTCGAAGCCGTGTGCGGGCGCCTGCCGTTCCTCGGCCCCGACTTCGTGGCGCAGCACCTCGGCGAACAACCGCCCGCCGCGTCATCTACCTCGCCCGAAATCGCGCCCGGGTGGGATCCGATCCTCGCCGGCCTGCTCGTCAAGAACCCGCGCGAGCGCACCGCGACCCTGGCCGATCTGCGCCGCCAGCTCGAGGATCTAGATCTCGGAAGCGGCCGCGTGCGCGCCGGCATGCGCCCCAAACGCGACAGCCGCCCGCACTCGATCGCGCAGCTCGCAGAGGAGGGCGAAGCAAAGCCGCGGTACCAGTACGAGACACCGCTCGGCACGACCCCGATCTCTCAGCTCTCGCGCGCCGTCGACACGGTGCTCGATCGCTCCGTCGTGATCGAGCGGTTCGACGCGAGCGACGAAGCGACCAGGGCGATCGAGCGCGCGCGCCTCCTCGGCCGCGCGCAGAGCCCGTTCGTGCAGCGCGCCTTGTCGCTCGATCGCGCGACGCGCGTCGCGGTGTTCGAGGCGCCCTCCGGCGCGTCGTTCGCCGATGTGATGCCGCAGCTGCCACCGCCCGAGACCGTTCGCCTGCTCAAGCGCCTCGCGCGCGCGGCCGCCGCGATCCACGAGCTAGGCGGCAGCCACGGCGCGATCTCGCTGCGGACCGTCGTCCTCGACGATGGCGCGTCGCCGACGCTGATGGCGGCCGGCCTCGGCGTGCCCGGCGATCCGCCCGCACAACCGCTCGACGACGTGCAGGCGATCATCGCGATCGTCGCCGGCGTCGTCGGAACGCAGCCGACGTTCGCAGATCTCGCGCGCTCCGTCACCGAGGAGGTCGGCGCGAAGGTGCCGGAGCATCCGGTTCCCATCGATGGCGAGACGCTCTACGCGGCCGCCGATGCCGTCGACATCGCCGTGCTCGCCGCCCTCGGGTCGCGCTAGACCAGGCGCCCCCGCGGGAGAGGTCGCGAGCGCTAGTCACGGTTCGTGCCGAGGCCGAGGCGCCGCATCTTGCGCGCGAGCGTCACCGCGTTGATCTCGAGATCCTTCGCGGCGCGACGCACGACGCCGCCGTTGCGCTCGAGTGCGCGCATGATGAGGTTCCGCTCGAACTCGGCGACCTTCGCCTCGAAGCTCGGCAGATCGACCGGCTGGCTCGCCGCCCCCGCACGAACCTCATCCGGCAACGTGTCCCAACGCAGCGGATCTGTCGGCTTGGTCAACAGAAGTGCGCGCTCGATCGTGTTCTTCAGCTCGCGAATGTTTCCGGGCCACGGATACGCGCGCAACGCGGCTTCCACCCGCGGCTCGATGCGCTGCTCGGCGCGGCTGAGCGCGGCACACATCGTCTGCGCGAAGTAGCGCGCGAGCGGCAGCACGTCGTCGGCGTGCTCGCGGAGCGGAGGGAGCGAGATCGGAAAGCGATTGAGGCGATAGTAGAAGTCCGCCCGGAACAGGCGTTGCGCGACGGCCTCCTTGAGATCGACGTTGCACGCGGCCACGAGGCGGACGTCTACGCGTCGAGGTTTCGCGCCACCGACAGGACGAACCTCGCCTTCTTCGACGACGCGCAGGAGCTTGGCCTGTAGCGCGGGAGACGTGTTCTGGATCTCGTCGAGGAAGATCGTGCCGCCGTCCGCGATCTGAAACAGGCCCGGGTGATCGGTGGTCGCGCCGGTGAAGGCGCCGCGTACGTGTCCGAACAACTCGCTCTCGAGGAGCGTCTCGGTGAGCGCGCCGCAGTCCTGCGCGATGAAGGGAGTGTTCGCGCGCTTGCTGAGCGCGTGGATCTCGCGCGCCGCGAGCTCTTTGCCGGTGCCGGTCTCGCCGGTGAGCAACACCGGCACGTCGTGCACGGCGACGGTCTGGATCAGGTCGTACACGCGCTGCATCTCTTCGCTCGCGCGGATGACCGACGCACGAACCGCGGGGCGCGGCGCCGCGGGCTTGGGGCGCGGCGGCGGCGTGGCGAGCCCTTCGAGCTGCAGCGATGCCCAGCGCAGCTCGAGCTCGAGTGCCCATCGCTCGCAACTGCGTTCGATCGCCCGGACGAGCGCGACGCGATCGACGGGCAACGCGAGGACCTCCGAGAATTTCTCTGCAGCAAAAAGCGGCAGCACCCGCGCCGACTCCATCGGCGTGACGAGCGTGACGGAGGCAAACGGCAGCTCGATGCCGATGCGCATGCCAGAGCGCGTGTCGTGGAGCGTCGCGAGGAACGTCGACACGTCCTCGACGCGCTCGGCGAACAGGAGGATCGACGCACAACCGCGGAGCAGCTCGATGTCGAGCTCGCAGGCATCGTCGACCATCTCGAGCCTCAGGCTGCCGAGACAATTCTCCACGAGCTCGCGCTCCGCGACCGACGCTCCGGCGACGATCACGCGCGGGCGATGCTCGGCGAGGAACAGTGCGAGCTGTGTACGCCCGTGCTGCGAGACCTCGCGAAACTGGACGCCGAACCCGAGGCGACCGCCCGCGTGCAAGCGACTCGTCCACGCGACACGCGCGACGACGCGGATCGGCGGCGCGCGGTTTCCGAGAGAAAACTCGATCTCGATGTCGTCGTCGCGTTGCGGCATCGACGTGCTCTCGAAGAGCCCCATCAATCCCATGCCACCCGCGCTGAGGTTCGTCATCCAGCAGTGCGCGAGTCCGGACGCGCTCACGGGGGAGAAGATCGGGATGCGTGGCGCGATTCGCTCGAGGCGTTCAGCAGCTGACATCGAATGCAGCCGAGAGTGACGGATCGCCCGTCGAAAGTGAAGTGCCGCATTTTGCGGCGTGCATGCACACACAACACGACTTCGAAGATCCGTTGTCGCGTTTACACAATCATCGAGTCGCGTTTTTTCACGTCGAGAATCGAACGGCGAACGTGTAGCGTGAGTCGCGGGTGACAGAACACGATCAGTGGGCGTCAGAGCCGTCGGAACCCGAGATCCACATCGCACACGCGACCGAACGAGCGAGTGAAGAGAAGGATGCGGCGATCGTCGGAGAACGGTTCGGCAAGTACCTCATCGTCGGAGAGCTCGCCGTCGGTGGGATGGCGGAGGTGTTCCTCGGCGTCCATCGCGGTCCCGAAGGCTTTCGGAAGGCCGTCGTGATCAAGCGTGTCCTACCCGCGTACAGTGGGACTCCGAGCTTCGTGCAGATGTTCGTGGACGAAGCACGCATCGCGGCGCGCCTCGAACATCCCAACATCGTCCGGACGTACGAGTTCGGTGAAGCCGAGGGTCAGTACTTCACGACCATGGAGTACCTTCCTGGGGAAGATCTCGCGAGGGTCCTCGACAAGCTGGCGTTCGCGCGACAGCAGATGCCGATCCACCTCGCCGCTGGCATCGTCGCGAACGTGTGCGGTGGGCTGCACTTCGCGCATCAGCTGACGGACACCTCGGGACGACCGCTCGGCCTGATCCACCGCGACATCAACCCGGCCAACATCATCGTCACCTACAGCGGCGAGGTGAAGCTGATCGACTTCGGCGTGGCGAAGACCACGTCGAGCGAGACGCAGACCGGCACGCTAAAGGGCAAGGTCGCGTACATGTCTCCCGAGCAGTTACTCGCCCGAGGGGTCGACCAGCGCTCCGACGTGTTCTCGACCGGTGTTGTCTTGTGGGAGCTACTGACGAGCTGTCCGCTGTTCCTGCGGGACAACGAAGCCGCGACGATGTACGCGCTCATGAACGACCCGATCCGCGCGCCGAGCCGCGTACGGCCCGAGGTTCCACGCGAGCTCGATGCGATCTGCATGCGAGCGCTCGCACGCACGCCGGCCGACCGCTACGACACCGCCGAGGAGATGGGCATGGACCTCGAGCGGTTCCTCGCCGCGCAACCGAAGTACGACGGTCGCGTCGCCGCTCGTATGCTCGACGACCTTTTCGGCGCGACCCGATCCGAGGCGAAGCGTGCGATCGCGCAAACGCGCTCTCTCGGTCACAATATCTCACTCGTCATGAAGGTGCGGACGAGTGTCCATGCCGGGCGTGCGGAGGCGCTCGATCATGTCTCGGCCGAGTCGTCCGAACTGCGGGGCGGAGCCAGCTCGCAGGACAGCGCGATCCGCGTCGTCGAGCCCGCCGGGCGCCGGGGCGTCGCGATCTCGATCGCGCTCGTGATGCTGATCGCGATCGTGGGCGGTGCGGTCTACCTCGTGCTCGGCAAGGGCCGCGAGTCCGAGACAGTGGGGAGCAAGGCCACACACGCCGCACTCCAGATCGAGAGCGAGCCCGTTGGCGCCGCGATCTCGCTCGGAGGCGAGCCGACCGGCCTCAAGACGCCGGCGACGTTGTCGGCCCTGTCCTCCCAGGTCACGATCCGACTCGAGCTTCCCGGCTACACGACCGTGACCGAGCTCGTCGACGTACCGGGGAGCGGCAGCATCACGAAGCGATTCAAGTTAACACCCGTACGGTGACCACGAGGTCAGCGAGCGGGGACGACGGAGTCTTCGATGCGCAGGCGAAAGAAGTGATGGCAGTTGTTACAGGTGTCGGCGATGTCCTGCATCTGCGTCGCCGCTGTGTCGTTGTCGCGCACCGCGATCGCGTCGACGAGCTTCTGCGCCTGAAGGTCCACGCTCGCCGCGTACGAGTTGAACACGTCGCGCCCCTCGGCCGACTGCATCATCGATAGCTCGCGCCAATCGCGCAGCTCGCCGATCGAGGTGCGCAACGTGGTCGCCGCGCGTTGCATCTCCGCGCGCACGGCGTTCGGATCCTCCTGCAGCTCGTCACCGTGAAACACGAGAAACGTCAGCTTCGAGAACGCCGGGTTGATCTGGTTCTTCATCAGCGCGGCGAGCGCCGCCATTCCCGCGTCGGGCGGCCGATCACTCGAGTGCACGGGCGCTTTGGGGCATGCACCGAGGCTACTGACGACGAGCGCGAGCGCTGCTCGCGAGAGGATCTGGCGGCTCATCGGATACCTCCGAAATCGAGGGAGTACCAGTCGTACGCAACGTCCGACGAGATGATGCTCGTCGGACGAAAGAAGCGATGACACTGATTGCACGTCTGCCGGATATGCTCGACGGTGTCCACTGCGAGCTCCGCGTCTCTCCGAACTGCCGCGTCCTCGAGTCTCGTCACGTGATGCTCGAGGTGCAGCGCGTACGTCACGAACACGTCCCTCCCCTCGTTCGACATCACGGGTGGATCGACCCAATGCACGAGATCGTGAGCCGCCTCGCGCAACGCGATCGCGGCGCGGTGAACGCGGCGCTCGCGCTGCGCCGTCGCCGTCTCGAGCATGACGAACGCGAACGGGACGTTCAGATCTTCACGCATGAACCGCGCGAGCGGCGCCGTCGTCAGCGGGCCGCTCTCCTCGACGTACGCGACCGGCACTGCGCACGACGACAACGCCGTGACCAGCATCGTGACAACACTCCCCATCACCTGGACAGCGCGCCTCATCTGAAAAGCACATACACACGATCGCAATCACGAAGTCAATCTGTCATTCGTCGTGGCACTCGACGTCCACGCTTCATGGGTGAAGCAGTGCTTCAAGAATGAAGTATCGGCGCAAGCACGCGAAGCTTCGTCGGATCGCCGCGTGTGCTCGTAAGGTGTGGTTCATGAGCGGTTCGTGAGGGAACAGGATCTCGCGACATTGGCGACGGCACGAGAGCTGCTCTTGGAGCTGCACGCGGATGACCCACGAACTGCACAGCTCGAACGACTCCGCCGTGGAACCGGGTGACTTCGAGAACACGTCTCCGATACACCACGGGGACACTGCGACGGACGACGACATCGTTGGCGAGCGCTTTGGCAAGTACGTGCTCGTTGGAGAGATCGCGATCGGCGGCATGGCCGAGGTGTTCCTCGGCGTGAAGAAGGGCCTGGAGGGCTTCCTCAAGGTCGTAGTGCTGAAACGCGTGCTCCCGCACTTCACCGACAACGCGCAGTTCATTCGCATGTTCATCGACGAAGCCCGCATCGCCGCGCGCCTCGACCACCCGAACATCGTCCGCACCTACGAGTTCGGCGAGCTCGACGGTCAGTTCTTCACGGTGATGGAGTACCTGCCGGGAGAGGACCTCCGCAGCGTGTTGCGCAAGCTGTCGACGACGCGGCAGTGGATGCCGGTGCACGTCGCCGTCGGCATCGTGATGCAGGTGTGTGCCGGCCTTCACTTCGCACACGAGCTCACGGACACGTCGGGCAATCCTCTTGACCTCGTCCATCGCGACGTCAACCCCGCGAACATCATCCTCACGTACGGCGGCGAGGTGAAGATCATCGACTTCGGCGTCGCAAAGACGAACACGACGGCGACGGTCACCGGCACGATCAAGGGAAAGATCGCGTACATGCCGCCCGAGCAGGTGCTCGCACGCGGCGTCGATCAGCGCTCGGACATCTTCTCGGCGGGCGTCGTCCTGTGGGAGTCACTCACCGGCCGGCGGCTGTTCGGCCGCCCCACGGACGCTGCGACCCTATACGCGATCATGAACGACCCGGTCGCGCCACCGAGCCGGTTCCGCCCCGACGTTCCTCGCGAGCTCGACGCGATCGTGATGCGCGCACTCTCGCGCGATCCAGACCATCGCTACCACTCGGCGGTCGAGATGTCCGCGGCACTCGAGCAGTTCATGCAGAGCCAGCCCTCCTACGACACTCGCATCGTCGCCGCGATGGTCGAGGAGCTGTTCGGCACGCGTCGCGCCAACGCGAAACGCGCGATCTCGCAAACCCGTTCGCTCGGTCAGAACATCTCGCTCGTGATGAAGCTGCGCACCGACGTGCGCACGGAGCTCGCCGCGAGGCTCGAAACGTTCGCGTCGGGCTCCACGTCGGATGTGGTCGCGGATCGCGCGCCTCCGGACCTGCGGTCGCAACAGCGGCTTCTGGGGGGCGTGGCCATGGTGCTCGCGGGCATCGTCGGCGTGCTCGGCATCGTCTACGCCGCGAAGGGCAGCTCGGACGAGAGTGAAGCGCGCCCCAGCGTCTCGAGTCCGGTACGGCCGGAGCGCTCGGCGCTTGGTTCGCTGCTCGTCGCGACTGATCCCGCCGGCGCTGCGATCACCGTCGACGGCGAGCCCACGGGCCTCGAGACGCCGGCCACGCTGACCGGCTACGCCGCGAAGCACGTGACGATTCGCATCGAACGGCCGGGCTTCACCCCGATCGCGGAGTCGATCGACGTCCCGGCGAACGGCGAGCTCGCGAAGCACTACGCGCTCGTCCCCGTGTCTGGCCGGCTCGTCCTCGCGGACCTGCCGCGCGGCGCGAGCGTCGTCGTCGACGGGACGGAGTATCAAGCGGGCGACGTCGTCGACGTCCTCGGCGGCAGGCATCAGGTGCGTGTTGTCGTCGGGGAACGGACCATCGTGCAACAGCAACTCGAGACGACGGCCGGCTTCCAGCGATGGAAGCTCGCGGGCGATCGCCTCGTCGCAGACTGATCCGCTTCGCGCGGAGTCAGGGTGGATATGAGCGAAAATCAACTACAGCTACGGGTCACGGATGGCACACGTGCGTCGACGAGTGGCGAACGCGCGCCGAGCATCGTGCAGCGGATCGTTGGCAGTCAGATGACGAGCCATCCGATCCCGCATACGCCACGCACGTGGCTCGGCATCGTGATCCTCGTGCTCGCGGTCGGCATGGCGTCCGTGTGGACGTTCGTCACCCGCAAGCAACTCGCCTCGGCGGTTCGCGACGAGACCGAGCAACAGCTCGTCACGGCACACAAGGCGTTCGACGCGTTGCGAGCGCAGACACAGACAAACCTCAGCGCGCATTGCCGCGTGCTCGTCGAGGACCCGCGGCTCAAGTCGACGCTCGCGACCGAGGGAATCGATCCCGCGACCATCGCGGACATCCTGCAGGACCTCGCAAAGCTGCGCCGCGCCGGCTTCCTGCTCGTCCTGTCCCCCGAAGGCCGCGTGTTCGCGCAGGCCGGAGCGTCCGAGCTCGAAGGGCTCGACCTCTCGTCGAGCGCCATCGTCAAGAAGGCACGCGACACCGACGACGCGAGCGTCGGCTCGTGGGTCCTCGCCGGCAAGGTCATGGACCTCAGCATCAAGTCGATCCGCTACGGCGACTCTCTCGTCGCGTACCTCGCGGTGGGGCAGCCGATCGACGAGGCGCAACTCGCCAGCATCGCGGATCAGACCGGCGTTTCGATCGCGAGCGCGCTGGCGAACAAGGTCGTCATGACGTCATCGAAGGACCCGCGCCTGACCGACGTGTACACGCACGTCGCGAACGAGACGCCGGCCGCCGCGCCCCGGGTCGTCACGAGCGACGGGCTCCGCTACCTCGCGAGCGCCGTGGAGCTGCAGGAGACCGCGCAGGCGCACCGCATCGTCCTCGTCGCCTCGCTCGACAACGTCGCGCAGAGGTTCCGCGTTATCGAATGGATGTTGTGGGCACCGCCGGTGCTCGTCCTTCTCGCAGTGCTCTTCGTTCTGTCGGCGATTCGCTCGCCTCGGAGGATCACATGAACCGCTATCTCGCCTGCTCACTCCTCGTCGCGAGCCCCGCGCTCGCCCAACCCACCGACCTCGAGCCCGAGGCCGCCGAGGAGGTCACCGGCGAGGCGACCGACGAGGTCGACCTCACCCAGAAGACGGCGGAGCTCGAAGCCAAGCTCGCCGACGTCGAGCAACAGCTGCGCACGCAAGAGAACAACCGCAAGTCGCGCTTCCCGATCAAGATCGGTGGCTACGGCGACGTCGGCTTCTTCGCGACGCAGGGCGACGGCTCTGGCACGCGCCGCGATGTCGCACATGTCATGTTCCCCCAGCACGACGACATCGGATGGGTGTTCTACGGCGACCTACTGTCGACCCAGATCAACTCGCGCGGCGACGTCGCCGATCTTGGCGAGCTGCCGGGCGTGACTCGCCCCGATCACGTGAACTCGGAGGGAACGCCGACGTTCCTCGTGAACGAGCTCAACCTGACGGTCGCCGCGGGCCTCGGAACGCGCGCGCTGTTCACGTCGAGCGTCAACTTCACGCCGCGAACAGGCACCGAGTTTGACCTCGGCGACTCGTTCGACATTGATCTCGCCCAGCTCGAGTGGATGCCCACCTCCGACGGCAAGACGTCGATCTTCGTCGGTAAGGTCGACTCCGTCGTCGGCATCGAATACAAGACGCGCAAGGCCCATCAGCGCTTCGGCATCACGCCCTCGCTGATCGCTCGTTACAACACCGGCACGGCGGTCGGCGTCAAAGCACGCACGAAGCTGGCGGGCGACCACATCGTCGTCGCCGCGGCGGTCACGAACGGTTCGTTCAGCACCGAACAGTTCCACTTCTTCACCGAGACCGACACGAACGCGTTCAAGACGCTGTCCGGACGTGTCGCGTTACGTCTCCCGATCGGCAGCGGTTCGTTCGAGGTCGGTCCGTCGGGCTCGTGGGGCACGCAGGACGGTGCGTCCGACGGCGGCGGCAAGATGTGGTTCGTCGGTGCGGACGCCGAGCTCGATCTGTCGCGGTTCGTGCTCAAGGCGTCGTGGATCCGCGGCAAGGCGCCCGGCGACGAGCTGTCGATGACGTATTCGCTCGATCTGAATAACGGCGGCTACGTCGAGACCAACGTCCTGCTCACCCCGGTGATCGGCCTCCTCGGTCGCGCCGAGATGCGCGACGCCGTCGTCCAACAGGGCACCGAGCGTCTGTACATCACGAAGAACTGGCGCGCCACCGCCGGCGTCCGGTTGATCTTCAACCCGCAGGCGATCGTCAAGGCCGAGTACTCGCACAACGGCGAATACGGCGGCACGCCAGGCATTCCCGACGACGTCATCACGACCTCGGCCGTCATGGCCTTCTGAAAGGAAGCACCAATGCGAACGAACACGACCTGGATCCCGCTCGCTCTCTTCGTCACCGGACTCGTGACGGTGCTCTCACCTGACGTGCACGCCGACAAGAAGAAGTCGGCCGCCACGAAGGCGGACGTCGAACGCCTCGAGTCGAAGATCGAGGAACAACAAAAGCAGATCGACAAGCTGGTCAAAGCGCAGCAGAAGCACTTCGAAGCGCTCAAGGCCGCGTTCGAGTCGCCCGTCTCGTCGAACGACACGAAACCCGACACGAAGACCGACGCGAAGACCGACGTGAAAGCCGACGAGGCGAAACCGGAGCCCAAGGTCGTCGCTCCCGCGCCCAAGGCGCCCGACAAGGGCACCGTCGGCTTCACGGACGCGCGACCGAAGCAGCTCGAAAGGCCGAAGAAGCCCGAGGGCACCGGCACGATCGTCGGCAAGGTCACCGGCGCTGGTGGTGCGATCGTCTACGTCGACACGATCACCGAGTCGACGCGGGGCACGGCGGCGATGAAGCAGGAGGGCAAGGCCTTCCTCCCGAACGTCCTCGTCGTGCAGAAGGGAACGACCGTCGCGTTCCCGAACATGGACGCGTTCTTCCACAACGTCTTCTCGGTCACGCCCGATCACTCGTTCGACCTCGGGAGCTACCGCCAAGGCGAGTCGAGGTCGGTCACGATGACCAAGACCGGCGTCCTCAGCGTGTATTGCAACATGCACCCGCAGATGGTGGGCCACATCCTCGTTACCCCGAGCAGCGTCTACGCGCGTGCGGGCAAAGATGGCTTCTTCCGGCTGACGAACATCCCCGCCGGCAAACATCGCGTCGTCGCGTGGGCGCCGAACGCGAAGCCCGTCACGGCAGAGGCCGAGGTCAGCGACGCGGGCGTCGTGACGCTCGAGCTCGAGCTGAAGAAGGGCCGCGCGGCGCCGCACACGAAAAAGGACGGACTCCCGTACGGCAGCTACGGCGAATGAACGATTTGCACATCAATCAAGGAGCATGCCAATGACCACGATCTCCACCTACCTGCAACTAGCGAGCATCTGCGTGGCGTTCGCCGGATCCGCATGCACGGATGAAGGCGCGTTGACCGACGAGGAGCGCACGATGCTCGAGCAGATGGTCCTGGACGACTCTACTCCGGTTCCGGACAGCGTCACGAACCGCTTCGCCGACGACCCGAAAGCCGCCGCGCTCGGCCACGCGCTGTTCTTCGACAAGCGCTGGACCAGCGGCGCGGGCAACTGCCGGTCCTGCCACGACACGCGACAGGGCGGCGCGGACACGAAGGCGCGTACGCCCACCACGGTGTTCGGCACCGTGACGTTCTCGCGGAACACGCCGACGATCTTCAACATCGCGTTCGTTCCCGAGCTGAACCACTGGGCTGGGCTGTTCTCCGCGGTGTGGTCCGTGCCGGGCGATGTCGGCTCGACCACACTCGAGCAAGCGCACTACATGTACAACGATCCGTTCTACCGCGCCGCGTACGAGGAACTGTTCGGTGCGATGCCTGATCTGACCGATATGGTGCGCTTCCCCGCCGTCGGCAACTATCGAACGCCTGCGTGGATGGCCATGACGCCTGACGACCAGAAGGCGATGGGCCGGTTCGCGACGAACGCCGGCAAGGCGCTCGAGGCGTACGAGCGCAAGCTGCTCGACAAGAACGCGCCGTTCGATCGCTACATGAACGGCGACGAGGAGGCGATGTCACCGTCGGCGATCCGCGGCGCGAAGCTGTTCGTCGGGAAGGCAGCCTGCAACGAGTGTCACAACGGGCCCACCTTCTCCGACTTCCGGTTCCACAACATCGGCGTGCCGCAGGGCAACCTCGCGCGCGACTACGGCTTCATCGGGGCCGGTGCGTTCCAGGCGACGTATCCGTTCAACGCGAACAGCGAGTTCAGCGACGATCCCGAATACGGCGCGTCGCTCACGGCGAACATCGTGCCGGTCGCGAGCGCCGACCTGCCCATGGTCTGTGGCTCGAACCCGATGCCCGGCTGCGGTGCGTTCAAGACTGCACGCCTCCGCAGCGTCGCGCTATCCGCACCGTATATGCACACCGGCGGGCTCACGGATCTGTGGAAGGTGGTCGAGTTCTACAACGAGGCTGCGGGCACCGACGGCTACGTCGGACACCGGTCGGCCGCGATCCGCCCGCTGTTCCTCAGCAACGACGAGATCACGGACCTCGTCACGTTCCTCGAGGCGCTCACCGGGGAACCGATTCCCGACGAGTGGTCGAAATGCCCGACGACGATCCCGGCCGATGCGTGCATGGTGCCGTGATCTACGTTTGTGATGCACCGCGAATGAAGCACTGCTTCATTCGTGAAGCATCGCCTCGTGACTTCTCGCGCGGCTAGCTCGCGCCTCACGACGGCACGCACCGTGCTCGACGTTTTGTAGCTCGATCGTCGATCGATCGTCGATCGATCGTCGCTCGATCACTTCATTCCCGGGAGGTCACTTCATGTCGCGGAGCGTCTTGTCTGTACTCGCGATCCCGCTGCTCGCATTCACCGGCTGCATCCTCGATGAGGATGTGACGGAGAACGACACCGAGCAGGCGTCGTCGTATCACCATCCCTACGACGATCCAGAACAGACGCGAAACCGCGCCGGCATCGCCGGGTTCTATTCGCCGCTCGGGTCCCTTCCCGACCTCGTGGCGAACAATCCGTTCTTCGCAGACCTCGGCACGAACGGTCGCACCTGCGCCTCGTGCCACGGCTTCGAGGGCGGGTTCACGACCTCCCACGCCCAGCGGTTGTGGAACCAGAGCAACGGAACCGATCCGCTGTTCATGGTCACGTTCGACATCGGCAAATGCCCCGATTCCGACATCTCGACGAAGCGCAAGCGTCGCGACGCGATGGAGCTCACACTCGAGCGCGGCAGTGTTCGCGCCGGCATGAACCGTGTGCAGCCGACCGCCGAGTTCGAGATCACGATGGTCGAGGATCCGTACCATTGCGCGCAGACCTCGCTCACGCAGTTCTTCGGCTATCGCAAGCCGAACCCGCTGACGAGCGCGTCGCAGAAGTCCTCGGTGACCTGGGCGCCCGGACCGCAACCCGACATGCGCGCGACACTCAAGGGGCTGTTTGTCGGCGCAACACTGTTTCACGGCGCGACGACGGTCGCTCCGGCCGTCGAGCTACAAGAAGAAGCCACCGACTTCATGCTGTTCAACTACTTCGCGCAGATCATCGACGACGATGCGGGTCGCCTCGACGACGATGGTGCCCGCGGCGGTCCGGTGCACCTCGCGAACCAGGACTGGTTCCTCGGCATCAACCACGCCTCGACCGGCACGACCACCCGAAAGGTGTTCGACATCTTCGACGCGTGGATCGACTCCGACACCGGTCACCGTCGTCACAGCCGCAAGTGGAGGGCGCGCGCGCAGATCGCCGAAGGGCAGGAGATCTTCAACTTCCGCGAGAACGCGAACGGCGGCACGTGCTCCGGATGCCACAACTCGCCGAATGTCGGAACGCGCTCCGTGTTCCAGCTGTTCGATATCCGCGTAGTCGACATCGACGATCCCGAGCTGCCGCGCGTGCACCTTCGCAACAAGACGACGGGCGTGACGCGCATCGTCTCTAACCTCGGCCGCGCCGCGGCCACGGGCTTGTGGGCGGACATCGGCAGGATGTCGGTGCCGCTCCTTCGCGGCCTGTCATCGCGCGGTCCGTACTTCCACGCGGGACAGGCGCGCACGCTCATGGACGTGGTCGAGCACTACGACACGGCGTTCGCTTTCAACTTCACGTCCCGGGAGAAGAAGGCGCTCGCAGCGTTCCTGTCGGCGCTGTGATCGTCGCGAGGCTGTCCTCGAGGCGGCGGCGCTCGATCGCGATGCCGGCGACATGTACCGCTCGCGCGATCAGGTCCACGTCGGGGGCTTCGGGAGAACGCGGCTCGCGGTAGTACATCGCGAACGTGCCGAGGACTCGACCGTCGTTCGAGAGGATCGGCATCGACCAGCACGCGCGAAGTCCGAACGGACGTACCACGTCGCGATAGCCCTCCCACAGCGGATCGCTCTCCACGTCGCGCACGAACACGGCGTCGCGACGGAACGCGGCGGTCCCGCACGATCCGACCGCCGGCCCGATCTCCATGCCGTCGACGAACGAGTTCCACGCGGCCGGTAGCGACGGGGCGGCGCCCGTCCGCAGGCGTCGTGTCGCGGGTTCGTAGAGAAGCACCGAGCCGAGCGTCTCGGACGAGAGCTCCTCGATCACCGACACGATGGTGGAGAGGATGTCCTCGAGCGGGGCCGACGCGGCGAGCATCTCGAGCGCACGGCGCTCGGCGAAGTGGAGGCGCTGATCGCGGACACGCTGCGTGATGTCCTCCAGCGACAGGCCGACGCGGCGATCGGGGAGCGCGAACGCCTTGACGAGAAACGTCGGCGCGCCACGGAGCAGCGACAGCCGGCACGCCGCGAGCTCGCGCCGCGGATGTGCGTTGTCGATCGCGTACAGCATGCTCGGAATCTCGGTCCCGAGCGCCGCCGGAAAACACGCGCCGAGCGTGGCGCCGATGTGCTCGGGCACCGAGATGCCGACGAATCGCTCACTCGCGGAGTTCGCCGTGACGAGGCGCAGCTCGCCGACTTCGTCGGTGCGCCACACCGATAGGGCAACTGCCACACCATCGACGATCTCCGTGAACAGCCGGATGGTCTGCTCGCGCCGTAGCTCGTCGGTGATGTCGCGTGACGTTCCGATCAGGCCCGTGATCTCGCGCGCCGCACCGAACGTTGGCTCGCCCATCATCTCGACATCGCGCATCGCGCCATCCGAACGAAGGATCCTCACACGCACGGAGAAACGCTGGCCCGTAGCGAGTGCGACGCCGACGACATCGGTGACCCGATCGCGATCGTCGGCATGAAGAGCGACGACATGTGACTCGATCGTTACGGGCGCGCCGACAGGTAGACCCACGATCCGGTACAGCTCGTCGGACCACACCACGCTGTTCGTCGCCTTCGTCCAGACCCAGCTTCCGATATGCGTGATGCGCTGCGCCTGATCGAGCTGCCAAGCGAGCACTGCACGATCCCCTTGTTCCACGCGATCCTCCCGGCACTGACCGTAGCACGTGACTCGACCGCGGCCCCCTGCCGTAAAGAGCTGCACCTCGCCCGTGTGGGCTGGCACTCGGGTAGCGAACGGTCAGCGATTCTCAGCGCTTCTGCGCCAGGAGCACGACGATCCACATCGCACCCTCGCCGATCTCGGGATGCGGACCCTGCGCCACGCCGACGCCGATGTCGTCGGTCTTGGTCTCGCCGAGCAACGATCCACCATCGATCGCGTCGAGGTCCGCCGCCGCGGTGATCACACTCCCGACGCGCGCGTACACGCTGCCGAGCGCGTCGACCTGCTTCTTCACCGTTGGATACGCCTGATCCCGCGTCTTGCCAGTGGCGAGCTGGTCCGCGAGCTGCTGCGCGATCGCGGCGAGGCGCGAGCTCGTCGCAACTGGCTTGGCCGCGTTGATCTTCTGCGCCACCGTCTCCGCGGCCTTGCCGGGCTCTACCTTTGGGGGGATCCGCGTGAACACCTGTGTGATGAACATTTCCCGCCGGCCTGAGACCTCTTCCCCAAAGACCATCCCGATGCCGATGTGCGTTGCGCCGCGCGCCATGATGTTCGCGCGATGCCCCGGGCTGTTCATCAACCCCTGATGCGCCTCGCCGACCCCGTATGCACGCGCCACGTTCTCGAGCACGACCGCCGTCTTGATCTTTGCCATGCGCACGCGATCCGCGGCCGACCCGGTTGTCGGCGAGATGTGCGCGACGTTTTTGGTGCGGCGCATCTCCTCGCTGTGCGCTCTCGACACCTGCGCGACGCGCTCGTCCCACTGCAACGCTGCGAGCCCCGCTGCCTGGCGATCGCGATTGACGAGTGCGAGAAGTCGCTTCTCGGCCTCCTCGGTCGTCGCGACCGGCGCGTCCTCCGCCGACGGATCGACGGTCAACGAAGCCGGTGCCTTCGACGCGCACCACACGGGGAAGTTCGCGAGCACCGTCGAGCCGCTGGCATCCGACGCCGTGATCTCGACCTGCTGCTTCCCGACGCGCGCGCCGCACTTGATACTCGTCGTGAACGCGCCGGCGTGACCGAGCTTGAGGGTGAACCTCTCGGTGACGCCGTCGTTGAACGTGACGAACACTTCCGGATCCTTGAACTTCGCGTCGACCACCGCGTCGAGTACGAAGCTTCCATTCGCCGGCAACGCGCGCGGGATCGGTGATGTCGTCACCCCCGAACCTTGCAGCGCGAACACCACAGCGCCGCTCCCGTCCGGCATGCGCTTCGCGGCGCCGATGCCGACGCGCGCCGTCGCGCCGTCCGCGAGGATCTCCGCGAGCCTCGGTTGCAGCTGCTCGACGATCAGCTGCGGCGAGTCGATGTCGCCCCACACGACAAGGAGGTGCGGGCTCGGCTCGATGATGCCGTTTCGCTGCAGCGCGAACTCCACGAGGCTGTAGCCGATCACGCCTTCCTCGGGCACGACCTCGGCGAGCTCGGCGCACGCGCGGAACAGCCGCGCATCCGCGATCGGCACCGTCGTCCCCGCCTGCTGCGCTGCCGTCTTCAGGGCGACCATCACGGCATCGCCGAGCGCGGACTTCGGGGGAGCCTTCAGCGGCTCGTTGTAGCGCTCGGCGGGCTCGCTCGACGGAGCGAACGTGACCGGGCCGATCGACTTCGCGGGCGACGCGCTGCCGGGGCCGCTGCCAGTACTGCCGTTCCCCTCGCGCCAGCTCGGCTGCTGGCCCACGCTCTGCGGAGACTTCGGTGGGCACGCGGTCGCGAGAATCGCGAGCGCAACACCGACGACGATTCGCATTTCAAGAGCCTAACACGTCGTCGCCGTCGCGCTCGCCGGCCTGCCCGCATCGCGCGCTCGATTCGCTAGGTTCGTATTCCATCCGATCCTTCGGTTCTTCGATCTTTGGAGCCGGTCGCGACCGCAGATCGGATCTCGCGAGCGTCAGGGGAGCGTTGGTTTGTCCGTCGGGGCGGGCGCCTGCGGTGTCACGGCGGGCCCCGTCGGAGGTGTGGCCGCTTGCGGCGCCTGCGGTGTCACGGCGGGCGCCGTCGGAGGTGTGGCCGCTTGCGGCGCCGCGGTCGAAGGCGCGGTGTTCGACGGTGTCACGGCGGGCTTCTGCGTTGGTGGAGTGGGGGACGGTTGTGGTGGTGCGGGTAAGATTGCCTTCGGCATCGGAGGCACGGCGCTGCCGGCGTTCGATTCCGCAGGCGATTGCTTCGTGTCGGGTGCGGCGGCGGCGCTACTACCAGCGCCCGGATCGACGGGTGGCTTCGCGCGCGGGTCCGGCGCCGACTTCGGCACGACACCCCCGAGCGTGTCTGCGAACACGACGGTAAGCATGCGATCGAGCGCGTGCCACTCTTGGTACGTGATGCGATTCCACGACGACGCGGACGCGTTTTTGGTCGCCGTGCGGTAGTCCGCGCGCACGATGTTCACGCGCCAGCGATCGCCGACGTTCGGAGGAATGGTGGTCTGCATCGCCTCGTCGCGTCCCTTGACCGCGGCCCACGGGATCGCGATCTCGACCTCCCACGATTGATCCGTGTCGCCCGTCGCACCGGAGCCGTTGGCGCGCACGGCGGTGATCATTCCCGAGTCCCAGGATTCGTCGCCGGGCTGTGCGCGCGTGGTCGCGAACCACGAGTCGAATGTCGCGTTGTTCGGGTTCACCTGGAGCTCGACGTAGCCGCGGCGGTTTCCGTCCGCGTCGATGAAGATCTCGAGCGCGTCTGCCTTCCACAGCGGATCGTCCTGGTTCGTGTACTGGCTGAGGATGTCGGTGTCGGTGATGTTCGCGTGGATGTAGAGGTACTGTGCGTCCCACGTCATGCGAGCGACGGTCTTGCCGAGCGGATCGGGGCTGCCCTCGGCGGTGACGAAGTCGGGCGACTGCGCCGCCGCGGCCCAGCCCGGTTCGCTGGCGACGCCGTCGACGGTGATCGTGTCCTTCGCGTGCGGGATGTAGATCGTGCCGGGTGGCGGCGGCGCCTTCGACAGATCGACGTCGAGCTTGGCCGCGATGACCGCGTTGTCGAAGGTGTTGGGCCCGGTGGCGGGCATGCGATCGAGCGTGCCGTGCTGGCCGATCTCGATCAGGCCCACGTAGATCGTGGCTTCGTTCGACCTCCAGTCCGGACGCAACACGATCTCGTGCTCGTCCTCGATGATCTCGTTCGCGCGCCACGTCGCCGGACCGTGCGCGCGCTGCATCTCCGTGATCGGGAGGCTCATGAAGTCGGCCGTGTTCGGGGCGCCGTGCACGAGCATGAACACTCGGTAGTTGCCGCCGGGCGGCGCGAGCACCTTCCAGTAGTGCGAGACCTTGATCGCCTGTCCCGGCGCGAGGCGCGTCGAGCCGAGCGTGTTGCCGAGGTACACGACCTTACCGCCGATGGTGGCGTCGACGCGCGAGGGAAGCGCGGGCTCGGCGACCAGCAGGTGCTTGCCGACGTAGCCGGGATCCACGCGCTTGGGCTGTGGCCCGGTGCCCGAGTCGACGCACGACACGGTGCATGCGAGCACGAGGAGGACCCAGAACCGCATGCGCCGGAGGTTACACGATGAGATCCGACGCGTCCTGGAACAACGCGCGGTTTGCGGTCTCGCGCGCGACGACGAGCTTTTCGACCTCCGCGAGCAGCTTGGGGTGCTTCTTCGCGACGACATCGAAGTCCGCCTTCGCGAGACGAAGCAGGACCGCGGGCTCGATGGCCGTGACGCTCGCCACGGCCACGACGCCGCTTACGAGCGAGATCTCGCCGACCGCGGCGCCGGGTCCGAGGTCCGCGATCGCGGCGCCAGCCGACTGCACCTGGCACGTGCCCGAGACCACCACCCAGAGATGCTCGTTGCGTTCGCCCTCGGTGATGAACGTCGTGCCCGCCGGCACGAGCTGCGTCGCGAACTTCGCGAGGAGTGCATCGCGGTCGTCGTCCGCGAGCGCGCGGAATAGCTCGCTCGTGCGGAGGAGGTTCGCGAGCAACCGCGCGCGCGCGTGGTGCGCGAGCACCTCGGCGAGCTTCGGGTGCTTGGTCGCGGCGGTCTCGACCGCGCGCGCGGGAATCTCGAGCACCCACGCGTCCTCGCGCGCGGTCACGCGCGCCGTGCGCTTCGTTCCACCGACGAGCGCGATCTCGCCGAACAGCGCGCCCGTGTGCAGCTCGCCGAGCTCGGTGCCGCCACGCGCGACCGTGAGTGTTCCGTGCGCGAGCCAGTACATCGACGTCGCCGGCTGATCGACCTCGATGATCACGGCGCCGGCGGGAAACGCACGGACGGTCATCACGCCGATCAGCGCGCGCGCGCCGGACTTCGAGAGTCCCGCGAGCATCGGCGCCGGTGCCGCCGTCACCTTGCGGTTCGTGAGCCACGCCGCCAGCGTCTTCACGAGCGCGCGTGCCTCCTCGAGCGGCGCGCCCTTCCCCGTCGCGACGCTCGGCGCTTCCTCGGGCGCCGTCGGTGCGACGGCCGGCGCCGCACCTGCCGCGTAGCTCTCGACCACTGCGTCGACGAGCTCCGGTCCATGCACGCTGCCGAGCTCCGCGAGGTGACGACCGCACGCGACCGCGAGCGCGACCTGACCGCCGATGCGCGCGCCTTCGCCGATCGTGTGGAACAGCGTCTCGGCATCCTCGGCATTGCCGAGCGCGTGGTGGATCGCCGCGAGCTCGAGCCACGCGCCTTGATCGTGCGGGTGCTCGCGGAGCCGCTTGGTCGCGGCGACTAAATGGGCTTCGGTAACGGTCACCGGCCGATCATACGATCAGGTCTCGCCCACGTCGCGCTAGGGTGCGCCGCCATGCGCTGCCTGCCACTCTCTATCGTCCTCGTCTCGTCGGTCGCGTTTGCACAGGGCAGCGAGCCCAGCGAACCCGCTGTGGCCGAGCCCTCCGCGCGCGAGCAGTGCCTCGCGCGGCGCAAGGAGCTCGCTGCACAAGCGCAGGCGAACCCCGACCTCAACGAGCGCGCACGCCTGCTCCGCGAGCTGCCCGTGTGTTCGGGTGCAACGCCGCCTCCGCCGCCCACCACGAGCTCCAGTGCGACCGGCGTTGTCGCGCCGCCGCCACCCGACACGATCGCGACGGGCTTTGTCGTCGAGGCGCGCATCGACACCGCGTACGCCGTCATCGACGGCACGTTTGCGCCCGGCTCCGTGCCCGGCATCTTCCTTGGTGGTCGTACGCCCGTCGTCTCCGTCGGTGTCGGCCTCGAGCTCGTGCGTGTCGCGTCGTCGACGTCGAGCAACGGTCTCGACGCCCATGCCAGCCAGACGGGCTTCCTTCTGCTCCCCGGCGTTCGCGTTCGGATGGTGCGCACGGCCGAAGGCGACACCGAGCTCCTCGGCGTGATCGACGCCGGCATCGGCACGTCGTGGATCAGCGACTCGGATCCCGACGACGATCCCGCGAGCCCCGTGCGCCTCCGCTTCCAACTCGGCCTGTCGCCACGTCACTGGTTCACGCGATCGTTCGCTCTGGGCGCGTCGATCGGCCTGCGCTACGAGATCGGGCTCGTCAGCACCGAGATCAACGGGATGACCGTCGACAGCTCGATCTCCGCGACCTCGATGTTCAGCTCGCTACAGGCGATCGCGGTGTTCTAACTTAGAAGCGCCACAGAACGGTGCCCTGGTTCGGCTGCGCCGCCGGGCCCTCTGGAAGCAGCGTCCGCGAGACGTTGCTCGGCGAGTCCTCCGTCGCGATCTGATAGACGACGTACGCACCGACGACGACGATCGCCCAGAACCACCACTTCTTGTAGACCGGGTCCGCCTTCTTCGGCTGGTCCTGCGGTCCCATCGGCTGCGTACCCGCCGCGTTCGCCGGCATCCCCGCGTTGCGTCCCGCCGGTGGCGCGGTCGGCGGCATCGCGTTCGCGTTGTTCGGCGCCGGCGGCGGCGTAGTCACCATGCCGCTGCCCGCGCGCTCGTCGCGAACCTGATCGATGTTGATCGACTGCACGCGATCGAGCTGCGCATCCCCCGTCGAAACCGCGGTGCCCGAGCTCGGCGTGCCGATCGATCCACCAGCGACGGGCTCGGTGCCCGGCGGCTCCGGCAGCTCGTCCGGTCCCGGGCGCTTCGCCGCTTCGGCAGCCTTACGCGCTTCCTCTGCCTTGCGTGCGGCCTCCGCCTTCTTCGCTTCCTCGGCGGCGATGCGCGCTTCCTCGGCCCGGCGTGTTTCGTCCGCGCGTCGCGCTTCTTCTGCCTTCTTGGCCGCCGCCGACTTCGCCGCGGTGTCGAGGCGCGAGATCGAGGCGTCGATCTCCGCTCGCTTGTCGCTGTTCGGCTGCTTGTCGAGGAACGCGCGGTAGTACTGGATCGCGGGCTCCGCGTCGCCGAGCTTGTCGTAGCAGAGCGCGAGGTTGTAGTTGTTCAGGTCCGCCGGCATCAGCTGCTGCGCGGCGGAAAACTCGCGGATCGCCGAGCGGTAGTCCTGCGCGTTGTAGAACTTCACGCCCGCCTGGTAGTGCGTGCGCGCCTCGGTTCGCGCGTCCGCGAACGCGGTCGACGAGACGAACAGGAGCGCCAGCGACAGGACGATCAAGCGAAGGAGTGTGGGCTGCGGTTGGCGCATCGGAGGTCTTCTTTCTGGCTGGCGTCGGCTCGTGCGATGGATCACGGCTCGTAGGTTAAACATCTCGGGTCGGTCGAGTTCTTATTGCAATAGAGAGTCCCGCAGCCTTTGGGGGCGGTGCTCTTCAGGTCTGCTGCGGTTCCAGAACACTTGGGAGGGGGTGGATTGTTACTTCCGTTGGTGTTGTTTCCCGACGGAATCTTCGCGAAGGAGAGGGCAACTGCCTTCTTTTTCCCATCAATACTGATGGTCTGGTCCTTGAAACCCTTGGCCTTGAGGACGAGCTTCTTCTTCGTACCCTTTGGTAGCTCGAACGTTCCCGGGCCTTCGCCGATTTTTTGGCCGTTCTCGTAAATGTCGAACTTGATCTTGGCGGCTGTCACGAGCTCGACAGGGATCGTGGTGGGTTCCGCGACAGCGGCGTCAGGGGTTGGCTGTGGAGTGTCCGACCCGGCATCCTGTTGCACGGTTGCCACAGCAGCGTCGGCCGGTGGCTCGTCGACCGCGGCATCGGGCGTCACGTTGTTCGTGGTCGCCGCATCGGCGGTCGTGGTCCCGGCCGCGTCGATCGGCGTCTCCGGAACCATGCCTCCCGACGCATCGGCAGTGACCTCGGCGCCTGCGTCGGCCATCGCGACTTGCGAGCCCGGGCCGGGATCGGTCCCCGCCTCGTCCTTGTTCGACATCACGACGAACGCCGCGATGCCTCCACCGACCGCGAGTACCGCGACGATGGCGACGATGATGCCCGCGCTGCTCTTCTTGGGGACGACCGCGGACGACGACGCGGCGCCGTACACGCCCGAGCCGCTCGACGATGCCTGCGGTACGGGTCCCGTTCCCGACGGCTGTTGTTGCCAGCCGCCCGATGGACCGTAGCCCGGCATTCCCGCCGGCGGTGTCTGCATCGGCGTGTGGCCGTGCGGCGGCGACATCATGCCCGGCGGCGGACCGCCGACGCCCATCGTCTGCGCCTTGGCCATGTTGTGCGCACCGGTCGGCGGCACATGAGGCACCTGATGCGACGCGCTCGCTGCAACCGGGAACGCCTCCATGTACGTGCTCATGCCCGCGCCCGCGATGCCGCGATAGATGTTCACGAGCGCGCCTACGAGCTCGTCCATCGTCTGGAAGCGCTGGTGCGGATCCTTGAGCATGCAGCGCGTGATCACCTCGGCGAGGCCCGGCGGCAACGAACGTCCAGCCTTGCCCGCGCGGTGCGCGACGGGCTCGGGATCCGTCGTGATGTGCTGCGTGAGGATGCCCATGAACGACTCGCCCTGGAACGGCAGCGAGCCCGCGAACACCTCGTACATGATGACGCCCATCGCGTAGATGTCGGTGCGTCCGTCGACGGGGTTTCCAAGCGCCTGCTCCGGCGCCATGTAGAACGGCGTGCCGAAGATCGTGCCGGTGCGCGTCAGGTTGTTCTGACCGTCGTTGCCCGCGACCTTTGCGATACCGAAGTCGAGGAGCTTCGGGATGTCGTCGTTGTTCGGCCCTACGGTGACGTAGATGTTCTCGGGCTTCATATCGCGGTGCACGATGTTCTTCGCGTGCGCGGCGGCGAGCCCGTGGCCGGTCTGGATCATGATGTTCAGCAGGCGCTCGACGGGCTGCGGCTGCGTGATGAGATCGTTCAGCGGCGCTCCGTTGAGGAGCTCCATGCACATGTACAGGCGGCCGTCGGGGAGCTCGCCGAAATCCTCGACGCCGATGATGTTGCGGTGACCGATCGAGCTCGACGATCGCGCCTCTTGATAAAAGCGAGAGACCGCTTCTTTGTTCGAGACGATCTCCGGACGCAGGAGCTTCAGCGCGAACTTCTTGTCGATGTGGACGTGCTCGGCTGCATAGACCTCGCCCATGCCGCCTTCACCGAGCTTCTTGACCAGCTTGTAACGGCCACCCAGCACCTGCCCGACCAACGACGACTCTCCGGACATGGAACCGGATGCTGGGTGTCCATCACTCATCGCGCTCCAGTATAACGTGTCACGTCGCCTGGGGGTTTCCAGGCCGTACCTCTAGGGCACACACACACCGACCCCGTGGGTCGTGGCGGCGGGATCGCGATTCAGAACGCACGTTCCACCATCGGCGCAGGGGCCCGTGCACGCGTCCGATGGGACGGCATCGCCGGTCAGGATGCATGCACCCTGCACGCAGCGCGGCGACGAAGCCGGGTCACAGGTGTCGGTGCCCGGGCACTGCGGATTCGACGGGCAGACGAGCAGCTGATCGTAGGCTGCGAGCGCGGACAGCGGCACCGCAGTATCCCGCCCGCCCCGCGCACAGCCACAGCAGTCCTCGCGCGTCTGCACGCAGTCCGCGTCGAGTGAGCAACTACCTGCCGTGGGCGCCGCGCACGTGTCGGAGAGACAGCCGGTTGCTGGATCGATCGCGTAGCCGTCGGGGCACGACCGCGTGGTCATGATCTGCACGCACACGACCTCGCACTGGAACGTCTCGAGGTTGCAGGCGGCGCGGACGTTCGCGGGACACGTCGGCGGATTGGGGCACGCGATACCGGTGCACGCGCCGTTCTGCGGATCGTCGCGGTTGGTCGAGAACGACGGACACTCGCAACACGACGACGCCGCGAGCTCGCACTGCACGTCGTTCGTGCAGGACGAATATCCGCCGGGCGAGCCCTGCATGTCGTCGCCGGGGTCGCCCCCAGCGGTGAGCTCGTCCGAGCGGCTGATCGGACACCCCGCGAGCGCACCCAGCCCACAAAGGGCTACGAGGACGCTGATCACGACGGAGAACCGCACGGCCACCTCGAGAAGAGCACGACTCGTGCCGCGATGTAACTGTCCAAGATCCGGGGTTCCTGTCTCAGTTTTTCGTGGGTTAGCCGTGCCCGCGTCGTCGACGATCAGACCCCTCTCGTAGCGTGCCTTCGCCGATGACCTCCAAGATCATCACCAAGACCGACCAGCGGATGGAAGACCGGATGCTCGCAGTGTCGAGCGATCCCGAACGCGCGGACACGCTCCAGAAAGCGCGCGCGTTCAAACGGACCTGGCTCGAGCTCGCCGAAGCGCTCGCGCGCGCGTCCGAGAAGAAGCTGTGGGCGAAGTGGGGCTTCGCGGACTTCGACTCGTATTGCCGGAAGGAGCTCCACCTCCGCGGCTCGACGGTGGCCAAGCTTCTCGGCAGCTATCGCTTCCTCGAGACCAGCGCGCCGCGGGTGATCGAGCGTGCGCGAACGGATCACTACGAGGCCCCGATCCCCTCGATGGCCACCGTCGAGTTCGTCGAGCGCGCGACCAACGAAGGCCAGGCCGACGAAGAGACGCTCCGCACGATCTACAAGAGCGCGTTCGAGGAGGGCCTCGAGAAGCCCGTGCTCGCCAAGAAGTTTGGCGAGCTCGTGTTCCCCGAGTCCAAGGCGGACAAGCGCGAGAAGATGCGCGCCGCCATTGCCGCCACCGCGCGCAAGCTCTCGACCCTGATCGCCGAAACCGGCGCCCCCATCCCCAAACAGCTCGCGATCCGCGTCGAGGAGACGATCGGCGAGCTCCTCGAGGCCGTCGAGAACTAGCTCGAGCAACAGGCCTCGGTCGCGATCGAACGCGAATCCGCCTCCTTACGCAGTCCGGTCCTCTGCTCGGAAAATCTAACAGGGAGAAGGGGTGAGGGGAGAAGGCCTTTTCGGGCCTGTCTCGATCGACCGACGCGAACGCGATTGCCACGGACTGCAGTCGTTCGAGCCGAGGGTGTTCGAGTCGACGTGTCGCGAAGCGACCTCCCTCTCTCGCCTTCTCCCTGTTTGTCTTCTGATCCAGCTGACCGAGCAACGGCACGATCCAAACGCGTCGGACGATCGAAACGAACCTCTACTGCTCGACGCAGTCCGGTCCTCTGCTCGGCAGATCGGAAAAAATTAACAGGGAGAAGGGGAGTGAGGGGAGCCGACGATCGAGACGGGCCCGAAAAGGTCTCCCTGTGCGCGAGAGTCAGGCGACGGCGTACTGGACGGCTTTGAACAGCAAGTAGACGGCGTAGATCATCAGGAGCATTCCGACGACGCGAGGGATCCACGCGGCCTTGTCGCCGAGGACGCTCTTGCCCTTCTGGGTCAGATACGCGACGAGCGCGAACCAACCGAAGCTTCCGACGATGACACCGACCGCGCACGCGATGCCCTCGGCGCGCGTCGGTGGCGCGATCATCGAGCCCATGATCAAGACCCACGTGACGATCGCGGCGGGGTTGAGCAGGATCAACGCGACTCCGACCTTGAACCCGGTGATCGCTTCCCTGCGGTGGAGCATCGAGTCGGAGGCCGAGCCATCCGAGGGCGGGGTCGCCGGTTGTACCGGCTGGCTGCGCGCGGTGAGGAAGCCGTACACCATGAGCACGACGCCGCTGATCGCCGAGAGGATCGGAGGCACCGAGGGATAGGTCTTGAGCAGAGGCCCGATGCCGAGCACGCCGCCCGCAGCGCAGAAGCCATCGGCGATCGCGGCGCCGGCCGAGACCGCGATCGCGCGGCGCATCGTGAAGCGATAGGCCGCATCGATCACCGCGACGTTCGCGGGCCCGATCGGGACGCCGGTGAGCACACCAGCGAGGACACCGATCAGGAGGTACATCAGCACGGAATGCCCCGTGCTATAGCAGGCCGGTGCCACCGGTCGCTAGTGCAGGCGCGCCGCGGGAGCTTCCCGCAGGTCCGTCGGTAACCTGGTTGGGCCACGCGACGGCCACCGCCGACTTCGGGGACGGCCGGGTCGTGTTCGACCCCCTGTTTCGGTCGCGTGCTCGACAGGCCGGTCGTGTGGACGCCATCCTCGTGACTCACTCCCACGTGGATCACCTGAATCGGTGGAGCCTCAAAGCGATCGACCGCGACACGCACCTCGTCGTACCGAGAGGGGCCAAACACGTGGTGGCCGATCTCGGGTTCCGGGAGGTCACCGAGGTCTCGCCCGGCGATCAGCTCACGATCGGCACCCTCGAGGTCAGCGCCGTCGAGACGCGCCACGACCAGGGCCGCTGGCGTAAGTCGAGCGCACCCGAGGCGCTCGGCTACGTGGTCGCCGGAGGTGGCGTGGCCGTACATCACGCGGGCGATGTCGACTTCTCCGATCACTCGGTGTTCGACGACATCGGCAAGCGGTTCTCCCTCGCCGCGTCGCTGTTGCCCATCGGCGGGATGATGCCGGTCTGGTACTACCGCTGGCGGCGCGCCGCGCTCGATCGCGGCATCCACATCGATCCGGACTGCGCGCTCGACATCTACGAGCGCCTCGGCGCGCGGGCGCTCGTGCCAGTTCACTGGGGCACCGTCCACCTCCCGTTTTCGCCCGCGGTGATGGCGAAGAAGCGCCTCGAGAAGATCGCCGCCGCGCGCAAGGTCGGCGGCGTCGAGATCCTCGCGCACGGTCAAGCGCTCGCCCTGGAGCGCGATCGTCGGCCCTGAGCGCCGGGCCATGTTCGCGTTTACACCACGCCGTGATGGCGAAGGATGCCGACGGTCACGAAGCACCCGATCCCGATCCCGATGATGTAGCCGAACCGCTTGTCGCGGTTGATCGGGTCCTTCATGTCCTTGCCGCGCAGTCGCGTGATGAGGAAGAGGTCGAGCAATACCCAGAACACGCCGAGCGCGATCAGTACCGTGATCACGATGTCGAAGGTCTTCGGCGCCAGGATCGGATCCGTCACGCGGCCGCCTTCGCCGGCGCGGCCGGGATCGGATCGACGAGCATGCGCTTCGCGTCGTAGAGGATGACCGCCGCGTTGAACGGCACGTAGCCCCAGAACATGTATTCGACCTCGAAGCCGCCCGTGGCCATGCCGATCATGAACGCGGTGAGACCGACGAGGCGCTCCATCGCGGGGCTCTTGTAGTTGATCGCGCGCCCTGCCCGCTTGCCGTAGACGAAGCGCATCACGGTGTTCGCGATACCCATGCCGAGCATGAGCGCGACGGGAATCGCCGGGGCCCAGCCGTAGTACGCGATGACCACGAGCGCGAGCCCGTAGCAGATGCCGTCGGTGATCGCGTCGAAGATCTCGCCGAACTGACTCTTGCAGTTGAACAGCTTCGCGACGGCGCCATCGAGCTTGTCGAGGATGCCGCAGATGAGGATCCACAGCGTCGCCCACTGGTGATGGCCATCGGCGACGGCCATCACGAAGAACGGCAGCGTGATGAAGCGCGACGCGGTGACCGCGTTCGCCGGGTTGAACGGCGAGACGACGCGCGGCGTGCCGGCCTCGGGGGCTACCGTTGCATCAACAGGCGTCGTCGCAGTCACCACTCGTTCACTTCTGTCTCTGGCTCAGCTGGCTTTCGCGTCGGTGTCTACCACTTCGCGAAGCCCCGGGTCGACGAATCGGTACCGCTTCCACGCGAACCGCACGCGCTGGAGGAGCGACACGTGGCTCATGATCGCCACGGCCCACACGCCGGCGAGCACCGGGCGCGGATCGTCGAGCAGCGCCGTGAAGAACACGCCGGTGCCGAAATAGATGATGAACTCCGCCGAGCCGAACAAACCGACGACGTCGACCGGGTGGCCGATCTTGCCTTCCTTGCGCCAGATGTCCTGCTGCGACTCGGCGTAGATCGACAGCTTGATGATCACGTTTGTCAGCGCGCCCGTGATGCCGAAGCCGAGGACGATCAGGGTGTGCGGATAGTCGTAGCTGAGGTTGAGGCATCCGCCGGCGTACATGATGCCGAGCACCCAGCGGTCGCAGACGTCGTCCATGACGGCACCGAACGTCGACCGCTGGTTGAAATTGCGCGCCTTGTAGCCGTCGATGTGATCGATGAGGCCACGACCGATCAGGAGACCGAAGCCCAGCCACCAGTGGCCGTAGAACAGGACCACCCCACCGACGAGCCCGATCAGCGCACCGAGCATCGTCCACGAGTTCGCGTGGAATGGCAGCTTCGCGAGGCTCGACACGAGCGGATGGCTCAGTCTGTCGAACTGCTTGCGGAACGCGAAGAGGTTCATCGGGGCCGCACTCTAACTGGTTTCGTCACCCGCTCAAGATACGAACGGTGGACCAGATTGGCCGGACCGATCACCCGGGCTTCACGCTCCCAGGTATTTCGGATCACGCATCTTTCACGAGCCGCGAACGGCGACGAGCACCTTGCGGAGCGCCGCGAGGAACCGGTCGAGCTCTACCGACGTGACGCACAGCGGCGGCTGCAGGCGCAGAACGTTCCCGTGCCAGCCGCTCACGGTGATCAGCATCCCCGCGTCGTGAAGCGCGTCCTTGACCTTGCTCATCTCGGACTTGCCGAGCGGCTTCTTCGAGTCGCGATCGTGAACGAGCTCGATGCCACCAAGGAGGCCCGTGAAGCGAACGTCGCCGATCCACGGATCCTTCAGCGCCCACGCGCCTTCGGTGAAGTAGCGGCCCATCTTCGCAGCGTTCTCGACGAGACCTTCGTTGACGATCGTCTCCATCATCGCGAGGCCCGCGGCCGCACTCACGGCGTTGCCACCGCTCGTCGGCGTCGTGCCGCCGAAGAACGCCTTGCAGACCTCGTCGGTGGCGACGGTCATCGCGAGCGATCCGACGCCGCCCGAGAGTCCCTTGCCGCCGGTGATGATGTCCGGCTCGAGCCCGTAGTGCTCGCACGCGAACATCTTGCCGGTACGGCCGAGGCCCGTCTGGACCTCGTCGGCGATGAGCAAGATGCCGCGCGCCCGACGGAGCTGGTCGACCTTCTGCCACCACTCGCGCGACGGCGCGAGCCCACCGACCGCCTGGATCGGCTCGGCGATCAGCGCGGCGGTGTTCGGATGCTCGTCGAACAGCTTCTCGATTTTCTGTAGCGTCTCCGCGTCGGTGCCGACCTCGTTCCGGTACGGGTACGACATCGGGAGCGCGTAGTTGTCCTTGCCCAGCGGCTTGCCGGCGCTCTCGCGATACTTCTCGCTGGCCGTGACCTCGAGCGAGCCGAGCGTCAGGCCGTGGTAGCCATTCATCAGGTACGCGACGTCGGTCTTCTTCGTGTACTGGCGGGCGAGCTTGAGCGCGAATTCGTTGCTCTCGCTGCCGCCCGTCGAAAAGAACACCTTGGCCATGCCCTTTGGCATCGCCTCGACGAGCTTCTTCGCGAGCTTGATCGCGGCGACGGTGCCGTGTTTGCCGGACACCTGCAGTACCAGCGAGAGCTGCTTGGTGGCCGCTTCGATGATCGCAGGGTGACAGTGCCCCGCGTTGTTCACGAAGTAGCCTGCGGTGAGATCGAGGAACTCGTTGCCGTGGATGTCCCAGACGGTGCAGCCCTTCGCCTTCGCGACGATGACCGGCTCGCCCTTGGGATGCGTCCACGGACGCATGACGTATTTGGCATCCGCGGCTTCGATCGCGGCGGCGTCCATCTCGTCGGTGGTGATCAACTCCGGCTTCACTTTCTGTGCACCCATGGTGGCTACATCCTCGCTGCCTGCGTCGGGGGATCCGGGGGCGTCCCCAGACATCGGGGGGACTCCAAAGCGTCCCTTGGACGCTGGGGGTATCTCACGGGGCAAAGCCACGTCAAGTTCGCCGGTTAGGATTGCCGGACCGTGCCCGGTTCCAGGCGGTCTTGAACTGTCGGGGTGGGGGCCGGTCCTTCGAAGTGTCCTTGTTCGCGATTCCATACGCGTACGTGGTCACCACGAACTCCATTCGCGTCGATATCGAAGATGCGGTATCGGGCGGTCCGGTCCGGCTTGTTGTGGAAGTACGTCCCCGACGCGATGCCGCGGACGGGGATCACCTTGCCGTTCGGCCCCATGAGCGACTCGTGCATATCCCGATGCTCGTGACCGTGCACGATCAGATCGGCCCCGCTGTGACCGATCACCTCGGCGAACGCCGCGTGATCGCGCAACCCGCGGATCCGACTCGTCGCGCGTCGGCCGGCCGGCGGATGATGGATCGCGACGATCCGGGTTTTGCCGGCGAGGCGGGGATCCGCGAGGGCCGCACGCAGGCGTGCGAGCTGCCCCTCACCGAGCCGGCCGTACGCTGTGAACCATGGTGTCTGCCGGCTCGTGGAGCAGCCGATGATCGCGAGGTCGCCGCGGACACGAACGATCGGCCAGTGCAGATCGTCGTCGGTGTCGTGGCGCGTCTCGGGGCCCCATGTCCATCCCGCGTCGGTGGTCGCGAAGTCGCCGAACATCTCGGCGAAGAGGCCGACGCCTTCCTGCACGTACGCGTCGTGGTTGCCAGGAATGCACGTGACACCGACCGCGCCGAGCGCCAGCGCGTCGAACTTCTTCCGCGCGAACTCGAACTCCTGGCGGAGCGCGAGGTTCGTGATGTCTCCGGTGCACAGCACGTGCTCGATGCCGAGCGCGTTCATGTCCGCGACCATCGCCTCGAACGCAACCACGTGATAATGGCGCGAGCGGTTCGACAACAAGTTCATCGCGCCGATCCAGCGCTTGTTCGCGAGCTCCAGCCAGCGCGCACCGTCGTGCGACAGCAGGTGGAGGTCGGAACAGTGAGCGAGGCGCATGGACGGGCATCCATAGCACGTGAACGTGGCCCCCATGCCGACTCGATGCGTGGTGTGTACTTCGAACACATGACGGCGCGTTCGCATCGACGAAGTCTGGGCAACCGTGGCGATCCTTGGGGTTAGAATGGGCAGATGTCGCGACGAGCGTCGGGTCTTGTCATCGTCATGATTGCCGCGGCCTGTGGTGAGGTGAGTAGCAAGATCGATGCTCCGCCCGCCGACATGGGGGGTGGAGGAGATGCCGATGTCGACGCGCCCATCACGCCCAGCCGGGTGACCTCCATCAGCGTGCAGGGCATCACGCCGTTCGCGCTGCCCACCGCGACCTTCACCAAGGTGCTCTACTCGAACGAGGTCCACGACGACGAGTCCGAGTTCGACCCCGCGACGAGTCGCTTCACGCCGAAGGAGGCGGGTGACTACGTGGTGTGCGCGGGCCTCGCGCTGGGCGTGCCGGGCTTCACGTACGAGCTCGACCTCTACGTCAGCGGCGTACGCTCGAAGGCATTCGCGATCGGCGATGACGTCACTCGTGGATGCATCGTGGTGCGGTTGACGCTGGGCGAGTATGTCGAGGTGTGGACCCACCAAACCTCGGGCAACACCGTGAACGTCGCGCAAAGCTTCTTGTGGGACTGGCTAACGATCGCGCGGTTACCGTCGACGAGCGTCACGGCGCAGACCACAGCGATGTTCGACTCGGAAAACGGGGCGTGGACCAAGGTGCCGTGGGCGAACGAGCAACGCGACGAGTTCGATGGCTACGATCCGTCGACGTTCGCGTTCACCGCACCCGCGGACGGTGACTACTTCTCCTGCGCTTCGATCAACGTCAACGCGAATTTCTTCGGCGAGCTCGGCGCGTACAGGAACAACACGGCGACGGTGGGCTTCGGCCGTCACGTGGGTGGAGCCACGGGGTGCCGCACAACGCGACTTGCCACGGGCAATGCCTTGGACGTTCGCTTCCGCCAGTCAAACGGGGGCACCCGGACGATCCCCCACAATCCGTTGTGGAACTGGATGAGCGTCTACCGGGTTCCGGTCCAGCTGCAGGTCGACACCCTCTCGGACTTCTCGGTGCCGTCCGGCGTGCACACCGTCGTTCCATACACGAGCGAGTCATTCGACACCGGCGGCCAGTTCGACGTCGTCACGAGCAAGTTCGGTGCAGCACAAGCCGGTGACTACTTGGTCTGCGCCTCGATGAGCCTGAATGTCGCGATCACCACGTCCGAGCTCGACATCTTCAAGAATGGGCAACCGCTGGTCGGCCTCGCCCACGGCAGGGTGCACCACAACGGCTGTCACGTCGTACGCTTGGCGATGGGTGACCAGATCGACATTCGCGCGTACCACACGTTCAGTGCGGCGGTGACCGTCACGGCAAATCCGTTGTGGGACTGGCTTCAGATCAGCAAGCTGTAGCCTCGCCCGGCGATCGCTCACAGTTGTTCGCGGCCACTCTGCTTGCGTTGGCGCCGCCTCATCGGCTGCTCGACACGCCACATCCGCACGGATCGACGTGCGCGAGTTGCGCAGCTCTGCTCGGTTGACTCGCGCATCGCGAGATCGAGGGGCTTCGATCATCGGTCCGGGGTGTGCACCGTCGTCGCCCACATGCGTCGTCTTGCTGCGACTCTCGCCGCTGCTCTCTCCCTCGTGGCCTGCACCGACGGGCCCTCGGACATCGAGCTTGCCGCCGACACCGATCTCGATGCGGTGGGAGGCAAGGCCGATCGCGCGTGGGACGCCGCGCCGACACTCCACGTCGGCGAGCGCCTCTCGGGTCACGCCAGCGCCGGTGGCCGCCGCGTGTATCCACTCTGGATCGCGGGCACGTCCGCCGCGCCGGTCTCGATCGACATCGTCGCGAGCGCGCAGAACGAAGGCGATGTTCGCGTCGCCGTGCTCGGCCCCGTGAAGAATGGCGGACGCCCGGTCGTCGCCGCCGCTGGCTACGCTGCGCCGCGCGAGAGCATCGACCTGAGGTTGTCGGCCACCGCGCGCGGCGAGTACCTCGTCGTCGTCGGCTCGTTCGAGCTCGCGACCGACACGAGCTTCTCGCTCGGCACGCACTGCGCGACGTGTGCGAGCGATCAGATCGACGTGCTGGCGGAGCCGAAGGCCGGAGCGCTCGTCGCCACCGAGAACGGCGGCATCGTGCAGGTAGAGCTCGGCGCGGTGCTCGCGGATCGCAACTTCGACGTCGAGGTCGAGCTGTGGGCCTCGCCGCCCGCGCAGGACTGGAACGCGAGCAAGGTCGCGACGTCGGTCGCGTCGGGAACGCAGGTGAACATCCGCGTCCCCGACTCCGTGCTCCCCGGCGACGATCTCCGCCTCGTCGTGCGCAGGGCCGGCGGCGCGATCCTCGACGCGGGCGTGACCACGCGGTACGCGCCCGTGCTCGAGCCGATCGTGCGTATGGACGCGCTGCTCTACGGCGACCTCGTCAGCGTCGGCGCGAGCGGCATCGTCGGGTACTACGAGGGCGTCGCGTCGCTGTCGATGCGTAGCGAGTCGCGCAACGTCATCCTCGCGGACCACGACCTTCCCGTCGATCGCCCGGGTCAACCCCGCAACGGCTTCGGCGCGTTCGACGCGACGTTCAACCCGCCGCTCGAGATCGAGCCGGGCGTTACGAACCCGAACCTGCCGACGAACGGCGAGCTGCTCTCGATCGGGTATCTGAACGGCACCGGCGACTACCAGCGCCTCGGATGTTTCGAGTACTGCAACGACCTCTCGGGCGAAGAGGCGTGCACCGGCGGTGCGCGCTCGTGCCCCGCTTCGACGTGGTGATACCCGAGACGATTCGCGAGCCGCGAACACCTGCGCGGGACCCGATGCGATCGTCTCGACGGTGCACGCCCGGCTCGAGGAGCTACGCGCGCTCGCGAGCTGACGCGCTACCTGCATCTAGAGGTGATCACTTCACGGCGCAGCTCGCGTCGACGAGCTTCGCCCGACGCGTATTCGCCCTCGCGGCCGATCTTCGTCGCGATCTCGACGAGGGTGCCCGCGCTGACTGGACGGAGGATGCCTCGATGTCGAAGCCCTCCTTATCGCTCTTGTATCGCCGGAACCCACGCCGATTTTCGCGCTCCTCGGCCTGCGACCGTTACTGGCGCTTCACGACGAGGTTGTGGATGGGCGACGCGTTCTTGTCGATCGAATCCCACGCGAGGTACACGCCGCCGCCGGGGCCGGTCGTACCGTCGACGGAGATTCCGTCGAGCAGTGGGCCCGGCGCGACGTTGGTGACCGACCACGGGTTCTGCCTGCTCGCGACATAGACGTCGGACGAGAGGCCGTCGTGATACGCGATCGCGGGCGTGCCGTTGACGAGGTAGATCGCGGCGGACGCACCGACCGTGTGCGTGCGATCGCCTTGGCGCCGGCCGTCGTCGACGACCTCGGGCGTTCCCGCGGCGCCGTTCCACGTCGTGTACATGAGCTGGTCGCCGATCGCATCCTGGTATGCGACGTGGACCGTACCGGCACCGTCGACGATCGCCGACGACCACATGCCGTTGTCGCGCGACAAGGTCTCGTCCAGGACCGACTCGGTGAAGTTACCGGTGTCGGCGGCGTTCTCGACCGCGATCTTCAGCGAGCGCGCCAGGCGGTCGTAGTAGGTCAGCGCGATGCGGCCGTCCGACAACACGACGAGGCTCGGGAACAAGCCCGTCCCCTTCGCCAGGACCGCCGTCGTCGGGGCCCCGACCTCCGCCGTACACGAGCCTGCGATGCACGCGTCGCCGGGATCGCACGATGACGGGCAGTTCGACGCCTCCGCGATGCACATCTCGAGGCCCGTGTCGTCGGCGATGCACGCCGAGCCGCTGCCGCACAGGCCCGCGCACGAGCCCGGCGCCTGTGCGACGAGCGAGATGCTCCAGTCGCTCGCGTCCTCGGGGGTCACGACGAGCGAACGCGCGACGCGCAGCTCGGTGTTCCTGTTGCCCTGGCCGTCGTCGACCCCGGTCGCGATGTACGCGATGACCGGGTGCTTGTTCGAATCGACGACGATCGACGTGTGCGTGCCGACGATCTCGCCGTTGTCGGAGACGTCGACGGCGTAGCTGGTCCACTTGCCCTTCTTGGTCTCGAACGCATAGCGGAGCGCGCCTTCGTCTCGATCGTGATAGCTGACGCGGCCGAGGTGATCCGAGGTCAGCGCGATCGCGGTCCACGTGCCGACGTTGGGGCCCGCCTCTTCGGCCGACACGCCGCCGCGGTACGTGCTCGGATCGTGGATCGGCGTGATGTCGGGGATGCCGTCGACTGCGACGAGCTCGAGCGCGGACGGGTCCGTCGCGTCGACGACGACGAGGTCGCCGAGGCCCGTGTCGTACGTCGCGACGAGCACGCGCTCGTCGTCGCCCACGATGCTCGTGTACCTGCCGATGCCGCCGTTCGCGACCTCGCCCGGCAAGCAGTCCTGATCGCCGCACGGTGCGTCACCGCACGAACAGCCGGGTAGCATCGCGATCGCAGCGATCCAGACGATCAGGCTCGTACGCTTGATCGAACGAAGTACGGCGCGAGCGGCGCGCCGACCGCGACGCGAGCGGCGCAGCGGGAAGACGAGCGCACCGAGCATCAGCGCGAACAAGCCGGTTCCGGCGCCACCGCCGCTGGTCTCGCAGCTGCAACCCGAGGCGCCCGCCGAGCCGTGGAACGGCGCGGGGCCCGGACGCTGGCTCGTGCGCATCGGGACGTCGGTGCCGAGCTCGACCTCGATCAGCTCCGGCGTCGTGTCGATCGTCTCGGGCTTGCCGATCTCGCGAGCACGCACCTCGATCGTGTGCTTGCCGGGCAGCCAGAACGTTGTCGGCGCGATCGTCGGGTGACGGTTCGTCGACCACGGACTCCAAAAGCCGCGATCGGTGCGGAATGACCACTCCAGGTTCTGCGAGTCGCCGAGGTAGAGAGACACCGCAGGGCCCTGGTTGTGCTTCCACATGCGCGGGTTCTTCGCGACCTCGGTTGCGGGCTCCGACACGCCGGTCATCGTGACCTCCGTGTGGACGGGCGCTGCGGGGGTCGTCACGAGGTTCGCGAAGATCGCCATGAAGTTGTTATTGTCGACGGAGGTGACGGCCGTGACGGCGAGCTGCAGTCCGCCGAGCTCCGGAAGTGCGATCGAGCCGAGTCCGCCGGACAGCTGCGGCAGCACCAGGCCGAGGATCTGCGGGAACGTGTTGGCGAGCGACTCGGGGGTCTCCGTCACCGCCTCGGAGTTCTTCACGCTGACGTTGGTGAAGGCGTCCTCGACAGCGCCGATCACTGGGGTGAGCTCGCCCATCGCGGGCAATAGGCCGATCGGCAGGTGAAGGTCGCTGACGAGCGTGAACACGCGCACGTACTGGTCGTCGATGGACGCGAAGAAGTCGATCTCCATCGCCGGGAACGTGATGTCGAGCAGCGGCTCGACGAGCGTCTGACCGCCGTTGCCATCCGGCATGAACGTGTTCCTGCCGAGTATGATCGTCGGCTGCTGCTGCGGGCGCAGACCGATCGCCATCGGCGAGTTGCCGTCGACGAGATCACCGAGCGACCGCGACAGGAGCGAAAGCGTATCGGTGGTGAGCTGCTCGACCGTGCCGTTGCCGATCGTGAGGCAGAGGAAGCCACCGTCGTACGCGGCGTAGGCGAACTGGTCGAGCTGGTTCTTGTGCAGACCGATCCCGACGTCGAACGGCTGGTTCGGCGTCACGTCGGTTCGTACGTTGCCCTTGAACAGCGGCAACTCGTCGATGTTGATCATCGCCGGCTCGACGCCGCGCGGGCCGCAGCGATCGCGATCCGCGCCGGCCGGCTGCATGCCGCCGAGCATGCCGAGCGAGATGCCACCGTCATCCGTGTATGCGTAGCCGCCCAGCACCTCGTACAGATCGAATGCGCCTGTCGTACCGGGCGAGAGTCCGGCGAGCACGGCGCCGCCGACGAGCCGACCGACGAGACCGGTCTCCTGCATGCACCGATCGCTGACGCGACAAACGTTGTCCGTGCACGCGGTCGCGCCTTGACCGCACTCGGAGACCTGACCGGAGTCGCACGCTTTGCACGTCGCGTCGTTGATCGCGTCCTCGATCGGTCCCTCGAGCTGATCCTGAAGCGTCGACGGCGGGAGGATGTTGCCGATGATGCAGAGGATGTCACCACCGAGGCTGAAGTCGGCGCTGTCGAGTTGCGTGATCTGGGTGCCGCTCGCAGCGATCCGCGTCGTGCCTGTCGTCGGATCCTGCGTGAAGTTGATGTTCGTCTGGATCCGGAGGTCCTGGTTCGATCCAGGCATCGTGTTGAGGGTCACGGTGCAGTTCGATCCGGCGACGTCGACCTGGAGCGGCGTAATGGTGCGCACGCGCGCGCGTATGATCACCTGGAGCTGCTTGGCATCCTGCTGCGGCGTGAGTACGAGACGCGGCAGATCGCCGGCGCGCAAACCCAAGTCGACCTCGATCGGCCCGCCCGGGGGGAAGGGGACCTGGATCACGCCGTTGTTCGCGCTCCCGAGGAGCGGCCCGATCACCCCCGCGGGATCCGCGGTGATCTTGCCGAGGCCGGTCGGGGTGATGCGCACCTGCACGGCTTCGCCCGTGCGTTTCGCGGACGGGAATCCGCCGGGAATCGGCTGCATGCCGCACGAGTCACAACCACCGCCGCAACCGCCAAACGCGATCAACGCAGCGACGGTCAGGACAAACGAGTCCACACGGATTTTCTTCATGATCCCCTCGCCTGGGGTGTCGCTCGACACGCCCTATCGGGTCAAGTGTCGACTACGCGAGGGCCGATCGGCTGTGGCGCACCTTACGCGCGCTGCGTCATCTGTGACGGCGGCGTTCGATGTTCGCGAGCCGCACACCCAGAACCCGAGAGCAACAGCTCTACTGGATTTCGCCGCCGAGGATGACGTAGCCCTCGCGCGGACCGACCTCGACGTCCGACACCGACACACCACCAAACGAGGGCAGCGGCACGGCGCCGACCGCGCCCGAGCCGAGCGCCACGATGCGGCCGAGGCTGAACGATGTCACGGCCTCGAACTGGGCGTTGGACAGCTGGTTCGCGCCATCGACGTTCTCGTCGAGGATATCGACGAACACCTCGGGCGAGCCGACGTCGAGCCGCAGCGCGCCGTTCGCGCCGGGGACGACCTTGATTGCCATCTCGGCGTTGATCGCGACCTGGGTCGTGATCGCGGGGCCGTTCTTGAACGTGCCGAGCAGGTCGCCGACCGTGAGGCGCAGCTCGCTGCCGCTCGCGTCGACGAATGGGGGGACCTTCGCGCTCATTTCCACGCGATCGAACAGCTTGCCGACCTCGCCGTACGAGCCGTTCGCGAGATCGAGGCCCACGTCCATTCCCTTCGCGGCCCAGAACGATCCGAGCAGCTGGTTCGCGACGTCGTCGGCGACGGCGAGCTCGAACGCGCGAGCGAGGTCCATCGTGGGGACGTGGTTCGTGATGTAGACGAAGCCCGGCGACGACTCGTCGCCACGTGCGCGGACCTCGGTGTCGAGCTCGACGATGACGCCCGGAATATCGCTCTCGATGCGCGCCGGCTTGACCTTCACGTCGACCATCGTGCCGAGCACGTTGATCGTTTTCGTCTCGTTGAGACCGTTCAGCGCCGTGTTCACGTAGGGCACCGCGAAGCGCTCTGCGACGAACGCGAGGATCGGACCGATGGCGGTGTCGAGGCGGAGGATGTTGACGACAGAGCCGGGGATGCCGCCCAGCTCGACATTGAAGCCGCTGATCTGGACGTCCTGATCGTCGAGATGGACCTCGAACTTGTCCGCGTTGACGCCGAGCTTCAGCACGCCACTGATGCGAATCTTCGTCGCGCCGATCGTGATCGGGCGTCCGCCGTTGACGCAAGCGGCGGCGTACGAGAGCGCCATGTGGACCGCGGGGCTGTCGAGGATCGCGTCGAGGTAGATGCCGCCGCGTTGTGGGGCGAGGGTGATCTTCGAGGTCGACGCCATCGACACGCCGGTGATCGAGCCCGACGCGTAGAGGCAGTCCGGGCCGCCGGGTGCGCCGACGTTGAACACCGGGTTAAGCGGCGTGACGGTCTGCATGAGGCCCGGGCCGGTCATGAAGCCGGTAAGGCCACGACCGATCGCATCGAACGCCTGCGCGGTGAGCGCCACGCTGATCGACTGCGGGACGGCCTGCGCGATCGGCTCCATCGGACCGACGACGACGGCGCGCGTCTCCTTGCCCTTGTTGTCCTGCGCATCCTTGCCGACGGCGTGGAGCAGAAACGTGCCGGGCTCGACCGGGACATCGACCGAGAACGTCCCGTCGGCGGCGAGCACGGCGTCGACGCCGTTGACCTGCACGGAGGTGACCGCGCTGTCGTCGAACGCGGTGCCCTTGACGGTGATCGTCGAGATGTCTCCCGCGAACGTCCCGCGCGCGGGGGAGGTGATCTTCACGCGCGGAGCGTTTGGATCGATCGCCGGCGCGTCGGGATCATACGCTTCGTCGCTGCACGCGATCAGCGACGAGCCGAGCGTGAGGGCGAGGGCGAAGGTGGCAAGCGTGGTGGGTTGCATGTCGAGACTCCCGTGGGTCCCGACACCTCGAGCAAGAAGGAGGCCACCCCGTTGTGCCACTTCCCCTGCGCAGGGGCGGCCGAGATCGCCACGCGCCCACTCTCTCGATCCTGCCAAGAGATACGCGTGCTCTTGCCCTCGCGCGACGCGAGCTGGACCTCACCACCCGATGGCAACGAATACGTGACGAGCAGGACGACGATCGGTCGTGTCCCGCCGGGCTCGCTGCCGACCTTGGCCTGCACGCTCGCGGGTGCCAGCAGTTTCCCGTCGAGGGAGAGCGACAACGGGGCCAGCGCGTACGCCGTCAGCGTGGACCTGAGGGCGTCGAGCGCGAGGCCTTTCGGTGCGGTCGCGGCACGCTTGAGGAGCGATTCTGTCTCCTGCCCCGTCGCTGGTTGAAAGCCAACGAGCAACGCGACTTCGCACGGTTCGACCTGGAGGACGATCGTGCGCACTTCGGGGAAGCGGTGAGCCCCGGCGGGTTGGCCTGCCAGGCAGATGGCTAGCGCAGTTGCCGGCAAGAGCCGCGTCAAACGGCTCGGTCGGGTCACGGCGACACCTCCGGGAGGTTCGCGAACTGCGAGCGCACGTCGGGGCGCGATCGCGCGGGTGCGACGGTGCGCGGTAGCGGCGCCCGCGGTGGCGTCCACGTGCCGTCGCCGTTCACATCGATCCAGATCGGATTGGTGATCGCGTACGGAGTCGCCGGGTGCTGCGTGATCGGCTTGAGGTTGGACGCGATCGGCAACGACGACAGGTCGAGGCCCGCGGAGATCGCGGTGATGATCACCGTCGCGTCGAGCGGAGGGAACTCGACGGGCGTGCTCACCGGGAACATGTTCTGCGTGCCCACAACCTCTGCGACGACCCACGTGTCGCTGGTCGCATTCACGCGCACGACGGTCTCGAAGTCCGTGCCCTGCCCCGCCGGGATCGGGAGATCGCCGCCGGGCACGAGCGCTCCGCCCGCCGTGTAGAGCTTGAGGCGATCGACCTTCGCCCACTCCGGTGCGCGCACGCGAACGCGCACGTCGACGCCGCCGCCGCTCGCACGCACGGTGTCGCCGATCATCGAGCCCGGCTTGCCATCGCCGGTCGTCATCTCGAGGAACGGCGCGTTCGTCGTGATCGCGCGGCGCGCGTGGATCGCGTCGATCACGTCGTCGCGCGAGAAACCGCCCGGTGTGTCCTTGCCCTCGCCGACGTAGAGCAATGTGCGCGCGTAGCCCGGCTCGTCGCCGAGCAGGTGGTGCGTGTCGCTGGTGCCCATGCCCGTCGCTCGGTGTCCGCGATCGAGCATCGTGAACCACGTCTCGACCACGCCCGGGAACTTCGGGCGCCCGTCGGAGCCGATCACGACCTGGCCCGGCACCGGCTGCGGATCGGGGTGCGGCCCTGGCGGCAACGGGTTCGGCGCGATGAAGTGGTGAACGTTCTCGGTCTTGTTGCCGGTGAGCAGCTCGATCGCGTCGAAGTCGTAGCTGAACTGATCCGCGCCGAATTCATCGCCGTACGGCGCGAACACACCGAGGATGCCCGCCGGGGTGTACGGCTCGGCCGTCGCGGGATCGATGAAGAACGACGCGAAGTAGCCGAGCACCGTCTGGCGCGGATGATTGACCTGCACGATGCCCTTCGCGGGATCGACGGCGAGCGCGCGCAGCTGATCGAACAGCTTCTGCGGCGGTTGGTTCGCCCACACGAACTCGCCGCCGCGCGTCGAGCCGCGATCGATCTTGAGGGGATAGCCGTTGAAGTGGCCCATCTCGAACGTCGTGAGCTCGACACCGGGGATGCCGAGCAGCCACGGATCGAGCCCGCTCGCAGCGATCGCCGGCGCGTAGTCGGTGATGTAGTTGTGATCGGTCGCGACCGCGACCTCGAGGCCCTCGGCCGCGCAGCTGATCACGCGTTGCTCGATCGGCAGGCCCGAGTCTGTCGAGGGCTGGCTATGAACGTGGAAGTCTCCCGCGACCCACCCGGGCGTGTCGAACGCGAGCTCGAGCCGCAGCTGCTCGGCGCTGAACTGCCCCGCGGTCAGCGTCACCATCTTCGACGTGATCTGGTATTCGGGGCCGCGCGTGACGACGAGCTCGTACGTGCCGGGACGGACACGCGCCGTGAGCGTGCCGTCCTTCGTCCAGTACGCGCGCTCGATGTAGCGGGTGCCGCCGTCGAACGCGGTGACGCGGCGGCCCTCGCCCTTCTGGAACGAGTACAGGAAGTCGCGCGGGTCTTTGCCCCGGTCGGTGGGAGAGAAGTTTCCGATGAGCTGGATCTTCGCCGGCGCGGCGCGGCCCTTCTCGTCGAGCACGCCGACCACGAGCGTCGCGGGTGGGTCCATCGTGACGAGCACGCCGGTCTTCTCGTTCGCGCGGATCGTCAGCGGGCGCGGGTTCTGGACGAGCCGATCGTCGACGACGATCTGGTACATGTACGTGCCGGCGGGCATGCGCGCGTAGAAGCCGCCGTGCTTGTCGGTCTCGATCTGGTTCACGACGCCGCCGGATCCGTCGAGGACGATCACGCTGGCCTTCGCGATGGGCGCAGACGTGAGCGAATCGATCACCGTCCCGCCGAAAGTCCCCATCGGAATGCCGCGCAGCTCGTAGATCGTCTCGGCGACGGACGCGACGTCGCCCTTGCCGACGATGAAGTAGCTCGTGAACGAGAACTGCTCGCCCGCGGCGAGCTGATCCGGCGGGTTCGCCATGTACACGCCCGCGACGCCCGCGTACGTGAACGGGATCATCATCGAATACGGCGTGAGGTCCTGCATCGGATAGCCGCTCGCGAACGTCGACACGTAGTTCGAAGGCGCATCGGGGATCGCGAGCCCGTACGACACGCCCTCGCCCTTCGACGCGAGGAAGTCGACGGCCATGCCTGGGAACGCGGGGAAGCCGCCCGCGATCGCATACGTGTCCTCGATCGCGAACTTCACGTTGAAGCCGGCGACGCCCGGCGCGAACAGCTCCTGCTCGCCGCCGAACAGCGGCAGCTGGCCCATGGGCACGCTCAGCTGGATCGGTAGGTTCGGCACGAAGCCGCCGAGCAGATCGTCGAGCTCCGTCGGATCGAGGTATGGAAACGGATGCGCTCCGCCGTTGGGCGCGTTGTTCTTGATGATCGTCTCGATCTCGACGTACTTCTTGCCGGGCGAGAGCCGGTAGATGTTGCGCAGCTCGAGGTTCGCGGGGAACAACAGTGCGGTGTTCAGCGCAGACACCATCTGCAACAGATCGCCGCCGGTGCCGACGACCATGACCTCCGCAGGCCGACCGTCGCTGCCGTCCGCGAGCTGCGCGCCGCTCGCTTTGTCGGCGTCGGTCGGGCAGTTGCCGGTCGCGCGCACCGGGATGCACACGTCGGTCGGATCGATCACGGTGAACAGGAATCCGGGCAGGAGCTCCGCGAGCTGATCGTTGCCGTGACCGCGCTCGGCGCCGACACGCACGAGGTCCGCGTCGACGAGCGATCCTCCGTACGCCGTGTTCACGCGGCCGTACGTCGACACCACGCCGGGCTCGTTCGTCACGCCGGTGTCCGAGATGACGAGGCGGATCTGATCGTTCTCGAGGAGAAAATCGCCGATGCGCCCGACCGCGTGCGGCCCGCCGATCGTGTCCTCGAGCGCGCCGATGCGCTGCGAGCGCGCATTGGGCGACGGGTCGCCACACGCGCCCGTCGACGCGCAGACCGCGATCGCGATGGAGACCGCGTGCTTCACAGCGACAGCTCCGCGCAAAGCTGCGCACGATCGTTCGCGAGGTCGCGATTGCCTTGCTCCATCGCGAGCGTGAGCTGCAGCTGCACGCGCAGTCGCAGCGACGGCACGGAAACCACCGCGCCCGCGCTGTGCTCCATGACGCGATCCGTGAGGATCAGGCTCGACGGATCGAGGATGCCGAAGCGGTAGCCGATGCCGATCGGCATCCCACTATCGCGGGACGAGGGCACCGTGAACACGATCGACGCGTGTGCGCCGTACGCGTTGCGCACCGGACCTGCCGTCGTCGGGAACTGCGTGCGCTGGACGACACCGCCCGCGCCGAACGCGACGGGCCCCGCGGCGATGCGCGCGCCCGCGGATCCCTGGAAATCATCCTCGTCGCGTTGGAGCGGCAGCTCGCCGTCCGTGCGCCGGTTCCACCGCCCGCTCGCAACGAGCCACGTGCGGTTCGGCATGCGCGCGAACGCGCTCAACGAGAGCGCCGGTAGGTCGTTGTCGTTGTCGCTCGCGAACTCGTCGGCGCCGTTCTGCACCACGAGCTCGAAGCCGACCTTCACGCCGCTGTCGACGCGCTCGCCCGGATCGAGACGGAGCGCCGCGCCGAGCGAGCGCCCCGGCGGCAGCCCGGGCGTCTGATAGCCCTGCGCGGGGCGCACGCCGCGGCTCACGAGTGGGCGGTCGACGAAGTCGCGCTGCGTGTCGTCGTCGAGATCCGGATCCACGAGGCTCTCGAAGTAGCCCGCGCGCACGGCGACGGTGCCCGACACCCGGACATCCGCAAACGCATCGCGCAGTCCGACGCGCAGCTTGCCGTCGGGCACGTTGACCTGCGCGCGCTCGTCGACGGCGCCGTCGATCGACAGGACATAGCTCGCGCGCTCGTGCGCGAGGCGGCCACGCAGACCGATCTGTGCGTTCTGCAACTCGAAGCCATCGTCGCGACCGACGAACTCGACGAACGGATCGTTGCGCATCGCCCTGTACTGCAGCCGCAGATAGCCGAACGGCTCGAACGTGAAGCGGGGCTCGTCGGGCGTTGGCTTCGCCGGCGTGGTCACCACGGCCGGCGGGTCGGTCGGTGCAGCATCGCTCGGCGGGGCCACGGTGGCGTCCGTCGTCGCGGGTTGTCCTTCGGCCTCGCCGCCGGGCGTTGCGTCGCCCGTCGGCGCCGGCACGCCTTGCGCGAGAACGGTCGCCGGGGCGAGCCCGATCGCGGCCACGAGGATCCACCGATGCGCCACGGGCGCGTGTGACATCACGCGGGCATCGTAGCCCAGCTCGCGCGAGTGAATCGCGGACACGCGTGTCGATCTATCTCGTGGCAGGAGACACGGATCTAGAGCGGCACGATGCGCACGAGCTCGTCACCGAGCGCGGCGCCTTCGCCCTGATCCGTGACGCGCGCGCGGATCAAGGAGTTCGCGCACTGGCCGCGGCCGAAACGTCCACCCTTGGGCACGATCGCGACGTCGCGGCGTTGCCGAGGGTCGTGCAGCACGCTCACGTCGATCGCGCCGATCGCCGACTCGAGACGCGCGAGCCCGCGATGCGCGACGCCGTTCGCAGCATCGGGGTGCACCGTCACTTCGAGCGGTCCCTCGAGGGGGCGCGTCCACTGCGAGGCCTGTGCGCGCTCCGTCGACAGCGACATGAAGAACAGCGGGAAGTCCGCCGACGGCTGCGCCGGTGACGGCGGCGGCGCGGTGACGAGGTTCGCGCGTCCGGACGGCGTGGCGAACGCTCGACCGGAGAACGCGAGCTCGGTGACGAACGGATGTTTCGTCGGGCCGTGCTCCTCGAGCTGCTCGAGCGTGATGCCGCGTTCCTCGAGCCGCGCGAGAAGGCGGCGCTTCCACGCGCGTGTGTCGCCCGCGACGACGTCCGCGAGCCCCGTGCGCGCGGCAAGCGCTTGTACGATCTCGAGATCCGAGCGCACGTTCTCGGGCCGCGGGACGACAGGTCGCGAGACACCGATGTAGTGATGACCATACGAGCCGATGACGTCGTCGTCTTCGAGTAGCGTGGTCGTCGGCAGCACGACGTGCGCGCGCTCGGCGGTGTCCGTGAGGAACGCATCGACGACCACGACGAGCTCGCGGGTCTCGAGCGCGCGTGCCGTGGTCGTGGAGTCGGGGAGCATCGCGACGGGGTTGGCCGCGGTGATCCAAACCGCGCGGATCGGCGGATCAGCCGCGTCGAGGATCTCGTGGCCGATGCGGATCTCGGAGATGAACCTGGGTGCGTTGCCCTGCAGAAACGACACGTCGAACGGACGGCGGCGCTTCGCCTCGAACGAGACGCCGCCGCCGGGGACGCCGATATTGCCGGTGATCGCGCCGAGCGCGTCGAGAGCGCGCACGATGCCCGCGCCGTTGTTACGACGGCCCATCCCCCACCCGACGAGGATCGTGGTGGGACCGTCATGTAGCTTCTGCGCGATCTCGACGGCGACATCCTCGCCGACGTCGGCCTCCGCGCACCACGCGCCGATCGTCTTGGTCATCGCCAGTGCGCGAAACTCGTCGACGTTTTCGCACCACGTATGCGCGTCGGGGTGCACCCAGTCGCGATCGAACAGCACGCGCGCGACGGCTATCGCGAGCGCGAAGTCACCGCCCGGCCGCGGCTGCACGTAGCGATCGCACAGCTCCGCGGTGCGGTGATGTACTGGATCGATCAGCAGCACCGATGCGCCGCGTGCCTTCGCCGCGCGCAGCGGCGGAATGCCGTGCGTCCACGAGACGAACAGGTTGCGCCCCCACACGACGACGTGTTTCGCGTTCGCGAGGTCCGACGGATCGCTCGATTCGAAGTCGCCGAAGTCGGCGATCTGCGCCGCCTCGCCCGCGCCGCTGCAGATGTCGCCGCGCTTGTCGGTGACCGGGCCGAACTTCTCGAAGAAGTAGCTCGTCACCGTCTTCACGAAGCCCATCGCGCCGGCGGACCGATAGTGAAAGATCGCCGCGGGCCCCGACTCGCGCCGGATCTGCAGGAGCTTCTCGGCGACGAGGTCGAGCGCTTCGTCCCAGGTCGCGGGGACGAGCACGCCGTCCTTGCGCACGAGCGGCGTCGTCAGTCGCTCGCGCGAATACTGTCGATCGAGGTACTGGTTCGTGCGCTTGCAGAGGAACCCCTGCGTGATCGGATGGTCCTTGTCCCCCTGCAGCTTCGTGACGCGCCCGTCCTCGACGGTCGCGACGATCGAACACGCGTCCGGGCAGTCCCGGTTGCACATCGTCTTTCGCTGCTCGATCGCCATGCGCGCATCCTACCCCCCGGGCACGGCCCTCACGAGCCGCTCGAGGACTCGCCACCGTCACACCTGCGGCTGGGTCAGGGCGATACACAGCGCGACCTTGGCCAACCGCGCATGACGACGACGCGTCGCGGTGTGCTCGCCGACACGCCGCTTACAGATGTGCGGCCAGGGCCGCGCGATCCATCTCGATGCCGTAGCGCGCGAGCGGGTTCGCGATCGAGACCTCCACCGCCTTGCGCAGAGCCGCGCGCCCGACCGCGTCGTGCCCACCGAGGCCCGTCGGCATCGGACAGCAGTCGCCCGGATCGTCCTTCCACAGCGGCGCGTAGACGCCGATCGTTTCGACGCAGAGCTTCGAGAGCTGCGCGCGCTCCTGATCGGTCAACTCGTCGCTCGCCCAGTCGAGGAACCAGAACCCGAGCCGCGCGTGCGGCCCTTCATCGGCGAGCAACCGCTCGAGCACCGCGCGCACGAGCGGCTCGCCCGCGAGCGCCTTCGAGCGCGCCATCGCCGGCACGCTGAGCGACTCGCTCACACACGAGGTCACCACTGCGATCTCCGCGGCGCGCATGAGTGGCCGCACCCCGGGCGTCGTGATGGGCGCGATCTTCGCGAGGTCGAACTCGAGCGGCATCGCACCGCCCAGCTCCATCGTGAGCCGCGAGCTGAGCTCGACGTGGAACAGCTCGTCGACAACGATGTCGGCGCTCATCGCGATCAGGTCGACGGGAGCGCCGCACTGGAGCAGCGAAGTCGTCAGCGCGCTGAACGCGGCCGCGCTCGCGTATTCGGTGAACACGCCGTTGCTCCAGATGCGCCGCGCTTCGACCGCGTAGTCCGCGGGGTAGTGCTCGAGGGCAAGCGTGCCCCACGGCAGGTCATCGATGCCGGGGCGGCGTGCGTGGAGGCGCTTCTCGGTGGCGCCACCGCGCCAGGACAATTCGAAGTTCATCGGGAATCTCCATCGACGCGCGCGGGCGCCGGGCTCGTGGATTTCGGGTGCGAGAGCTGGGGACTGGGCGGCGTCGAGCTCGACAGCTCGCGAACGCTGCGCGAAGCGGGGCGCGTGACCCACTCCGGCGGGCTCCAGGTGTCGGCGCCCGTGGCCACCGGCTCGGGTGGCCCGTCGTCGTGACCGTCGATCATCGCAGCGTCGTGCACCCGCTCGGACACGCGCGTGCTCCGCGCCGGATTTCTCTGCGGGTGCTTCGCCGCGCGCACGGTCCTCGGGCGATGCGCCGAGCGCTCGTGGCTCGTCGCGGTCGTCGGCGCGTTCGTCGTCACGGTCGCCGTCGTGCTTGTCGCGTTCGTGTCCTTCGTTGCGACAAACGTCGCGCGCGCCGGCGCACACTCCGTGGGACGCGGCGCACGCGAGGCGACATTGCCGCACGCCGGTGCACCCGATGGCATCTGGCGCGGCTGCGCGCTGATCGCGATCGAACCCTCGTTCGATGCGTTCGATGCGTTCGATGCGTTCGATGCGTTCGATGCGTTCGATGCGTTCGATGCGTTCGACGCGTTCGATGCGTTCGATGCGTTCGATGCGTTCGATGCGTTCGATGCGTTCGACGCGTTCGACGCGTTCGATGCGCGCGTGTCCGCGAGCGCGACACTCGGAACCGTCGCGATCGCGACCACCGCAAGCAGCTTTGTCACCGTCGTCTTCTTCATCCGTCCTTGCTCCTTCACTACCCAAGACGGCCCGCGCCGCCGAGTGTTAGCGACGAAAGCGCACGAAAGATCACCCACACGGTTTCGCGCAGATAGCGACTACTCGACGCGTTGGGTGCCGACTTGCGCGGTGACGAACCGCATCCTCACCTCGAAGGCGGGATCCACCTCCGCGCACGATGGGCCGAAAGACACCTTGTACGTGACGTTGCCGCAGGCAGGCGCTCCCGTCGGGAGGACGAGCGGCTGGATCGTCGTGTCGATCACGGGCGGTGTGTCGATCACGGGTGCGGGTACCACCACGACCGACGGCCGACTCGATTCGGGCGGAGCGACGATCGAATCGAGCGCCGCGCTCGGAGCCTGCCCGCACGGCTCGCGCACGTGCCCCGCGTCGGTGCTCGCGCGGACGACCAGCGCAGTACCCGAGGCCGCGCCGACGAACGACGCGACCGCGAATAACTTCCTCATTGGAACCTTCACCGCGATCTTCGTTGCAGTCACGTGAGCCTCCTCGTGATGGATCGGTATCGATCGTGTCGCCGCAACCCGAGCGTAGGACGTGTCCATTCCCGCTCGTGTAAGCCCGCTGTAAGGCGTGTGACGCGACCCAGGGCGAGTCACGGCACTCGTCGACCACGTCGCCGGGACCGCGCGACCGTGCGCGATCGAGTCAGTCGATCGACGCCGTCGTGGTCGATGCGGACGCCTCGCTGGGAGGTGCGACCGCCGCGAGCAGCGCTGGATCGGTGCCACCGCGCTTCACGTACGCCTTCTTCACGAGGGCCACGTGCGCTTGCAGCGCCCTCACGCGCACGCCCGCCTGCACGAGGCGCTCCACGCGGTTCTTCCACAGCTGGTCGGAGCGCTCGACGGTACACGCGGGCGCCTTGCCGCCCGTGTTGCCGCACGCAGGTGCGCCGTTCGCGAGCGTGCGTGGCTGTGCTTGTAGATCGGCAGCGGCCGTCCGCTCCGCGACGAGCGCGTCGGCGAGATCGCCGCGTGCCGCGCGTAGGCTGCTCTCGGTGCGCTCGAACCTCGTCTCGCCCTTCGCGACGGTGTTCCCCGGCGCGGGCGCGCCGTTCGCGAGCGTGCGAGGTGCGGCGAGGGCGCTCGTGGTCGACGCGCCGACGAACGTGACGACGGCGAGTAGCTTGTAGATGCGGCGCTTCACGGCGCCACCTCCATCGCGATCGCCAGCGGCGGCACGGCGGGCGGAGGCGACGCGGCCGTGGTCGATGGCGACGCGTACTTCGCATATACCTTCTCTGCCACCGCGAGTCGCGTGCGCGTCGTCGCGACCCTCGCGCCGGCACGGATCACGCGCTGGAGGCGCATGGTGACGTACTGATCCGCAGCCGCTTCGTCGCACGCGCCGGTGGGCAGCGGCTTCGAGTTGGCGTTGCCGCACGCGGGCGCACCGCTGGCGAGCACGCGCGGGCGCTCGACGATCGCTCGGACCGCGGCGCGCTCCTCCATGAGCACCGACGACAGCGCCGCGCGCGCCGCCGCCAGCTCGTTCTGCGCTCTCTCCTTCGGACTCTCCTTCGCGGAGTACGTCTCGCCCTTCGCGACGGTGTTCCCCGGTGCAGGCGCACCGTTCGCGAGCGTCCGTGGCGCGGCGATCGCCGAGGTCGATGCGGCGCTCACGAACGTGATCACCGCGAGCAGCTTCTGGATGGGCTTCTTGGTCATGGTTTCCTCTTCTGGAGATCGGGGTTCATCAGGTTCAGCGCGCCGTAGTCCGCGTCGCGCTTCATGGTCTGTTCGGCGTTCGCGAGGCGAGCGCGCGCAAGCTCAAGGCGCGTCACGAGTGCGGTCGTCCGCGTGCCCGCATTGACGAGCTGCGTGGGCGGCGTGATGCCCTTGCGCGCGTACTCGCGCTCCTCTGCGAGGGCGGCGGTTAGCTCGCGCCGCGCCGCTTCTAGCTCGCGCTCGGCACGCTGGCAGTTCGACGGGCTCTTCGTGTTGGTGTTACCGCACGCCGGTGCCCCCGAAGGCAGCGTTCGTGGTGCTCCCGCGCTCGCCGTCGACGCACCGAATAGGATCGCGACTGCGAGCAGCCTCTGGGTCGGTTTCTTCATCATCGTCCTCCTGTACGGGCGAAGACGACGAGAGGCGCGCAGCGTTAACAGCTCGCGACGAAAACCTTACGAATGCGTGAAGGACGCGATGCCCTTAGCGCGACAACAGATCCGTTATCGACAGCACTCACAGGCCTCAGTCATCCAGTTCGTACGCGCCATGGTCGCGCTCGGAACCCGACTCCGTAGGAACTGGCGACGCAGGTCGGGTCGACCCGGAACGACGTGGTGGACGCTTCGTCTTGGTGCGGGGCGTGCTCGCGGGTGAGGGCGCGACGTGTGTTGGTGCAATCGGCGGCGCGGGTGCGGTGCTCGGTGCGGGTGCGGTCGTCAAGGGCGCGGGAGGCGAGGTCGCGCTGGATGCGGTGGATGGTGGGGGTGTGGTCGGTTTCGTTGTCTCCGCACTCGTCGATTTCGTTGCTCCCGCGCTCGACGTAGGCGTGGCAGGGCGAGGTGTTGCGGATTCGCTCCCACGACTCGAGCGTTGGATCGCCGCGATGCCTACGATTGCCATGATCATCGCGACCACGCTGATCGCCAAGATCGAGCGCCGTGGTGCGTGCGGGAGCCGGACGCGTGCTTCTCCCGCACCGGTGGCGAGAGTTGTCAGGAGGCCGACGTCTCTGGACGCCGATGGCGTGATGGCGCCGGGCAGCGCAGTGCTCGGCCAGCGGGTCTCGGTGCGGAGCGGCGCGATCGTCGCGATATCGATTGCTAGGTTCGCGCAGGGTGCGAGAGCGCGCGCCAGCTCGCTCATCGTGGCAAACCGCTCATCCGCAGGTTTGCGCAGGCAGCGCGCGACGATTGCATCGAGCTCCGTCGACACCGACGAGTTGCACGAGCTCGCGGACGGCGGCTCGTCGACGAGATGCGCTGCGATCAGATCTCCCGACGACGTGCCAGCGAACGGCGGTCGCCCGCACAACATATGGAAGAGCACGCAGCCGAGCGCGTAGATATCGGTTCGGTGATCGACGCCACCCGCGTTTCGGCATTGCTCGGGAGACATGTACATCGGCGTACCGAGAATCGCGCCGGTCTGCGTGCGAGATGCCGCGTCGTGCTCGGCAAGCAGCTTCGCGATGCCGAAGTCGAGAATCTTGAGCCGCTCTCCTCCCGCGACGGCAGCGTCTGGCACGAGGAACAGATTGTCGGGCTTGAGGTCGCGATGGACGATCCCGTGCCCATGGGCGACGGCCATGGTCATTGCGACGTGCATGGCGAGCCGCGATGCGACGACCGACGGCAGCCGCCCGATGTGCACGAGTCTCGTGGCGAGCGTCTCGCCGGCGAGCAGCTCCATCACGATGTATGCGCTGCCTTCGTGGCGACCGAAATCGTGGACCGCAACGATGCCCGGGTCGGAGATCCGGGCGGCTGCGCGGGCCTCGTCGAAGAATCGCTCGACCAGGTCGTCGCACTCGGAGAGTTCCGGACGCAGCACCTTGATCGCGACTCGGCGTTGCAGAACCGAGTGCTCCGCGATCCAGACGTTGCCCATTCCACCCGCCCCGAGTAGCGAGACGATGCGGTGCGCACCGAAGATGTCGCCCGGACTCACCATACGAACCAGTCCGCCGCGAACAGCGCCGAGAACGTGAGCTCGTCGGCAGCGAGGAGCATGGCGAGGTGGAGTCCAACTTCGACTGCGCCGCCGCGCAGGCGCAACGAAATAGGAGTCGCGCGGACGGCGAAAAAGGAGCCGAGGTCGCTCACGCGCTCCATGTCTGGCTCCGGCGAGCGGATCACCGGAGACACCGAGTCGTAGTCCGCGCCAAAACCGAGCCCGCCGCCAAGAGCGAGTGCCGGTCGTGGCATCCAGAGATAGTCGACGCTGCCGCTGAACGAATAGGTCCGCGTGATGTAGTCCGGCAGCGATGGCTCGTCGTTGTAGCGCGAGAACTGAAACCCGCCGATGACACGAATCGCGCCGCCCGGAGCTGCCACCGCGCCGATGACGCGCGCACCGAATAGGAGGCTCTCGCGCTGGACGTTCATTCCCACAACGGCCCCGATCGCGAACCGTCGTGCGCTCTCGACGGGGACCACGACGACCGTTCGCATGTCTGGCGGTGTCGGAAGGCTCAGCGGCGCCGACGGTGTAGGCGGCTGCACGGTGATAGGCGCGGGCGGTGGAGCGATCCGCGGCTCGAGCGCCGCGATCCGTCGCTCAGCTTCTGCTTCCCGCCGCGTGTCACCGCGTTCGTGCGCCAGGATGCGCGCTTGCACGAATGTCTCGCGTGCGTTCGCGAACATGCCCCGCTGTTCCCAACAATCGGCGAGGTTCAACAGCGTCGCCACGCGCGGCTGCGCACGCTGGCTCCGAGCGAATGCTTCGCACGCTTGTTCGAGCTGACCGGCCACGATCAGCTCGCGACCACGACGGAAGTCAGCGTCCGCGTCCGAGTCCGCAGTTGCCTGGGTGGCAAGCGCGGCCGTGCAGATCAGCGCCCCCAGTGCCCGCATTCCTCCAGTGTGCCAGGATCTCGATGAGACACTCGTGAAAGTTCGCCGATGCGGCAGTGGGAGGTGCGATTCAGAGCCCACACGCGAATCGAGAGCGAGTCCGCGAATGTCGCGCCGCATGCCTCTGCAGCTGAGCGCTGGCATGCGTCGCTGCGTCGGCATCAGCGTCTTGCGACCGCGGCGAGCCCCTTCGTGGCCGAATCCCGCACGCGGGAGGACGGATCGCGTGTCCCAGCCTCGAACCGACGCTTTGCCTCCACCCGATCGCCGCGCTCGAACAACATCCACCCGAGCATCACGTTTGCTTCTCCGACGCGTGGCGAGCTCGCATACACTTGGACGAATACACTCAACACGTGCACGGCCGTCGCCACTTCGCCGCCACGCGCGAGCGCGACGCCGCGCCAGAAGGTCGCGTCCTCGATCAACTGCGCGTCGCTGCTCGTCGTCAGCGCCCGCTCGAACGAGCTCGCCGCCTTTGTGAAGTCATCGGACCTCAACGCGACCCACGCCTCGTCGAACGCCAGCTGCGCCATGCTTCGCGCACGCGGCGGTGACGCGACGGGAGGCTCCGGCACTTTGATCGGGGGATCGATGACCGGCTCCGCAACTTCGGGTTCATCATGGCTGGGCGCGCGCGTCTTGCGCGGAACACGCGTGGTGGGCGTGCTCGCAATCGTTGGTGCGGGTGCAGGTGAGGGGGCCGCGACGGGCGCGCTCGCCACGGACGCGCTCGCGACGGGCGCGCTCGCCACGGGCGTGGGCACCGTCGAAACCGAATTCGCCGTCGCGGCAGCCGTCATGCTCGCGCGCCACGTCTCTCCCGCACGAAGGTCCTTCTGCGCACCCGCCGCAAGAAGCCGGACGTTGCCGTGGATCACGCGCACCTCGGCGATGTGATCACCACGCGCCGTGACGTCGAATGCTGCGCTATCGGCAGACAACTCGTCGTCACCAGCAACAACGCGAAAGCGCTCGTTCGCGCCGAGCGCGGCGACGGACACTGTGATCGTGCCGTCGACGAGGCGAACGATCTCGTTCGGTTGTTCGGCGACCACGATCGAACGCGCGCCCTCATGCTCCAGTACGTTCGCGCGGCGAGCGATCGAATGGGGAGTGGGGTTGGTGGCGGGCCACGCGAGCCATAGCGCAACCGCCGCAGCCGCGAACGCGAGCGGCGCCAACCAGAAACGTCGCCACCCGCCCGCGGGGCGCGCTACGTCGCGTTCGTGATCGACCTTGGAGAGCAGGGTCGTGCGGATTTCTTCGCGGCGCTCCCAGGTCGGCGACGGCTCGATGGTGCGCGCGAGCTCGGACAACTCGGCGATCTCGCTCCACGCAGCACCGCACTGCTCGCATTCTGCGACGTGATCGTACAGCTGGGTATCACGCACCTGCAGCGGCCGATCCTCGCGCGCGATCCAGTAGAGGCGCTCGAGATCCGCCGGTGCCAAGCACCGGTGTCGGTTCGTCGTCATTCTCGCGCTCCTTCCAGGAGCACGCGCAGCTTCGCGCGCGCCTCGTGCAGACGCTTCCAGATCGTGCCTTCGCGCGTGTCGAGCACGTGCGCGACCTCCGCGCCCGGCAACCCTTCGAGGTAGACCAGCACGAAGGTCTCGCGCAGCTTTGGTGGCAACGCGATGATGGAAGCGGTGAGTTTTGCCGCGCGCCGGCGATCGGCGGCGTCGCGGCTTGGATCGTTCGGATTGGACGGTGTCAGTGCCTCGAGCGTCGCGGCCTCGGAGAGCCGGCGTCGACGGATCTCGGTGCGAACGTGGTGGCGTGCGGTGTTGTTCGCGATTCCGAACATCCACGTCCGCACCGACGAGCGTTGATCGAAGTTACGCGCGGCATGGAGGATCATCTCGAACGTCGTCTGCACGAGATCGTCGAGATCGCGATCATCGGTGCCCGACATGCGGGCGAGGAAGCGACGAATCGAAGCAGCGTGTCGATCGTAGAGCGCTCCGAGCGCAGCCGTCTCACCGGTGCCGCACGCCGCGACAAGGGCCTCGTCGGACATCTCCGCCGGTGTGCCCTCGACTCTGTGCAGCGGGATGATGTCGCGCTTCATGGCCCCCCATACGCGAGCGAGATGCCGAACCACGTCTGCAGCTTCGGCGACGCAGCGAGCTGTCTGTCGATACCGTCGGCCTCGCCGAGTCGCGCTCGTGCGAACGGCGCGAGCTCGGCCACGAGATCCGCGCGAATCGACCAGGCGTCCGCGAGCTCGAGCGCGCCGGCGGTCGCGATGCGCGCGCTGAGCGCACTCGCCTGTTCGAGCTCGTTCTCCTGATCTCGTGTTGCCGTCACCGAGGCCAACCCGACGCCGACGCCGAGCGACATGACGAACGGCCCCCGACGCATCAGGCGCTCACCGGTCGCCATCAGCGCCAGCGCCGTGCGCCCCGTGCCGAGCTCCGCCGTGTCGCCGCTTCGCTCGAGATCGATCGCATATCGAAGCGCGCCACCGACGCAGAATGCTCCGATCATGCCGCAGCCTTGCGCGCGGGCGCCGGCCCACAACGCACCGTCGCCAGAAACGCCAACGTCGCCGCCGCCGGTGACGAGATAGCGCGGTCGCGATCGAATCGTCCCCACACTCGTGGTTGTCGACGAGGATGCGGTGTCGAACGGGCCGACCTCGAGTGTCGCGCGGGCGTCGAGCAGTGGGTCGACCAGGTCACCGCGAGCCCACGACTCGATGATGGTCGCGGCCGCTTCCGTATCCTCGGTCAGGCGCTGTGCGCGCCGACCGTCCGCGTCGGTGACCCACACCATGATGCGAGCGCCGAGGGTCGCGACCTCCGCCGTGACAGATCGGCAGGAGCTCGCGACGAACGCGGGATCCGTGCTCGCCGCCACCACTCCGTCAATGCCACGCGCACGCAGCATCGGCTCGATGGCGATCACGACCGCGTGCTCACCCTTCAGCTGTGCGCTCGGCTTGCACGGCGGATCTGCCGCAGCCCGGCTTGCCGTAGCGGCAAGTGTGAACGCGATCCCGATCCACCTCACGGACGTCATGACCGCGCCTACAGCTCTTCGTCCGAGAGCTCTTTCTCCACGATCGCGCCGGCAGGACCGACCTTGACCTCCCACAGCGTGTTTCCGACGAGCACCTGGATCTCGCGCATGCACGGATCATCGTCGTCGGGTACGACCGCGACAGCGTCCCCACCAGCGTCCGCCTCGGCGATCGCGAGAGCTTCGGCCAGCGTGATCCGTGTCTGGCATCCACCGCCCAACCCGGCAGCTTGCGTCGTGATGATGGTGCCGTGAAAGTCGAGCCGGAGGTTGTGCCGTTGATCGTTGGCGACTGCGCCGATGGCAAACAGCTCGGCCGTCTTGTCAATGCGCGCATTGATGCCGGCGCTGTGCTGCACACTCGCTTCGGCGCGCAGAACCATCTCGCCAAGCGAATAGTCCGCTCGATCGACGGCCACTCGCAGATCGGAATGGTGTCCGCCGTCCGCTGCACACCCTGTCAGCACACATAGCGCGATGGTCGTCAGTCGCTTCATAGAACCCTCCAAACGATCGGTTTCGCAGTGGGTGCCCCGCTGCCCCAAAACCTTACGGTCCATTTTCTGCGCGATCTCGACGTATTCGCCACGACGATTGCGTGGAAGGTTTCGTCGCGTCCTGGGCACTCACTTGTCACTTGACGCGCGATCCTGCATCTGAAGCGACGCTGGCGGCCGCGCTCGCCCGGTTTGCTCCGGCAACGCCCGAGCTCTTGGAGCGCCGGAAGCTGCTCCGGCGAGCGGACACCAAGTTCCTCACGACACCACGCGAGATCACCGCGATCGCGGATGGCATCACCGGTGACTACGCGGTGGTGGCGGTCGGTGCGTCGAACATCGCGACGTACGCGAACCTCTACTTCGATACTCCCGACCTGCGGTGCTTTCACGACCACCGACGTGGGCGGCGGCTTCGTCACAAGATCCGCATCCGGCACTACGCGGATCGCGAGCTGTCATTCCTCGAGGTCAAGGCGCGGCGCAACGAGCTGTTCACCGACAAGGCGCGCCTGCGCGTCGCGTATCAGACCAGCGCTCTCGATTCCGCAATGATCGCGTTTCTTCGCGATCGATGTTCGTTCGCCGACGCGATCGTCCCCACCGTCGAAATCGACTACCAGCGGATCATGCTCGTCGGCATGACAACCGACGAGCGCATCACGATCGACCTCGGTGTCAGCGTCGACCACAACGACCAGCTCGCGCTCGGCGCGGTTGCGATCGTCGAGGTCAAACAGCCGTCGCGCTCGCTCACCACCCCGGTCATGCGAACGCTCCGCGACGCCGGCGTGAAGCCCTGCTCCATCAGCAAGTACATGACTGCGCTCACGGTGACGGAATCGGTGCGTGGCAATCGCCTACTCCCGTCGCTTCGTCACCTCGAGAGGATCGCCCACTCATGAACTCTTTGTTCGGCACCGATACCTTGTTCGATCCAGAGGACTTCTGGAAGCTGGTTGCGCGGCTCGGCCTCGACATGTTCACGGCGACGATCGTGATCATGCTCGTCTACTACCGGTTGTACCGAAACCGGGAGATGGTCTTCACGTACTACGCGTTCAACGTCGTGACGTTCACGCTGTCGACGCTGCTGCGCAAGACTCCGATGGACATGGGCTTCGCGCTCGGCCTGTTCGCCATCTTCGGCATCCTCCGCTATCGCACCGAATCGATTCGCATCCGCGACCTCACGTACCTGTTCATCGTGCTCGGGGTCGCGATCATCAATGCGGTCGCCAACAAGAAGATCAGCCTTATGGAGCTGCTCTTTGTCAATGCGGTCATCGCTACGGTCACTGTCGTCCACGAATTTGCCCCGCGTGGGCGCCGGTGCGCGAGTACACCGCTCCTCTACGACCGCCTCGATCTTTTGAAGCCCGAGCAACGTGCCGAGCTCCTTCGCGATCTGCGCGAGCGCACGGGACTCGAGGTTGTTCGCGTCGATCTCACTCGCATCGACCTGCTCCGTGATGCTGCGGAGCTCACCCTCCACTTCCACGATCGATCGCACTAGCCAAACGAGGTTCTCATGTCGCATCGCCTGATCATGTTGATCGTCTCGCTGTGGGCTTCGGCCGCCGCGGCCGAGGTGCCCGAGGCCCCCGTGCCACCAACGCCACCCGGACCACCCCAGACGCCGGAACCCGTGGTGGAGCCACAACCACCCTCTGCGGTCGTGACCGATCCGCCCGTCGCGACCGATCCGCCGGTCGACCCGCGTTACCTCGACGAGACGTTGATCAAGCAGGACCAGCCGCCGCCGAGTACGAAGAAGTCGAAGCGGCGCAAAGGACTGATGCCACAGATCTCCGGCTACATGCAGGTCTTCTACAAGAAGCGCTTCGATACCGACGACACGAACGGCGTCGAGCCCAGCTTGTTCCGGGTCCAGCGCCTGCGGCTCCGGGTCAGCGGAAAGATCATCCCCAAGGTTCGTTACCAGATCGAGATCGATCCGCGTGCACCCGAGGTCACCGGCTTTCTGCGCGACGCATTCGTCGAGTTCCGCCACATTCCGTTTCACAAGCTCCGCGTCGGCCAGCAGAAGACACCGTGGGGCTACGAGAACACCGAGTCCTCGTCGCACTTGTACACGATCACTCGCACCGAGCTCGCAGAAAGTCCGGGCCGGGGCCTCACGCTTCGCGACATCGGCATCGCAATCAAAGGTCGCATTCCGCTCGCGGCCAACTGGGATCTCGAGGATCACGTCGCGCTGGTGAACGGCGCCGGCATGAACGTACAAGCCGATGACACCGCCATGAAGAACTTGTGGGGACGCGTCGGCGCACGCTTTCGATTGCCCGATCGCGATCTCGTCGTGCGCGCCGGCGCCTCGTTCGGAGTCGGCAGTTATCGAGAACCCGACGATCCGGGTCCGCCGCCGGTGCCAGGCTTCATCGTATCGTTCAGGCGCTTCGGTGCCGACGTCCAGGTCGATACGCGATGGGCATTCGTGGTCGCCGAGGTCGCGCAGGCGACCGACGAATCATCGCTCACACCAGACGAGCCGGATGAGAGCCTCGCATGGTACGTCCTGGTGGCCGGAAAGACACCGTGGAACGTCGGACCGGTCGTTCGGTACGACACGTACGACTTGGACGAGTTCAAGCGCTGGACGTTCGGCGCTTACTGGGGCGCGCTCGATGCGCGTCTGCGTGCGATGGCCACGTACGAGGTCTTCGAAGACGACGCCGGCAAGCACGACCATCGCTTGCTGCTGTGGACACAGGTGCAACTATGAAGCGAGCTCTGCTTTGTTTCGTTCTTCTCGTCGCCGCACTGCCAACGCTCGTGTCGCGCCACGCGCAGGCCGACTCCGACCGACCGCCGGTCTCGATTGTCCAAGCGCGCACGATCGCACTCGCGCGCGCTCCGGGAACGATCGTCAACGAGAAACTCAAGAAGAAGAAGGAGAAGGAGAAGCGACCACGGACGTGGAGCATCAAGATCCGACCACGCGACGTCGCCGCGGACTCCGATCGGCTCGTCAAGGTCGAGATCCATGCCGAGACCGGTGAGGTCCTCAAGGTCAAGGAGGTGAAGGCGCGTAAGGCCGACGATGACTAGCCCTTCAACGCAGGAAGGGCACACTCGCCGCATCTGACGACGAGCCTTCCGATGGCAAGCTCCTCGACGCCTACAGCCGATAGTGCAGCTGCGTGAGCGCGTACGCTCCGGACGGGCCGCCCTTGCCAAAGCTCACCATCTCGAAGCGCGTATTGAGCTGCAGCTCCACGTGCGAGGTCAGCGCGTACCGAACGTTGATGTCGCCGCACTCGCGATCGAGCTCGCTGATCCGGATGTTCGTGTTGTAGTAGCCGATGCCGAGGTCGACCTGGATGAAGTCGTTCAGCGACAGGGTTCCGACGAGGTTTGCGACGAGCTGGTTCGGTGCGCCGCCGACCGGGTTGGTCGGAGTGACGTCGATCTGTTGGTTCAGGAACTGGAACTCGGCCTGGAGCAACAGCTTCGCCTCGGGTACGTAGAACTTCGCCGTCCCGGAATAACGGAACTTCTTGTCGTCGTCGCTGCGCGTGATCATGGCGCCGGCGCCGACCTGCAGCTTCTCGGTGATCCGGTACTCGGCGTACGCCGCGCCGCCCGTGTCGTGGACGACCGGGCTGATCAACGGATCTTCGAGGAAGCCCGTCGCGTGCGCCTCGAACTTCGGATGGATGTACGCGACGTGGAGACCATACGTGTCGCCCCACAGTGGAGTGCCGCCGAACCGGCGCGTGTACAGCGGATGCTCGACGAGACGCAGACCGAAGACGGGCATGAAACGCCCGCCGCGCACGTACAGGCCCGTGCCCTCGTCGGCCTTCTGCTGCCACATGATGTAGTGCTCGCGCGCCCAGACGCTGGTCGCCGCGCGGTTGCCGAACTGCGAGGGGCGCGGACCGAAGTTTGTATGCAGCGACACGCCACCGAACTTCGCCGTCGCGTACAGCTCGATCTGCATCGGGAACGCGGCGAGCGCCTTCTCCGGTGTCTGCAGATATCCCGCGGAGCCACGAACGTCACCGCCGAGGTGGAGCCACGCCGGCGTACCGAGCTTTCCGTAGAAGAACTCGGGAGCCGTCCCGAGCTGCGACATCGCTTCTTTGGCCGCGAGCCCGTTCTCGTTGAGCAGATTTCCACCTGAGGGTGAGAGGTGACACCCGGTGCACGTCTGGTCGTGGCTGAGCTGGTACTGCGGATACGCATCCGCGCGTTCAGGAGCGAGCGCGGTCGCACCGAATGCGACGATCGCGAGGATGATCGCGCGCATGATCGGTCGCATCATGGGACGAGCCCTTCCGCACCGTCTTCGATCCAGCTGTAGATGAGCTCGACGTCGCGGTTTGCGAGCGGCTGGTCATACGGCATGCGTGGCTGGTTCTCCCCACCCGGCCAGATAAGCACCTGGTAGAGCAGGCTCTCGTTGGGCTCGCTCGGGATGACGAGGCCCTGGTACGTGGTCAGTGTGATCCGTGCCTCCTCGATCGTGTCGAACGCGTAGTCGTCGACGCGCCGAAACGACGAATGACACTGTGCGTTCCCGCAGTTGGGCGCGAGGATTGCGGCGGTGATGTACTCGAGCGTGGGCGGACGATCGTCCGTGTCCACGCCACACGCCGCGAGCACGAGGCTCGCCGTGACTACGACTAGTCGAACCATGGCGGCACGATAACGCAGCACGGGGGCAATTCCCACGTGCCGGCCGATCGCCCGCAACGTTTCGAAATCGCCAGCTAGCGGGTCGAGCGAGCGCGTACGCGACGCAGCGACGAACCACCACCACTGCTGGCGCGTGCGATCCGCGGGGCGATCCGCACGGTCGGACGGCGCGTCCGCCGACCGATCCGGGTGACCATGGGCGGCTCCATGCGGTACGCCATCGCTTCGCGCATCTCCGTGCGCAACACGAGACGAATCCCGTCGTAGCTGTTGCCGATGGTGCAGGCCTTGTTAGCCGACATGCCGGCCGCGAGCGCGATGCGGCAGACGAGGTCTCCCGAGATCCGCCGCGAGTTGCGGCGCCAAGCGACCCAGAAGCCACCCGCCGGGTGGAGGCGACCGACGATGTCGGTGAACCGCCGCTCCAGCTCCTCGAGCGAGTCGACGAACATCACCACGACGTCGATCATCGGGAACCGGAGATCGTGCGTCACCTGGAGGTCGTCGATCTTCGTGTCCCCACGCAAGCTGCGTTCGAACGTACCCGGTGCGTTCAGGAGGCAGACCTTCTGTCCTGCCTTGATCCCCAGCTTCTTCGGCAGTGGATTTCCCGGGTACCCAGCCATCGCCAACGGATAATGCAGCCGTGGCGGAATAGGTCAAACAGGATGACCAAAACATCTTTCAGTCGTCGGTAATCACTCTGTTCTGGGTGGATCCTCGCGCTCCCGGTTTTTCGTGAGCCAAGGAACGATTTGGAGATCGGATCCGGGCTTTTTCGGCGGCTTCTCGAATACCCGGATCGACCTTCGCTCGGCGCCTTGACTTTCCAGCTCGCCTCCCCCCAATGACATCACCGCATGCCGCACGGGCTTCTCTTGATCAACCTTGGAACGCCCGACTCCCCCACGGCTCCTGCCGTGCGGCGGTATCTTCGAGAGTTCCTCGGCGACCCACGTGTCCTCGACATGAACGGGATCGGCCGCAAGCTGCTCCTCGAGCTCATCATCCTCCCGACGCGACCGGCCAAGAGCGCGGCCGCCTACCAGACGATCTGGGATCCCGTCCGCGGCTCGCCCCTCCTCTATCACTCCAAGGACCTCGCCGCCGCGGTCGCCGCGAAGCTCGGGCCCACGTGGAAGGTCGAGCTCGCCATGCGGTACGGCACGCCGTCCATCGCGGACGGGCTCGCGACGCTCGCCGCCACGTGCGACCGGATCGTGGTGCTCCCACTGTTCCCGCAATACGCGTCGTCGTCGACGGGGACGGCCGTCGCCCGCGTGATGGAGCTCGCCGGTCAGAAATGGTCGGTGCCGCCGCTCGACTTCGTGCCGGCGTTCTACGACGACCCCGGCTTCCTCGATGCGTTCGCGAAGGTCGGCGCCCCGGTGCTTGCTACCGCCGCACCCGACCACGTGCTGTTCTCGTTCCACGGGCTCCCCGTCCGCCACATCACGAAGACCGATCCAGCCGCGGGCACCGCGGGCGCACACTGCTTCGCCAGCGGCGCATGCTGCGACGCGATCACCACCGCGAACGCGAACTGCTATCGCGCCCAGAGCTACGCGACGGCCCGCGAGATCGCGAAGCGCCTCGAGCTGCCGGCCGAGAAGTACACGGTCTGCTTCCAGTCGCGGCTCGGAAAGACGCCGTGGATCCAGCCATACACCGACGTCGTGATCGACGAGCTCGCGAAGAAGGGTATCGAGCGCCTCGCCGTGTTCTGCCCTGCGTTCGTCGCCGATTGCCTCGAGACCATCGAGGAGATCGGGATGCGCGCACTCGAGCAATGGAAGGCCGCCGGCGGCAAGGAGCTCGTCCTCGTACCGTCGCTCAACGCGACTCCCGAGTGGGTCGATGCGGTGTGTGCGATCGCCCAGCGTCACGGTGCGCGAAAGCTGGGTCTACAGGTGGTCGCATGAATCCCCTGCCCGACATCTACGGAAGTCTGTTGATCGTCCGCGCGCCTGTTCCCGCCACGGTGAACAAGGCGGGTGCGAACTATAAGAGCGAGGTCACCCACCTCGAGTACTCGCCGCGCCGCGCGTACGACGAGTGGCTGTCGATCTGCGATGCGATCGTCGCGTGCGGTGGCGACGCGCTGTACCAGTTCGAGGAGGCGGACGACCCGTTCCTCGATTTCGAGGCACTCGAGGTCGATGCGGACGGCAATATCCGCGTCGCAGGCTCGGCCGACGTGATCGAGTCGCTCGCAAACATCATGACGGGCCGCGTATTCGCCGCGAACGGACCGTGGGTGACGATCGCGGACGGCGAGATGCACGCTCTGATGCCGAACATGCTCGCGCATCGCCGCAACGAGCTCGCGTATTACGTCGACCTCCTCGGCGTGATCGCGCACGAGGCAGGGTTGCGCTTCGTGTTCGCCGAGAACCCGCATCGCTGGGAGGGCATGGCGGATGTCGCCACCGTCGGTGACCGCGTGGTGCTCACGTACGCGGTGCCCGGTCACTACGACGAGGGTCTCGACGCGAAGAGCTTGCGCTCGAGTCGCGAGGGCGTCGACTACGCCGCGCGGTGGGCCGGCGTTCGCGACGACGCGCGCATCTTCGCGGAGCTCGTGTACCCGCACTTCCACGGCGACACCGTGCACTTCGGACTGCGCCCGACGACCGGCGCGCCGATGCTCGCGCATTACGCGAAGGGCCTGTGGGGTGATAGCGCCGCGATCGTCGCACGCGAGCTTGGCGACGATCGCATCGTGCCGATCGGCGCCGACGACGCCGTCGAGCAATACGCTGGTAACTCGCGGCAGGTGAAGGATGGCGTGCTCGTCCCCGACGGCGTCTCGCCAGCGTTCGTCGCCGATCTCGAGCGACACGGGTTGGTGACGCACCGTGTCCCGCTGTTCGAGCTGTTCGGCAAGGCCGGTGGCGGGCCGGCCTGCGCGACGCTCTACCTGCCGCGCACCCTCGACCTTCCCCCCACCTCACGCTTGAGGTACTCGGTCTCGACTCAGGAGGCCCGGGCTCGTCGCGACCGAATTCCCGAGCGTCTGCGAGTAGATCCCGGCTACTTCGCCGAAAAAGTGCGCGGCTAGGGTGATCACCCCGAATGGCACTAAGTTGCCGCAAGAACTGGCATTCGAGTGCGCGGCCACGTTATCAACGCTGCAGGAAGGGAAACGCATCCAATGCCTTTGAATCGCTTGTTCCGACCTACTCTGATGGCCGCCTTGGCGGGCGGACTCGCGGCGACCGCGTCGACGGCGACCGCCAATGTGGAGATCGGCGGTACGGCCGGCATCCACATCTTCAGCACCACGAACGAGCTCGGCGTCGCCGATGTCGACGGTGCGACCTCGGAGCGTAACTCCGCCTTGTTCGGGCTTCGCCTGGGCGCCTTTTTTGGCGACATGATCGGCATCGAGGCCGAGGTGGGCGTGATTCCGAGCGAGTCGCGCAGCCTCGTATTCGACATCTGGAACGTCACGTACCGCGCCCACCTCGTCGCGCAGTTCCGCGCGAAGGACCCGGCGATGAAGCTCGTGCCGTTCGTCCTTGTCGGTGGTGGCGCGATGAGCGTCGTCGACTCCGCGAACACGGACGTGATCGACGAAGACACCGACGAGATCCTCTACGCGGGCATCGGCGCGAAGTACCGCGTCGACAACGGATGGGGCCTGCGCGCCGACGCGCGCATCCTGTTCCCGCCGTCGAGCGAGGATGAAGGCATCACGCAGGACTTCGAGCTCTTGCTCTCCATCTACAAGGAGTTCGGACGCAAGAAGGTCGAGAAGGTCATCGAGCCGCCGCCGGTCGACGACGATCCGGACCAGGACGGCGTCGTCGGCGCGGCCGACGAGTGCCCGAACGACCCCGAGGACAAGGACGGCTTCCAGGACGAGAACGGCTGCCCCGAAGCCGACAACGACGGTGACGGCATCGCCGACGCCGACGACAAGTGCCAGATGGAGCCCGAGGATAAGGACAGCTTCGCGGACGACGACGGCTGCCCCGATCCCGACAACGACAACGACGGCGTGCCCGACGCCGCCGACAAGTGCACCAACGAGGCCGAGGACAAGGACAGCTTCCAGGATGAAGATGGCTGCCCCGATCCGGACAACGACGGCGACGGCGTGCCGGACGCGCAGGACAAGTGCGCGGCGGATCCCGAGACCAAGAACGGTTTCCAGGACGAGGACGGCTGCCCGGACGAGATCCCGCAGAAGCTGAAGCAGTTCACGGGCGTCATCAAGGGCATCAACTTCAAGACCGGCGACGCCGCGTTGCTCGCCTCGTCGAACAAGACCCTGGACTCCGCGATCGCCGTGCTCAAGGAGTTCTCGGATCTCAAGCTAGAGATCCAGGGCCACACCGACGACGTTCCGCTCAAGGCGAAGGCCGGCGCGAAGTTCGCCGACAACCTGTCGCTCTCGCAGGGCCGCGCCGACTCGGTGAAGGCGTACTTCGAGAGCAAGGGGATCGAGGCCGCGCGCCTGACCGCGAAGGGCTACGGTGACTCGCTGCCGGCCGAGTCCCCCACCGGCCTCAAGGGCGCGAAGCTGAACGCAGCGCGCACGAAGAACCGCCGCGTCGAGTTCAAGCTGATCTCGGCGCTGACCGATGGGTCGGCGCCCGCGCCGGCTCCAGCCCCCGCGCCGACGCCGTAGTCGATCGCACCACGATCGACCGCGACGAGCGCCTGACGCTCCGATCGCTCGACGCTCAGTCGACGGTCGGCTCCCGCTTCGGGTGTTTCGGGCGTGGCTTCGAGGTCGGCTCCCAGACGACCGCCACGATCACACGCGCCCGCCGACGCCTTCCGACCAGATCCAAACCGTCGCGAAGCGACCCAACGGTTCTACTCCCCTCTCTCCCCTTCTCCCTGTTTCAAATTCTGATTCTGATCGATCGCGATGGGTGAAGGCTCCACTCCGGCGGGGCCTTCTGCTTTTTCGGTTGGCAAGGCGCCATCGCGGAGGTTCGTTGCCAAGACGCCTTTCGGAGGGTTCGCGACAACGTTCGCCGCCAAGACGTCATTCGAAGGGTTCGCGACAGATCAGACGAGCGCCGTTCGTTCGAGATCAGACGAGCGCCGTTCGTTCGAGATCAGACGAGCGCCGTTCGCTCGAGATCAGACGAGCGCCGTTCGTTCGAGATCAAAGACCAAGCGCCTTCGCGCGAGCGACAAGCGCCGTCGCGGTCGCCTCAGGGACCTCGGTCGCTTCCTCGACGAGCATCACCGGGACACCACGTTCGACTCGATAACGAAGTTTCGATGCGGGACAGAACAGAAACGCGCTCGACTCGTCACGATTCTCTTCCCCCTTCGGAAAGTAGATCACCGGTTGCTTCGACTTCGGGCACGCGAGAACGGCGACGAGATCGACAGGAAGCACCACACATACGTACCACCGGATCCGATCTAAAAAGATCCTTGGCGTGTTGTTGGCTCCTCCGAATGGCGTCTTGGCGGCGAACTTGTCGCGAACCCTCCGAATGGCGTCTTGGCGGCAAACCTGGGTGTCGCGAACCCTCCGAATGGCGTCTGGGCGGCGACTTTGTCGCGAACCCTTCGAACGGCGTCTTGGCGGCAAACCAGGGGCGCCTAACCCTCAAGAAATTGAACTGCTTGACGTGGAGCGGCATGGCGCGGTAGATCGCCGGTTCCCCAAGGGAGCCGATCGGTGCTGAAGTCGCTTTCGATCTTCACGGGCAATGCGAATCGCGCACTCGCAGATGAGATCTGCAAGTTCGTCGAGATCCCACTGGGACGCGCCGACGTTACCCATTTCTCCGACGGAGAAATCTACGTCGAGATCGGCGAGAACGTCCGCGGCGTGAACTGCTTCGTCGTGCAGCCGACGTGCTCGCCACCGAACCAGTCGCTGATGGAGCTGCTGATCATGATCGATGCGCTCCGTCGAGCGAGCGCCGGTTCCATCGTCGCGATCATTCCGTACTACGGTTACGCCCGGCAGGATCGCAAGGCAAAGCCGCGCACGCCGATCACCGCGCGCCTCGTGGCGAACCTCATCACCGCCGCCGGTGCCAATCGCGCCCTCGCGATGGATCTTCACGCCGGACAGATCCAGGGCTTCTTCGATATTCCGTTCGATCACCTCTACTCGATGCCCGTGTTGATCGAGGAGCTCCGCACGCTCGGCTACGGGGGTGACGGCACCGTCGTCGTCTCGCCGGATGCTGGCGGTGTCGAGCGCGCCCGCGCGTTCTCGAAGCGCCTCGGCGCCGGCCTCGCGATCATCGACAAGCGCCGCCCCGCGCCGAACGTCTCCGAGATCATGAACATCGTCGGTGACGTTCGCGGCAAAAAGGCTGTCATCGTCGACGACATCATCGACACCGCGGGAACGCTCGCGAACGCTGCGCAGGCGATCATCAATGCGGGCGCCGCTTCGGTCGCCGCGACCGCCAGCCACGCCGTGTTCACCGGCAAGGCCATCCAGCGGATCACCGATTCGCCGCTCCAGCACGTGGTCGTGACCAACACGATTCCCCTCTCGGAGCAGGGCCAAGGCTGCCAAAAGATTCGGGTGAAGAGCGTCGGCCGCCTCCTCGGAGAGGCGATCAAGCGCATTCACCACGGAGACTCGATCAGCTCGCTATTTGTGTGATAGGAACCCGGTCCCCGTCGTCAATACCGGGCGCCCGAGAACGAAGTTCGTAGAAGAGAGAGTGTCATGGAAGTCGGAAAGCTCACCGTCGAGATTCGGAACACCACTGGTCACAAGGGCGTCGTGCGCAAGCTGCGCACGCAGGGCAAGGTTCCCGGAGTTTGCTACGGCGCGACGGTGAACGGCCGCATCGAGCCGCTCCCGATCATCGTCGACGTGAAGGCGCTCAAGGCGGCGCTCGACCCCGTTCGCAAGCAGAACACGGTGATCGACTTGACGGTCACGGGTGGCGGGTCGACGCACACACTGTCCGCCCTCGTAAAGGACTACCAGCTCCACCCGCTTCGCCGCGAGATCACGCACGTCGATCTCCTCGCGATCGACCCGAACAAGGAAGTGCTCGCGTCGGTTCCGCTCGAGTTCTCGGGCAAGCCGAAGGGTGCGATCGACGGCGGTCAGCTCCGCATCGTCATGCGTTCGATCGACGTTCGCGCGAAGCCGAACGACATCCCGGTCAAGCTTCTTCTCGATGTCTCGCCGCTCGAGATCGGTGACGTCATCCACGTCTCATCGATCACGCTGCCCGGGGGCGTCACCGTTGTCACCGGTCGCGACCTCGCTGTCGTGACGTGTGCGGCGCCGGAAGAAGAGAAGGTGGCAACGCCGGCCGATGGCGCGGCTCCAGTCGATGCGGCGGCGGCGGCGGCTCCGGCGGCGGCCGGCGCGAAGGCGGCGGCTCCGGCGGCAGGTGCAAAGGCGGCGGCTCCCGCGGCGGGCGCGAAGGCGGCAGCTCCGGCGAAGCCAGCCGCGAAGAAGTAACGCGAGGCCCAAAGGCGCTCTGCAATGTGGCTGGTCGCGGGCCTCGGCAATCCGGGGGCGAAGTATCAGCGCAACCGGCACAACATTGGCTTCATGGTCGTCGACGAGCTCGTGAGCAAACACGGGCTCGCTGCGTTTTCGGTGCCGTCGTACTTCGGACAGTGCGAGGTCACGAGTGGCCTCGTCGTTACGGAACGCGGGCGAGAAAAGATCGTCGTCGTGAAGCCGATGGGTTTCATGAACCTGTCGGGCTTCGCGGTCGCGCGCGTCGCCGCGTTCCACAAGATCGAGGTCGAGAACATCCTCGTGGTCCACGACGAGCTCGACCTCGACTACGGCATCGTTCGGCTCAAGTCGGGCGGCGGGCACGGCGGGCATAACGGCCTGCGGTCGATTCACGAGCAGCTGGGCGGCGGCGCGTTCGCGCGGCTGAGGATGGGCATCGGGCGCGACCCGAACAGCAAGCCCGGCGGGAAGGACGCCGCGGGCTGGGTCCTGAGCGACTTCCCGAAGGCCCAAGAAGCCTCGTTAAGCGCCGTGATCCTGGCAGGTTGCGAGGACATCGAGGCCGTTTGCGCCAGGGGCATCAAGGACGCGATGAATTTGCACAACGCCCGTCCCAACCTGTCGCTTCCTTCCCCGAGCGTGATATAGACCGTCCCCTTCAAACCTCGCTCGTCGTCGCCAACGGCGGGCTTCACACCCACGAGGAAGACACATGGCACGTCTGCAAAGTCAGCGCGACAAGCCGGGCACGTCCCGCGAATACGAGACCACCTACATCCTTCGCCCCAACACGCCCAACGAAGGCGTCGCCGAGGTGAACTCCCGCATCAAGGGGATCATCGAGGGCATGGGCGGCAAGATCATCAAGGTCGACAACTGGGGCAAGCGCCGCCTCGCGTACGAAGTCGCGAAGGAGCGCAAGGGCATCTACCTCTACTGGAACTACTTGGCGCAGCCGGGTGTGGTCGAGGAGACGGAGCGCAACCTCCGCATGCTCGACTCGGTGATCCGGTACCTGACGGTGAAAGTCGACGAGGACGTCGATGTCACGGGGCGTCCGTCCGAGATCGACGACGCGTCGTACGAGAAGGCCGCGCAGACGGCCGCCGACGAGGAGGACATGTTCCTCTCGCGCGGTGGCGATGACGCCTCCTCCAGTAGCGACGACGACGACGAGTACGGCGCCGGCGCCGAGTTCGACAACATCCCCGCCACCGAGACCAAGGAGTAAGCCATGACCACGCGTATGGATTCACCTCGCGGTGATCGCCTCGGTGACGAGGACGGCCTGGATCGCGACGGCGACGACCGCCGCGGCGGAAAGGGTCGCGGCGCCGGACAGCGTCGCAAGCTGCTGTCCGACGAGATCGTCGCGAAGATCGATTACAAGAACCCGCAGATCCTGCGGTCGTTCGTCACGGACCGAGGCAAGATGATCCCGCGTCGCATCAGCGGCGCGTCGGCTCGTCAGCAGCGCGTGATTTCCACCGCTCTCCGGCGCGCGCGCATGTTGGCGCTCCTGCCGTTCTCGGTGACGGGAGACTAATCATGCCGATGCAAGTCATTCTCACGCAGGACGTCGCCAACCTCGGCAAGGCCGGCGAGCTCGTCAGCGTCAAGGCCGGCTACGGCCGCAACTTCCTCGTCCCGAACGGCTACGCCGTGTCCGCGACGGTTCGCAACAAGAACCGCCTCGACCACGACAAGGCGCTCATCGAGCGCAAGGTCGCGAAGGAGCGCGCGAGCGCAAACGAGATCGCGACGAAGATCAACGCGATGACGCTGCAGTTCGAGCGCGTCGTCGGCGAGGACGAGAAGCTCTTCGGCTCCGTCACGAGCCGTGACATCACCGAGCAGTTGAAGAAGGCGGGCGTCGAGATCGACCACCGCTGGGTGCAGCTCGAAGGTGCGGTCAAGGCGCTTGGCAAGTACGAGACGAACGTCAAGCTCGCCGCTGGCGTCACCGCACAGCTGAAGTTCTGGGTCGTCGGAAAAGACAAGTAGCCCACGCCGCGATCGGTGGCCACATCGGCTACGGCGCCCACGTGGCGTGCCGCCGGGAATACCAGATCCATGACGGCGTCTTTCGCTTTCGGTACTCGCAGCCGACGTCCTAGGCTCGCAGGATGAAAGCGACAGCACTGCTGGCGGTTCTCGCGGCGTGTTCGCCGTCCGATGTCCCCGAGTCTCCGAGCCACTCCGAGCGCGCGCAGCTCGTGACGAAGCATTGCTCGCAGGTAACGAACCCGTTCTTCTACTCGCTGACCAAGGATGGCAAGACGTCGTTCCTCCTCGGAGCACACATTGCAGCTCGATTGCGCGGGTGAGTGGGAGTCGGACACGCTCGACTTCCTGGACGAGCCGATCGTGAAGGGCCGCAACGAGGAGTGGATCGACCGGCTCGACACACTCGCCACCGAGAAGGGCGGCGTGTTCATCGCGGTCGGCGCAAATCACGTCATTGGCCCCGAGGGTCTGATCGACATGTTCCAGAAGCGCGGCTTCGAGCTCGCGAGAAGCCCGTGCTGCGTTCTCCGACGAAGATCACAGTTCGTGCGGTTCGCCTCTCCGGATTGATCAGACCGCTGGTGTAGGGTCATCGTTCGATGGCGCGCGGTCGAGTTCTTCCGCACAACCTGGACGCCGAGGCCTCGATCCTCGGCGGCGTCATCCTGCGCAACGACACGCTGATCCACCTCGAGACGGTCGAGGTCGATGACTTCTACGACATGCGACACAAGGTCGTGTGGCAGGCAATCCGCAACCTCGAAGCGGGCGCCAAACCCATCGACGTCGTGACGCTCGAGGTCGAGATCGAGAAGCAGGGCAAGCTCGACGCGATCGGCGGTGTGGCGTTCCTCGGCGAGCTCGCGCTGCGCGTCCCGACCGCCGACAACGTCATGGCCTACGCGGAGATCGTCACGGACAAGCATCAAGCGCGTAAGCTGATGCTCGCGTCCAACGAGATCCACGAGAAGGGCTACGAAGACAACCTCGAGGTGCGCGACTACCTCGACGACGCCGAGGCGAAGATCTTCGAGGTCACGCAGCGCAAGGACAAGAGCGGCCCCGAGCCGGTGAAGTCGCTCGTCAAGAAGGTGTTCAGCTCGCTCGACGAGCGCTTCAAGTCCGAGGGCGGCATCACGGGCGTGCCGACGGGCTTCACGGATCTCGATCAGAAGACGGCAGGTCTCCAGCCGACGGAGCTCATCATCCTCGCGGCGCGCCCCGCGATGGGCAAGACCTCGTTCGCGCTGTCGCTCGCGCAGAACGCGGCCACGTCGGGCGGCTGGCCATGCCTCGTGTTCTCGCTCGAGATGTCGTCCACGCAGCTCGCCGAGCGCATGTTGTGCTCCGAGGCGCGCGTCGACTCGTCGGCGTTGCGTCGCGGTCAGCTCCAGCGCCAGGACATGACGAACCTGACGTACGCGGCGGCCACGCTGTCCAAGGCGCCGATCCTCATCGATGACACGCCGGCCCTCTCGCTGCGCGAGCTGCGAGCGCGCGCGCGCCGATTCCGGTCCAACAAGGAGCTCTTCGCGGGCAAGAAGTTCGGCTTGATCCTCGTCGATTACCTCCAGCTCATGCGGGGCTCGCCGCAGGCGGCCAAGGCGTCGCGCGAGCAGGAGATCAGCGAGATCTCGCGTGGCCTCAAGAGCCTCGCGAAAGAGCTCGACTGTCCCGTTCTCGCGCTCTCGCAGCTCAACCGCTCGCTCGAGCAGCGCACCGACAAGCGCCCCCAGCTCTCGGACCTTCGCGAGTCCGGCGCGATCGAGCAGGACGCCGACTTGATCATGTTTATCTATCGCGACGTCGTCTACAACAAAGAGGCGGAGAACCCCCACGTCGCGGAGGTCATCCTCGGGAAGAACCGCCACGGCGCGACGGGCACCGTCGAAACGCACTTCGAAGGTCGCTACACGCGCTTCGAAAACCTCTCGCAGCGCAGCGACGGTCCGCCGCGTTCGTACGAATGAGGCGTGCGACGCGAATCGCGAGCACGTCCGTGCTCGTGACCTCGTGCCTCGTCGTCGGGTGCAGCTCGCCCGCGAAGTCGCGCGTCGACGACACCACGCCGCCGGTCGGCAACCTCGTCGCGCCCGTCGACACGTATTGCCCGCCGATCCACGGGCTCGGCCCGTGGCACCACGAGGTGTTCCCGTCGTGTCCGGCGCCGCCGATCAGCGACTGGCTACACATCTGCGAGCCGGGCGAGTGCCCGCGGCCGTGCGCGATGACCTCGGATGTCGCGGACAGCATGGGCATGGGCACGCACCACTCCACATGGGTCTACCGGTATGACGACCGCGGTCGCTGGATCGAGACGTCCAGCGGCGACGAGAAGCCCGACCCGCGCGACACGGCGACGTGCACGTGGGACGGTGATCGCATCGCGCGGTGCACGCTGCGCGGCGACGCGGCGACGGCGGAGCGCGACGCGAACGGGCGCCTCGTGCGCATCACGTTCGAGCAGCGGCCCGACGATCCGCAACCGCCCGCGGCAACGCCCGACACTCTCGTCGACACGAGTAACCGTCGCCGCGTCGTCGACGTCCGGTACGGTGCGCGCGGCGAAGTCATCGCGGTTGGCGCGTCCACTCTGCGTTACGACGAGCGCGGGCGAATCGCGGGCTTCGTGCTCGCGGGCGAAGATGCGCCGCGCATGGGCCGAGGGGACAACGTGCTCGAGCGCGACACGACGGGCAACGTCGTGCGCGAGCTCGGGCCGCACGAGATCCGGACGTTTGCGTACGAGGCGGATGGACGCCGCGTGCGCGAGGCGATCGCGAAGCGAACACCGTGGAAGCTCGAGAGCGAGGAGCCGCCCAAGCCCCCGGGGCCGGACGCGATCACGACGGCCGGCGCACGCTGGGGGGACGACGACATCTGTATGGACTGCCAAGACGGCGCGGTCGACGGGGTGAAGGATCCCGCGACGGAGCGCGCGGAGATGCTCGCGTGGATCGAGAAGAACGCCGACATCCACTCGGTCGCGTACGAAGGCGCGAACGTCGTGTACGTCGGCCGTGGCGAACGCGGCCCGTGGCGTCGCGTGCGCCAGTACGCGTACGCGTGCACGCAGTAGCCGTTCGCGCGCAGACCCGCGGTGGCGAGTTAGAACTTCTTGTCGATCTTCGATACGGTGCCGGAGGCGATGTCGACGTCGACCGTCTTCGCCTTGCGCGACTTCAGCTCGAGGAGCGTGATCTTGTGCGTGCCCGCGCTGAGGTTCAGCGTCTTGGGCGTCATGAGGTTCGTCGAGCGGCCATCGATGTAGATCAGCGTCGGCACGCTGCTCGAGATCATCAGCTTGCCCGGTCCCGTGGCCTTGACCGCGGGCTTGGAGGGCTTCTCGATCTCCTCGAGGATCGGATCGCGATCGGCCTTCGCCGACTTCGCGATCGCCTTGTCGGCCTTCGCGGGCTTCGCGGCCGGCTTCACCGGCGCGGGCTTCGCGAGCTTCGAGCGCTTCGGCGCCTCGGGTAGCTCGATGATCGCCACGCGACGCTCGCGCACGTTGCGGCGCGACGATGACGACGCCTTCTTCTTCGCGACCACGGGCGCCATCTCGATCTCGGCGGGCTCGACGATCGGCTCGACGACGGGCTCGGCCTTCGCGACGATCGTCGGCTGCGCTTCGCGGTTCTTCCACGACGGCGGGGGGAGCTGCGGAGCAGGCTCTTCGACGATCTCGCTGACGACAGGCGGAGTGGCGACGGGCACGGCGGCCGCGCTAGCGACTGGCGCAGCGGGCGCACTCGCGCTGGCGTCACCGCGGACGAGGAAGTAGCCGCTGACGAAGACCAACAGCGCGATGCCACCCATGACGGGCAACAGGTAGCGGCTGATCGGCGGACGTAGCGACGGCGTCGACGAGCGCCGCGCGCGGGGGAGGTTCTCGGTATCGGCGTAGATGTCGAGGTGATCGCGCGGCGGAGCGATCGTGCCGAACGGCGCCGAACCTGACGCGAGCGGCGCGCTCGGCAACACGTGCTGGCCGGTCGCCCATGGCGGAACCGGGTACGGCGTGACGCCATCCTGATACGGGCGTACGAGTGCGGGCAGCGCCTGCGCGACCTGCGTCGGCATCTGGGTCGGCATCAACGCCTGCGGCGGAAGCGCCATCGCGGTCGGCGCGTGAGGCGGCAGCGCGGGCGCACCATACGGCGCGTGCAGCGGAAGCGGAACGCGCGGCGGCGGCGTCGGAATCGCCGAGAGCGGCGCGACGTCGGTGTCGTTGCCGTAGGCGACCTGATCGGGATCCGGCGTATACGAGACATGACCGCCGGCGACGTCGACGTGGTTGAGGCGCGTCGGCACGTTATCGAGCGGGTGACGTGCGGCCGGGCGCTGCGGTTGCGCACGTACCGCCGGCTGTTGCGCCGACCTCTGCGGTGGACGCGGCTGTGGGCGCGGCGTTCCTTGCGGTTGGCGGCGCACCGGACGCGTGGAGTCACGCAGCACCGCGTCGACACGCACGGGGGCCATTGCATGTGGCGGCGTTCCTGCGCCGACCCGTAGGTCGATCGACGCGTCACTGACGCGCATCGATGGATCGAACGGGATTGTCTCGATCGAGTCGAGCCACTTCTTCTGGGGGCCGTCGATCTCCGTGGCGTCGGTGGTGTCGTCTGCGTAGTCAACGGGTGGCATCTGGGCGATGGCTTCCTGGATCGCGGGCGCTGGTGTGGCGGCCGGCGCGCGCTTCCGCGGCATGGGGGGCGGCATGCCCGGAAGACGCTGCGCAGTTACGAACAAGTTGTCGTCCCCGCCAGCGACCTCGATGATCTTCCCTTGGGAGATCTGAATGAGGTCGTTGATCGCGGTCGATTCGTTCTTGGCCATGCGGGTACTCCGGCACCGGTGGATCGCTGGTTCAGGACACGGCTGCACGGGCTAGACCACCACCCCCGAGCCTGATCTTCACGAGTTCGGCAATCCCACGCTGCGGACTCTTCGAGATGGCAACTTGGCTGGCCGGGTCGACTCACCCGCGCGCTCCGGCTCGGAAGCCGGACCGCGCGGATTTGTGACACGGGGGCGCGATTAGTTAAGATGCCTCCGTGCCAAACCCGCAGCCGGGAACGATCCTGGGCGCCTATCGCGTCGAGGGGACGATCGGCGCGGGATCGATGGGCGAGGTCTTCCGCGGCGTCGACACCGGCCTCAACCGCAAGGTCGCCATCAAGATCCTCTCGGAGAAGCACCGCGACTCGCCCGAGCTGCGCAAGCGCTTCGAGCGCGAGGGACGCGCCGTCGCGGCGATCTCGCACCCGAACGTCGTGCAGGTGTTCGCCACCGGGAGCTTCGACGATCGCCCCTACATCGCGATGGAGCTCCTCGACGGGACCGATCTCGGCTCGATCGTCGAGAAGAAGGGTCCGCTCGATTCGCTGTCGGCCGCGCACGCCGCGCTCGACGCGACGATGGGCCTCGCGGCCGCGAGCAAGGCCGGCCTCATCCATCGCGACGTGAAGCCGTCGAACCTCGTCCGCCTTTCGGACGGTCGCGTGAAGGTCACCGACTTCGGACTCGCGAAGCCGATGGATCCCGGCGCCGAGCCCGCGCTCACCGCGATGGGCGTCGTCGTCGGAACACCGGACTACATCGCCCCGGAGCAGGCGCGCGGCGAAGCGATCGACGAGCGCGTCGACATCTACGCGCTGGGCGGAACCGTGTACTTCCTGCTCACAGGGATTCCTCCCTTCCGCACCGGCAAACCTGCCGAGGACAAGTACCTGAAGGTGGTCGCGCGCCATCTACGCAACCCTCCCCCCGACGCCGCGGTCACCAACCCGTCGGTGGATCGCGAGCTCGCCGGGCTCACGCGCGTGATGATGTCGAAGAAGCCGCCCGAGCGCCCGACGTATGACGACCTCGTACAGCAGCTCTCCGCGATCGTCGCGCGCCTCGATCCGAGCTCGGTCCCGATGATCGTGTCCGCGTCGCGCGAGCGATCGCGGCCGTTCTCGCTTCCGCCCGAGGAGTCGGTGCCCGACCACTCGGCGACGATCAACGACAGCCAGCTCGACGTTCCTCCGCCGCGCGCGTTCCCCGGCTGGCTCGTCCTGTTCACGCTCGCCGCCATCGCGACGTTTGTCGCCGGCCTCATCGTCTACATGCGGAAAGGCGAGGCGACGGCGAGCACGGACAGCGGCACGGGAAGCGGGACCGGAAGCGCGGTCGCGTCGCTCGACGCCGGCGCCGGCTCGAGCAGTGGATCGTCCGCCGGCAGCGCGAAGCCGACCCCAGACGGCATGTTGCTCGTGAAGCGAAAAGACGGCACGACGTTCTTCGTGGATACCGCGCCCGTGTCGTTGGCGGACTACAAGGCCGTGTTCGCGAAGCACGAGCAGGCCGGCAAGGGAACGGATCCCGTCGTCGACCTCTCGTACACCGAGGCCAAGTCCTACGCACTGACGCGTGGCCGTCGCTTGCTCACGCCCGAGGAGTGGGACGCGGCGAGCGTGACGCCGGGCTTCGTCGCGGGCAAAGGCGTGCTGGAGTGGGTCGACTCTCCCGACGAGAAGAAGAAGACCGGGAAGACGCACGGAAAGACCGAGACGTTCCCCGATGCCAAGCAGAAGAACGTGACGTTTCGGACCGGCAAGAACCCGTAAGCCCTCGGGATCGGGCTATGTTCCGCCCATGACCCAGGACGTCGACAAGCTTGTCGACATGATCGTCGATCGCGTGAGGGAGCGTCTGGGGAGCCAGCCGGCCGCGGTCAAGTTGAGCGTACTCCCGCGCGATCGCGGCGAGTGCAACGACGACTCGGCGCCTGGTGAGGACTGCGCGGGCTGCGGCTCGTGCGTCGTCCGCCGGCCCTGGTCCGTGCGCGCGATGGAAGGCGCCGGCGCGATGCGCGTGGGCGCGATGCCCGGCATCGGATCGGTGCCGACCGATCTCGCGAAGATGATCGACCACACGCTGCTCAAGCCCGACGCGACACGCGACGAGGTCGTGAAGCTCTGCGAGGAGGCGCGCAAGCATCGCTTCGCGAGCGTGTGCGTGAACACGACGTGGGTGCCACTCGCGAAGTCGCTGCTCTCGGGCACCGATGTGATGGTGTGCGCCGTCGTCGGGTTCCCGCTCGGCGCGATGCTTCCGACGGCGAAGGCGTACGAGGCGCGCGATGCCGTGCGCCAGGGGGCCAAGGAGATCGACATGGTTATCAACCTCGGCGCGCTGAAGTCGCGCGACTACGAGACCGTGTTCGAAGATATCTGCCGCGTCGTGAAGGCGGCCGCGCCTGCCGGCGTGAAGGTCATCCTCGAGACCGGGATGATCGATCAGGAGCAGAAGATCATCGGCTGCACGCTCTCCAAGCTCGCGGGCGCCGCGTTCGTGAAGACGTCGACGGGGTTCGCCAAGGGTGGCGCCACGGTCGAGGACATCCAGCTCATGCGCCGCATCGTCGGCAGCGACGTCGGCGTGAAAGCGTCCGGCGGCGTGCGCACCGCGGAGGACGCCGTGAAGATGGCGCAGGCAGGCGCGAATCGCATCGGCGCATCGGCGTCGGTGGCGATCGTCACCGGCACGGCGGATGGCAAGGCGAAGGGCTACTAGCGCGTGCTTCCGGTCCAACTGATCCGCAAGAAGCGGGACGGTGGCGCTCTCGACGACAACGAGCTGCGTATGTTCGTCGCGGGCGTCACGGACTCGTCGATCCCCGACTACCAGGTCGCGGCGATGCTCATGGCGATCTTCTTCAAGGGGATGGACGATCGCGAGCTCGCGACGTGGGCCGACGCGATGACGCGCTCGGGCGACGTCATCGATCTCTCGCACGTCACACGCGCGAAGGTCGACAAGCACTCGACCGGCGGTGTCGGAGACAAGATCTCGATCCCGCTTGCTCCGGCGGTCGCCGCGTGTGGCGTCGCCGTGCCGATGGTGTCGGGCCGCGGGCTCGGCCACACCGGCGGTACGCTCGACAAGCTCGAGTCGATCCCGGGCTTCCAGGTCAACCTCGGCGTCGAGAAGTTCGCGGAGCTCGTCGAGCAGCTCGGCTGCTGCTTGATCGGACAGACCGCGCGCATCGCACCCGCGGACAAGCGCCTCTATGCATTGCGGGACGTGACCGCGACCGTCGAGTGTTTGCCGCTGATCGCGTCGTCGATCATGAGCAAGAAACTCGCGGAGGGCATCGACGCGCTCGTGCTCGACATCAAGGTCGGTCGCGGTGCGTTCATGAAGACCATCGAACGAGCGCGCGAGCTCGCACTGCTGATGAAGGCGATCGGCGAGCGGGCAGGCAAGCGCATCACGTGCGTGCTGACCGACATGGACGCGCCGATCGGCCGCACGATCGGCAACTCTCTCGAGATCCGCGAGTCGATCGAGGTGCTCAAGGGCGGCGGCCCGACGGACACCAAGGAGCTAACGCACGTGCTCGGTGCGGAGATGTTGCTGCTCGGCGGCGTCGTGAAGGATCCCGACGAGGGACTCGAACGGATCCGGACCGCCCTCTCCGATGGCAGCGCGCTCGCAAAGTTCAAGGAGATCGTCGCTGCGCAGGGCGGTGACCCGCGCGTTGCCGATTCTCCCGGCTCGATCCTGCCGAAGCCGAAGGCGCGCGAGGAGCTCTCGCTGCCGCCGGGGCGCATCGTGGGGATCGATAGCGAAGCACTCGGTATCGCCGCGCTCGTCCTCGGCGCCGGACGGCGCACGAAGGAAGACGCGATCGATCCATCCGCCGGACTCGTCATCGACGCGTTCCTCGGCGACGTGATCACGGAGGACGCACATCCACAGATCGTGCTGCAACACAGCCTGGGCGTCGAAGAAGCGCGCGTCGCCGACGCGCGTGCGATGATCGAACGCGCCTTCGAGATGCAGCCTGTCCACGATCTACCGCCGCCCGTTCGTGCCTCTCGCATCCTCGAGGTGATCCGATGACATCGATGAACTCGCCGAGCGATGGCGTCTACGAACGCGTCCACGCAACCGCATCCATCATTCGCGACAGGATCGGCGTCGGCAATGACCCTCGGGTCGGCCTGATCCTCGGCTCCGGACTCGGGGGCTTCGCCGAAGGCCTCCAGGAGGCCACCACGATCGACTACGGCGAGTTGCCGGGCTTCCCGCGCTCGCACGTCGTCGGGCACAAGGGCCGGCTCGTCATCGGCGCGCGTGCCGGTGCCCGTTGCGTCGCCATGCAGGGCCGCGTGCACATGTACGAGGGACACAGCGCGCAGTCCGTCGCGTTCCCAGCGCGCGTGCTCGTCGCGCTCGGCGCGAAGGTCCTCATCGTCACCAACGCGGCGGGCGGGCTCAACCCGGCGTGGTCCCCCGGGACCTTGATGTTGATCCGCGATCACATCGACATGCTGCGCGACCAGGCGCTGCGCGGCCCCAACGACGATCGACTCGGCCCGCGCTTCCCCGACATGACGACGACATACGCGCCGGAGCTGCGCGAGCTCGTGCGCGATGTCGCGCGTGCGTCCGGGATCGCGCTCCACGAGGGCGTGTACGTCGCGATGCCCGGCCCGTGTTACGAGACCCCGGCCGAGGTGAAGATGCTGCAGACGATCGGCGCCGACGCGACGGGCATGTCGACGGTGCCCGAGGTCGTCGTCGCGCGCCACATGGGCGCGCGCGTGATCGGCCTCTCGTGCATCACGAATCAGGCGGCGGGGATCAGCGGACACGCGCTCTCGCACGAGGAGGTCACCGAGACGGCGACGCGCGTGCGCTCGACGTTCGAGGGACTGCTCGACGCGATCCTCGGCGCGCTGGTAGAGCGAGGCGAGCTCGAATGACTCCGTCGACGGCTCCCTCGGCGGACCTCGTCGCGATCGCGACCGAGGCGCAGAAAGCAGCGTACGCGCCATACTCGAAGTTCTGCGTCGGCGCGGCTGTCCGGATGTCCGGACAGAGCTTCTCCGGCGCAAACGTCGAGAACGCGTCGTACGGCCTGTCGATGTGCGCCGAGCGATCCGCGATGTTTTCGGCGGTGCGCGCGGGAGCGCAGTCTCTCGAGGAGGTCGTGGTGATCACGAGCGCGTCGCCGCCGTCGTCGCCGTGCGGCGCGTGCCGACAAGTGCTGTTCGAGTTCGCGAAGGACGCGAGCTCCGTGACCGTGACCGCGATCAACCCGGTGGGCGAGCAGCGCTCGTGGACGCTCGCGCAGCTCTTGCCCGACGGCTTCAAAGCCGACGAGCTGCCCTGATGACGCAGACCGGGGAGCTGATCTTCCGCGGAGGTACGATCCTGACGATCGACGCCGAGCACCACGTGCTCGCAGGTGATGTCGCGATGCTCGGTGGCGCGATCGCACACGTCGGGGGGAGCTACACGCCGCAGACCTCGGACTACCAGATCGTCGACTGCACGGGCTGCATCGTGATGCCCGGCCTCGTGCAAGCGCACGTGCACAGCTGCCAGACGCTCGCGCGCGGGCGCGCCGACGACATGGAGCTGCTCGACTGGCTGCGCCAGGTGATCTGGCCGTACGAAGGCAGGCTCGACGAGGAAGCGCTGTCCGCGGCCGCGGAGCTCGCCTACGCGGAGCTCTTGCTCGGCGGTACGACGTCCGTCCTGGACATGGGCACCGTCCATCACACCGACGCCGTGTTCCGCGCGGCCGACAAGGCGGGCATCCGGGCGACGATCGGCAAGTGCATGATGGACGCGCCCGACACGGTGCCCGGCCTCGCCGAGTCGACGTCCGCGTCGCTCGATGCGAGCGCGGCGCTGATCGCGCGATGGAACGGCGCCGCCAACGATCGCCTGCGCTACGCGTACGCGCCGCGCTTCGTGCTGTCGTGCACGGACGAGCTGCTGCGCGAAGTCGGCGTGCAGGCCAAGGCGAAGGGCGTGCGCATCCACACGCACGCGAGCGAGAACCACGGCGAGATCGCGCTCGTCCGCCGGCGCTACGGGGTCGAGAACATCGTCGCCCTCGACCAGCTCGGGCTTTTGGGCGAGCACACATGCATCGCGCACGGCGTGCACCTGTCCGCGGACGAGCGCCGCCTCCTGGCGCAGCGCGGAGCGCACGTTTGTCACTGCCCGTCGTCGAACTTGAAATTGGCGTCGGGCATCTGCTCGGTGCCGGACCTGATCGCGGCCGGTGTGTCCGTCGCGCTCGGCGCCGACGGCGCGCCGTGCAACAACAACCTCGACGGGTTCCTCGAGCTACGCCTCGCCGCGCTTCTGCACAAGCACGCACATGGTCCGCTCGCCCTGCCCGCCCCGGAGGCCGTCCGCATCGCGACGCTCGGCGGCGCGCGCGCGATCGGCCAGGCCACTCGCATTGGCTCGCTGGAGCTCGGCAAGCGCGGCGACATCATCGCTGTCGATGTCCAGGCGCTGCACGCGATCCCGTCGTCGAGCCCGTGGTCCGCCATCGCGTACGCCGCGAAGGCGTGCGACGTGCGTCACGTGGCGGTCGACGGGGCGCTCTGCGTGCACGATCGACGCTTGCTCACGCTCGATGTCGAACAGGTGCGCACACGCGCCATCGCCGCGGCCCGTAAGCTATTTCCGTAGGCGCGCATCGAACGTGTTCGATAAGTAGCCCCCGCCACACGCCCGTGGTACGCCTGCCCTGTCGTTTCTGGGACGCGCCTATCGTGGCGTACGAAGGGGCGACGGGGAGCCATGACCATGGATAGCTCGCGCCTGCGCGGAAACCCGGACCGCATCTTCATCTCGGTCGACGAGAGCACCGGGACCTCGACCGTGTCGTTCTTCCCCGTCGACTGTGGCTCGCCGTACCAGCACACCAATGATTCGCAGGGCAAGCTGGCGCTCGAGGACGCGAAGTCGATCCTCGCGAAGCATCCGAAGGCAACGATCCACGGGCCGCACTTTCACGCCGCCCGTCCGGCCAAGGCCCGCGTTCGCAAGCGCGCCTGATTCAGACCGTCTTTTACTCGATGCGACCGATGGTCTAGGCTCGTTGTCGTGAACGCCGAGCCTGACGAGCCGGATTTGGACGCGCCCGACGCGATCGAATCGACGATCAAGGCTGCGTGGGACCGCCAGGACTTCGACGGCGCGATCTCGACAGCGCTCGAGGTGTACGGTGACGAGCTGTTCGGCTTCTTGATGGGCCTCGCGCGCGATCAGACGCAGGCCGAGGACGCGTTCAGCGCCGCGTGCGAGCGCATGTGGCGGGGATTGCCGACGTTTCGCTGGGAGTCGTCGCTTCGCGTGTGGGCGTACCGGATTTCCCGCAACGAGTTCCTGCGCACCACACGCGACGTCGCACGCGCACGCAAGGGCGTCCCGATCTCGCAGGTCGCGTCGGTGCAGAAGGCGATCGATCGCGCGCGGACGACGACACCGCCTCACGAGCGCACCGAGGTGAAGGATCGTTTCGCAGAGCTGCGCGCGGAGCTCGAGCCCGAGGACCTCATGCTGCTAGGCCTGCGCATCGAACGAAAGATGGCGTGGGCCGACATCGCGAAGGTGCTCGCCGACGCCGAGGCGCGAGACACTCCGCCGGACACGCGAGAGATCGCGACGCTACGCAAGCGTTTCGCGCGGCTCAAGGACAAGCTGCGCGAGCGCGCACGTAACGCTCGCTAGAAGAGCATGTCGAACATGCCGCCGATGCCGCCACTGATGGCGCCACCGATGCCGCCGACACCGCCATTGAAGATGCCGCCGCCGAGGGCTTCGCCGATGCCGCCGACACCGCCACCGAAGATGCCGCCGCCGAGGGCTTCGCCGATGCCACCGACACCGCCACCGAAGATGCCGCCGCCGATCGCGTCGCCAATGCCACCCCCGCCGAGCATCCCTTCGATGCCGAAGCCGGCAGCCGCGGATGCGCTGCTGAAGCCGTTGTCCTCGCCGAACAGGTCATAGGGAAGACCCGGGCCGAGGATGTCGTCCTCCCCCCAACCATCATCGTCGTACCAGCCGCTGTCGAGGGGTGGGAGGCCGAACGGGAGTTCGTTCGCAGGTTGAGGGAAGCAACCACCACCGCCATCGAGCACGATGTCGAGGATGGAGGGACCGGGGACGTCGTAATCCATCGGAAGTGCGCTCATGCGGATCGGACCCAGGGCCGCGCGAATGTGACCGCACGGTTTTCGGACCGCCCGCCGGTCACACATCGGACCGCGAGGGTCTAGTACGATGCAAATGTTGAGCGGCGACGAGGACGACGCGTCTGTCGACACCCCGGGAGACGACCTCCGCGACGTGCTCGGCATGCCACCGCGTCGTGCACCTGCGGTGCTCGCGAAGGGGCAGCTCATCGATGACGCGTATCGCATCGATGAGGAGATCGGCGCCGGCGGCATGGGGCGCGTCTATCGCGCGCACGATCTGCGGCTGTCGCGCGATGTCGCGTTGAAGCTGCACGGATTCGCGCTCCGTCCCGACGACGACACCCTCCGCCGCGAGGCCACCGCGCTCGCGCGACTCACGCACCCGAACGTCGTCACGGTGTACGAGGTCGGCACGTGGAACGGGCATCCGTGGGTCGCGATGGCGTACGTACCGGGCGGCACCGTGCGGACCTGGCTCAAGGCCGAGCACCGCACCGCGAAACAGATCCTCGCGCTGTTCGTCGCCGCGGGACGCGGGCTCGAGGCCGCCCACGCGGCGGGGCTCGTCCACCGCGACTTCAAGCCCGACAACGTGCTCGTCGGTGACGACGGGCGCGTCTGCGTCGCGGACTTCGGACTCGCACGCGACGCGAACATCCCCGAGACCCACGTCGGTGATCTGGTCGGGAGTCCACCTCGTGCGCTGTCGACGGGCACCAAGACGGGCGCGGTGCGCGGCACGCCCGCGTACATGGCGCCCGAGCAGCGCGACGGCACGCGCGTCGACTCGAGCGCCGATCAGTTCGCGTTCGCGGTGTCATTATGGGAAGCGCTCGCGGGTCAGCGACCGTTCATCGACGATCCAAGTAAGGTCACTCCACCGCTGTCGGGTCGCATGCCGCGGCATGTCGAGGTCGCGCTACGCCGCGCCTTGTCCGTCGCGCCATCGGGTCGCTGGCCCTCGATGACCGAGCTCCTCGACGAGCTCGTGCGCGATCCGGCGCGCACACGCTTCATCGTGGCTGCGTCGGTGATCGGCGTGCTCGCGCTCGTCGGCGGTGGCTTCGTGATCGCTCGTCGCACGCAGGATGACAAGGTAGATCCCGCGATCGCCGCGTGCGCTGCGAACACCGAGCTCGCGAGCCAGTGGTCCGACGAGACGCGCAAGCAAGTACTCGGAGCGTATCCCGGCCAGGTCGGCGCGCAGGTCATCGCGAGCATCGACGCGTGGGTCCAGAAGTGGAGCGCGCTGCGTGCGGAAGCATGCGTCGCCTCATCGAAGAACCCCACGTTCGCGAAGCGCACCGACGCGTGCCTCGATCGCGTGCGTGCGCGGCTCTTGGTCGCGACCGGCGCGCTGCGCGAGGAGCTTCGGCCGGTCGACGCGATCACGATCGCGACCGTGCTTCCCCCCATCGCCAACTGCGCCGATCTCTCCCTGACGCCATCGCTCGCGCAGATCCCGACGTCGTCGACGGACCTCGCGCGGATCCATGTCGTGGAGTCCGTGATCGCTGAGTCCGACACCTGGCAGAACACGAACCAGGTCGCACGTGCGGTCCTGATCGCACGTTCCGCGATCGATCACGCGAAGCAACTGACGTCCCTCGCAGGCGGGCGATCGCTTCAAGCGCGCGCCGTCGCGTCCTACGCGTCGTCGCTGTTCATGACCAAGAAGTACGGCGACGTGCTCGCGCAATACGAGAGTGCGATCAAGCTCGCCGCAGAAGCCCACGACGACGTGCTCGTGTCCAAGATCTACCTCGACATGCTGGGCATCGCGATTCACTTCGCGAAGCCGGGAGAGGTCGACCGCCTCCTGTCCGTGACCGCGTCGGCGATCGAGCGTGCGAACCGTCCGCAGCACTACCTCGACCTGCTCGCCGCACGCCGCGCGGACGTCGCGCAGGATCGAGAAGACTTCCCCACGTGCATCTCGCTCTACCAACAGGTCGCCGTCGCGTCCGAGGCCCGATTCGGTGAGACTCCAGATCTCGCGAAGAGCCTGACGATGCTGGCGCAATGCCATAGTCAGCTCCTCCACGGCGACGAAGCGCGCGCCGCGCTCCAGCGCGCCGCGACGATCATCCAGAAGATCTACGGCGATCTTCATCCGAACCTCGGCACGATCCTCACGACCCTAGGAAACGTGGATGTCGCTGCCGGCCGCTACGCCGATGCGATCAAGACCTATCGCCGATCACTGGCGATCCGCGAGGCTGCGAGCGGAAAGGTCGACAAGACCCTCTCTGCCACGCTGATCAACCTCTCGAATGCGCTCACGCTGCAGGGCGAATTCTCCGAGGCCATCGACGTAGCAAGACGCGCCATCGGAATCATCGAGACGACCTTTCCTCCGGGGCACCCGGCGCTCGCGCATGCACTCAACATCCTCGGCGAGGGATTCCGGGGGGCCAAGAACTACCCCGAGGCCGAGGCTGCGTTCCGACGCGTGATCGCGATGTTCCCGGCGGATAGTGACGACGGGATGCTGTCGGATCCACTTCGCAACCTGGTCCAAGTTCTCATCGAGACCGGGCGGGTCGCCGGCGCGAGGCCGCTCGCCCTCCGTTCGCTCGCGATCACGACGAAGGTCGATCCGACCTCCATTCACACGATCCGTGGTCGTCTCGTGTTGGCCCACATCGATCGCGATCCCGCTACGTTCGACGCGGCGCTCGAACAACTGACGAAGGTTCTCGGGGTGCATCACCCGGAGGTCGTCGCCACCAAGCTGGAGCGGGCACGCACGTTCGGCCCGCCCAAGACCACGAAGAAGAAGCCGGCCTCCCCGTGACGTTCTCGGGTCCGACCACGGCCGATCCGCGCTAAGGTCAACCCGTGCTGCTGACGCGCGAGGAAATGTCCTTCGACTTCGGAGGAGCCAAGCTCGACCCGGTCAAGGATCGCGAGGTGCTCGAGTGGATGCTGAACCAGTTCCTCTACGGAGAGGTCACGGGCATCCAGGTCGGCCACTGGCTCTACGACGCGCCGGACTTCGACGCCGCGAAGTTCCTCGCGCGCCAGTCGCTCGAGGAGATGCAGCACGTCGACAACTTCCTGCGCATCATGGCGATGCTCGGGTGCCAGCCCAAGCCGGCACATCCTGCGGTTCGCTTCCTCGCAACGGGCATGATGGGTGGCTCGTGGGCCGAGCACGTCGCGCTCGAGATGGCGCAAGGCGAAGGCTTCGTGCTGCAGGCGTTCTACGCGGTGATCGACACGCTCGATCACAAGCCGAGCATCGACATCCTGCGCCGCGCGGTGAAGCAGGAAGAGCGTCACGTCGAGTTCGGCGAGGATCAAACGAAGAAGGCCATCGAGGGCAAGCCGTGGCTGCGCCGCCGTCTGCTCGGTCTATCGCTCGTGTCGATGTGGGGAGTCGCGCGGCTCGCGGGTTTCATGGAGAAACGGCTCCCGCCGGACCACGTGGTGCTGAAGCACCTGCCCGCGTTCCTCGCGCACGCCAACAAGTGCGCCGAGCTTCGGCTGCAACGCATCGGTGTCCTCGATCGTCCACTCGCGGAGATCGGGAAGGCGAAGCGCGCGGCGCTGGTCGCCGAGGCGTACGGCGGCAAGGCGCTCGGCGGGCTCGGCTCGCTGGTAATGCTGCCGCTGCGCGCACTGCCGTTCTGGCCCAAGAAGAAGCGTCTGACCGACACGTACCTGCGCGATCAGCACATCACCGGATTCACTTCGCTGGCGCTGCCCGCGGCGTCGAACCAGCCGCAGGAGTAGGCGATCCGTCGTCGCACGTGAGCGAGAGTGGCTCGCCGCTCTCGAGGTTGGGCGACAGCAGCGCGGTTCCGAAGACGAACGCGGCCAGCTCGGAGTCGCCGATCGGTTCGCTCACGTGTCCCTGCACGAGTACCCACCGACAGTCGGCGGGGTTGTCGCCGCACGACTGGGACTCGAGCTTCTTGCGCTCCGCTTCGGTGCGCGACTCGTCCTGGCTGATCGCGCGTCGTCGCTCGAACACGAACGTCGTACGCATGCGCGACTTGCCACCGGCGATGCCCGCGCGCGCCGGCAGATCCGCGACGACGTTGCCGACCCAGTACGCGACCGTCGCCTTCTCGAACGTGCGCCCGATGTAACCGATGCGACGATCCTCGACGGTCTTCACCGGTCCCACGGCGAGCTTCGCGCCGAGGACGTCGAGTCCGTGCCACTCGGCCTCCACGTCGGGGCCGAGCAACATCGCCTCGGGGCCCGTCGCCACGCGCGTGGGTGTGGCCTGCTGCGAGAGCACCGGGCTGACCGCGCTCGACAGCTCGTCCACGAAATCGGACGACGCCACCGACTTCGAGGGGATGCGCACGCCGTAGAGGCCCTCGGGGTGCGGCGCCGGGGTGTGGCCGAACGACATGTGCTCGAAGATCGGCACCCAGCGATCACCGTCGCGTGCGTACAGCATCGTGATGCGCAGCGGGATCACGGCGACGCGCTCGCACATCGGGATGCGCCACGACAGTTCGTCGAACACCCACGCGGCCGAGAGATCGCGCGCGAGGTGCGTCTCGAGTCGCTTCGACCGGACTTCGGTTCGCGTGTCTCGATCCGTGCGCAGCGGCCAGCGCGACGGGGCGCGTTCGAGCTGCTCCGCGATCAGCACGTCGCCCGGACCGACGCCGATGCGCGCGCCGCCGATTTCAATGGGGATCATGCCCGTCTCGATGTCGGGCGGCTCGTCGCGCTCGTACGACGTGAGCACGTCGTCCTGCAGCTCGGCGATGATCGACGCGACGAGGTTGCCGTCGTTGCTCGCGACCGGATCGGCGAGCACGGGCCGCGTTTTTTCCTGACGCTGCGGGCACCCGCTCGCCACGACGGCGAGCGTCACGAGTGCGACGCACTTCATCGCTTCTGCGCCTCCGCGAGATCTTCGGGCGTGTCGATGTCGCGCACAACGCCCGGGTCGTCGACGTCGATCCACGTCGCGCGACGCTCGGCGAGCACAGCACGCGCACCGCCGGGATTGTCCGCGCACGCGGCGAGCGCGGGCCACACGCTACGCGCGATCAGCGGCGGGTGTCCGCCGCGTCCCTGGTAGCGAGGTACACAGACCTCGTTTCCCGCGCGAAAGATGAATAGCTGGCGCAGCGTGTTCTCGAGGACGAACGGGTGATCGACCGGCCACAGGTAGGCGGACTCCACGTGTGGCTTCGCGACGCGCTCGAGCTCCGCGAAGCCGAGCGCGACCGAGCTCGCCATTCCGCGCGAAGGATCCGGGTTGCGTACGACATGCACGTGCTCGTGGTCGTCGAGCACCTGGCGAATGATACGCTCGTCGTGGGGCGGGCCGACGACAACCACCTGCGTTCGGATCGCTCCGGCGCTGTACGCGTGGAACAGGATCCAGCCGAGGTAGTTCTCGCCGTTGTTGCCGAACGGAAGCAGCGCCTTGGCCTTCCCGCCGAGGCGCGTCCCGGCCCCGGCTGCGAGGATGACGACACCGAGGCCGAGCGTGTCCTCGTTTCCGTACGCGTCGATCACGCGCTCGTCGGCGTCGCTCACGCGTTCTCCTCGTGGTGCCGGCGGTACTCCCACGTGCCCGGCATCGACGAGCCGCGGCGGCGGCGCGCGACGAGCTCGGCCGCGATCGCGATCGCGATCTCGTCGGGAGTCTCCGCACCGAGGTCGAGGCCGATCGGTGCGCGCAGCCGCGCCCAGCGCGCCTCGCCATGCTCCCCGTCGAGGAGGCCCTTTGCACGCAGGCGCTTCTCGAAACGACCGACTTTGCCGCGCGATCCGATCATGCCGAGGTAGCCGATCGCATCGTTGCCGATCAGCGTCTCGAGTAGCTTCTGATCGATCGCGTGATCGCGCGTGACGATCAACACGTAGTCGTCGGCGCCGAAACCGCCGACCCGCCGCTCGACCTCGGCCGCATCGAACGACTCGACGACGTCGCTCGCCCACGCGGGTGCGCTCTCGGTGGCACCGGTCTCGTTGTCGTCACAGGCGATCACCGCGAACCCGACGCTCGCGAGCAGCGGGCCAAGGGCCCGCGCGACATGACCGAGGCCGAAGATGATCGCGCGCTCCGCCGGGCCGAGCTTCTCGAGCAGGGCGCCGTCGACGATGGCCGGCCTGTGCGCTCGCGGATCGCCCGTTTGTACCTCGCGGACAAACAGGGGGCCGCCGTCGAGGGGAGTCCCGAGCACCCGCAGGACGTGCGCCCGCGGACCGAGCGTGGCGATGACATCGCGCGACGGCGCGGCGGGCGTGAGCACGACCTCCATCGATCCGCCGCAGCACATCGCGAGATCGCGGACGAGGTGCTGGCGCACGACCGCGGCGGCGGCGCCTGCGGCGACCTCGCGCGCGCGCTCGACGACGACCCGTTCGATCCTTCCACCGCCGATCGTCCCCCACTGATCGCCGCCCGCGGTGACTGCCATGCGCGCGCCGAGGTGCCGCGGTGTGGAGCCGTGCGCTCCTGTCACGGTGGCGATCGCCACACCCTGCCCCGCTTCGAGAGCTGCGAGCGCTCGCGCGAAGATATCGACCGGGGGCATCGCGGAACGCTACCACGCTCGATACGAAACTCTCGCCCGACGAGGCGCTCGCGGGCTACCGCGGTGTGCGGATCGCCATCAGGTGCGCGATCAGCTCGCGCAATCCCGCGCCCTCGGGTAGCTCGGTCAGGTATGCGGGCTTGAACGGCAGCTCGTCCCACCAGTGCTTGATGTTGGCGACACCGACGGACTTCGGGAACCCGCCGAACATGGGCGCATCGTTGAGCGCGTCGCCGACGAAGACGTACTGCGAGAGATCGTTGGCGTCGCCCGACAGCACCTGCCGCACGACCGTCATACACGCACTCAGCTTGTCGAAGTGCGGTGGCCCGAAGTTGACGTGCACGCTCGATCGGGTCGCGAGGAAACCCGCCTTCGTCAGCATTCGGACTGCGGCGTCCGCATCGTCCTTGTGCAGCGAGACCTCTTCGTTCCAGTCGAGCGCGAGATCGACTTCGCGATACTTCGAGTCGGTCGACAGGCGCATCCCGGGCAGCGAGCGCATCACCTCGACCGCGGCGTCGTTCATCCGCCGCCGCCACTCGGGCAAGCTCGCGGCGGGGACGCCGTAGATCTTGAGCATCTTGCGCCCTTCGCGCACGAACGTCACGCCGCCGTTCTCGCTGACGACGGCGAGTACCGGCGTCATCTTCATGAACGCGTGCGCGAAGCCCGCCGACCGCCCCGTCACCATCACCGTCGGGATCCCGGCCTCGCCGAGTCGCTCGAGCGCTTCGTACGTGGAAGCCTCGACGCGATCTCCCGTCGTCATCGTCCCATCGACATCCGTGAACAACGCGCGAACCGGGCCGCGCAGATCCGACAAGGGCCGTGTCATGTGGCGCGCTCTATATCATGTGCGGGCGCGCCCGCCGGGTAGCGGCCCGACTACGCGATCAGGCGAAGCGTCATGTCCTCCGCCGGCGCGAGCGTCATCGGCGTGCGCATCGACGACTGGCGCTGGCGAGCGAGCCAATCCTCGAGGTCCGTGTTGTTGAGACGAACGATGCCGCCGACCTTGAACACCGGCAGCGGATCGCCCGCTCGACGCGCCATATAGCGGCACCAGCGCTCCGAGCGTCCGAGTGCAGTGGCGATGCCTTTCCAGGTCTCGACGAAATTCGACATGCTCATTCCTCCGTTGTGAGCCGGTCGATGTGCAGCGGGTGTGCCGCATCGTAATCGTGGTTCAACCAGTCCCGTAAACGTCGGATTTCCGAGCCCTTGGGAGATCGTTCGGCGGATGGCAAACGGTGGACCTCCATCACTTCTCCTGATGAACCGACGCAAAAACTGACACAGTTGTCGTTACCTTGCCGCGGCGCGAGGAGTTCGCACCGCGCACGCCCTGACGCAGATCACGCGAATTTCACGGAAGTCCTTTTCGCAGTCGCAGTGGCACCGGATGAGCCGGGCCAGTATCCTGTCGAGACATGCGTGGAATCGCGCAGCTTTTCGCTGCCATCGGGGTCCTCGGAAGCGCCGCCGTCGCGTCGGCCGGCCCCACCGAGATCTATCCGCTGTCGAAGGTACAACGCGGCCAGACCGGCTACGGACTGACGACGTTCGCGGGCACCACCCCCGAGCGCTTCAACTTCGAGGTCGTCAGCGTCGTTCACAACTTCCTGCCCAAGATGGACATCATCCTGGTCAAGAGTGCGGATCCGAAGCTCGCGACGTCTGGCTTCTGGCAGGGCATGTCCGGCAGTCCGCTGTACATCGACGACAAGCTCGTCTGCGCGTTTTCGTATGGCTTCCGCTTCAACAAGGTCGCGCTCGGCGGCTGCACGCCAATCGACTACATGAAGAAGGACGGCGACACGTATCGCCGCACGTCGCCGACCCCCGCCGCATCCAAGGGCGGACCGAAACTCGTGTACCCGGCCGCGGCGACGCTGTCCGACTGGAAGCGACTCACGCCAAAGGTCGACGTCGCCGACGCCCTCGACGCACTCGGACCCGTGCGCCAGAACTGGTTGCTCGGCGCGCCACTGCCGCCGACGTTGCCGAAGCCGTCGCCCATCGACGGCGATCAATCGATGCGCGCGAGTGTGCCGCTGTCCGTCGCGGGCTTCTCCGCGCCGGCGTTCGCGACGATCGAGAAGATGTTCGACGACACCAACATCGTCCCCGTGCGCACCGGTGGTACGACGGCAAAGATGGCCGATCCGAACGGACCCAAGGCGTTCGTCGGTGGTGGCTCGATCGCGGTCGAGCTGATCCGCGGTGACATGTCCGCGGCCGCGGTCGGCACCGTGTCACTCGTCGAGGGCAACAAGGTGCTCGCGTTCGGTCACCCGATGTTCCAGACGGGCGAGACGTACGCGCCGGTATCTACCGCGTTCGTCCATACCGTGATCCCGTCCGCGATGTCCGCGTTCGTGATGGGCTCGGCGGTCAACGAGATCGGCTCGCTCGTGCAGGATCGCCAGAGTGCGATCATGGCAGACACCGAGCTGCGCACGCCGACCGTGCCCGTCGATATCACCATCGTCTCGGGCAGCGGCAAACACAGCGAGACGGGTAAGTTCCGCGTCGAGCTGCTCAACAACAAGTTCTTCACGGGACAGCTCACCGGCGCCGCGCTGATGAACGCGGTCAACTACTACTTGCCCGACCGCGCGGACGTCACCGCGCGCGTCGACTCCGTCGTGCGCATCAAGGGTCACGCGCCGATCACGTTTGTCGACTACATGCACGCGAACGACGGAGCGCTGTCGGTGATGGGTGCGGTTCGTGGGTTGCGCGTGCTCGTGCCGCTGATGCTGAATCCGTACGCGCCGGTCGTCATCGAGGGCGTCGAGATGAAGGTCGATCTGAAGTTCGAAGCGAACTTCGGCGAGATCAAGGCGATCAAGACGGGCGATCTCGTGGTCGGCCGCAACGTCGTGCAGGTCCTGATGTCGACGTGGGACAACAAGGACATCCTCGAGCCGGTCGTCGTCGACGTGCCGGAGTCGCTCGCAGGCACGATCATCTCGATGGAGATCACCGCCGGCGACAGCGCGAAGCTCGACGCGGCGCCGCCCACGGACCTGAAGACGTTGCTCGCGGCGTTCCGCTCGCTGCTTCCGGGCAACGTGTGGGCGGTGAGCCTGTACCCGGCGGATGAAGGCGTGGCGCTCGAGGGCAAGCTCGTGCGTGACCTCCCCGCGAGCGCGCAGGACAAGTTGCGCCCGCAGACGCAAACGCAACGCGTGCAGGTCTACAAGCCGATCGCACGCACCACGTCGCCCGCGAAGCGTGTGGTCAACGGCAGCGCGACGACACTCGTTCGCGTGGCGCCGCTGACCAAGTAGCGCGTCGCGGGATCGGTGTGGATCGGACGTGGGACTAGAACCGGAACTATTGCTTGGGGGACTCGTGAACCATTCGTCTCGTACTTGGCTCCGCACGGCGCTCGGCGCCGCGCTTCTCGGTGTGCTCGCGGTTCCCGCGAGCGCTGTCGTCACCTCGACGTGGACCGTCGAGACCTATCAGCAGTTCGACGCGGGTGACGCGACGAGCGCGTTCGTCATGTCGACCGGCGAGCTGCGCCCCGGCTGGGACACGCAGCGCACCGTGCTCGAAGGCGACGCGATATGGAGCTCGCTGCGGTTGGCGAACGGCACCGTGCTGCTCGGTTCGGATGCGAACGGTCAGGTGTTCAGCTTCTCCAACGATGCGAAGACGTCGATCGTGTCCATCCCGGGCGCCATCGCCGTCGTCGCGATGACGCAGACCTCCGACGGCACGGTGTGGGCCGGCACGATGCCCGGCAACAAGCTGTGGAAGATCGATGTTTCCGGCAAGAAGGCGACGCCGGGACCCGAGCTCGCGAAGAAACAGGACGATGTCGAGACGATCTGGTCGCTCGCCGCGTCGGGCAACACCGTGTACGCCGGCACCGGTCCGTCGGGAAAGCTGTTCTCCATCACGGGCGGCGCGGTCAAGGAGCTGTTCGACACCGAGGACAAGCGAGTCACGGCGATCACGGTGACCAACGACGGTGACGTGTGGTTCGGCACGTCGGAGCGCGCGATCGTGTTTCGCCTGCGCAAGGGCGAGACGCGCGCGATGGCTGACTTCGCGGGCAACGAGATCAGCTCGCTCGCGCCGTATCGCGACGGCGTCGTCGCGGCCGCCAACGATCTCGCCGATGCAGTCGTCCCCGCCGGAAAGACCGCCGCGCAGATCGAAGCCGCCGAGAAGCCGACAGCAGCGAAGGGTCAGGCAGCCAAGCCACCGGAGACGGGCACGAAGCCCGGCGCCGACAAGGATCCGTCACCCGTCACCGACCTCGGACGTAAGGGAGCGAAGAAGGGCAAGGGCGCCCTCTTCCGCATCGGCAGCGACGGTCGCCTCGATCAACTCCACGCGCTGACCGCGACGTACTTCACGTCCGTTCTCACGACGCAGGACGGTGTGGTCTACGCGGGCGCGGCCGACAAGGGCCGCGTGTACATGGTCGACAACGACGGCGCGGTCGCGACCGCGTTCGACGTCGACGAGCGCTCGGTCTCGCAGCTGTGGGCCGACAAGTCGTCGATCGGCTTCGCCACGGACGACACCGCCGCGGCGTACCGCTCGACGGGCCGCGCGGGTCAGGCGCGCTACGTCTCCGACGTCCTCGACGCGAAGTCGGTCGCGAAGTTCGGCAAGCTGACGTGGATCGCGTCCGGCAAGAGCAAGATCGAGACGCGCTCGGGCAACACCGCGAAGCCCGGCGTCGGCTGGTCCGAGTGGCAATCGCCCACCGCCATCGGCAAGCTCGGCGGCGGCAACGCGGGCGGCAAGATCGCGTCGCCTCCCGGCCGCTACCTCCAGTTCCGCGTCGCGCTCGACGACGACGCTGCGCGCGTGTCGCGTGTCGTGACCTACTACGTGCCGCAGAACCAGGCGACAGCCGTCTCCGAGGTCACCGTCGAGCCGGCAACCGCCGAGAAGCTGCCCACGTTGAAGGACCTCGCCGCCAAGCCGCGCTCGCCGATCCTGAAGCTCAAGTGGAAGGTCGAGAATCCCGACTCCGACGACACGATCTACACGCTCGAGGCGCGGCGCGACGGTGAAGCGAACTGGCGCCCGATCTCGACGGGCAAGACGCCGCTGACCGCCGCGACGTGGGAGTGGAACACCGAGACGTATCCAGACGGCTGGTATCGCGTGCGCGTCACCGCCTCCGATGCGGCCGCCAACTCGCCCGACCGCGCGCTCTCCGCGAGCGCGACGACCACGCTGTTCGCGATCGACAACCAGCGCCCGACGATCGACGGCGTGTCCGTCGCGTATCCACGTGCGCAGGCCCGCGCCGCCGACGCGATTTCGACGATCGCCGAGATGGCGTTCTCCGTCGACGACGGCCCGTGGCAGCTCGGCACGACCACCGACGGCCTGTACGACGATACGTCGGAGGATCTGCGCATCGAGCTGCCCGTTGGCCTCGCGCGCGGAACGCACACGCTGGCCATTCGTGTCGCGGACTCGGCGGGCAACGTCGCGTCGACGTCGACGACGTTCGTCGTGAAGTAGCCTGCCGCCAAGGCGCCATCGGGCTCCGCGAGGACCGTGAGGCGTCTTGGCGGTGCCCTGGCGGCTAGCGCACGCCGAGCAAACCGACCGACGCCGCCGGGCTCGCGACACCACCCGGCACGAACGTCGCGCCCGCCGGCAGGTTCACGCGAATGCGTCCCGCGCCACCACCACCACCGCCACCGACGGGACCGGTGCCCGATCCATCGCCGCCGTTGGTCGCGCCATTTGCGCTCGCCGCGCCGTTTCCGCCATCCCCAGTGTCGCCGCTGCAGCGCTGGCCAAGAGCGACACGCTCGCTCGCGAGGCCGTTCGACGCGGCACCCTGGGTCGCGCACGAGCCCGCGCCGCCGTTGGCGGTGAGGCCGCTCGTGCCCGCCATCTCGACGACGGGCGCCTCGAGGAGGATCCCCCCGCCCGAGCCGCCGCCTTCGCCGTCGCCGCACGGTCCGTCGGACACGCAGAAGACCGGCGTGCTCGAGCCTTTTCCGCCACCGCCGTTCGCCGAGATGAACCCGTCGGCGCCGAGCCGGATCGACGTGTTGCTCACGATCTGGATCGCGCCGCCACCGGCGCCTGGATCGCTCGCGTTCGCGTTCGTGTCGAGCGTACGGCCACCCGGATGTCCGCCGGGGCAACCGCCGCGCAGCGGGGCGAGCTCGAGGTTGCCGGAGACCGCGCCGCCGGTCGCGCCCGCCACCGCGGGCTTGCCGCCCGAGCCACCCGCACCGCCCGCGGAGCCGAAGCCGCCGCCACCCGCGCCGGGTGAGCCGCTCGTGCCTTGCGCGCTGTTGCCGCCGCGGCATCCGACCTCGTCGAGCATCGCGCCCGGGCCGGCGACATCGGACTTCGCGTCGACAGCGATGTGCCCGTCGATCGCGATGATGCCGTCGGCGACCAGCGCGAGTGCGCGCGAGCCGGTCACGGTGATCTTGTTCGTCGCGATCGACTTCGCGATGACGACGAACACCGGCACTGGGCTGGACGTGAGCGTCTGCGTGAGCGGTGACTTCGCGCCGATGGTGTCGGTGATCGTGCCGGCGTCCGTGTCGATCGTTGCCTCGCCGACGAGCACCAGCTCGGTCGCGTTCGCGGCGTCGTCGAGTGCGCTCGCGAGCCCGTTCGACGGATCGACCCCGTTGCAGCGCCCTTCGGTGGCGTGGCAGCCGAGCGCGCAGTCATCGGGACAGGTGACGCTGTTCGCATCGATCTCGGGGGCGCTGTCCGCGCCGGACGCGTCGGGCGACATGGAGCCCTGGACGCTTCCACATCCGACGAGCAAGGCGAGGAGGGACGTCTTCCAGTTGTTGTTCATGCTCCGTGTACGCGGCGCTCGAAACGGACCTTGGTGTGCGTGCGCGCCATCCGCTTGTCGGCGGACGCCATGTGCTGCGAACACCAACGATCGCCTCGCGTTGCGCGTTCGGGCGAGGTTCGTTCACGGAGCGCGATCACGCGGTCATTCCAGCGCGCCCGAACCTGCGCGAGCGCGATCGCGCGGAACACCGCCCGATCGTACGCGGTCGTGCCGCGAGATCAGGGCGACGGGCCGAGCGTCGGTGCGGTCGACGGTGGCGCGGCTGTCTGCGCGTTCATCGCCATGCCCATGAGGCTCATCAGCGAGGCGAGCTTGGTATCGCTCATCGCCGCGTCGACGACGAGCTCCTCTCCGTCGGCGTTCACGTCGAGTCGATCGAAGAACATCTGTGCGGCGCCCTGGAGTTGGGTCTGGGCCTGTGTGGCGAGGTGCTGCGCCGTGGCCGCGTCCGCGAAGCGCATGCGCATCGACACCTGCGCACCACTCGCGAGGTGCACCGAGCCCCATACCGCGGTCGGCTTCTGGTTGCCCTGCGAGAGATCGAAGATGCTCGCCCTGCCGTTCACGATGCCCCACGCCGACGCGGATGTGTCGACCTGCGCGAGTAGCTGCGTGAACGTCGGCGATCGGCGCAGCGGCACGCCCGCGGCGAGTATCTTTTCGAGCGATGCGCGGTTCGCCGACGGCGCCGCGTGCAACACCAGCGTCGCCTCGTCGACGAACGTGAACACGAGCGACACGGTATCGGCGGCGTCCTTGTGGACCGTATAGATGCCGCGCTCGACGACAACTGCCTTCGTGTCGGTCGCGGCGACGCGGTCGATGCACTCGGTGAGCTTCGTCTTCGAGACGCCGGTGATCACGACGATGCCGTCCTGCGACGGCTTCTTCAAGTCGCGCAGGCCGATCGTGATGCGACGGATCGACAGGAACGGGTCGAAGCCGCAGGCCGTCGTGAACACCACGTAGTCGGGCCCTGCTGTGGCGCGCAGCTTCGACTCGACCATGTTCCACAGCGCGCTCCGGCGTAGTTGATCGCCATCGATCGCGATCACGGCCTCGGTATTGGCCGGCAGGAAGCCGACCGGATCACCGAGCGCCACGCGGTAGTCGCGCGCGGGAGCACGCTGCGTCACCAGGGTGGACTGCGCGGGCGGCTGTGCCGGCGCGGCCACGTCCTTGTAGCAACCGATTAGCATCGCCGCCCCGACGAGGAATCGCTTCATCCGTAGTCCGCCTCGACGCGAGGATCGACGCGTCATGGGTCGAGCATAGCGCGACGCAGCGGGGTGCGCTGGCACTTCTCCAGGAGTCGGCCATCAGGCTTCCGCGGACACATCTCCAGCGTCGTTCCGCTGATCGTCACGACGAGATAGTGATGCTCGCGGAACAGCGCGCGCATGCCGTCCGCGACGGGGCACGGCCGCTTCTTCGGCACGCCGCACGACGCCGCGTACAGCGATGCGCCGCCGCCTCCCGTAACGACGTAGTCGAGCCCGTCCTTCGAGCCGCGCTGGTACAGGTGGTCGTGGCCGCTGAACAGCATGTCCACGCGATGACGCGCGAGAATCGGCGCGTAGCGCGTGCGCGCCTCGAGGTTGCCGCGGTGATAGCCGCGCGAATACGGCCCGTCGTGCGTGAACACGAGGATCGCGCGGACCTTCCGCACGCGCGCCGCCGCGAGATCCGCCTCGAGCCACACCTCCTGCGCGCGTAGCTCGTAGCTGTTGGAGTCGAGGAACACGAGGTGGATGTCGGCGAGGTCGTAGCTGTACCAATACGCGTTCGGCTGGCGATCGGGCGGTCCCGCGGGCAGCGCGAAGATCTCGCTCGCATCCAGCGTCGCGTCCGCACCTTCCCACCCGAGGTCGTGATTGCCGACCGCGGGGTAATATGGGACCGATCCGAGCAGCGGCTGCGTGATCGCGAAGAAGCGCTGCCAGTCTGCCTCGTCGGCGCCCTGCAACACCATGTCGCCCGTGACCGCGACGAGGTCCAGCGGCTCGTCGAGCATCCGATCGACGAGCTTCTTGTGCGTCGTGTGTCCACCGCGCACGTCGCCGTAGACCCCGATGCGGATCGTCGAGCCCGCCACCGGCTGCGTGCGGAACGTGTACTCGGCCGACTGCGTCGCACCCGCGTGCACCCGGTAGCGTACGAGCGAGCTCGGCGGTAGCTTGTCGAGCGCGAACGAGTGCAACGGCCCCGGCGGGCTCGTCATCCGGCGATCGAGCGCTCCCGTCGCGTTCGTGGACCACGCGAGCACGCAGTCGGTGTTCGGATCCGTCTCGACGCGAATCCGCGCGAATGTCGGGCCTGCCTCGGCGAGGATCGGACCGCGAACGATGCCGCGATCGCGCCGACCGACGAGCTCTGCCTCGAGCATCGGATGTTCGCGCCGCCCCGATGGATGGACTTCGATCGCGAGCGTGTTCGCACCGACGTGCAAGAGGCCCGGCGTCGCCGGGATGTAGAACGTCTCCCACTCGGGGCCGTGCGGCCGCAGCGCGAGCGACGTGACGCCACCCGCCGGCGGCAACGATGCACGCGCGACCTCCACCCCGTTCAGCCACGCTGCGACGCCGTCGTGGTAGCGCAGCCGTAGCTCGAGCATCGCGAAGGCGTGCGCGCTCGCGTCGAGCGAAAACGTCGCGATGCCGTACGCGGCCGCGATCCGGCGGCCCGGCGGGACCTTCGTCGGGATCCCGGCGATCGATCCAGCGCTCGATCCAGCGCTCGATCGAGCGTTCGATGCAGCGTTCGATCCGGCGTTCGATCCGGCGTTCGATCCGGTGTTCTCGAGCGAGTGCGGCCACATCGCGGGCATCGCGCCGTCGCCGAGCACGACGATCGGTTTCGGCGCGCGATTCGCGATGACGTCGAGCCCCGACACCGCGAGCGCCGCGATCTGCATCGGCAACGCGGGCGCCTCCACGATCCGGAATCGCCACGCCCTCGCATCGTTCGCGAGCAGGACGGTCCCGCGCACGGGAGGGGGCGCCGTATCGGAGGTCTCCTCCGGTTCGGCGCGCGCGAGCGATCCAGCGAGGATGGACGCGGCGACAATGATCACGGCGCGGTGCACGCGCATACACCGTAGCGCGGCGACCGGGCCGCTACGAGCGTCAGCTACGAGCAGAAAGGCCGGACGGAAACCGTCAGCGTCAGCTTCGAGCCGTGCGCTCGTGCGCCTTCGCGAGATCCACGAGCTGCGGCAGCGAATACGTGCCGAGCTTGTTCAGGTAGTCCTGGTCCTTGCTCTTCTTCTCGGCCGTGCCGATCGCGGCGATCAGCTTGTCGCGATCGCCCCACTTCGACTTCACAGTCGACACGACCTTCTGCAGACGGAGCAGCTGCGAGTTCGACGCCGTCTTGAGGCGCTCCTCGACCGCATTCGCGTTGTCGGTGCTCGTCACGAGCGACGCGGCGAGCGACTTCGCGAGAGACGCCTTGCCGCCCGCTGCATCCGCACGCGCCTTCGGGTGACGCGGCCCCGCTGGCTTCTTCTCGCCTTTCGGCGCCTTCGCCTTAGTTTCGGCTTTCTTCGGAGCTGCTTTGGCCTTCGCCTTGGGCGCGGTCTTATCGGTAGTCTTCTTGGTCGCCATGATCGTCCTGCCTACTTCGCGGGCGGGGTAACTTGCTCGGGGGGCGTCGTTTCGTCAAGCACAGACAACAGTTGATTGACCTCCTCCATGGAGAGGTCGGCCGTGAACCGGACGAGGCTCCCGTCGAGGGTGGTCTGCAGCTTCTGCACGATCGGGCCGAGGCTCTTGATCTGCGCGACGACCGACGCGACCAAAAGCTCGCTGTCGGCGAACGATTCCAGCTGCTTGGCTGCTTCGGGATCGGGCATCACCACACCGAAGAGCAGCTTCGCTCCCTTCGTCGGGTCGAGGTTCAGGAAGAACGCCTTCACCGGCTTCGCGAGCTTCCCTCCGGACGCCGTGACGAGCCCCGTGGCGACACGCTCGTCGACCCGTCCGACCGCGAAGACCGGGCCGTATTGATCGACGAGCCGCAGCCACCCGGCCATCTCGGGGTTGTCGAGCACCTTCTTGTTCGCCGAGAGCCCCTCGATCACCCACGCTTCGTCGGTCCCGAGCACGATCGTGTCGGGACGTCCGAAGCCGAAGTGCATGACGCGGTTTCCGTCCTTCACCTGATACAACGACCGTCCCGCGACGTTCTTTGTCGTCAGCGCGCCGCCGCCCTTCCCCACCAGCGTGCGCACGCACGTCGCGAGGTCGGGCTCGCTCAAGGTTCCGGTCGCCACGGCGAGCACCGCGCCGGATCCCGCCGCGGTGGGCGATGGACCGAGCGCGAGCACGACGTGCTTGACGTGCTTCAGCACGTCGATCTTGCACGCGTCGTTCACGTGCGCCCAACTCTCGGCGAGCGACGGCTCGCGCAGGAGCAGCTGCTCCGTCGCACGCGCGACGATCGGCGACGATGCGAGCTTCGCGACGTCGATGCCGATCACCACCTGTGCCGAGGCGGGGACCGCCGCGAGGCCGGTCACCTCGGGCGGTGGAGCACGACGCTCCTTCTCTTTCTTACCGCCGCATGCGCTCGTCCCGATCGCGACAACCGCGCAGAGCGAGAATACGAGCGCGCGTCTCACCTTAGGGTCCGCCCATCCCACCACCCATGCCGCCCGCGAGCGCCATGACTTGACCGATGAGCTGCTCTAGCTTCTGCGTCGACAGCGCGATCGACACCTTGAGGTCCGCCGCCTCCGTACCGACGTCGAACTTGTCGAACATCTGCGCGGCCTGCTTGGCCTGACCCTGCACCATGTTCGCCAGGCTCGTCGCCTCGTCCGCCGTGTTGAGGCGGATGCGGAGGTCCATCGTGAGGCCGTCCGTCACGTTGACCGAGCCGAACACGGCCTTCGGCTTCACGCCGAGCGCGCCGGCCTTCTCGAACATCGGGCTGTTGCCGTTGGCGAGGAGCCACAGCGAGTCACCCGTCTTGATCTTGGCGAACATGTCGATGAACGCCGGCGATGTCTTGAGCGCCGAGGTTCCGGCCGTGGCGGCCTTCACGCCCGTCGCGTTGCCGTTCGCGCCGACGACCATCACCACGGTCGTGTCGTTCACGTGGGTGAACGCCGCGCTGTTGCCGTCGTTGCTGAGTGTGTAGACGCCACCGTCGTCGGTGAGCTTCGTGCCGTCTTTCTCGATCTCCGCCTTCATCTTCGTGAGGCAGGCGGTGGTCTTCGCCTTGTCGAGGCCGTGGATCACCACGACGCCGTCGGGGGTGTCCTTGCCCTTCGCGCCGACGTTCTTCATGCCGAGCGACAGGCTCTGGATCGACGTCATCGGATCGAAGCCGCACTGATCCTTGAACGAGGCGAGCTTCGTCTGGAAGTCCGGCTTGACGAGCTGTGGCTCGACGAACTTCTTCCACAGCGAGCTCTTCTGGAGCTGTGCGAAGTTGAGCCCCATCACGATCTCGGAGTCCGACGGGATGAGGCTCAGGTCATCGCCGTTCGCCATTGCCTTCGTCACAGCGACCGCGGGGCTCGCCACCTTGTCGGCGGGCGCCTTCTTCTCGGCGGTCGTCGGCGCGGCGCTTCCCGTCGCAGCTCCGCCCTCGGGCTTCTTCTCGTCCTTCTTGCAGGCGGCGGCGCCGATGCCGGCGGCGAGTACGAGTGCAGCAACCATCCACGACTTGGTGATCCGAGCCATTCTTCGATCTCCTGTTGAGTGTCCGGTGGGACGACCGGGCTTATAACACGGCGATCCTCGACGAGCACAGACGGATGACGCTCGACCTGGGTCGCACACCCCGACCGTGAGGATCATCCCCACATGCTAGGGTCCGCTCGATGCCGTGGAGGCCGCACCGACTACGCGACGCGGACGTGTGGGCACGTGTCGACACGGCGGGATCCCTGATCAAGGACAATGACGGCCGGGTCGAGGTCGTCTACAAGGCCGCCCCCGGGGCCAAGGTGTACCGTGCGGGGGCGCGCAACCTGACCGCGCTTCCCGGCCCCACGGTCGATATCGACGTCGGAGCACCCGCCGCCGCGCAGCCGACGCTCGTGGCCGTCGCGCTCGTCGACCCGATCCATGTATGGACCGATGGTGCCTGCACCGGAAACCCCGGCCCCGCCGGCCTGGGAGCCGTGATCATCGACGGCGCGGACGAGCGCGAGCTCTCCGAGTACCTCGGGGAAGGCACCAACAATATCGCCGAGCTGATGGCGATCTATCGCGGTCTCCAGGAAGTGAAGGACCGCAAACGCACGGTGATGGTCTACTCGGACTCCACGTACGCGATCGGCGTGCTGTCGAAGAACTGGAAGGCCAAGGCCAACGTCGAGCTGATCGCCGAGATCCGGATCCTGACCCGCCAGTTCGGCGATCTTCGCTTCATCAAGGTCGCCGGACACGCGGGCGTCGCGCTGAACGAGCGCGTCGACGAGCTCGCGCGCAATGCCGTGAGCCGGCGCCGCTAGCTCACACCAAGGCGCCGCGGCGCCGACGAGATCACACGGCGAGCTGGGCGTCGGACGCGACCTCGGCGAGCGTGACGATGTCCCACCGGCGCTGGAGCTCGTCGAGGATCGCCTCCATGCGGAGGAGCTTCTCCGCGATCGGTACGCGCAGATCGATCTGCCGTGCGACGAGCTCGCCTGGGATGCCGTCCTTCTCCGCGTCGGCGAAGTCGATGCCGTGCATCTCGAAGTTGAAGAAGGCGCGCTTCGCCATCGCAGAGATCACCCGCGAGCGAACGATCGCCGGTGCGACGAGCAGCGATGTACCGATCGCCGGGATCCGCACCCAGGGCGTCACTGCGATCGGCAGCTCGACGAGCGGCGCTTGCCCGCGTCGCCACGGGGCCGTCATCGCCGGGCGGTACGGATCGGCGGGCGCCGCCTGCGAGCGCGGATCGATCATCACGGCGCCGCTCGGCCTGCGTGCGATCGCGAGCGCCGCCATCACCGCGGCCTTCGCGGCGTAGTAGCCGGGCGCCGGAAAGATCGACGAGTCGTAGCGATACGCGCGCCGCGCGAGCGCGTCGAGCATCGGCGGCGAGACGTCGTAGCCGGGCGCGCGAAAGCCACGCGTGCCGATGCGCGTGATCGCGCGCAACACCCGATCGCAGTTCCCGACCTCGTCGTCGATCACGTCGGGCGCGAGCCGCGCGAGCTCGTACGGATGGCTGTACGAGTGGTTCCCGAGCTCGTCGCCCTGGTGCGCGAGCTCGCCGAGCCGCGCGGCGTTCGCCGACCGCCGCGCGCGATCCGGCAGCGCGGCGTCGCCGTCCGCATCGCGACCGACGACGAACCATGTGACATGGATGCCGCGCGACGCGAATAGCGCGGCCGCGCGAGGGAGCGCGCGCTCGAGGACGACGTGCTCGAGCTCGGCCGGCGCCGGACCGAGCCCGTGGATCTTGTAGTAGCAAGCGACGGCGTCGAGATCGATCGAGATGGAACAGCGCGGTCGACGCGTCACGGCTTTCCACCGAAGCGGATCACGTACGTCATCTTCGCGATGCCGCGCAGGACGTTCGGGACGCGCTTCACGAGGTTGATCGCTGGCGGGCGCTTCTCGTTCAGACGGATCGGGATCTCGAGCACGTGCAGGTCGGCGCGCCCGGCGCGGATCACGAGCTCGGACGCGAACAGATCGCGATCGATCACGCACGCGTCGACGATCGGCGTCAGTGTCTCGCGATCGAACGCCTTGAGTCCGTGCGTGTCGGTGCCGCGGAAGTCGAGCGCGGCACGGAGCATGCCGTTGATCACGCGCGTCGCGACGCGGCGAAACAGTGGGCGCTCGTCGGAGGCGCCCTTCATCGCCTTGCTGCCTACGACCATGTCGCAGTCTCCATGACGGAGCAGCTCCAGGGCGCGCCGATGAAAATCGAGATCGCAGAGGTCGATCTCCTCGCAGATGATCCAGCGACCGCGCGCTTCGCCGATACCGCGCTTGAGCGCCTTGCCGTAGTTCGGCTCGCCGAGCGAGAACGCACGGACCTCGGGCATCTCCGACGCGAGGTGTTGCGCGAGCTCCGCCGTGCGATCACGCGAGCCGTTCTCCGCGATGATCACCTCGAACGCGAGATCGGGCGCAGAGAGGGCTGTGCGGACGACCTCCCAGCCCTCGACGAGCTCGGTCACCGCATCGCGCAAGATGCCCTCCTCGTTGTAGACGGGGATGACGATCGAGACGTCAGGCTCGGACACCGGAGCCACGTAGTATCACGATGTCGCCACGAACCGCTCGCTCTGCCCGGGCGCCATGACCAGCACGTGATCGCGAACGCCGCGTTGCTTCGCCAGCTCGACGAGCCAGCGCGCCGGCTCGTCGAGCTCCGCGTACGACAGGGCGAACGCGCCGTGGTGAATCGGAACCATCATCCGCGCGCGCAGATCCTCGAACGCGTAGAGCGCGTCGAGCGGAGACATGTGGCGCTCGCGAAACGAGGCGGGCATGAAACCGCCGATCGGCAAGAGCGCGACGTCGGGCGCATATTTCTCCCCGACATGGGCGAAGCCCGAGAAGTACCCGCTGTCGCCGCACAAATACGCGCTCGGACCGTCCCCGCGCAGGACGTACGACAGGCCGCGCGAGAGGTCCGCACCGCCGTGCGAGATCGGCGCGGCGATGACCTGTACGCCACGGAGCTCCAGGTCGGCCCCCGGTGACAGCTCGACCACGCGCGCGAACCCCAGCGCCGAGACCCACGCCGCGCCGCCCGGCGGGACGACGATCGTCGCGGCGCGCGGCATGCGGCGCAGCGTCGGCAGGTGCAGGTGGTCCGCGTGGCGATGCGAGATCAGCACGAGCCCGACATCGCTGAAGTCGCCGGGGGCGAGCCCGGGCTCGACGGCGCGGCGGACGCCACCGATCCAGCGACCGAGCATCGGATCGAACGCGATCGCCAGGCTGGGGTACCGCACGATCGCGGTCGCATGGCCCCCGAAGGTGAGCGACAGCTCTCCCGGCCCGATCGCCGGGATCGGCTCGTGCCGGGCGGGGCGCGGGGCTCGGAACCAGCGGCTCATCCAGTGACCGACGAGGCTGCGGTAGCGCCGGACCGGCACCGAGCGGTGCAGGCGGGCGAGCTCCGCGGCGCGGGAGGTCATTTACCTACGCACTCCCTTCGGGAGTGCTACGCGCACGACGTTCGTCGTGCTTGTCACTTCGACCGACAAGATCGTGATCCGTTCCTCGACACACTGTCGCCGGGCTTTTCGCACGGCGCAAGTCGAGGGTATTTTCCGGGTCGCAGTGCCAGGCCCCGTCAAGAAGCTCGCCCACGCCTACGGACGCCACCTGGGCACCTGGTACGTCGCTCTCGCGACGGTATTCGTGCTCGCGGTGGCCGTGCTGCTCCCCGGACTCGGCACACCCGGCCTGTGGGAGCCGTCGGAGCGCGTGCTCGCGGATCGCGCCGCGCCTCCACTCGACATCGAGAAGTCGGCGCAGAAGCCACCGCCCACGGTCCCCACCGACGAGGACGCGTGCACCCGCACCGCGCCCGAGGACGCGAAGGCGCGGACGCTGTCGACGCGCGCGGTCGTGTGGGGCCGCGACATCTCCGATTCGGATGCGGGACGGCGGTTGCCGTTCGCGATCATGGGTCTGCTGACGGTGCTCGGCGCCGCCGGCATCGCGATGCGCTTCGCGGGCCCGCGTGCGGGCGTGCTCACCTCGATCGTCCTTCTGTCGATGGCGCTGTGCGTGCTGCAGTCGCGCATGCTGACCAACGAGATCGGCACGGCGTGCGGCGCGACGCTGCTCGTCTACGGCCTCGTCGCGCTCTCGCGCCTCGGCGCCGGCTACGGCACCGTGCTCGCCGCCGTCGATGCGGCGATCGGCATCGGGGCGCTCGTCGTCGGCTACTACGTCGGCTTCGGCGGCGGCGGCATGCTGCTCGGACTCGTCGTGCCGATCGCCAGCTTCGCCGCGGCGGGCATCTGCGCACCCGTGCGACGGCAGGGTCCGAACGGATCGAGCGTCGTCGGGATCGCGTTGCCCTTCGTCGCGGCCGGCGTCGCCGCGTGCTTGCTCGGCGTGCTCGCGTACCAGCTCTACGACCTGAAGGAACCGACGCCCGGGATGCTCCCCGCGCCGCGCACGCTGTTCGGCAATGCCATCGTCGCCGATGGCTGCTGGTCGACCGCGCTCGGCGGCCTGTGGCGCCCCGACGACGACCTCCGCATGATTTTTGACAGCACGTTCGAGGAGATCGCGTACGGCACGTTCCCGTGGGGCATCCTCGCGCCGATCGCGATGGGTATGCTGCTCGTCGGAAGCGATCGCGACCGCCGCGGCGCCGGTGCGATCGCTCTCGCGTGGACCGTGACCGCGTGGATCGCGACCGAGGCGTTCCAGCGCAAGGTCGGCTTCGCGATCTTCGCTGCGTTCCCCGCGCTCGCGATCGCGGTCGGCGTGTGGCTCGACGACCTCCTCACGCGCCGCGCGCTCGCGAAGAAGTCGGGCGCCACGAGCGAAACGCCGGCCGGCTACATGCTGCTCGGCCTCTTGTTCCTGATCGCCGTCGTCAACTTCGGCAAGGACATGTACTCGTTCCCCGACCGTCCGACGTCGCTACTCATCGGCGGCGAGTCCCTCGCACACCCGAAGGCCTCCAAGCTCCTGTTCGTGCCGACTCGCCTGTGGATCCTCCTCGTGGGCGCGTTCACCGGGCTCGGTGTCGGCATCTCGCTCATGGTGTGGCGCGACGGCGACTCGCCGCTGCGGAAGCTGCTCCAGAAGATCGCGAACGTCGCGCTGATCGTCGCGATCGCCGGCTCGGTCGCGATGGCCGCGTTCTGGTCCTTCGCGTGGCAACCGGTGCTGGCCCACCACCTTTCGTCCAAGACGATGTTCGAGACGTTCGAGGAGCTCCGCAAGCCGAACGAGAAGCTCGTCATCATGGGCGACCTCGGCCACGCGCCGGCCTCGTACACGGATCAAAAGCCGACGATGGTCGGCAGCCGCGCCGAGGTCGTGAAGGCGCTCGCCGACGCGACCCTCGCGAATTCGCGCGTGTTCGCGATCGCACCGCAGGGCGAGCTGTGCACGCTGCATCGCGAGATGGGCGGCAATCGCTACTACGTCGTCGAGGATCGCAACGTGAGAAACCTGCTGATCTCGAACAAGGTCGACGGCACGACCGACAAGAACCCGCTCGCGACGGCGATCCTCCACGAGATGCCGACGAAGATGAAGAGCAAGCCCAAGGCCCCCGTCGTCTGGGACAAACGCCTCGAGTTGATCGGCTGGGACATGCCCGAACGCGTCGAGCGCGGCAAGAAGTTCTCCGTCACGATGTACTACAAGGTCACGCAGGCGGTCGGCGGCAAGTGGAAGTCGCTGATGCACTTCGACGGTCCGCTGCGCTTCAACGGCGACCACTGGCCGATCGACGATCGGTGCCCGACGGGTACGTGGCAGCCGGGGGACTACATCGTCGATACGTTCACGGTGAGCGCCGGTGGCAAGACGTTCCCGGCAGGCCGCTACGAGCTGTGGATGGGCTTCTTCACCGGCAGCGCGCCGAACTGGAAGAACATGACGGTCAGCCAGGCCCCCAGTGACATGCGCGACACTGCCGACCGGGTGAAGATCGCGAGCATCATCCTCGAGTGATCGGCCCGGGTGATCGCACCTTTCGAAACCGCGATTGACGTCTCTCGCGACCTAGGGTTATGACGCCCGCGATGGGAGCGAAGGCTAAGGGCGACGCGATGGCCGAACCGGTCGTGCTCGGCGACGCGGATCGCGTGCAGAGCGACGCGGAACGGCGCCGAGCGCCCCGTGTCCTCGTCGATCTCGAGGTGGACTACGCGAGCGAGGACAACTACCTGTTTGCGTACATCACCGACATCAGCGCGACCGGCATCTTCATTCGCACGACGACGCCCGAGGCGCCCGGGACCCACCTGAACCTGCGGTTCTCGCCGACCGGCCAGGGGCGCGGTGACGGTGCGATCGAGGTCGAGGGCGAGGTCATCTGGGTGAACCCGTATCGCCCCGGCGCGCCGGACAACCTGCACCCCGGGATGGGTGTGCGATTCGTCGGCATCGATGACACGGTCCGTGGCGAGCTGCTCGAGCTCATCCGGCGCTTCGCGTATCTGTCCTAGATCGCGATCGCGTCGTCCCAGTTGGCGTAGTCTCGGCCCGCATGCCGATCATCTGCGGTACCGATCTCTCGCCGGCAAGCGACGGCGCCCTCGACGTCGCGTGCGCCCTCGCGCAGCTCCGCGGTGACGACGACGTGATCCTCGTCCACGTGGCGGGCGCCGACACGCCCGACTCCGCCCGCGCGCAGCTCGACGCACAAATCGCCCGCGTCACGTCGCCGTCGCTTCGCGTCCGCGCGGAGCTCGTGCCCGGAACCATCGAGGACTCGCTCCCTTCGTTCGCCGACACCGAAGGTGCGGATCTCATCGTCGTCGCGCGTTCGAGCCACGGCCAGAACAGGGTCGGCTCGACCGCCAACGCGATCATCTCGCATGCTCACGTCCCCGTGATCTGCGTCCACGATCCCGCGATCTGGCTCGCGTTCGCGAAGAAGGAGCGCCCGCTGCGCCTGCTCGTCGGCATCGATGACTCCGCGACCTCCGAGCTCGGCGTCCAGTGGACGCATGCGATGCGCGCGAAGGGCCCCATCGACGTCACCGTCGGCGCGATCTATTACCCCGACGACGCCGCTACCGTGTACGGCGTGGACGTCGACAACGTCATCGATCGCGTGCCCGAGGTCGAAGCGATGATGTCGCGCGATCTGCTCCGCCGGTTCGGCGGTGACCTCGTGAACGTCCAGGCGCGCCCGCGCCGCGGCCTTGGCCGCATCGGCGATCACCTGCTCGAGCTCGCCGCCGAGGAGAAGATCGACGCCATCATCGTGGGCACCGGTCAGAAGACCGGGCTCGGTCGCCTCGGCTCCGTGTCGTCCGTCATCGTCAGCGAGGCACGCGCATCCGTCATCTGCGTGCCGCCGCAAGCGCACGTCCCGACGATCACGGTCCCGTCGATCCAGACGACGCTCGTCGCCACGGACCTGTCGAGCTTCGCCAACCGCGCAGTCGCCTATGCATTCGGCATCACGCCCGCCGACGGCACCGTCCACATCGTTCACGTGGTGAAGGAAGATGCCAACATCGACAGGAGCGACCTCGGGCGCCAGCTCGTCGCCCTCGCGCCCGTCGCCGCGAAGCAGAAGGTCGTCACGCACGTGGTCGACGGCGACGATGCCGCGGACGCCCTCGCACAGATCGCGGCGCGGCACGGTGCCGACGTGATCTGCATCTCGTCGCGCGGGCGCTCCGGCATCACGCGCGCGATCGTCGGGTCGGTCGCCGACCGGCTGCTGCGCGCGACGCGGCTGCCCGTGCTGGTGTTGCGCCCGACCTGACCCGGGCTGTCCCGATTCGACGATCGCGGGTCGCCGTCGTGCGAGGACTGCGCGCCGTCGGGCTAGCGCAGCTCGCGCCGGCTCTTCAGCTTCAGGAGCCCGCGCACCTCGACCTGCCGGATCCGCTCGCGCGTCAGGTTCGTGATGAACCCGATCTCCTCGAGCGTGAGCGCGCCCGCGTCGGCCACGTCGAGCGAGCACGTGTGCTTCATCTCCCACGGCTCGAGATCGGGGAAGTTGATCTTGATCGATCCGGTCTCCGGGTTGATGTCGAGGTACAGGTGGTGTTTGCACGACACCCACGGGCACGGTCGAGCCTCCTGACTGCATTCGGCGCGTGTCCTCGGCCGCTCGACGCCCTCCACCGGCGGATACAGCAGCGCACCCATCTGCAGCTCCGCGCGCGTCACGCGTTTCATCGCGATGGTCTTGCTGCGCGGCCGATCGCGCTTCGTGCGCGTTCGAACCTTGCGGCTCACGCCGGGTGGCGTGGCCTCGCTTGACTCCGCGGCGAGCTCGTTGTCGAGCGCACCTCGGAGGTCCATCACACTGCCACGCGCGAATCGCGTGCGTCCACCCTCCTCCTCTTCCTCGTCGACCTCGTCGACCTCGTCGACCTCGTCGACCTCATCGTCCAGTACTTCGAGGATCACCGCTGGCTCCGCGAGCTCGCCGTCGTTCATGAGTCTCCTCGGTAACGCGGTCGCAAATCTCCGATCGCGTGAGGTCACCTTAAAGAAGTCACTATCGAAGTGACAAGTATCGAGCGAAGAAAGGGCGCAGAAAGTTTGCGAGAGGAGATCTCGGCGTTTTCAACTTGTGGGTATAGATCGCACCTCGATGCTCCGCCGACAACCGACCGCTACCCCACGCATGCGCGTACGCCGCGCGTGCGCGAATCCGAACCAACTCGCGTTCGCGTGGGGAGGCGCGCGTGAAGGTGCGGGACGCCCTGCACGGGGACCGGTTGTCTCCGAGCGACACACCGTGCGCCCGCCGCTGGCGCCGTGGTTCCCTGTACACGTCACCGCGCGGATCGATCCGACCGTGCGCGCTCTCGGCCGGCGCGATGCGTACGCCACGATACGACGTGCGGTGACGCTCTCGCTCGCGCGAACCAACTTCCGGATCGTGCGGCTCGCGATTCATGCCACGCGCCTCGAGCTGCTCGTGGAGGCGGACGACAAACACGCGCTCGCGCGGGGGATGCAGGGATTTCAGGTCAGCGCTGCGCGGGCGGTGAATCGAGCGGCGCGGCGAACGGGCTGCGTGTTTCCGGATCGATATCGGATGGCCATCCTGCGGACGCGCGGAGCTGCGCGTGCGGTCGTGCGGACCGCGCTACGACAGCGCGTGGAGATCGTGGCGGTGGTGACTGCGGAGACTGCGATCTTATGCGCGACTCTGTCGGCAGTGCGGCCGGCGCCTAGTTAGTTAGTGGGCTCCAAGCGCCGCGCTAACGCGCGGCGAGTCTCATCGCTCATCGGCCGTTGCCCGTTGCCGTTGCGGTTGGCCGTTGGCCGTCGGCCGTCGGCCGTGGCCGTTGTTGTTGGCCGTAGCCGTGGCCGGGGCTCCGCGAGGCGACCGCGTCTCGTCGAGGCGTCTTGATTTTGGGCACCGAAGGGGTCAGGCCGCACATCGTTCAACCGGCCGGACGAACCAGCGCTCCGACAGCACTTCCATCGACCCAGACGAGCGACGTCCGAGACGCATGAGCGCACACCAGAACGCTATCGTTTGAATTCGCCGATGTCGGAGAGCGGCCTCGGCAACCGACCATGTGGGTCACTCACCGTATGCGCTTCCGTCGAGGCGCACGACGAACGCCGGAGGAACCACACGCCGCGTTTGTTCGCCTGGCTTGGACTGGTTCGCTCCATGCGCCGCCGAGTCTTGTCGCTGTACACGCTCAGCAGATCCACGCACGAGCCTCCCGGGAGAGCGCGAGCACCTCGGGCACCGGCGGCGGGGCGCCCTTCCCGTCCACTGCGCACCGGGCGCGCCGAACGCCGAGGCCGTCGGGCGGCGCCGACGCGGGCCGCGAAGCAGAGCGTCGTCGAGAACACAGGCGCGGTAAGGCGTGAGCGTTCGGCACTGCCCGTGCGCGTGGCCGGGTGCGGGCTGAGCCCCGCCGCCGGAGCCCTCGGCCGAGGGGAGCTTCTTTGAATCAGTGAAAGGAACGACAGTCATGTTTCACGCGTACACCAATGCACTCGAGCTCATCCGCGCGCTCGTCCCCGTCGTCGACAAGTTGAAGACGTTCGATGCCAACCTCGAGGATCAGATCGTTCGCGCGGCGACCAGCGTGTCGCTGAACATCAGCGAAGGGTCGAAACGAGCCGGCAAAGATCGGCGACGGTTCTATGTCATCGCGCAAGGTAGCGCCAAGGAGGTGCAAGGCGCTCTCGACACCGCAGAGGTGTGGGGCTGGCACGCGGACTCGCAGCGCGCGCGCGAACTGCTAGACCGCGAGCTCGCGATGTTGTGGCGCCTGTGCAATGGGCGAAAGGATGGGTAGCAGCGCCCACGTGGGCGCATCACGCCGCGAACGACGCGGCCGCGAAGGACGCTTCCGCGGAAACGCACGCGGCCGCGAACAACGCTTCCGCGGAAGCGCACGCAGCCTCGAACCACGCCTCCGCGGAGCCTCGCGCTCGTACTCGAACAACGCCTCCGCCGCGCTCGCAGCCTCGAACACGCTTCCGCGGAAACGCACGCGGCCGCGAACAGCGCTTCCGTGGAAGCGCACCCGGCACCAACAACGCTTCCGCGGAAAACGCGCAGCCTCGAACACGCTTCCGCGGAAACGCACGCGGCCACGCTTCCGCGGAAACGTACGCGGCCACGCTTCCGCGGAAAACGCGCAGCCTCGAACACGCTTCCGCGGAAACGCACGCGGCCACGCTTCCGCGGAAACGCACGCGGCCCACGCTTCCGCGGAAACGCACGTGGCCGCGAACAGCGCTTCCGTGCAAAGCACCCGGCGCGAACAGCGCTTCCGTGCAAAACACCCCGCACGAACAACGCTTCCGCGGAAACACACCCGGCCACCAACAACGCTTCCGCGGAAACGCGCGGGCTCGACGATGTTCCTCGTGCGCGCCGGTTCGTTCTCTCCGCTGAGGCACACAGCCAGGGCGCGGGCTCTCGATCCTCCAGATCTAGAAGAACACTACCGAGGTAGGCGGTCTCGTTGGTGGGGCGTCCCATCACAACCGTCTACAGGTCCTCCAACTCATCGACCGGCGCGTCGATCATCGTGATCGCGGGACGCTCGACTAGATCAAGTCGTGGTCTGCGAGCGCGTCGCTCCAGATCACATCGCCATTCTCTTGGAAGTACGCGCGCAGGATGTCCGCGGCCGAGGCTTCGAGCGAGCCGCGTTTCACCATCGCGAGCAGCGCTTCGGAGTCGTGCGCATTCATCCGCCCGACATCGACGGGCGCGTGGCAGCAGCCGTATCCGTCGAAGGACACGCGCACCGCGAACACCCGACCGTCGGGGTCGACATCGAAATCGGCGAACACGCTGCCATCCTGCAAGCTCAGGCAGAAGTGGCAGGGCCGGCTTGGCATGGGTGGGTAGAGCGCGACCTGCATGATTCTCGGGGTGTACCGGGCCGGACGTTTATCGCATTTGTTCGAGTGAGATCTCGACGCGGTTGATATCCTCGTCGGGTGTGCCGAACGCTGATCTTCGCAGTGGTCCTAGCGACGATCGCCTGCGCGACGACTGCGTGCAGCACGGATCCGGAACCGACCGACGGTCCGGGCGACGAGATCCCGTTCCTCGTGCAGACGGACCTCGTTGCGCCGCCGCTGTTCGCGGCGATCCGCGGAGAGGGCGACCCGTGGCAACAGGTACCGTTCGACGGCACCGGGCGCTTCGAGTTCGCGCTCGGCGGCGCGTACGAGTTGCTCTATGTCTGCGAGGACAGCGGGCGCACGTGGACGCAGGTGATCCACGCGGTCACCACCGACGGGCTCTCGCGCACGATCGGCTGCGTGCCGATCGCCGGGCCGGCACCGACGGTGACCGTGAGCGGCGAGATGCAGCAGCCGGGGACCGTGCACCTCGGGTTCGGACGCTCGCGCAGCTCGTCGACCGGGCCGTGGACCTGGTCGATGCAGGTGCCACGCGGCATCTACGATGTCGTCGCGCACGACGGCGATCGCATCTCTGTGCAGCGCAGCCTCGAGGTCGATGACGCGATGACCGTCGCGCCGATCGATCTCGCGAACGGCATGGAGCTCACGAAGACGCGCATGCGCTTCACCGGCGTGCTCGGCGACGAGGCGGTCACCACGCGGACGCTCTGGCTCACGGAGAACGGCCTGACAGTGCTCGGCTTCGATGGCGACGTGGTACGCGAGCTGCCGGAGGCGCTGTTGACCGCGAACGACGCGACGATCGCGCTCGCGCAGGCGGATAGCCGGTACACGCATCGCGAGACCCTGATGCGCTCGCTGCCCGACGTGTTCTTTCCGCCGCGGCTCGAGGGCATCGAGCTCTCCGATGCAGTCGTGCGCTGGGATACGGTGCCGATCGCGGACGCGTGGTTCACCGTGACGACGGGCGAGGTCGACGTGCTCGTCGTCGCGACACCACGCTGGCTCGTCGGGCGGAAGAGTCTACGTACGGACTTCACGATGGACGGCTACCGCGACGAGTGGCGCGTCGACACGACGAAGGCTCGCCGGCGCCAGCTCGCGTTCGAGCTCGACAGCGGTGCGATCACCAGCTACGGCCACGACGTCTTCGCGAGCCCGTAGGCCACTGCGTCCTCGCGAGCCCGTAGGCCACGACGTCCTCGCGAGCCTGTAGGCCACGACGTCCTCGCGAGCCCGTAGCCACGACCTCGCGAGCCCGTAGCCACGTCCTCGTCCGGCCCTCGCCTCGCGAGCCCGTTGCCGGCAGCGATCAGTTCCAGAGCTTGTTGGCGAAGTTCTCGTTCGCTTGCGCGAGTAGCGGACCGTCGAGGTGATACTCCGCGAGCGCGATCAGGATCTCGCTCGCGTCTCCCTTCTCGATCGCGTCGAACCAGCGCCGCGACGAGCGTGCCGACCACATCACGATCAGGCTCGCGCAGACCTCCGCGCGCAGCTCCTCGGTCAAGAGCTCGGGCGGCGCGCCGAACCCGACGACACGGCGGAGCAGCGAGCGACGCAGTAGCTCGCGCTCCGGGAGGCGGCCCGCGACGAACGTGAGCAGCGACGCGGTCGCCGCGATCGAGGCGGCCCAGGACAGGAGCTCGATGTACCGTGCCGGCAAGATCACCGCGAGCACCACCAGGATGCCGCCGAGGATCCACAGCGGCGCACGCAGATAGCCGAGCACCACGCTGCGCGTTTGCAGCGGAATCTTGATGCGGCGCTCGGAGCCGTCCTTCTCGCGGATGACGTAGGCCGAGCTCTCGGGCCATAGCGGAAGGCCGGCCTTGTAGAAGCTCGTCACGATCGCCTCGGACTCGAGCTCGTCGACAACTCCGAAGTCGTCGGTCGTCAGCCAGCTATCGCCTTCGAACTGCATGACGGATTCCCTGCGAAGCTAGCATGCACTACGGCCGGAAACCGCCGTAGACCGTCATCGGACCGCGCTTCCAGAACGCGTCGGGGCGCGTGAAGCCCGCCTCCGCGAGCAGCGCGAGCTCGGTCGCGAGCGGGCGATAGGTGTCTTCCTTGGCCCACTGCGCGAACAGCTGCGCGGCCTCGTCGGCGCCAATGCCATGCGTCGCCATGTGCGCGGCCCAGTAGCGATAGATCGCGTCGTGCTCCGGGCCCTCGGCGTGGACGGTGGCATCGGCGATCAGGAGCACGCCGCCAGGACGGAGCGCCGCGTGGATCGACCGATACAGCGCGCGCTTGTCGGCAAGGTCGACCACGTGATGAAGCGCGAGCGAGGCGACGACCGCATCGCTCGGCGAGAGTCCGTCGGTGAACGTCGAGCGCCGCAGCTCGGCGCGCGCTGTGTGGGTCCGACTTCCGAGCGGGAGCGTGAGGCGTGCACGCGCCGCGTCGAGCATCGCCGGATCGATATCGACGAGCACCACGTTCGCTCCCGGAACTCCGTCGAGGACCGCCGCGCTGAGCGCACCCGTCCCCGCGCCGAGATCCGTGACGATGGGAGTCGCGCCGGCCGGAAGCCGCACGTAGATATGACGATCGAGCAGCGACACGACCGTGGCGAGCATCTCGTCGTAGTGCGGGATCCAGCGCCGGATCTGCGCGTCGTAGTCTGCGGTCGATACGCCGAGGTGCGACGCGACGCGATGTTCGGTCGCGCTCACGATCGCTCCTCGAGGTCCGCGTCGACCGCGGCGGCGGCCTCCGCCGCGCGGTCGTCAGGTTCACCGTCCACGCGATACTCCTCGCCGAGCCACTTGCCGAGATCGATCAGGTGGCAGCGCTCGCTGCACAGCGGCCAGAACTTGTTGCCGTCTTTGATCGCGTCCCTGCGGCACAGGGGACACGCGCGCTTCATTTCCCGGTCTCCAACCCGAGCGCGGCGCATCGCGCATCGAGGTAGGCGCGGCTGATGCCCAGGTCGGACGCGGCGCCATCGCGATCGCCGAGGTGGCGACCGACCGCCTGCGACAGCGACTCCGCTTCGGCGGTCGACAGCGCGTCGCGCAGCGACTTCGCCGGCGCGGCCACCATGCCCGCCACTCGCGTGGACACCATCGAGCCGGTCAGCTCGCTCGCGTCACCCGCGAGCACGAGCATGCGCTCGATCTCGTTCTCGAGCTCGCGAATGTTCCCGGGCCACGGATATGCGACGAGCCGCGCGAGAGCGCTCTGCGACAGGATCGGCGCCGGCCTCTCGCTCTTGTGCGCCTTCCAGTGCTTCACGACGAAGTGCTGCGCGAGGCGCGGGATGTCGGCGACGCGTTCGCGCAGCGGCGGCACGGTGATCTTCAAGACGTTCACGCGATAGAAGAGATCCTCGCGGAACTGCTTGTGCGCGACCATCGTCGCGAGGTCCTTGTGCGACGCCGCGATGATCCGGACGTCGACACGCACGGGCTTCGTGCCGCCCACCGGCATGAACGTGCCCTCCTGCAGGACGCGCAACAGCTTGACCTGCAGCGCGCTCGACATGTCGCCGATCTCGTCGAGGAAGAACGTGCCGCCATCGGCGACCTGGAACAGGCCCGCTTGATCCTTCACCGCGCCGGTGAAGGCGCCGCGCACGTGACCGAACAGCGCGCTCTCGAGGAGGTTGTCGTTGAACGCGGAGCAGTTCTGCACGACGAACGGCTTCTTCGCGCGTGGCCCGTGATAGTGGATCGCGCGCGCGATGAGCTCCTTGCCGGTGCCGCTCTCGCCGTGAACGAGCACGGTGGCCTCACTCTTGACGACCTTCGACAACAGCTTCACGACATCGCGCACGGCCGGGGCATCGCCGACGATCTCGTCGAACGGATGTATGAAGGTCGTCGGCGCGACATCCGCCGGTAACGCGCGCTCGACGGCCGCGGCCGCGCACGCCACGAGGTCCTTCAAGCGAGCGACGTCGACATCGGCCACGTTCGGGATCGAGTCGTTGATCTCGCGCGCTTCGTCGTCCGTGCAGCCGATCGCGGCCTGAACGCCCGGCGTGACATCGGCGCCCACACGCACGACGCTCGCATAGACGATGCCGTACACCGCCGTCGTTCCGAACACGGGCGCGATGAAGAGCGACGTCCCGGCGGGTCCCGCGAGTACCGCCGCGCCTCGTTTCTTCGCCTTGGTCGGGCCGAGCGTCGCCACGTGGTCGACGATCGCGCGTTGCATCGTGGGTGCGAGGGCGTGCAGCTGATCACGCAACGTGGTCGCGACGCGATCTGCGCCGTCTCCCTTCGCGTCGGTCAAGCCGAGGTCGAGCCCCCACCAGCCGCGCACGAGGTCGCGTACCAGGGCCACCTCCGGCAACGTGTCGAATGTCAGAGCCACTTCGCTGGCACTATAGCCGAACAGACCACCGCTGGCCGGCGACCCCGTCGTCCAAGAATGCTCTCCCGTCGCGGACCAATTTGTCGAGGTGCGCACACAACGATCGCTCCGCGAGCGGCCACAGGAACCGCGGCGTGTCGGCATAAACGACAGCCACGAGCTCGGCGAGGGAACGCGGCGTATCTCCCAGCGAGCCGACGACCTTGTCCTCGCGCATTCGCCGGTGTGCGAGATACTCGCGAAGCTTCGCAGGGCCATCGACGATCGGCGCTCCGTGCGCCGGCAAGAGTGTCGCGGGCGGGCGGGCGAGCAACCGCTCGAGCGAGGCCAGGTAGAGCGCCATGTCGCCCTCGCTCGGATCGATCAAGATCGTGCCGATGCCCGCGACCATGTCTCCGGCGATCGTCGCGACGGCGTCGCCGGTTCGGACCTCGAAGCACAGATGGCCTTCCGCGTGACCCGGCGTGAACACACACGTCATCCCGTGGATCGTCTCGCCATCGACGAGCTCGCGCGTGACCTCGATGACGCCCTCGAGCCGATGTGCGGTCTTCGCGTGCGCGAGGATCGGAATGCCCCATCGCGCCGCGAGCGCACTTGCACCGCCCACGTGATCGCCATGGTGATGGGTGAGGGCGATCGCAGCGATCGGCAGATCTGCCAACACGGCGTCCAGCGCGGCTTGCTCCTCGGGATAGGGACTGCCGGGATCGACCGCGACAATGGGCCCACACTCCGGCCCGACCAGGTAGACGTTGGTGTGTGCGGCCGGCGGGAGCGTCGGGGTACGCAGTGCAAGCACGCGAATCCCCGGGGCTACCTGCGCGAGGGTCGGTGGTGCACCTCCCACAGTCGCGGGTGACGCGATGCGTACTTGTTCGTACAGCTTCTCGATACTCACAGCCGTCCTCAGGGGCGTAGCACGTGCCCGGTCGTTACCCGTGGCGCCTCCATCGATCACCTACGATTAGGATGACGACGACACGAGCATCTCTTACACTAATAGAGCGACTTCATGGTCAGCGTCACGGCCCGCAAGATTCGTGAGTTCGGAACCGAGAGGCCATCCGGTGCAAGCGGTCGCCTCTACACGGGATATCTGATCTCGTATCCGTACATCGGCCGCGGCATGGTCATCTTTCGTGATCCGCATGGTCATCGCATGATCACGACGCCCGTGAAGCGCGTGCTGGGTGAGCCCGGCGGCAAGATGATCTACGTCGAGACCGAGAACAGCGTCTACCGCCTCGAGATCCACGGCGAGCCGCTGTTCCCGATCGGGCTCGCACGACGAAGCCATTTGCGCGTGGCGGCCGCTCGCGCGAGCAAGACGCGCTACGCGAACAATCGCGCGCCGAGCGCTTTCACGTGCGTGGCGCCGAGCTCCTTCGCGAACACCATCGGCAGCTCCGCGATCGGCGTCTTCGCGCGCTTCGCGATCTCCGCGAGGTACTGCGCGTTGAGCGCGCGGCGCTCGCGCGACAGGGTCGCGTGCGCGGTGACCTCCGCGAGCGGCGTCGCGAGCTGCGCTTCGTTCGCCAGCGTGTCGACGACACGCGCGACGGGCGTTCCCGCCGGGACGTGATCCGGGAACACCTGGTTCACGACGAGCTGCTGCGGGACAATGCCGAGCGCGGTGAGCTTCTCTTCGAGCTCGATCGCCTCGTTCGTCGGCATCTCTTCCGCGAGCGTCACGAGGACGACCGACGTGCGCCGCGGATCCGTGATCAACTGCTTCACGGTGCGCGCATCACGCGTGAGCGGGCCTTCGGGGACCGTGTCGACGATCACCCACGGCACGCGCAGCATCGAATACGCGTGCCCCGAGGCGGGCATGTCGAACACCACGGTGTCGTAGATCGGCTTGCCGCGCTTCTCTTCGGTGGTGTGGAACCACGCCTTGCCGAGCAGCGCGTAGTCGTCGAGACCGGGGATGGCGCGCAGGAACGCCTTCGTCACGCGGTTCTCGAACACCATCTCGTAGATGCTCTGGAACTTGAGGATCATCAGGCCGTATTCGACGAGCGCGCTCGCCGGCGTGGCATTGACGGCCCACAGGTTCGGTCCAAGCTGCGCGATGTCGGTGCCGACGGCCGGCTTATCGAAGTAGTTACCGAACCGGTCGTTCGCGTTGGTCTCGAACAGCAGGACCTTCTTGCCGCGATCGGCGAGCTGGCCCGCAATCGCAGCGGCCACGGTCGAGCGCCCCACGCCGCCTTTTCCGACGACGAGGATCAGCCGACGCTCGTACAGCGCTTGACTCACGGTGCGGGGTTGGATGCCGGCACCGGTGCCGGCGGTGCGGGTGTGTCCCCGGTGCTGCCACCTTCTACGATCACCGCGACTCCGCTCGCGTGTGCGCTACGCCACCCGAGGAGCTTACGCAGCGTCCAGATTCCGCCCTCGGGTGTCATGTCGACCTGGATGTTGACGACCTTGTCGGCGCCCATCGCCTTCGCGGCCGCGATCAACATGCGGTTCACGACGCGATCGAGATCGACACCGCCAGGAATCGGAATGAACAACAGGTACGCACTGCTCACCTGTGCATGCACCACCGCGACCGGCCGTAGCCCGGGCCCCACGAACACCGACTCCGGCTGCACGCGTACAGTGCTGACGGACGAGCAGCCCGCGACGACGACGAGGATCACACTCGTCAGCGCGAGGCGATGCAACCAGGACATGGGCGAACGCTAACACATGATAGGATCGTCGACGTGGTGCGGAGGCTCGTGTCGCTCGTTCTGAGCGTCGTCATGATGCTCGTGCTGGGCGTGCCTCGGGTCGTCGCGCAACCTGCGCCCGCGCCAGGTGGGACCGAGCCCGAGGCCGCGCTCGAGATGAAGATCGCGGTGTGGCGGTTCGACGCGCTCGGCATCGATGCAGAGCTCGTCGCGCGCCTCGAGACGCTGTTCCGTATGGAGCTCGCACGACTGTCGAAGGTGCCCCTGCCCTCGCGCCGCGACATCGAGCGCGCGGTCACGTCGGATCAGCAGAACTGCACGGGCGAGGAGAAGTGTCTCGCCGCGGTCGGCAAGCGGCTCTCGGTCGACATCGTCGTGACGGGTACCGTCGGTGCGATGGGCGACAGCTACGTGCTCAACATCAAGGCCGTCGACGTCGCCTCGCAGAAGCAGGTCGAGCGCATCTCGAGCGATCCGCTGCGCGGCAGCCCCGACGAGTTGATCGATGGCGTGCGCGTGGCCGCGTATCGCCTGCTCGCGCCCAAGCAGCTGCACGGCTCGCTGCAGGTGCAGACGGATATCGTCGGTGCGCAGGTCACGCTCGACGACAAGGCGCTCGGCAAGACGCCTCTGCCCGCGCAGGGCGTCATCACCAAGCTCGCGCTCGGCAAGCACCAGCTGCGCGTGCTCGCGCCCGGCTACGATCCGTTCGAGGAGGAGATCACGGTCAACTTCCAGAAGGTGACCCAGGTCAACGTGCGGCTGATCGCATCGAAGGACGTCATCGGCACGGGCAAAGTGAAATACGTCGAGCGAAAGCCGTTCTATACGCGGACGTGGTTCGTCGTCGGGACGGTCGTCGCGGTCGTCGCGATCGGCGCGCTCGTCGGGCGCAGCGTCGGCAAGGTGAGGTGCATCGACGGCCAGACGATGGAGGAGGTCGATTGCTGACGCGCACGTCGAACCGCGCCGTCCTCGTCGCGTCGCTGATCTGCGCGATCGGGGGCTTCGCGCACGCGCAGTCGCCGCGCATCGTCGCGCTCGCGCCGCTGTCGACGCTGGGTACCGAGGACACGTCCGCGTCTTCGAAGCAGATCACTCAGCTGCTAGAGGCCGCATTCGCGGCGCTGCCAAACACGAAGGTGATCACCGCCGCACAGGTCGCGCAGGCGATCGTGAAGGCGAAGAAGTCGCAGCTCAAGGCCTGCGATCGCGAGGCTGCGTGTCTCGCCGAGCTCGGCAAGCTCGTCGGCGCCACGTACGTCATCGACGGCGAGATCGGCGGCCTCAACGAGTCCAAGGTCGTCTACCTCGGCGCCACCGACGTCGCGAGCGCGAAGGAGCTGCGCTCCACGACGCTGCAGGTCGGATCCAAGGCAGACACGGCCGGTGGCGCCGGCGGCGCGGCGGTGCGCCTTCTCGAGCCGGATCGTTATCGCGGCACGATCCGCTTCGTCGTCGACGTGAAGGGCGCGACCGTCTACGTGAACGGCAGCAAGGCCGCGCTCTCGCCCAAGGGCGAGCTCGGCATCGGCGTCGGTACGCAGGCCGTTCGCGTCACGCACCCCGAGTATCGCGACTTCGTGCGCTTCGTCGACGTGCCGTACGCGAGCACCGTGGACGTGTCCGTCAACATGACACAGTACGCGCGCATCGATCACGACATCCAGGGCAAGCCGGTCGACACGGACCAGGTCGTGTACATCGATCCGCCGTGGTGGCGACGGCCGTACGTGTACGGCCCTGCGGCGGTGCTGCTCGCGGTCGGCGTCGGCGTGCTCGTCGGGACACTCATCCACGACTTCCCTGACGGCGAGTGCCGCAAGGTCGGCGGCGCCCCGTGTGACTGAACAACGACGACGCGAGCCGTTCGCGTCCTCGGTTGTTTGGCTCGTTCGGGATCAGCGAAGCAAGCCGTAGAGCTGGTTGATCTTGCGGTTCGCGGCGCTGAAGTCGCCGTCGCCGTACTTCTGCATCACCTCGCCCATCCCGGCCTCGAGCTGCGCGTTCACCGATGCTTCGGGCTTGGCCTGCTTCACGCGCGACTGGAGCCGATCGTACTTCGCCTTGATGAAGTTACGATTGACCGTGATGCCGTCGATGGTCTGCACGAGCTGGCTCGCAAGGATGTAGCCGCGCGTCCAGTCCGACTCCTGCAGCGCCTTCGTGATCTCGCTTTCGAGGGCGGCCTGCGCACCGAGGTCGGAGTTGAGCAGGCCCTTCTTGCCCATCTCCTTCTTGGCCTTGCCCATCAGCGCGTCGACTTCTTTGCGGTTGTAGTTGCCGCTCTTGGGCGGCGCGATCTGCTGGATCACCGTCGTGGTGCCGCCGCCGACGGCGCAGCCCTCTTTCCACTTCTCCGCGTTCTTGCTCTCGAGCTCCATCAGCTGCTGCATCTTGTTCATCGCAGCCTTCTCGCGGTCGGCGACGCGGGCCTCGCGCTCCGCGACGCGAGCCTCGCGCGCCGCCACACCGCCAGCCGCGTCGAGCTTGCTCGAGATCTTGTCGAGCTCGCTCGCCGTCGAGTCGAGGTTGGTGTTTTGCGACTCGAGCTGCGAGTCGATGTCCTTCTTCTTCTTCTCGAGCTCGGTGATGTCACCACCGCTCGCGGCGACCTTGACGATCTCTTCCTGGAGCTTCGTGCTCTCGCCCTGCAGCATGTCGCGCTGGGCGAGGAGCGCGTCGCGGCGAGCGACGAGGTCCTGCTGCGCTTTGATCGCCGCAGGATCGGGAGCGGATTCCGTGTCCCCCTTGTTCTTGCAGGACGCGAACACGACGATGCACAAGCAGAGCCCCGCTAGCCGCATACCTGATAATTGTACGCCAACGCTGGTGTAGATTGCGCGGATGCTGCTCTACCACGACCTCCGCGCCCCGAATCCCCGACGAGTCCGGGTGTTCCTGGCCGAGAAGGGTGTGGCGTACGACACGATCGAGGTGTCGATCGCCAACGCTGACCATCAGAAGCTGGAATTCCGCCAGAAGAACCCGATCGCGCTGCTCCCCGTCCTCGAGTTCCCCGACGGCCGGATCCTTCGCGAGTCGATGGCGATCTGCCGGTATTTCGAAGAGCTGTACCCGGAGCCGAACCTGTTCGGCGCGGACGCGTGGGAACGCGCACAGGTCGAGATGTGGGGCCGCCACGCCGAGCTCGAGCTCCTCTGGCCCATCCAGCAGGTGTTCCGCAACACCAGCAAGTTCTACGAGGGACGCATCAAGCAGGCCCCCGACTTCGGGGCGATCATGCGCGAGATCGTCGACGAGCGCTTCACCTGGTTCGACTCCGAGCTCGCGAAGCGCGAGTACTTCGCCGGCAATCGGTTCACGGTCGCCGACATCACGGCGCTCTGCGCGATCGACTTCGGCAAGCCGAGCCAGATCCGCATCGACGCTGCGAAGACCCCACACCTCGCCGCGTGGCATGCGCGCGTGAGCGCCCGCCCGAGCGCGAAGGCTTAACGTGCACCCCGTCCACGACATCGAGCTCCCCGAGGACATCGCAACCTACGTGCCTGCAGTGATCGAGATCCCGCGCGGCGCGCACCTCAAGTACGAGGTCGACAAGCCGACGGGGCTCCTGCGCCTCGATCGTGTCCTCTACTCGGCCGTCCACTACCCGGCCAACTACGGCTTCATCCCCCGCACGCACGCCGACGACGGCGACCCGCTCGACGTCCTCGTGCTCATGCAGGAGCCCGTGCAACCGCTGACCCTCATGCGCGCCCGTGCGATCGGTGGGCTCCGCATGGTCGACGAGCACGGCGGCGACGACAAGATCGTGGCGATCTGCATCGACGATCCGGCGATGGCGCACTACCACGACATCGCGCAGCTGCCGCCCCACGTGATGCGCGAGCTCGATCGATTTTTCCGCGACTACAAGGTGCTCGAGGGCAAAGGCGACCAGGTTGACGTCGGCTCGATGTACCACGCGGCCCACGCGCTCTCGGTGATCCAGAAGTCCATCGACGCGTACAAGCGCGGCGAGCGCTAGCGTCGAGCCGGCTAGCTGCGAGCCGCGAGCTGGCCACACGCGGCGGCGACATCGCTGCCGCCGGAGTATCGACGGTGCGACGGCAATCCCGCTGCCGATAGCACGTCGCGGAACACGCCGAGCCTCGACGAGCGCGTGAACGGATCACGCCCCGACTCGATGGGCGTGTCGCCGCGCGGCTCGCGGCCGCCGCTGTTCCCGATCGCGCCGATGGTGTCGCGCACCACGATCTCAGCAACATCGCCGATGGGGTTGTAGTCGAGGAGCGTGATGCGCGGGCGCTTGCCTGTCGCGTCGGCGAACGCGCGCGCACGTGCCGCGAGGGCGTGTGCGTCCGCGTCGCTATCGTTGACGCCCGCGAGGAGCGTGACGGCCCACATCGGTGCGTGCCCGGTCGAACGCGCGTGCTCCTCGCACGCGGCGATCACCTCGTCGAAGTCGTGCTTGTCCGCGACGGGCATCACGCGTTTGCGATGTGCCGGGATGGCGCTCGAGATGCTGAGGCCGAGCCGCACGTTCGGCGCCTCGCGCGCGAGCCGGCGGATGCCGCTCGGCAAGCCCGCGGTGCACACCGTGATCGCACGCGCGTCGATACCGAGCGCGCACGGATCGGTCATGACCGCGATCGCTTGCAGCACGCTGTCGAGGTTCGCCAGCGGCTCGCCCATGCCCTGGAACACGACGCCATGTACGCGCCCGATCGCCTCGCGTGCATCGCGCACCGCCCCCGGATCGCGCACCGCCCCCGCAGCGACCGCGCCCGCATCGCGCTCCGTACCCTCATCGCGGACCACGCGGTGGTTCGCGAGCCGCGCGCGCACGATACGCACCTGCTCGACGATCTCCCACGTGTGGAGATTACGACGCAGCCCGAGCCGGCCGGTCGCACAGAACGCGCAGCCGAGCGCGCAGCCGACCTGCGAGCTCACGCAAACCGTGAACCGGCCCGGCACCTCGAGCGGGATGCGTACCGTCTCGAAGCGATCACGCGCGTCGATACGGTCCTCGTGCGAGTGACCCTCGCGCTCCATGCCCCGCGCATCGACACTCGATGCGAGTAGGTACTTCACGAATGGATCGATCGCGCTCGCAGACTCGGCGATCACCTCGAGCGTCGGCACGTGCGCACGGGCGCGGACTGCCTCGGCCGCGGCGCGGCGAACCGAGGAGCTCGCGTGGATCGGCTCACCACGGTGGACCTGCGCGATCAGCTTGCGTGCTTCAGCGAGGGTCACCTCGGGCACATCGGCTGCGAGTCGCTCGGGGGTCACTGCTTGAAGCGCCAGCACGTCGCGCGTACGTACCGCGAGCGGGTCCCGCTGACGATCGCCAAGTGCGTGGCGTTTACATAAGTGGGGCGAGGGAAGTCCGTGACTAGCGCGAGGGATGCGTGAGAGGGACCACCAATTGGCGGCGCTTCACGATCGCGGGCTTTGCCGGGTCCGGGTCTCACGGTACGCTGGATCTGTGGCCTACCCCGAGGTGATTCGCGTCTTTGCGACCTCCCAGGACCCCGACTTCGACGGGCCGTGGCAAGCCCGGACCCCCTCGAACTCGACGGGTTCGGCGGTGGTCATCGGCCCCGGACTGCTGCTGACCGGCGCCCACGTCATCGCGAATGCAACGTTCCTCCAGGTCCAGAAGCCGTCCCAACCCGACAAGGCGATCGCGCGTGTCCGCGCGGTCAGCCATGACTGCGACCTAGCCCTCCTGGAGGTGGTGGAGCCCGCCGGGTTCCTCGATGACATCGAGCCGGCCGAGCTGGGCCCGATGCCCCGGCTTCGCGACGAGGTGGCGGTGGTCGGCTATCCGGTCGGCGGTGAGGAGATCTCGATCACCGAGGGGGTCGTGTCGCGCATCGAGGTGCAGCGGTACTCGCACAGCCAGCGGCACCTGCTGGCGGTGACGGTGGACGCAGCGATCAACGCCGGAAACTCGGGTGGGCCCGTATTCGGTGATGGCAAGGTCGTTGGCATCGCGTTCCAGAAGCTGACCGGTGTCGACAACATCGGCGAGATGGTGCCGCCTCCGTTGATCCGCGCGTTCCTCGATGGCGTCGCGGCCGGCAAGCGGCCCGAGATTCCCGCGCTCGGCATCACGACGCAGAACCTCGAGAACCCGCTCCTGCGCAAGCAGCTCGGGCTCGACGCGAACGAGCGTGGCGTGGTCGTGCTGCACGTCGATTGGGGCGGATCCGCCTATGGACACCTCGAGCCGCGCGACGTGATCACGGCGATCGACGGCCTACCGATCGCCAACAACGGCACCATCCAGTACATCGGGCACTACCGCACGCGCTACGACGTGGTGCTCGGGCATCGCTACGTCGGCGACCGCATCGAGCTCGCGATCAAGCGCAACGGTGCGCAGTTGACCGTCGAGCTCGAGCTGCGCCCGTGGCGGCCGCTGGTGCCGCGCTCGCGCTACGACCAGCCGCCTGCGTACTTCGTGTACGGCGGGCTCGTCTTCCAGACGCTGACGCGCGACTACCTGACGACGTGGGACAAGTGGTGGAACAAGGCTCCCAAGGAGTTCCTGAACTACTACTACCTGGGCTTCCGTACGCAGGAGCAGCACGAGATCGTGATCCTCACGCAGATCCTCGCCGACGAGATCAACGTCGGCTATGGGCACCTGTACAACGAAGCGATCGCGAAGCTCGACGGCCACGTGCCACGCGACATGGAGGACTTCGTCGCGCGCCTCGGCGGTGCACGCGGGGTCGTCGAGATCGAGACCACGTCGGGCGGCATCATCATGCTCGACGCCGACGAGGTGAGAAAAGCGACGACGCGGATCCTGACGCGCTATCACATCCCGCGCGATCGGACGATCGGCCTGCCGGGCTCCGCGGCCGCGCCGCTGCGCGCGGTACCGTAGCCCAACGATCACTTCGTTCGACCAGACTGTCGTCTGGTTCAACTCGTTGCCGCTCATCCATCTACTACCTCCGGGATAGCTCGCGTCTCATGACGTCCGGCCCCGTACGAGCGCACGATCAGGTCAGCTCGACGAGCAGCTCGCCGGTGTCGACCGCCTGCCCTGCCTGCTTTGTCACCTGCGTGACGGTGCCACCGCGCTCGGCGACGAGCTCGTTCTCCATCTTCATCGCCTCGAGGACGATCACGGCCGCGCCGGGAGCCACCCGATCGCCGACGGCGACGAGCACCTTGACCACCTTGCCTGCGATCGGCGCGCGCAACGACTCGCCTCGCGCCACGGCGCGCGGGTTGGCCGCGCTCGCGAGGCGCTTGTGGAGAGCGTCCTCGACCTGCAGCACGGCCTCGCTCGCGCCCACCGATGCGGCGATGCCATTGCGGCGCTTGTCGAGGTCCACGACGTAGCTGTACCCGTCGAGGATGATCGACCACGTGCCCGGCCGGATCGCCTTCGCGTCGACGACGCGCTCGACGCCGTCGATCGTCACCGCGAACGTCCCGTCGGGACGGGGACCATCGATCGCGACGCTGCGTTCGACACCTTCCGCCGTGACGATCAGATCGCGCTTCATCGGTGCGGCCTTGTACCACGTCACACCACGATCACGCTCGGCCACGTCCATCGCCGTCGTGCGTTGCCTCCCTTGCCGGTTGCGTGCTATCCGCGAAGAACACCGTGTCGTCACTGCGCCTGGTCGACGTGTTGATGGAGCGACGCATCCTGGTGTGCGTCGGCTCCGGAGGCGTCGGCAAGACCACGACCGCGGCCACGCTTGCCCTCGCGGCCGCACGGCGCGGCAAGAAGACGCTTGTCCTGACCATCGATCCCGCGCGCCGCCTCGCGAACTCGCTGGGGCTCCAGTCGCTCGGCCACCAGGTGCAGGAGGTTGATCGCGCGCTCGTCCACGCGCACGCGCCGTCCAAGAGCGGCTCGCTGCACGCGATGATGCTCGATCAGAAGCAAGCCTTCGACGAGGTGGTCGCGCGCCACGCCAAGGATCCGGCCGCAGTGCAGCGGATCCTCGCGAACCCGGTCTACGCGCAGATCTCGGGCTCGCTCGCCGGCGCGCAGGAGTACGCCGCAATGGCGAAGCTTCACGACTTCGATCGCTCGGGCGCGTACGACCTGATCATCGTCGACACGCCGCCGACCGCACACGCGCTCGACTTCCTCGACGCGCCCCGCAAGCTGTCCGAGGCGATCGACTCGCCCGCGATCGAATGGTTCCGCAAGCTGCAAGGCGAGAGCGGCTCGCGCTGGTCGTTCGTCGGCAAGACGGGTTCGTTCGTGCTGAAGCGCCTCGCGAAGTTCGTCGGCTCGAAGTTCATCGACGACCTCGGCGTGTTCTTCACCGAGTTCAACGACATCCTCGGCGGCTTCCGCCAGCGTGCCGAGGAGACGTTCGCTCTTCTGCGCCAGCCGCGCGTCGGCTTCCTGCTCGTGGCGTCGCCCGAGCCGATGGCCGTGCGCGAGGCGCTCGCGTTTCACGAGCGGCTCGTACAGGCCGGCATGCCGTGCATCGGTTTCGTCGTCAACAAGGTGCACCCGTCGCGCCCCGTGCAGGTCACGGCGCCCGCACTCGAGGCCGCGCTCGCCGGGAACCACGAGATCATCTCCCTCGGCCTTTCGGGCACGTCGCGCACCATGTCCGCGCAGGCGCTCCTCGCCGCACACACCGACCTCGAGACGCTCGCCGCCGCCGATCGCGAGCAGATCGCGAAGATGCGCGGCGCCGCAAACGCCAACGAGACGCTCGTCGAGGTGCCGCTGCAGACCAGCGACGTCCACGACGTCGAGCGACTGATCGCCCTCGAGCACTACCTCCTCGCATGATGCAGATCCGCGCGATCTCCGTCGACGAGCCCGCTGTGCTCGCACTCCTGCGCATCCACCTCGAGGGCATGCACGCCGCCTCGCCGCCCGGCACCGTCTACGCGCTCGACACGTCGGGCCTGCGCGATGCCGCGATCACCTTCTGGGGTGCCTTCGATGGCGACACGCTGCTCGGCTTCGGCGCCTTGAAAGAGCTCGACCCGCGCCACGGCGAGATCAAGTCGATGCGCACGCACCCCGATCACCTGCGCAAGGGCGTCGCTCGCGTCCTCCTCAAACACATCCTCGCGACCGCACGCGCACGCGACTACACGCGCCTGAGCCTCGAGACCGGCTCCGGCGATGCGTTCGAGCCCGCGCTCGCGCTGTACCGCCACGCGGGCTTCACCAACGGCGCCGCGTTCGGCGACTACGCGGCGAGCGAGTTCAACCAGTTCTTGCACCTCGCGCTCTGAATCGAGCGGGCGTCGCGGGCATCGAGGGTATCGAGCGCGCCGCGCAGCTTCGTGGGCAGCACGGGCATCGGGGCATCACCAAGCGCCTACGCGCGCACTTCGATGTCGACTCGCATGCGGCCGGACGCGCGCCCACGTCTCGGCGCGAATAAGAACACGCACTCGCTGTCTCCGTGATGACCGGCGGACGCGCCCACGTGGGCGCTCGGCGCGAACACCCTCCTGTGACCCGCGCCCGCCCGCACCGCGATGTTCACATCGCGCGGCTCACAGTCGCTATGTCGAGAACGCGAGCTCGCCGTCGTGCTGATGACCGGCGCTCTGAACGTCGTGCGTGAACGCGAGGCCGCCGGACGCGCGCGCTCACAGACGACGGCGTGACGAGGTCTTCCTACGACTGGGGATCAAAGATCTAGTTTCGGACCAGACCGTCGCTTCGAGGCCCGCGAGCGCCATCTCCCGTTTTGCAGCCTCCCGCTCGTCGAGGTTGCAGGCCGTACACGGTGAAAATCGTCGACGCATGCAGAAAGTGCTTGACGGATTTCGAGCGCGTTCACGTTCGATCTGTGCGCGTGGAACGTTCATGTTTCGAAAAAACGACGGGCGATGTCGCGAACGCGTTCAGATCGCAGCACGTGCGTTCTCGACGAGGAATGGATCGCGATGCGCGGCCACGCGTGGAACGTTCGCGAAAACCGAGGGTGCTATGGAAGGACATCAACTCGGAGGTGTGTGATGTCTGCGGTCGCGAAGCTCGAGAGATGGCAGGTGGTTCATGAAGCGCTCGTCGATGTAGCGGTTCGCCGGTCAGCGCTGGATGCCGACGAGATGCGGTGGCTGTACGAAGCCGAGCAGATCCAGATCTGGAAACAGGTCGGCGCGGTGTCGATGGTCGACTACCTGGAGCGCGTGCTGCACTACGCACCGCGCACCGCGCAGGAGCGCATGCGGGTCGCTCGCGCACTGGCCGACCTGCCCGCGCTGATGGATGCGCTGTCCGTCGGCGAGCTGTCGTTCTCCGCGATCAAGGAGCTCGCACGCGTCGCGACTCGCGCGACGGAACGAGTCTGGTGCGACGCGGCTCGCGGCAAGAACCTGCGCGAGGTCGAGCAGCTCGTCTCGGAGCGCAAGCCCGGCGATCTGCCGACCGATCTTCCCGACGACGAGGCACGGCTCCATACGCTTCGGTTCGAGGAGATCAGCGCGAGCGGATATGCATTGTTCCGCCAGGCTCGCCAGGCGATCGATCGCGAGAACGGTTCGCGGGTCACCGACGACCAGCTCGTGCAGATCCTCGCGCGCGCGATCCTCGACGGCGCGGGCACACCGGAGGGCGCGACGCCGATCGATCATGGCCGCGCGCAGAGCCAGATCCACTACACGGTCTGCCAGCACTGCGACCGCGCATGGCAACACGGCGGCGGCGAGCGCGTGCGCATCGATGCGGCCGCGCTCGCGCAGGTCCGCTGCGACGCCGTCGAGATCCCGCCCGCGATCGATGGCACGCCGCAACGCGCTTCGCAGACGATCCCACCTGCTACGCGCCGCGAGATCTTCCATCGCGATCAATACCGATGTCAGACGTCGGGCTGTCGCTCGACGTGGGGCCTCGAGATCCATCACATCGTCGCGCGCGCCGACGAAGGGACGCACGAGACGTCGAATCTGACGCTTCGCTGCAGTGGCTGTCACACGGCGCACCACGAAGGGAAGCTCACCATCAGCGGCACCGCGCCTGACAACCTGACGACCACGCGAGCACATGCACTCTCGACTTCGTTCGGCAACGCGCGTGTTCACCACCGTCCCGCCGGAGAAGCACTCGACGTGGACGCCGATCGCGCCCACGTGGGCGTTGATCGTCACGGACACCCAGAAACGGAGGCCACGATCACACGGCCACATGGCACCACGCGGTCACACGGCGCCGCGCGGTCACACGGCACCGCGCAGTCACAGTCGCACGGCATCACGCAGTCAACCGGCACGCCATTACGCCTCGATGCCGCGATCACACGTACGAATGCCATCGCCGCTCTGACCACGTCGGGGTGGAAGCGCGGGATCGCCGTGGCGGCAGTCGACGCCGCAACCGCACACGTGGGCGCCGCCGCGCCGCTCGACGTGCTGTTGCGCGAAGCGTTTCGGCGGTGCCCGACGCGCCCCAGCGAGTAGCTCTGCCACCCAAGAGAAACTACTTCCCGACGCCCCGACGCCTGAATCACGATCAGACTCTCCGGGAGCCGGTCATGCGCGAAGTGGAGGTGTTTGCAATCTCGTAGATCGCGGCATCGTCTCGGGCGAGATCGGCTCCGGCCCCGAGGGAGGTCAAGTGAGTCGACGAATCTCGGCGACGGAACCGTAGAGACCGCGGCGGTCTGCGAGCTGTGCGGGCAGCCACGAAACGGGAGATGGCGCGTGCTGACCACGAAGCGACGGTCTGATCCGAAAGAAATCTCAAATCACCAGTCGTAGAAAGACCTCGTCACGCCGTCGTCTGTGAGCGGCGCGCGTCCGGCCGCCTCGCGTTCACGCACGACGTCCGAGCGCCGGTCATCAGCACGACGGCGAGCTCGGGTTCTCGACAAGCGACTGTGAGCCGCGCGACGTGAACACCAACGGTGCGAGAGCCGGCGCGGGTCACAGGAGCGTGCTCGCATGCGTGGTGGTCGGTGTGTTCCATGCTCGTCGGTCGACGTGGCGCGCTCGACGTGCCCCGTGCGGTCGCGATGTGCCAGCGCGCGGCGCGGGCTGCACGAAAACGAGCAGCAACCGTCGCGACGGTCTGCTCCGAAACGTTCTCGATCTGCCAGTCGTAGAGAAACCTCGCCACGCCGTCGCTGTAAGCTCGCCGCATGTTGCGCCTCGCTACGATCGCCCTGCTCGCTCTCGCCGCGTGCCCGTCATCGCCACCGCCGACGACGTCACCGACACCGACGCCCACGCCCATGCCCGATCCGACGCCGGCGCCGACGCCGTCCGGTACCGCCGAGCTGACCTCGCAGGACGCGTGTACCGCCGACGCCGACTGCACGATCACGATGTTCTCGGGCTGCTGCGCGTGTCCCGGCTGCGATCAGCCCTCGGCGCGCTCGACCACGACGCTTGCGGCCTCGCAGGACCAATGCAAGGCGGTGCGGTGCGACATGGAGCGCTGCAAGGTGATGTTGTGCAAGCAAGGCGATCCCGCGACGAGCTTCGTCGCGAAGTGCGAAAGCAACGTCTGCGTCGGGCACCGCAAGTAGGCGACACGGAGGAGATCGATGCGATGTCCTGGCGCGCCTCGTGCGCACCCGTTGACACCGTGAGCTATGTCGGACGGAGCCGGACCTTGCTGACGGTCATCTTCCAGTACTCGCCACACCTGTCTCCTTCCAGGCGGCCCGACTCGATCATCGTGACGATTCGATCCCACGCGAGCTCGTCGTGAATCCACTCTCCTTCCTCGACCCCGTGCCCTAGTGCAGCGCCGACGACGTAGCTGTGCGACGTCCAGTTCGTCTTCACGAACGACGCGATGTACTCGTCGAAGTAGGTCAGCGGGACGGAGATCAATCGATCGGCGTCGACCACCCGAAGGAAAGCATGCTCCGCCTCGAGGAGATTCCTCCGCTCGAGATGCACGGCCGCACGCGAGGCATCGTCGAGGAGCACAGCGGACTCGTGAAGCTTGTGCTCGATCATCTTGTCCGGGCCGATGAAGCCGAAGCACAATGGACGGATCGATCGTGAAAGGTGGCCGACCGTCAGGTCGTGGTTTGCGATGTCGATGACGTGAATGGGCGCCGCGCGACGACGCACGATCTCGTGAAAACCGCAGCGCTCGTAGGCGTTCAGCCGGCTCATCCAGATCGTGACGTCGTCCGCTGCACAGATCTTCGCGAACACCTCGGCGTTATGGGCGGCGAGCTCGTCGAACTGCCCCATGACCCCGAGCTGGGCGAACCACGCTGCACGAGCGACGAGGTCATCGCACAACGGACCGATGCTGAAGTCGTCGAACAGGTACGTGAACCTGCATGAGAGACGAAGCTTGTCCATGGCCTGGATGACCGAGCCGCAGGCCGACGGACCGAACGTGACATGCAACATCAGGGCACCGCACACGTCGCGTCGTAGCCGTTCACGTCGGGTGTGCAGCCCGCGTGACAGTTCGAGCACAGCGACGAGTTGTCCGTCTCGATCGCTCCCTCCGCATCGACCCGCTGCCAGTGCCAGCCGAGCCGCGCGGACGAGGCGGTCTTCTGCATCACGGTCCACTCCAGGATCGGCCCCGTGCAGTCACCGTCAGCGAAGTCGTACTCCTCTTTGAGCACGATCGAATCGACCGGGAACGGTGCGAGCCGATCGCGGTACGGCGCGAGCGCCGCTGGATCGGCGAGCACGCGGATGTAGCGCAGCTCGTGATCGCTCGAGCGCCGGCAGGTGCGGACCTCGGAATAGGTGTCCGCATAGTCGGCGGGGAACAGCGCGTCGTCACCACAGGAGGCGATTACCAGCGCGAGAGAGCCCATCGCGATGCGCATGTTACTCGAGCACGATCGAGCGGATCGATTGGTTGCCCGTGTCCGCGATGTACAACACGCCGCCCGCGAGCTCGATGCCGTAGGGACGCTTGAGGTGCGCCTCGGTCGGAGCGCCGCCATCGCCGTCGTAGCCGGACTCGCCGCAGATGCCGGCGACGGTGGACACTGTCTGGTCCGGCGCGATCGCGCGGATGCAGTGGTTGTAGACGTCGGAGACGTAGAGCGTGCCGTCGGGCGCGAGCGCGAGGTCGACCGGGTTGTTCAGCTTCGCCGACAGCGCGGGACCGCCGTCGCCCGCGTAGCCCGTCGTCTGCGGCGTACCTGCCACGCGGCGGACCCTGCCGTCGGTGGTGATCGCGCGGATGATCGCGTTGACGGTGTCGGCGAAGTAGAGCGTGCCGTCGGGGGCGAAGACCATGCGGCCCGCGGGGTCGGCCGACTGGCCAAACGGCTGGCTCATGCGAAACGTGTTCGCGGGGCCGTCGTCGCCGGCGTACGCCGGTGTGCACGGCGCGCCGCACGTGGCCTCGGGGACGCCGCACGTGAACTTGCCGCTGTTCATCGGGCATGGCGTGGGCTCGACGCCCTCGGCGCACGGGCCTTGACCGAGCGGCGCAGGTGCGTCGATGACGCAGCGACCGGCGAGGCGGCGAATGACGCCGGACGAGTCGATCGCGCGGATGACCTGGTTCGCTTGATCCATCACGACGAGATCGCCGTTCGGCGCGTACGCGACCGACGCGGGGAGATCGAGCGTGGCGGTGAGCGCCGGCCCGCCGTCACCGAAGTACGCGCGACGGCCGTCACCACACGAGTCGTTCGCCTCGTGGGTGGCGAGATCGATCTCCCGAAGCTTGGAGTTGTGCCACGCGGCGATCACGAGCGTGCCGCCGACGGGCTTGGCCACGAGGCCGGTCGGGTGGTTGAAGTCATCGAACGCCGGATCGTCGAGCGTGCCGCCGAGCTCGCCGCGGCCGGCGATGTGCTGGATCGTGCCGTCGCCCGGCAACGCGCGGACGCGGTGATTGTTCCAGTCGAGGATGTACAGCGTGCCCTCGTGCATCAGCATGTCCTGCGGCAGCGACATGCGCGCGGTGCGCGCCGAGCCACCGTCGCCGGAGTAGCCGCTCTTGCCCGTGCCGTCACCGGCGATCGTACAGATCGTGGCGGGCACGGTCGGATCGCACGTTGGCCCGGAGCTCTCGTCACCACACGCGGTGACGAGGACGAGGGAGAGCGAGAGGACGAGGCGCGTCACCGGGTCACCTTCAGGATCCGGCTGTTGATGGTGTCGGAGATGTAGAGGTCGCCCGCGGGCGAGAACTCGATGGCGAACGGACGCGCGAGTTGCGTCTCGGTTGCGAGGAGCCCGTCCGTGGGATCCATACCGAGCACGCCGGAGCCCGCCACCGAGCGGATGTTGCCGGTCGTGAGGGAGATGGCGCGGATGCGATGGTTGTCGGTGTCGGCGACGTAGAGGTCACCCTCGGGGCCGATCTCGAGGTCGCGCGGGTGCGCGAGTTGCGCGGTCGCCGCGGGGCCGCCGTCGCCGGAGAAGCCCTCGGTGCCGGTGCCGGCGAAGTTGTCGATCATGCCGGTGTCGAGATCGACGACGCGGATGCGATTGGACAGCGTGTCCGCGACGTAGAGCTTCATGCCGGCGAGCACGAGTCCGCCCGACGGCTCGGGGTTGGAGCCGGCCTCGAAGTTGAGCTTCGCGGACAGCGCGGGTCCGCCGTCGCCGTCGCTGCCCTGCATGCCGTTGCCGGCGATCGTGGAGATCATGCCGGTCGCCTTCTCGATCTTGCGGATGCGGAAGTTCTGCTGGTCGAGGACGAACAAATCGCCGTTCGGAGCGCGTTCGAGGCCCTTGGGTTGGCTGAACAGTCCGAGCGGCGCGACATCCGCGAGCGCCATGCCGTCACCCGCGAAGCCGGCACCTGCGCCCGCGACGATGCGCACGTGGTTCGTTGCCGGATCGATCTCGCGCAGCTTGTGGTTGTGCCACGCCATCACGAGGATCTTGCCGTCGTCGGTCTCGGTGAGGTCCGTTGGGTGGTTGAGCTTGACCTCCGTGCCCTTCACGCCACCGGGCATGCGCTCGCCCATGCCGGAGATGCCGTCTCCCGGGAAGATCGGATCGACCCAGCCGACCGCGGTGGTCACGATGTCGTCGTCGATGCGGCGGACGAGGTGGTTGTTCCAGTCGATGATCCACACCGTGCCGTTCGAAGCGAACCACATGTCCATCGTCCAGTAGAGCTCGGTCTCGAGGCGGTGCTTGCCGTCGCCGTTGAAGCCGAAAACCCCGCCGACGCCCGCCCACGTGCAGGCGTGGCCGCTCCGCTCCTCGCAAGGTGCGGGGTTGTCGCCACATCCGAACAAAAGCGCCGCCAGCGCGACCCCATGCCGGGTGGTTTTCACGGCGTAAGCGTCTCATCGGATGCGCGGTGGCGCCAGCACACGCTACGCTGGCAGGCGTGGGTCGGATCACGGTCGCCTTTGGTGCTGTCGCTGTGTGGATCGCGCTCGCCGCGACGGCGATCGCGCTGCCCGCGGAGGGCGGCAGGTCGGCTACGGACGCCCTCGCCGAACACAGATTCCGCGAGCTCGTCGCGAACGTGGACACGCTCGCGAAGGAGATCGCGAAGCTGCGCGGCCTCCGACTGAAGAAGCCGGTCGCGAAGGAGGTCGTCACCGCGCCGTTCATGAGTGATCGCCTCGCGGTCCTCGCGAACGAGCCGAAGACCCTCCGCATGACGGCGGCGGAAGACTTCGGATACTCGCGGTGGGGCCTGATCGCGCCCGACACGAACTACGCGCAGCTCCTGCTCGACCTGCGTCGCGATCAGGTGCTCGGCTACTACGATCCGGACACGCGGCGACTCACCATGGTGATCCACCCCGCCCTGCGCGACAACGCCGAGCTCGTCCTCGCACACGAGATCCAGCACGCACTGCAGGACCAGAACTTTGACCTGAAAAAGTTCGAGGACCTCCCCGAGACCGAAGGCGATGCACGCCGTGCGCGGCGCGCGCTCGTCGAAGGTGATGCGCTCGCGACGATGGTCGAGCTGATGCTGAAGCGGCGCGGCTCGATCGCGCCGTGGTCGGATCCGGACGTCACGACCGCGCTCGAGAAGTCGATGTCGTTGCCGGGTAGCGGCACGCTCGATCTCGCGCCGCTCGCCGTACGCGAGGCGATGATGTTCCCGTACCAGGCGGGCCTGGCGTTCGTCGCGGCGCTGCGCCGGCGACAACCGTGGAGCGCGGTCGACGCCGCGTTCGCGAAGCCTCCGCGCTCGACCGAGCAGATCCTCCACCCCGAGCGCTATCAGGCGGGCGACCACCCGATCCCCGTCGACATCGCGCCACCGTCGTCGCTCGCGACGTGGTCGCTCGGCCAGTCCACGGTGTGGGGCGAGCTCGGGTTCGTGCTGTTCCTGCGCTCGCACGGCGTCGACAGCGCGCAGGCCGCGATCGCGGGCGAAGGCTGGGGCGGTGATCGCGTGCTGTCGATGATTCGCCCAAACGACGTGCGTCCCGAGCGCGGCCTCGGCATCGCGCGCTTCGAGTGGGACAGCGAGCCCGACGCCATCGAGGCGGCGGAGGCCCTCGAGAAGGCGTTCGACAACATGATCGCCGGCGGGACGATCGAGCACACGCATGGCCGCACACGCTGGCTCGGCGTCGACGGCACGATCTCGTGGATCGAGCGCAAAGGGCCATCGGTGATCATGGTGCTCGGCGCGCCGGCGTGGATGGCGGGCGTCGACGTGTGGACCGCGAGCACGACGCGCAAGCGCTGAGCACCGCGATGGCCGCACGCCGTTGTCGGGGATTCGCGGTTCTTGCCACGAGTGTGACCGAGGTCATGCGAGAAAGCGTTCAACGGCCGGTGCAAGCACGATAGGGTTCGCCACATGCAGCTCAGACAGATCGCGCTCGCGTGTGCGCTCCTCGCAGGGTGTGGCGACGATGGTGGTAGCTCGATGACGGTCGACGCTCCGGGCAGCGGAGCCGACGCGGCGCTCGACGCCGCCACCGTCGACGCACCGATCGATAGCTCCGGCGGCGCGTTCACCGCGAGCGGTACGATCACGACGAGCGGTCCCGCGAACCCGGTGTTCGTCGCGTGGCAGGTGTCGTCGGGCTCGCCCGACTATCTGTGGAAGTTCGGTGAAGGCACGAGCACCGCCACGACCTTCGTGGTGACGATGGGCAGCGTTCCTCCTCCGCAGGCGCTCAACTCGTACGGGCTCGCGATCGGCATCGTCGTGATGTTGCCCGATGGCATCGCCTTGCCGCCGGACGGCATGATCGACGAGAGCGCGTTCGACCCGATCGCCGTGACCGGAAACCACTGGATCATCTACAAGGCATCCGGCGCATCGCTGCCCGGCTGGCCGGCGTCGTTCCCCGACGGCTACGCGTGTGGTGTCTGCGTGCCCGCGGCGGGCGGCGCCACCTTCGACACGTTCGCCGTCACCGCGTGCGACGGGCTCGAGATGGTCCGTAACTTGGACAACGTGTGCAACTGGACGTAGCGGTTGCACGCGCGGTCGGTGCTCGCTTCGGCCTGTGGTTCGCCCACGACAAACGCGGCTTCGGCGCATGCGCATTAGCGGTCGTCTTCGTGGCCTCGTTGTGCGCGTGCGACCGCACGTCGTCCGGGACGGTGGATGCCGCCGCGACACCCAAAGACTCGGCCATCGACGCCGGCGACTCTGACGGTGGCGTGCAGTGCGTACCCTTACCGGCGTCGTTTGAGACGGTCGCGACTCCTCCCGCGAGCCCCCCGTTCGGCAACACGGTGTGGTTTGACCCGGACATCATCACCGCGTCGGATCCGACCTCCTTTGTCGGCGTGACGTATGGCGGCACCGGACCGCGTGTCATGTTCGATCGCCGCACCGGCGCGTTCGCGACCTACAACGCCCATCTGTTCGCCGCGAGGTTTGGCGCCGGCGTCCAGGTCGAGGTTCAGGTGAACCCCGAGCTCAGCCAGACGGAGGCCGAGGAGAAGGCCATCGAATACGCCACCGTGATCGGCCGGATACCCCCGTTCTTGTTTGCGGACCTACGGACGGTGTGGATTCACCGCGGCAACCATCCGTTCGGAGGCGGCAACAACAACCTCCTCATCCACACCGAGCAGGGCGACGACTATGTTCGCGACGGTGTGCTCGAAGAGGTGTTCGTTCACGAAGGAACGCACACCTCGATCGACGGCAGGTACGCCAGCGATCCGAACTGGCGTGCAGCGCAGCAGGCCGACGGCGTCGCGATTTCGCCCTACGCCATGGAGTTTCCCGCCCGCGAGGATCTCGCCGAGACGATGGGTCCGTATCTCGCGATTCGCTTCCGTCCGGAACGACTCGACGCGGGGGTGGTTCAGACGTTCGCGGCGGCGCTACCGAATCGGCTCAGGTACCTCGACTGCCTCGCGCTGTCGTTCGCGCTCCCTCCCTAGCGGCACGGATCCGGCTGCGACCGCGAGCACGACGCGCTAGCGCTGAGTGCACGAGGTTCGAGACCGGGACCGCGTGTGCAACTGGACGTAGTGGTTGCACGCGCGGTCAGCGCGCATTAGGTTGCCGCCGATGCACAAACTCCTCGTCGTCGTCGCTCTCCTCGGTGCGGGTTGCGGCAAGAAGACCGATTCGGGTGACCAGGCCAAGAAGGAGATCGAACCGCCCGTCGAGAAGGTGGTGATCACGCAGGCGCAGATCGACGCCGTCAAAGCGCAGCAGTCCCGCCTCGACGAGCTCGGCACGATGCTCGACAAGGTCGACGCGGTCACCACGCCGATCGAGATCGCGAATCAGTTCCGCCAGCTCGAGGAGTGGAAAGGCCTCGTCAGCAAATTCTCGCAGCTCGAGACCGTCGACGCGCTCGTCGGCGACCTCGACAACGCGGTCAAGACTCTGCGCACGTTCCGCGCGGGTCTCGATCAGACGGAAACTCGCCTCGGCAACCTCGCCGGCGAGCTCGACAAGTGGATGAAGGAGAGCGGCACCGGGGCGAAGCTCTCGGAGGTCCGCGCCAAGGTCAGCGCCGACGTGCGCGCGGCGATCGAGCCGTTCGCGCAACAGACCGGCGACGTGATCGCGAACGCACTCCAGCCGCTCGTCGAGAAGCTCGATCGGGTCGAGGGCCTGCTCGAGGTCGGCTGCGGCGGCCTCAAGCTCAGCGGTGCGAGCGACGCCGCGAAGAAGCAATGCGACAGCGCGAAGACTGCGTTTGTCGCGGGCAAGACGTTCGTTGCGGGCCTGAAGGACCGACCGGTGCAGCTGTTCAATGACGTGTCGAACGGCATCGAGACCGCGCTCGTCGCGCTGTACGACGAGGCGACAAAGCAAGCGATCGAGGCTGCGCAGCAGCAGGTCAACGAGCTGTTGAAGCTGCCGACCGCCGAAGCACCCGCGGGCTCTGCGGGCAGCGGTTCCGCGAAGTAGCCACGTCGCTCCCCACGCAGCGCCGGCCTGGTAGGGTGCGCTCGTCATGTGGCCGGAGCTCGCTGCAACGCTCGCCGACCCGACGGTGGTCCTTTACGGATCGACCGCGGGCTGGGCCGCGTGGCTCGCGGCACAGATCGCGCGCCGCGAGCTCGTCGTGCTCGTCGCGCCCGATGACCAGTTCGCGCGCCGCCTCGAGGACGACGTGCGGTTCTGGTTCGAGCTCGCGCGCAGCGGGGCATCGAGTGCGGGCGCAGCATCGAGTGCCGAGCACGCGGCCGACGAGCTCGACGCGATCGCCGCCCTGCCCGCGATCGATGTCTCGCCGTACGCCGACCTCGCGCCCGATCGCACGTCGATCGTCGAGAGGCTCGCGACGCTGTTCCGCCTCGCGACGCCGGCGCTGCGCCCGCGCATCGTCGTGACGTCGGCCGAGGCGCTGATGCGCAAGACGATCGCGCCCGCGGAGCTCGCCTCGCGCGGGATGACGATCGCGACGGGCGACACGATCGATCGCGACGCGGTGGCCACATTGCTCGTCGCGGGAGGGTGGACGCGCACGCCGCTCGTCGACGAGGCCGGCACGTTCGCGGTGCGCGGCGAGGTCATCGACATCTTCGCGCCGCTCGCGAAGTACCCGGTGCGTGTCGAGCTATTCGGCGACGAGGTCGAGACGATCCGCACGTTCGATCCCGAGTCACAGCGCACGCTGCGGACGATCGATCGCGTCGAGCTTCACCCGGTGCGCGAGACGATCAACACCGGCGCGCGCGACACGAAGACGCGCATCCGCGCGCACGCCGACGAGATCCTGTTCCCGACGAAGGCGACGCGACGCCTGATCGAGCGGCTCGCCGCCGGCGAGGTGTTCGTCGGGATCGAGGGCCTCACGCCGGCGTTCCACGACGAGATGGTCGCACCCGCAACGTACGTGCCCGCCGGTGCGCGGTGGATCGTCGTCGATCCGGACGCGTGCCGGCGCGCGATCACCGACGCGTGGACCGACGGTGAGGCGCGCCACGCCGAGCGCGCGAGTCACAACAGTGACAAGGATCGTGCCCTGACCTACCCGCCGGCCGCGCACTTCGTCGGCGCCGAGGAGGCCCTCGGCGGATCGGGGACGGACGCTGGAGCCCTCGATGCGCAGCGCCACACTGTTCTTTTGCCTACGCTCGAGCTCGTCGATGCGCCGGGTACGAAGCAGCGCGTGGCGATCGACGACCTGCGCGTCCTCAAGCAGCAGCTCGATCACGCACGCACGTTTGGCGACGTCGAGCATGCAGCGCCGCTGGTGATCGCGATCCAAGCGTGGAAGCGCGATGGCCTGCGCGTCGTTATCGCGTGCGACTCGCCGAGCCGCATGGAGCGCCTACAGGGCGTGCTCGCCGCACGCGGTGTGCTCGACCAGCTCGAGCTCGTGAGCGGCACGCCGATCGGCAGCTTCGCATCGGTGCGCGATGGCATCGCGCTCGTCACCACGCAGGACATCTTCGGGCAGCGCACGCACCACGCGCGCAGTCAGCGCAAGAAGGCAAAGGACGCGCTCCTCGGCGGCGTCGGGGACTTCAGCCAGCTGACCCCGGGCGACTACCTCGTTCACCAGAAGCACGGCGTCGGCAAGTACCTCGGCCTCGAGAAGCTCGCGGTGGGGACCGTGTCGATCCTGCAGACGTCCGCGATCGGCGCGATCGCGCCGCCGCTCACGCAGATCGACGCGCTCAAGCTCGAGTACGACGGAGGCACGCTGTACCTGCCGGTGTATCGCCTCGGCGAGGTGCAGCGGTACGTCGGCGCGGAGGGCCACGCGCCGAGGCTCGACAAGCTCGGCGGGGTGACGTGGGAAGCGACGACGAGCAAGGTCGCGCGCCACATTCGTGCGCTCGCCGAGGAGCTGCTCCAGCTGTACGCGCAGCGCGCGAGCCTGCCGGGGCACCGGTTTCCGCCGGCCGATGACTCGTATCGCGAGCTCGAGGCGACGTTCCCGTTCGACGAGACGCCCGACCAGCTCGCGGCGATCGATGCGGTGTTGGCCGACATGGAGGCGCCGCGCGCGATGGATCGCCTCGTCTGCGGCGACGTCGGGTATGGAAAGACCGAGGTCGCGCTGCGGGCCATCTTCCGCGCGGTGCAGGGCGGCAAGCAGGCGTGCGTGCTCGCGCCGACGACGGTGCTCGTCGAGCAGCACTACCGTACGATGGTCGAGCGGTTCGGCAGCTTCGGGCTGAACCTCGGGAAGCTGTCCCGGTTTCAAACCAAGGGCGAGCAGATCGAGACGGTGAAGAAGGTGGCCGAGGGGAGGATCGACGTGGTGGTCGGCACGCATCGCGCGCTGTCCGCAGACGTGCGGTTCAAGGACCTCGGGCTGCTCGTGATCGACGAGGAGCAGCGCTTCGGCGTCGCGCACAAGGAGAAGATCAAGAAGACGAAGACGCAGATCGACGTGCTGACGCTCACCGCGACGCCGATCCCGCGCACGTTGCACCTCGCGATGGCGAACCTGCGCGACCTGTCGATCATCGCGACGCCGCCGGCGGACAGGCGCGCGGTGCGCACCTTCGTGTCGCGCGTCGAGGACGCGACGATCAAGGAGGCGATCGAGCGCGAGATCGCGCGCGGCGGCCAGGTCTTCTTCATCTCGCCGACGATCGGGATGATGGGCACCGGCAAGGCGCCAGATCACAGGCTGCCGAACGACGATCGCCCGCAACGCAAGACCCAGCCGCGCGACGACGACCGGACGATCGACGAGTGGGCGGAGTACGTGCGCGGCCTCGTGCCGAGCGCGCGCGTCGGCATCGGTCACGGTGCGCTGACAGCCGAGCAGCTCGAGAAGGTCATGGTCGAGTTCGTGAACGGCGAGCTCGACATCCTCGTCGCGACGACGATCGTCGAGAGCGGCCTCGACATCCCGCGCGCGAACACGATGTTCGTCGCGCGCGCGGACGCGTTCGGACTCGCGCAGCTCTACCAGCTCCGCGGGCGCATCGGGCGCAGCAAGGATCGCGCGTACTGCTATCTGCTCGTCCCCGAGCCGGAGCACATCACGGAGGATGCGCGGCGCCGGCTCGAGACGCTGCAGCGGTTCACCGAGCTCGGCGCGGGCTTCCAGATCGCGTCGCAGGACCTCGAGATCCGCGGCGGCGGCGAGCTGCTCGGCGCGAAGCAGTCGGGGTCGATCGCGGCGGTCGGCTTCGATCAATACGTGAAGATGCTCGACGCGGCGGTCGCCGAAGTCGGCGGCAAGCCGATCCACTCCGAGGTCGACCCCGAGCTCCAGATCGAGACGCCCGGGTTCATCCCCGACGACTACGTGCCCGACCCCGGGCAGCGTCTCGAGCTGTACAAGAAGCTGTCGGCCGTCGACTCCGACGACGAGCTACGCGACGTGATGGCCGAGATCGCGGATCGCTACGGCCCCATCCCCGGCGACGTGATCCTCCTCGGAGAGCTGATGGGCGTGAAGGCGATCGCGCGCAAGGCGGGCATCCTCGCGCTCGAGATCTCGTCGACGAGGGTCGCGGTCGCAGTGCGGCCCGACTCCGACCTCGTGAAGCAGCTGTCGTGGGCGGGCTGGAAGCGGCTGCCGGACCAGCGCTGGTCGATCGACCTTCGCGGGTTCGGTGCTGCGACGGGGACGGCCACGCCACCCGAGTCCAACCGGGCCGCGGGTGCAAGGAGAGCCTTGTTGGACGCCCTCGCTCGTGCTACGTGAACTCGTTGTGATGATTCGCTTTCTGGTCCCCGCACTCGTCTGCTCGATCACGCTGACGGCGTGTCAGAAGAAGCCAAGCGAGACCTCCGGCGACCAACCCAAGCCCGGCCTTCCGGCCAAGAAGGGCTCGGTGCCGCCGCAGAGCGCCGAGGAGCTCGCGCAACCGCTCGCGAAGATCGACAACGTCACGATCACGCTCGGCGAGTTCCAGGAGCGCATCAACCGGCAGAGCCCCTACATCCGCGCGCGCTACACGTCGCTCGAGCAGAAGAAGGAGTTCCTCGACTCGTTGATCCGCTTCGAGGTGCTCGCGAAGGAAGCCTACAAGCGCGGCCTCGACAAGGATCCCGAGGTCGTCCGCACGATGAAGCAGGTGATGATCCAGAAGTTGATGCGCGACGAGTTCGACGCGAAGGTCACCGCGGACTCGGTGCCCGACGCGGACATGAAGGTGTATTACGACGCGAACCTCGCCGAATACGTCAAGCCCGAGGAGCTGCGCGTCTCCGCGATCATCCTGAAGAACAAGGCGCAGGCGGATCGTGTCGCGATCGACGCGCGCGGCGACGCGGGCAAGACCAACAAGGGCTTCCGCGATCTCGTGATGAAGTACAGCTCCGACGAGGAGACCAAGCTGCGCGGCGGTGATCTGCGCTACTTCGACGCGCAGACCAAGGACCTGCCCGCGCCGGTCGTGCGCGCGGCGTTCGGCCTCGTCAACACGGGCGACGTGTCGCAGACCGTCGACGCGGGCAACGGCACGTATTACGTCCTCAAGCAGACGGGTCGGCGCAAGTCGTGGACGAAGTCGTTCGAGGACGCGAAGCCGGCGATCCGCAACAAGCTGTTCCGCGACTCGCGCCTCAAGGCACAGAAGGACTTCGTCGACGGCCTCAAGGGCGCGTCGAAGATCGAGATCAACGAGGCCAACCTCGCGCGCGTGCGCATCGATACGTCGACCGCGGTCGACGACGGTCACGGCCACGACCTCCAGCCTCCCCCCGCGAATCCGCAGGGAATTTCCCCACCCCCGCCACTCCTGCCGGAGGCAACGGGGTTGCCCACACCCGAGTCCAAATGACCATGCGACTGGCTCTGCTCGCTCTGTTCGTCATCCCCGCGGCCGTCGCGTTCGCACAGGGTGCGCCCACGGACCCTGCTCCGGACGCGAAGCCCGACAAGGTCGACTCGCCGAACAAGGGCAAGCGCATCATCTTCGAGCGCGTCGTTGCAGTGATCGACGACGCGATCATCCTGCGCAGCGAGCTCGACGCGCGCATGCTCCCGGTGCTCCCGGACGCGCAGCAGATCGCCGATCCGAAGGAGCGCGAGCGCCGCATCGAGAAGCTGCGCTCGAGCGTCCTCGACGAGATGGTCAACGAGGAGCTGATCGTCCAGGCCGCCGAGACGGCGAAGATCGAGGTCGAATCGGCCGAGGTGCAGGCGGCGCTCGACGAGATCAAGAGCACGAACAACCTCGACGACGCCACGCTCGCGCAAGCGCTCGCCGCGCAGGGCTACACGCTCGCGAACTACAAGACCGACCTGCGCCGCCAGCTCCTGCGCCTGCGCGCGGTCAACCAGCTCGTCGCCCCGAAGGTGTCGGTGACCGACGAGGACATCCGCGCGAAGTACGACGAGATGCAGCGCCGCTCCCAGTCCGTGAGCGCGGTCAAGCTGTCGCACATCCTGTTCAAGCTCCCGGAGAAGGCGACCGAGCAGCAGGTCTCCGAGGCCAAGGTCAAGGCGGCGCAGGCGATGGAGCGTGTCGCGCGCGGCGAGGACTTTGCCAAGGTCGCGGGCGAGGTGTCGGAGGACGTGAGCACCAAGGCCACGGGCGGCGAGCTCGGGTGGTTCCAGCGCCAGAGCCTGGCCAACCCGGAGTGGGAGCCGATCGTGTTCGCCATGCAGAAGGGCGATGTGCGTGGACCGGTGACGGGACCGCAGGGCCTTCACGTGTTCCTGGCGACCGACGTGCAAACGTCCAACCTCAAGCCGTTCGACCAGATGAAGGAACAGATCTCCCGCGAGCTCCGCCGCAAGGAGATGGACAAGCAGACCGGCACGTGGCTCGAAGAGCTGCGCAAGAAGGCGTACATCGACATCAAGCTCAATTGATGTCGGCGGCTGCCGTCGGGCTAGTCGAGCTTGCGAGCGCAGATCAGACGATCAGCTAGGTGCGCGGCGACGATTAAGAGTCATCATTTCCGAGGTATGATGGCTCGCAGCAATGGCCGACAACCGTCGCACCGCGATCCGTCACGTAGTCTCGATCTCGGGGAAGTTCGCCACGACGGGCGCGCCTGCCGATTGCTCGATCATCAACCTATCGCTCGGTGGAGCGCTACTCGCGGCCCAGAAGCGGCACGCGATGGGCGAGCGTTGTCACATCACGTTCAAGATCCCGACGATGGAGGAGCCGATCGACATCGGCGCCACCGTGCGCTGGTCGGACGAGACGAGCCTGGGCATTCAATTCGACGGGCTGCGTGCGCGTGACGTATGGGCCTTGAACGAGTACTTCAAGCAGCTCCCGTAGTCACGCTCCTCGCGATAACCGCGGGCGTCGTGATGGCGGCGCCACAGGACCGTGTCGCGGTGATCGACGTGGGACCCACGGACGGAGGAACGGCACGGCGCACGATCGCGGGCGCGATCGTCAACGGCGGGCTCGCTCCGTTGCTTGGCGATGGCGTGGATGACGCCCTCGCCGGCATCGATCTCACGCCGGATGCTGCGCGCCTCGCCGCAGCGATGGCCGACGCACAGCGCGCATTCGGACAGCTCGACTGCCCGCAGACGATCAGCGCGAGCAACACGGCGATCGGCATCGCGGCGGCGAGACAAGCCGCCGGCCTCGCGACGCCGGAGCTCCCACGCGCGTGGACGTACATCGCGCTGTGCGCCGAGCGCAACGGAGATGCGCCGCTGGCTCGCACCGCGATCACGCGGCTGCGCGTGCTCGGCGCGAGCGCGGGCGACGTTCCGGCGGACGTGTGGGCGAAGTATCCGGAGGTCGACGCACTCCTCGATCGCGACCTGTTTCCCGTCGAGATCACCTCGGACGCGCCCGGAGCAGTGATCTGGATCGACCACGTGCGCGTGGGGGCGGCGCCCTACAAGGCGATGTTGCCCGCGGGCGAGCACGTCGTCGCGGCGGCGGTCGGTGATCGCCGCGGGTTCGCGATGGGCACCGCGGTGAAGACGCAGACCGCACTCGCGATCCCGACGCCCGAGGTTCGCGGCACGTTCGGCGCGATCGCGCAGAAGGTCGCGAGCTGGGGCGGCGTGATGCCGGCAGCGTCGGAGATCGGCGCCGTGTTGACGCTCGCGAGGGTCCGTGTCGCCATCGTGCGGCGAGGTGACGTGATCGAGGCGTGGGGACGCGCCGGGCATGCGGGCGATCCCCGTCGGCTCGGTGCGGACGACGATGGCGTCGGCACGGTCGCGGATGCCTCGCGGCTCGTCGCGCTGATCGCGGATCGCATCGCGGTGTGGAACGATCGTGCGCCCGATCCAGATCAGCTGCTCACGGAGCAGAACACGCCGCTCCTCCGCGAGACACAAAAGCGCAAGGACGAAAAGACGAAGTGGTGGGTGTACGCGGCGCTCGCGGGCGCGTTCGTCGCAGGCGGCACCCTGCTCTACTTCGCGGAGACGGCGAGCACCACCCAGCGCGTGGAGCTGCACGTCCCATGAGGTCCATGACGCTGTGGATGAAGCGCCTGGTGTGCGCGTGGCTGCTCGCGTTCGCGCTGGTCACGACCGCCGCGGCAGCGCCGCGCCTGGTGCCCATCGCGCACACCGGTCGCGTGACGATGTTCGCGGAGGCGAGCCTCGAGGACGAGGCGCGATCACTCGCGAACATCACCGAGGACGCGCTGACGTCGATCAGCGCGGATCTGATCGATCTGCCGGTGCCGACGCGCATCGAGGTCCGCCTCGTGCGCGACGCCTCGGATCTAGCGAGCATCGCGCCCGCGGGGCGAGGTGCACCGCCATGGGCGATCGGCGTCGCGTATCTGGATCTCGGAGTCATCTCCGTCGCGATGCGGCGCGGCGCGCACCTCGTCGATACGGAGTCCACGCTGAAGCACGAGCTCGCGCACATCGCACTCGGCGTGGCGCTCGGCAAGCGCGCACCGCACTGGTTGCACGAAGGGTTCGCATACCAGCACGCGGGCGAGTGGTCGTGGGATCGCATGGAGACGCTCGCCGGGATGGCGTGGTTCGGGGGCATCGTCCCGCTCGACGAGCTCGATCGCACGTTCCCCGCCGAGGAGTTGCCCGCGCACCGCGCGTACGCGCAGAGCTATGACTTCGTCGGGTACCTCTCGCGCAGGGGTCGGTACGACGACAAGGCGGACGACGGCGATCGCTGGCCGTTCCGTCGGTTCCTGACCATCGTCGGCCAGACCGGCGATCTCGACGCCGCCGCGAAGACCGCCTTCGGGAGACCGATGCGCGAGCTGTTCGAGGAGTGGCGCTCGGATCTCACGAACCGCTACATGCTCGCGCCGATCGGGCTTCTCGGGCTCGCGATCTGGATCCTGTGTGCACTCCTTCTCGTGATCGGGTTCCTCCGCAAGCGGCGGAACAACCGGAAGCGGCTCTTGAAGTGGGACGAGGAGGAGAAGCGCGAGGACGAGGCGATCGCCGCAGCGATGGCCGCCCTCCGACCACCTCGCCCGCCCGACGAGCCACACGCGTACAACTGACGGCCGGGTTTACCCAGGCGCGCCCCAAGAACACGTCGAACAGGGTTTGCCTGGTAGCGAAGTTCGCTAGTTAGGCCATCGGCACGAATGTGTGGAACATCGCGTGTGCTCGTCCGTGGAATGCGCGACGACATGCTCGCCTTGGCCACCGAGCTCGCAGAGCCCGCGCGCGCACCGATCGATCACGAGCTCGACCAGCCCGCGATCCGGCGCGCCGCCCAGGGCGATCCGGTCGCGTCGCGCCAGCTCGTGGAGCGCTATCAGCACCGCGTGTTCGCGCTGATCTCGCGCATGTTGTGGCGGCAGGGACGCGCGACGATCGAGGACATCGCGCAGGACACGTTCCTCCGCGTGTTCCAGAGCCTCGGCAGGTTCGACCTCGACGGGCCGGCAAAGCTGTCGACGTGGATCCTCACGATCGCGGCACGGCGCTCGATCGACGAGCTGCGCCGCATGCGGCCGGTGCCGACCGACGACATCCGAGGCACGAGCGCCGACCGTACCGACGCCGATGTCGAACGCAAGCAGCTCATCGCGGCGATCGAGGCCGCGCTCGCGGAGCTATCGCCGGAGCTGCGCGCTGCATTCCTGCTGCGCGAGTATCACGGGCTCGAGTACACCGAGATCGCCCGCTCGCTCGGGATCGAGCTCGGCACCGTCAAGTCTCGCCTCGCTCGCGCGCGCACGTTGCTGCGCGAGCGGCTCGCGGAGGTCGCGCGATGAACACGAAGAACGACAATGACGGCAACGATCCCGCCGACGACCGCATGATCGCGCATGCGCTCGGCGCGTGGACGCCGATGGAACCGCCCGTGGACTTCGCGGATCGCGTGCTCGCCGCACGGGCGCCGCTCGCGCCGAGCGTCGCTCGCTCGAAGCGCGCGTGGTGGCTGGCGGCTCCCGTACTCGCTGTGGCGATGATCGCGCTCGTGTTCTTCTTCTCGACACAGGTGATGCACGACACGGCAATGCCGAGCACCACTCAGGGCGGGCCCGGAGCCGGGAACGCGCAGATGGTCGCGATCGACCACATCACCGCGGGCTCGGGGATGGGGTCGGGCTCCATAGATACGGTGGCGATGGGCTCTGCCACGATCGCAATGAATCAGCCGTCGTTCGATGCGGGTGTCGCGACACAGCTGCCCCCGATGGTCGACGAGCCCGAGACGGACCTCGCGGTGATCGCCGGGACGTCGGTCACGATCCACGATCCCGCGCCGAGCAACGATCGCGAGGTCCTCCTGCACGTCGAGTTCGCCGCGCTGTGTCCGATCGGCGCCGAGGTGAGCGTCCTCGATCCGAGCGGCGTGATTCCCTCGGCGTTCGGGCGGACGCGTGCTCGATTGATGCTCCACACGGGTAGCTGGAAGTACGAGGTCCGATGCGTCCCCGATCGCAGCACCGTGGCAGCGACGGGAACGATCAGAGTCGTCGTCGACGCGGCGAACCGTCGCCTGCCGAAACTCGCGCGCACGGTCACCACGATCGAAACCGACGGCCGGACGTGGCGCGTGTCGTCTGCGGTCGTGCCGCCCGAGATCCGCGTGAAGGCGCCCGGCGCCACACGGGTGCACTACGCGACGGGCGGCATCGAGAAGAGCGTGCCCGTCATCGCTGGCGTCGCGACGATCGTCGGTGTGGACGAAGGCACCTACACGTACTGGGCCGTCACACCATCGGGTGTGGGAACGACCTCGACGTTGATCGTCGACTTCGACCACACGTCGCCGCAGCTCTACCTCGGGAGCATTCGCACGACGCAGGGAGCGATCGTCGTCGACGGTGCGGTGCTCCCGGGGTGGACACTCGCGATCGGTGGCGAGCCGATCACACTCCGCAAGAACCTCACGTTTCAGGCCACCGTGCGTGGGTTCGGCCGTGCCGTTATCCGCGCAGAGCATCCGACGCTCGGCGTGCATTACTTCGCCACGCTTCCGATCACGCGCTGAGGGTTGCGGTATCGTAGAGCGATGAGGTCGCGGTGGATCGTGGCATTGGTGGCGGCGTGCGGGGATGACGGCAACACCCAGGTCGATGCTCCGCCTATCGACTCGGAGCCGCAGATGGATGCGCCGTTGCCATGCAACGTAGACGCGCCCTTCGGAGCACCGACGACGATCATGGGACTGACGGGAACCGGGGTGTCGGCCACGTACGGCGGACATCTGTCGGCCGACCGGCTGCGCATGTACGTCACGCGCGGAATGCCTGGAACGGCGACGCAGGCCATGTTCGTGGCGACCCGTCCGACGGCTGACGGGTTCTTCACCGTCGCGCCCCTCTCGATCATGAACCCGGGGAACATGCCGATGGCGTGGCCGATGCTCTCCGAGGACGAGCTGACGATCTACTTCCAAACCACGTCGACGATCATGACGGCGACGCGCGCCGCGTTGACCGACACGTTTCCGACGGCAGTTGCGCTGGCGGACCTCGGTGCGGGCGGCGCCGGCATGACACCGCGCCTGTCGCGCGACGGGCTCTCGCTCCACTTCGGGCGGATCGTCTCCGGAAACGCGGGGCTGTTCGTGGCCACGCGTGCGGCGACGACCGACGCGTTCGGCGCGGGCACGATGATCGCGGAGCTCGCGTCGGACGGCTACGAAGAAGGGCCCGTCGTGAGCGACGACGGGCTCGAGATGCTCTTCATGCGCGTGCCGAACGGATCGGCGGGCGCGGTATATCGCGCGACGCGCACCTCGGCGTCGGGCGCGTTCGGTACGCCCGTGGCGGTCGCCGAGCTCGGCACCGGCAACCTCAGCCCGAGCTGGATCTCGCCCGATCGGTGCCAGCTGTTGTTCTCGAGGCTCGACGGTGCTTCGCCGCAGATCTTCCTCGCGACGCGCCCGCAGTAACGAGGTCGCCATCCAGAGCTCGGTCGTGTCGATCCGACCAACGGAGCTCGCAGGTGTTGGGGTGGCGAGTAGGTGATCCCTGGAGCTACGCGCTCGCGGTCCACGTGCCGAGCTCCGCGCGAGCTGTGTCGGTGCTCATCGCGTCGGCGGCCTGCGCCACGTCCTCGGGGACCCACTCGGGGAACGGGACGTTGAAGTTGCGGTGCTCGCCCGTCTCCGTGTGCTCCTGGTGCACCGACTCGACGCGCGCAGCCGCGAACACGCCATCCCGCGCGAGGCGCACGAGCGCCGGCCACACGCGCCGATGAACGAACGTGACCTTCCCGTCGACGAGCTTGAAGCAACGCACGTCGACATCCTCGTCGACGGCAGAGAGCACCTCGAAGATCTCCTTGCCCTTCGCATGCGACCACCAGCTGCCGATGATCGGCTCCCCAGCGATCTGCTCGGCGAGAGATGGCACCGGGCCCTTCGCCGACGCGAGCACCACGCCATGCTTCTCTACGAAGTCGAGCCACTTCTTCACGCCGCTCGCGCTCGCCTTCGCCGGCCTCGCGTTCGTGGCCTTCGCCTTCGCTTTCGTCTTCGCTTTCGTGTTCGCTTTCGTCTTCGACGTTGTTTTGGTCTTTGCTTTCGGCGCGGGTTTCTTCGCGACGGACTTCTTCGTCGCGGGTTTCGCCTTCGCCGTGCCCTTCGCCGACGTCTTCTTCGCCGGCGCTACCTTCATCTTCGTTTTCTTCACCGTGGGATGACGAAAATGAAATCACGAGGCGGGACAAAACGATAGCCATCCTCGGTCACTCGGATGATCTCCGAACCATCTTCGCCGAGAAGTCGGCGGATTCGCATGATGTTCGTGAACAGGGCGGCGTCGTGGCGGAGGGGGTGGTACTCGACGTTCCAGACCGCCTGGACGATCGCTTCCTTCGAAAACACCTTTCCCGGCGCCGAGGCGAACAGGAACAGGAGGCGCTTGAGCAGGGAGCGGCGGCGTAGGTCGGCGAGCTCGCTGCCGTGGCGCCAGATGACCTCGCGCACCCCATCGACGGCGAGGGCCCGGCCCGGCAAACGCAGGATCTCGGGGTTCGCATCCGCGACGTCAGACGGGACTCCCTCGGCGTCGATCACGCGGAACGGTCGCTGCGCGGTGAGGCCGAGGTCGGTGAGCAGGCGCGCGGCGCCTTCGATCGCGGCCGGCGCCATCGTAGCGGCGCTCGGCGCGGACGGATCCGCGACCGCTTCGTGGCCGCTGATCGCGTCGAGGGCCGCGTGCGCGACGAGGCGCTCCACCGGGAGCCCAGCCGAGGCCGCCAGGTCCGATGCATCGCGCGCGTAGGACACGGCAGAGGCCGCGTCGTCGTCGTCGCGCGCGAGCGCCGAGAGAGCGAGCAGCGCGTGGATGCGCACGCGGACGAGACCGGCCGCGTGGGCTTCGCGAGCGGCGCGCGTGGCCGCCGCGCGGGCGTTACCGCGATCTCCGCGCGCGAGCTCGAGGCGCGACACGATGACCAGCGCCGACGCGAGCTCGATCGTGCGGTGCGCGCGCTCGGCGAGCACCGCCGTATCGCGTGCGAGCTCGAGCGCGAGGCCGACGTCGCCGGCGGCGAGCGCCACCTCGGCGGCGGCGAGCCGGCGATCCAGCTCGTCGCGCGACTCGGCTCCCGCGTTCTGCGCGAGCTCGACGGCGCCGGCGCGCTGGCCACTCTGCGCGCGGGCGCTCGCGAGGAGCACCGCGACGTTCGCGGCCGACGCCGCGTCGAGTGCCGGCTGGCCGTGCAGCTCCTCGAGCCGCGGCAGCGCCTGCTCGAGCCGGAGCTCGAGGAGATCGATCGCGGCGACGACGGCGAGGCCGCGCGCGGCGAGGTGTCCGAGCTCGCGGCGCACGCTCGACGCGAGCGCCGCGCTCGCGAGCTCCGCGGCGATCGCGGGCTGACCGCGCACGATCTCGAGCTCGGCGAGATCCAGCTCGGCGCGGAGCGCACCGAGCTCGTCGCCGCGCTCGCGACGCGCGCGCACGACATCCTGCAAGAGCGAGGCGGCCGTGGTCGAGTCACCACGGCGTCGCGCGACGAGTGCACGGGCCGCGAGGACCTCGTCCGCGATCGCAACAGCGTCGAGATCGCGCGCAGCGGCGTCGGCGGCGTCGAGGGCGGAGGCGGCCTCGACGAGGCGGCCTTCCCGCGCCAGGCCGACCGCGCGGCGCGCGTCGACGATCGCGGACAGCTCGCTCGCCTCGAGGCACACCGGGACCGACTTGCACGCGCCGTGAGCGCGCGCGAGCGCCGAGCGCATCGCGGCGACGCGCCCCATGTATTCGTCGAGTCGCGCGGCGGCGAGGTGCACGCGAGCGCGCGCGAGCGGATCCGCGCCGGCGAGATCGCCCGCCGACGCGAGGTGGTTCGTCGCGGCGTCGGGCCTACCGGCGAGGAGCTCGAGCTCGGCGAGCAACGCGATCGCGCGGGCACGCTCGGTGATGTCACTCGCCCCGAGTAGGCCGGTCAGCGCGCGGCGCGCGGAGGCGACATCGCCTGACGCGAGCGTGAGCTCGGCGTGGAGATATGGCGAGACCGCGCCCGGCGTGGCGCTCGCGCGCTCGAACGCTTCGGTGTAGCGACCGCCACGGACGGCGATCTCGACGCGCAGCGCGGCGAGCGCCTTGAGTCGCTCGGGATCGATCGGCAGCACGACGTGAGGGGCCGCGCCGGTCTGCGCGACGTCGCCGCTCGTGGGATGTCGGCGGCGCGGGCGCTCGCCGAACGCGTCGAGCATCGACTCGAACTCGCCGGCACCACCGCTGCGCGCGGCGAGCTCGCGATCGGCGAGCAACGCGTCGGCCGCGCGATCGCGCTCGCCCGCGGCGATCCAGTGCCACACGACCTCGCGCACGCGCGTGATCTGATCCATCGCGCCAAACGCACCGTCGTCGCCGGCTTGCCACGCGAGGCGCGGGCCCGTCGACACTGCAGACGTCGAGGCGACGAGCTCGGCCGCGGACGACGACAACCGGACCTTCTCCTCGTGCGACATCTGCGCGAGTACGTCGACGCGCACGACCTCGTGCACGCTGATGCGGCCGTCACCGACGCCATCGGCGAGCTGGCGCGCGACGAGGCTCGTCAGCGCGGCCTCGATGTCGACGCCGGGTGCGAGCGCCGCGATCGCGGCCGGGGCAACGGGTGCACGCAGGATCGCGAGCGCTTCGAGCGCCGCACGCGCTGGCTTCTCGAGCGTCGACAGCTCCCATGCACCGGCGCCAAACCGCGCGCGCGCGAACTCGCGGCGCAGGCCGAGCGGAACGCCGCGAGTACGGGCGAACGCCGCGTCGAAGCCGGGCACCTGGCCGAACGTCTCCTCGAGCGCGGCCCACAACTGGCCGGCCGCATCGGCGTCGAGGCCGTGCAGCTCGACCTCCGCGATCTGCGCGCCGACGGCCGCCGCGAGCGGATCGCGACCGACGACGACGACGCGACCGAGCGCGGTCGGTCCGAGGAGCAGCGGCGAGAGCAACGAGGTTGCCTCATCGGTGCGTAGGTGTTGGATGTCGTCGATGACGAGCACCCGCGCTTGTTGCACGAGCGTTTGGGTCAACGTGCCGGGTACGCAGCGAAGGGCGCGTTCGGCGCGAGCGCGCAACGCGGACGCGCGATCGCCTGGGTGACACTCGATGATCGTGCACGGTGCACCGAGCCCGGGTGCGAGCTCGCCGACGAGGCGCGTCTTGCCAGAACCGAGCGCGCCGTGGAGCGAGACCAGCGAGACGATCGCCAGGTGCTGCTTCAGCTCGGCGAGCTCGTCCTGTCGGCCGACGAACGGCACGGGACCGATGGGGGTCATGGGGTTCGTGATTTTGGAAGAACGCCGCCGCTGCATCGCTGGGCGGCGAGAACAGCAAGCTCTGCGCCACTGTACACGAGATGAAGCCGATCGCCGGGTTTGGCCCAACCCGCTGTTCTTGCGCAACGCAGTGTAGTCCACATCGCGGCGCGTACGTCTCCTGAGACGTGGAGTCTGCAATGTGCGCGCATCAAACGGGACTGTAGCCGGGGCCTGGTCCCACCTGTCAGCCAGGCGCAGCGAGGGTTCTTCCGAAGGAAGCCAGCGTCCGTTAGCTCTTCGCGTCAGCCCTTCGCGAGCGCGACGAGCCGGCCGATCGCCGCGTCCCAGTCGCCGACGTCGTCGCGCTTCTGGGTCATCAGGGCCTCGATGCTCGGATACGCGCTGATCGCCGCGTCGATTGCCGGGTCCCGGCCGGTCTGATAGGCGCCGAGCGTCACGAGGTCGCGGTTCTCTTCATAGATGGCCAAGCGCGCACGGATCTTCGCTGCCGCGGCCGCGTGCGCGGCATCCACGACCCGAAACATGAGGCGCGAGGTCGAGCCGACGATGTCGATCGGCGGGAAGTGACCTCGCTGCGCGAGGCGGCGATCGAGGACGATGTGGCCATCGACGAGGCTCCGGACCTCGTCGGCGACCGGCTCGTCGAGATCGTTCCCCGCGACGAGCACGGTATAGATCGCGGTGATCACGCCCTCGGGCGTCGCGCCGGCCCGCTCGATCAACCGGGGCAGGAGCGCGAACACGCTCGGCGGAAAGCCGTGGCGCGCAGGCGGCTCCCCGGCGCTGAGGCCCACCTCGCGTTGCGCGCGTGCGACGCGGGTGAGCGAGTCACAGAGGAAGAGGACGTTCGCCCCACGCTGGTCGCGGAACCACTCGGCGATCGCGGTCGCGACGTGAACCGATCGCAGGCGGACAAGCGCCGGTGCGTCGCTCGTCGCGCATACCACCACGGTGCGAGCGCGGGCAGGCGCGAGCTCGTCCTGGAGGATCTCGCCGAGCTCCCGCCCGCGCTCGCCGACGAGACACAACACGATCACGTCCGCCGTCGAGCCCCGCGCGATCTGCCCGAGCAGGGTCGACTTGCCGACGCCCGCCGCGCTGAACAAGCCCACACGCTGGCCGCGGCCGAGCGTGAGCATCGTGTCGATCGCGCGCACACCCGTCGGTTGCGGCGCGTTGATCTGGGGGCGTGTAAACGGCGACGGTGCCGGGCGATCGACCGCCCATGACCGGCCGGCCAGCGCCGGCCCGCCATCGATCGGCGCACCGAGCCCGTCGAGCACGCGCCCGAGCACGTCGTCGCCACAGGTGATCGACAACGGCGCCCCCGTGCGCCACACCGCGCTCGCCGGCGCCACCCCGGTCAGGTCGCCCAGCGGTAGCAGGACCGCCTGCTCGCCGCGAAACCCGACGACCTCCGCGAGCAACGGTGGCGCCGTGCGGCGATCGATCTTGCACAGCTCGCCGAGAGCTACACCCGGCAGCGTCGCTCGCATCACCAATCCCACGACTTCGTCGACGGTGCCCGCCGGCGAGTCGAGCACCGGGTTCGATTTCGTCACCGCGAGCACCGTCTCGTTGTCGGTGCGTGCGATGTGACGTTCGGCTTCGCGACGCGCGAGGCTAACGATCTCTGTCGCCAATCGCTGCGCGTCCTGTTTCAGCTGGTTCGCCTCGCTGCGCGCGTCGTCGAGGATGCGCTCCGCGGTCTGCTGTGCTTCGTGCTCGTCGCCTCCGATGACGCGGCCCGGCTTCACCCGGTCAGGGTACTACGGTCCGTTGGGCTACGGCCCGAGAACGACGTTCGAGTTCTCCTTGAGAACGTCGCTGGTCACGCCCTGGCGCAGCTTGGCGACTGTGGTCCGCCGATCGACACGGATGATCGTCAGCGTCGCGCCCGGCAACTTCTGCGTGAGGTCCCGCGTGTCTCCGCGCAGGAGCGAGCCGGCCTTCCAGTCCTTGCTGACGCCGTTTTCCGAGCCGGCGCCGATAATGACGACGAGCGATCCATCGGGCTGTACTTCCTTCGACATCACGCGCGCGAACACCGCCTTGGGCACCTCGGGTGGCGGCGGCGGTGGTGGCTCGACGACGATTGGTGGCGGCGGCGTCATATCGCCCTTGTCGCAACCCTTGTGCTTGGGTGGCGAGCCCGGCGCACACGTGACCTCGCAAGACGGATTCGACTTGTCGTAGGCGCGAATGCAGTCGGGATCGGGCTCGGGAACCCAGGGCAAGCGCGGGGGATCCGGAACGGGCGCCTCGTGGATGCCGCCTTCGGCCAGCATCGGCGCGGGCGAGAACGACGCCTCGATCACGTACGTCGCGGCGTCGGTGCGGCGGGGCGCGTACACGCGCACGAAGTACGTGCCCTTCGCACCGGCGATCGTCACGCTCTTGTTCCGGCCGCGACCCGCGATCGGCTCCTTCACGGGTCGATGCCATTGATCGAACACGTCGAACGACGCCTTCAGATGTGGGCGCGGCGTTGTATACGTCATCTTCAGATCGAGCGTGCCGCTCGTCTTCTCGGGGAGCGTGATCTTCTTCCAGTCGATGCGGTCACCTCCCGGGTACGTGACGATGTCGCGCTGCTTGCCGACACCCTCCTCGAGGGCGAGCTCCTTGGCACCCTTCGGCCTCCCGTCGGTCCCGGTCGATCGATCCGCCGGGACGTTGTTCGCGCACGCTGCGCACAGCATCACCCACAGAAGTGATTTCCCCATGGCCGCAAGGATGAAACGGTGGTGGGGGCCGCCGCAACAAGGATCTTGTCAAGCGTGGAAATCGCTTCGCGAGGAGGTGTCGTCGACGAATTTAAAGGCGATGCGCGTCGTGGCGACCCCGCGATTCATGGGGCAGCGAGGGCTCGCCAGGTGGGTGCGCCTGCAGATCCCGCGAACGCCTCCATTTCGGCCAGGACACCCGTGTCTCGCGGGAGTCGATGTGCGAGCTGCCGTCGCTCGATCTCGCCGGCATGTGGACCAACTGTACGCGCGCCCACACGCAGCAACGCGCTCTCGTCGAAAGTGATCCGCGCGCGCTCGATCGCGCTGCGACGGTCGCCCATCTCGCCGAACCTCGGCGCCTGTGCGATCCGCACGGCCGCGGCGCCGAGTCGTGAGGACATCGCGGTCGCGTCCTTGCCGACCGCGAAGGCGAGCGTGTCGGCACCGACTTCCTCGAGCCACGCGCGCAGGTTTACTGCGCTCATCGCGACCGCCTCGGAGATCGAGCGCGGCCGAACGATAGCGCTCGTCGCGCCGGTCGCGCCGTGTTCTTCGATCGCGGGCATCGGCGGGAAGCTCGCGCACAGCCATCGCGCGAGCCACACATCGCCGTCACTGCCGGGGCCATCGAGCAGCACACGCCTCGCCCTCGCCGCCAGCGCATCGAGACGCGCGGCGCGCGGATGCTCGTGCCCGGCATCCCGCTCGTCGCCGTCGCGTTCGATGTGAACGATCCGCGTGATAGCGACCTCGATCCAGGTCGCGTCGATGCCGCGTAGCCCCGCTGGAATCGGTGTACGCGCCGCGGCCAACCACGTTGCTCGCGTCGCACGCGAGGTCTTCTCGTCGAGCCTCGCGATCTCGCGCGCTCGATCACGTGCTGCCTCGCCGATGGGCCCCGCGATGCGCGCGAGTACCTCGCTGTCGACCACGAGCGCGAGCGCCTCCGCGATCACGAGCTCGAGCCTTCGGTAACGAACCGGATCACGAACACACGCCCGTTTCCCCGATCACGACACCCCGATCCTACGCACGATCGTCGCTCCGATCACGAACCCAAATCCTACGACCGCCCACCATCGAACCCGATCCTACGACCGCCAACCCAAACATCCTTGGTATCCGACCAGATCCATTCGACGGCGCGAAGCGTCCCGGAGAAGCCCTCCCGACCAGATTCATTCGACGGCGCGAAGCGCCCCACCGACACTCTGCTCCCCTTCTCCCCTTCTCCGTGTCGCCCGTTTCCGACCAGATCCATTCGACGGCGCGAAGCGTCCCGGAGAAGCCCTTCCAACCAGATTCTTTCGACGTCGCGACCGACACTCTGCTCCCATTCTCCCCTTCTGCGTGTCGCCCGTTTCCGACCAGATCCATTCGACGTCGCGAAGCGACCACCGACACTCCTTCTCCGTGTCGCACCCATTCGGCGTCGCGAAGCGCGGGAGCTACTTCTCGTCGGGATCGCGAGTCTGCGCCTTGTTCAACCCGGTCTCCGCCGAACGCCGTCGCTGCTTCGGCGTCCGCAACTTGTAGCGCAGGAGCTTTCCGCCAGGGCCACGCGGCAGCGAGTCCACGAACTCGATCCAGCGAGGGTACTTGTACGGCGCGAGCACGTGCTTCACGTACTCCTTGAGCTCCTCCTCGAGCTTGGGGCCGCTCTCCTGCCCGACGTTCGTGACCACGAACGCGAACGGCTTCATGAGCCCCTCGGAGTCGTCGGCGCCGATCACCGCTGCTTCCCACACCGCCTCGTGCGAGGTGAGCGCGCGCTCGACCTCGGACGGCGAGACCCACTTCCCGCCGACCTTGAACAGATCGTCGACGCGGCCGCAGTGGTGGTAGTTGCCGTCGGAGTCGATCATGAAGCGGTCCCGCGTGCGGAACCAGCCGTCGGTGCGGAGGTTGATCTCGCCCGTGCCCGTACCACCCCAGTAGCCGGTGAACAGCGAGCCGCACTGCAGCTCGAGCGTCCCGATCTCGTCGATGCCGACGAGATCGCCATCCTCGTCGATCAGGCGCACCTGTACGCCGCCGAGTGGCTTGCCGCACACGCCGGGACGTGCGCCGGGATCGTTGGAGCGACCCGCGAGCGCGAACTGGAAGATCTCGGTCAGGCCGTAGCCCACCATCACTTCGCACCCGAGGATGGCGCGGATGCGCGGGATGAGGCGCTCGGGCATTCCCTCGGCGCCGGCGACCGCGTTGCGCAGCTTGGCGAGTGGCTTTCCCAGCTTCGCATCTTCCGCGTCGTGCGCGAGCTGTGCGTAGACCGACGGCGTCGCGAACAGCACCGTCGGCTGGTACGACTTCATCGCCGCGAACACCGGATCGGAGTGCGGTTGCGCGGGGAACAACAGCGACTCGGCGGGGACAGCGAGCGGCAGGATCAGACCCGCGCCGAGGCCGTAGGCCGTCGACAGGCGCGCGACCGAGAGGATGCGATCCTTGTCGGTCAACTCGAGCAGGCCCTTCGCAAACGACTCGTGCGCGGCCGCGATCGTTCGCTGGCAGTGCGGAACGGCGCGGAGCTCGCCGGGCCCCGAGCCCGCCGAATAGAGGAGGAAGCTGACGTCGTCGGCGCCCATCGGGACGGGTGGCTGCGGTGCGGTGTTGGCGACGAGCTTCGCGAAGTCGTGGCTCGCGGGAAGCTTCGGACCGACGCAGATCACCTCGCGGAGGAGCGGTGTCTCGCTGCGCACGGCGTCGACGACGGCCTCGTGACTGTCGTCGACAATCGCGATCACCGCCCCCGCGTGGACGACGTATTCGCCGACGTCGTCGGCGGTGGACAGCTCGCTGACCGGGACAGCGACGGCGCCCGCGTGAATCGTGCCGAGGATCGCGGCAGCGCACTCGAGCGTGTCGCGCATGAGGATGAGAACGCGCTCGCCGCGACCGAGCTTGAGTGCGCGCAGCGCCGCGGACAGCCTCGCGACGTTCTGCCACAGCTCGTCGAACGTCCAGACGCGGTTACCCTCGCGAAGCGCAGGTCGATTGCCTGCACCGCGCGCCAGCGCGCCCTCGAGGAGCCACGCCGCCAGGTTTCCGACCCCGGACATGCGCTGAAATTGTAAGGGAGTTGGCGGGCGACTACCAAAAACTTCGGGCATGGTTTCGCCGTGCGCATCGTCGGCGGCAGCCTGAGCGGGCGGGTGCTCCGAGCGCCCGCAGGCTCGGCTACACGTCCTACCTCGGAGAAGGTGCGGGAAGCGGTGTTCAATATCCTGGCGAACCGGGTCGGCTCGCTCGAGGGGGTGGCCGTCCTGGATCTGTTCTGCGGGTCCGGCGCGCTGGGGATCGAGGCGCTGTCGCGCGGGGCCGCCCACGCGACGTTTGTCGACAGTGGCAAGCCGGCCCTCGCCGCGACCAAGCAGAACCTCGCGGAGCTGGGCGTCGCCGACCGCGCGCTCGTGATCACGGGCGATGCGGTCGCGCAGGCCGGCAAACTCGCGCCCGCCACGCCGTGGACGCTCGTGTTCGTCGATCCACCATACAAGTCGGACCTCGCGACGCGCTCGGTGCTCGCGCTTCCAGCGGCGAATCTCATTCCGGGTGGAGCGATCGTCATCGAACACGATCGCCACAACGCGCCCCCCGACGCCCTGGGATCTCTGCTACGAACGGACCAGCGCCGATACGGCGATACGTTGATCTCGTTCTACGAGGTGCCGTCATGACGAACTCAGGATCGATCGCCGTGTATCCCGGAACGTTCGACCCGATCACGAACGGCCACCTGGACATCCTCGAGCGCTCGCTTGCCGTGTTCGAGAACGTCATCGTCACGATCGCGCCGAACATCCGCAAGAACCCGCTGTTCTCCACGGACGAGCGCATCGGCTTCATCCGCGACGCGCTCCCGCAGTACGGCGAGCGCGTTCAGTTCGAGGTGTTCGAGGGGCTGCTCGTCGACTTCTGCCGCAGCCGCAACGCGACGGTGATCGTGCGCGGCCTGCGCGCCCTCGCCGACTTCGAGTACGAGTTCCAGTTCGCGCACATGAACCGCCGGCTCGCGCCCGGCGTCGACACCGTGTTCTTCATGACGGACGAGCGCAACCACTACGTGTCCAGCTCGCTCGTGAAAGAGGTCGCCAGCCTCGGCGGCGACGTCAACGGTCTCGTCCCCGCCCCCGTCGTCGCGGCGCTCGCCGCGAAGTACGCCGACAAGAGGAAGTGATATGCCGACTCCGATCAAGATCGCCTCTCGCCTCGATCCCATCAAGCCATCGATAACGCTCGCCGTCACGGCGAAGGCGGCAAAGCTCAAAGCCGACGGCGTCGACGTCATCTCCTTCGGCGCGGGCGAGCCCGACTTCGACACGCCGGAACACATCAAGGCCGCGGCGCACGAGGCGCTGAACAAGCCCGGCTCGGGCAAATACACCGAGGTCGGCGGCACGCTCGCGCTGCGCAAGGCGATCGCCGCCGAGCTGTCCGCGGTCCACAAGATGTCGATCGAGCCGGACCAGATCCTCGTCTCGAACGGCGCGAAGCACTCGCTCTACAATCTGTTCCAGGCGCTCATCGATCCGGGCGACGAAGTGATCATCCCCGCGCCGTATTGGGTCAGCTATCCCGACATGGTGATGCTCGCGGGCGGTCGGCCCGTGATCCTCGAGACCCGCGCCGAGGACGACTTCGCGGTCACCGCCGCGCAGGTCGGCGCCGCGTGTTCGCCGCGAACGCGCGCGATCGTGCTCAACAACCCGTCGAACCCGACGGGCGCCGTCTACACGCGCGCGCAGATCGAGGCGCTCGCGAACATCTGCGTCGAGAAGGACCTGCTCATCATCAGCGACGACATCTACCGCCAGCTGGTCTACGGAGATGCCGAATACGTCTCGATCGCACAGGTCAACCCCGAGGCGGCGAAGCGCACGATCCTCGTCGACGGCGTCAGCAAGACGTACGCGATGACGGGTTGGCGCATCGGCTACACGGCGGGCCCGCTGCCGCTGATCAAGGCGATGGCGAAGATCCAGGGACAGTCCACGTCGAACCCGACGAACCTCGCGCAGACGGCGACGCTCGCCGCGCTCACCGGCTCCCAGGACTGCGTCGCCACGATGCGCAAGGCGTTCGACGAGCGGCGCCTCGAGATGGTGAAGCTCCTGCGCGCGATCCCGCACGTGAACTGCCGCGAACCGAAGGGCGCGTTCTACGCCTTTCCCGACGTCTCGCACTACGTCGGCAAGAAGACGCCCGAGGGGTCCATTCTCGACGACGATGTCCAGCTCTGCGACTGGCTCGTCGA
>JBJXGN010000211.1:0-14493 GCA_046160585.1 Kofleriaceae bacterium
GCCACAGTGCGAGCGACAGGAAGCGCACGATCGCGAGAGCGACGAACGGCGCGCTGAACACGAGGTGCTCGGTCCGGAACATCTCGATGGTGTGTGCGTCGAGCGTGTACGCGACGTAGGCGCCGCACGTCGCGACGGCGAGCACGTTCATCGCGATGCGCAGCGTGGGTAGCGAGTACCCCGACAGCGCAGCGCGCGTCGTCGACGGGGAGTCGCGCCCCGACTTCTCGGCCCAGGCGAGCTCGTGCCCGCGCTTGCCGAGTCCGAGGAAGGTCGCGAGGAGCGCCGTACATACGATCAGCCAGCCGGACGCCGGGACCGCGATCGCGTACGCACCCGCGAGGACACGCAGGATGAAGCCGAACGCGATCGAGCCGACGTCGACGAACGCGATGTGCTTCAGCTTCAGGCTGTACGCGACGTTCTGCGCTCCATAGATCGCGGCCACCACCCCGAGCTTCCACGACAACGCGAACGCACCACCCAGCGCGACGACGGCGAGCACGCCCGCCGCGACGAGCGCGCCTCTCTCGGAGAGATGCCCGGCGGCGATCGGCCGGTGCTTCTTCTTCGGGTGTGCACGGTCGGCCTCGACATCGTGGACATCGTTGAACGCGTAGACCGCACCCGACAGTAGCGAGAACACGAGCACGGCCACGGCCGTCCGCCAGAGGTACTCGACCTCCGTCAGATGGCGCGCGAACACCAACGGCGCCGCGACGAAGACGTTCTTGACCCACTGGTGTGGGCGGATCGTCTTGATCAGAGCGAGCGCGGGGCTCACGAGCCTGCCTCGGCGCCGACCTCGGGCGTCGGGGTCATGCCGGGCTCACTCCAGCTTTGCGCGGTCGGGGTACTCCTCCAGCCACGACGTGATCTTCTCCGCCACACACGCACGGATCGCCTGCTCCTGACACGTGGCCGCGGCCTTCGCCGCGCACGAGCCATCGGCCGCGCTGCCGCTGCCCGCAGCGCTGCCGTCAGCGCTTCCGGTCGCCGCACTTTCGCTGCCCGCAGCGCTTCCGGTCGCTGCACTTCCACTGCCCGCAGCGCTTCCCGTCGCCGCACTGCCGCTGCCCGTCGTTGCACTTCCGGCCTCGGAAGCGCTGCCGCTGCCCGCAGCGCTTCCGGTCGCTGCACTGCCGCTTCCGGTCGCCGCACTTCCGTCGGTGCCTCCGCTCCCGGTGTCGGTGCAATCCTTGGCCTTCTCGTCGAGACAGTCCGCCTCCGGATCCGGCGGAGCGATGTGGCAGTTGGACGCCTCCACGAAGATCGCGCGGCACGTGTCGCGTCCGCTGCCAGAGAGCTTTTCGCACGTGGCGACCTTCTTCGTGATCGGCTGGCCGTTCGCGCCGACGAGCGTTTGCATCTCGGTCTTCGGATCGCCGGCCTCGTCGAGCACCGGGGCGCCCTTCGCGTCGAGCACCGGCCCCTCCCACTCGATGGGTTTGCCGTCGGCGCCGACGAGCGCGAGCTCGCTCATCGTCAACAGCGCGTATTCGGGGTGCAGAGCGTCGCCGTTCATGTTCGAGACGGTCCAGGTCGCGATCGCCTTGTTCGCACACGCGAGCTGTTTCGGATCCTGAGACTTCGGATCCGGCCGGCAGGTCGTCACCGTGAAGAAGAGCTCCTGACACGCCGACTTCTGCGTCTCGCTCACGACGTTCGCGCAGTCAGCGAGCTTCTTCACGACCGGCTTGCCGCTACTGTCGAGCAGCGGTTTTCCATTCGCGTCGACGAGCGTGATCTCGGACGCCGAGACCTTGCTCTCCTCGATCGCTGTCGACACCATCGAGGTCAACACGGAGATTGGACTGCGGCGCTCCGGCGGTTTGAGCTGGAGGCTGATGGTGGTGAACCACGGGACGTACGTGACGATCATCAGCACGACGAGCATCGTGATGCCGAACGGAATCACGGCACGTATGACCTCGGTGACCGGTCGTTGGAACTTGATGCTCGTGATGAAGAGGTTGAGGCCGACCGGCGGTGTGAGGTACCCGACCTCGAGGTTGAGCAAGAAGATGACGCCGAGGTGATACGGATCGATGCCGTAGAACTTGGCGATCGGCGCCACGAGAGGCAGCACGATGACGATCGCCGAGAAGATGTCCATCACCATGCCGACGAGCAGCAGCAAGAGGTTGAGCGCGAGCAGGAACACCCACTTCGACTCGACGTACTGCTGCGTCCACAGCACCAGCTTCTTCGGGACCTCGGCGGTCACGAGGTAGTTCGTGAACGCCGTCGACGCGAGGATGATCACGAAGATGGCGCCGACCATCACCATCGCCTCGCGGCTGATCGTCCACAGGACCTTCGGCTTCAGCATCTTCAGGATGAGGACCTCGAGCACGATGACGTAGACGACCGTCAGCGCCGCAATCTCCGGAAGTGCGAAGCCCTTCGCGAGCCCGAGGATCACCCCGAACGGGATCAGCAGCTCGGGTGCGGCCGCGAGGAAGCTCTTGCCGAGCTCGCCCAGCTCGAACTTCTGGCGCGGCAGCTTCCACGCGGTGACCACCGCGACGAGCGACAGCGATCCCACCAGGAGTATGCCGGGCACGATGCCGGCGAACAGGAATCGGCCCGTGTCCCAGATCTCGGGATCGAGATTCGTGAGCCCGTAGACGGTGCCGTAGATGAAGAGGGGAAGCGCGGGCGGAAACAGGAGGCCGACGGAGCCGGTGCCCGCCAGCATGCCGATCGAGAACTTCTCTGGATACCCGCTGCGGATGAGGGCGGGCATGAGGACGCCGCCGAGCGCGACGATCGTGACGCCGGACGCGCCCGTGAACGTCGTGAACAACGCGCACGTCATGATCGTGACGACCGCGAGACCACCCGGCATCCAGCCGAGGAGAGCGTTCGCGAACCGGACGAGTCGATCGGCGGTGCGAGCTTCCGCGAGCAGGTAGCCCGCGTAGATGAACATCGGGATCGTCGACAGCACGGTGGCCTGATCGCCGGTGCCGACGCCAAACATACTCGCAGTCATGCCGTCGAATTCGATCGTGAACCCACGCACTGAGGTCATCGCGCCGAGTGCAGCGGCTGCGAGCATGACGGCGAACAGCTCCGCGCCGCTGAGGAACGCGAGGACGAGAAGGATGATGAGGATGGTAGTCATGGCTTCCTCAATGTCCCGTCATGGCTTTCTCCGGCGGGAGCTTTCCGCGCCGGAGGTAGTCGACATCGATCACGGTGCGCATGACCGTGTGGAAAATGATCATCGCCGACCCGATCGGGATCAGCGCCGCGATGAGGTGCGGCGGAATGGTGTGCGTTCCACCCTCGGTCGCGACCTGGGAGCGAAGGTGCAGCCCGCTCTTGAGAAGCAGGTATGTCGCGAACACCGTGAAAATGCCGAGAGCGACTCGGAGCGCGAGCCGATTGCGCGGGGTGAGGCGGCGCGACACGATGTCCATCGAGAGATGGCTGATGTGGTGGCTCGCGAAGGCGGCGCCGAGCATCGCGATCGCGAAGGTCCCCGCGCGGACAACATCGAACGACCAGAGGAAGCTGTGGCTGAAGATCTTCGTCGCGAACGCCTGCACCGTCGCGACGAGGACGATCAAGACGAGCATCCCGAACAGCGTGATCTGCTCGGCGACACCCGCCAGGTGATCGAGCTTGCGGACCTTCGAGGACAACGGGCTGTCGTCCGGGTAGTTCTGCGGTCCTGGATCGAGGACCACTGCGGACGGCCGAACGGGCGGTTCCCCAGCGGCGCTCACTCGGCGAGTCGGTGGGACGTCCGACTCTTTCTCGACCGTTCCCCCTTTGGCGTCGTCGTTGCTCACCTGCTCATCGTAGGTGGCTCACGACACGAGCCGCAATCGACCGTGGCTACTTCTTCTTGGCGCGGAACTCGTCGCGGTACTTGACGACCATGTCGAGCTCCTCCTGCGAGTAGATTTTGCCGACGAGCTGCTTGTGCACCTCGAGCGCGTTCTTCGTAAACTCGTCGACAAGCGCCTGCGGGGTCGGGACGATCGTCACACCCTTCCGCGTCATCGTCGACTTCGCGTCCTCGTTTGCCTTGCGCAGTACCTTGCGGAGCTTCTTCGAGCCCGCCTTGCCGATGGCCTGCAGCGTCTTCTGGTCCTCGGCGGAGATCTTCTGGATCGACTCGATGCGGACGATGGTCGCGCCGATGCCGTAGGTCATCGGCATCGAGGTCATGAACTTGACCTTCGTGTACCACTGAAGCGCCACGGCAGCGACGGGCGAGCCGTAGCACGCCGTGATGCGCCCAGAGGTCAGGGCCGAGTCGACCTCGGGCACGCCGAGCGGCACGCCGTTGAGGCTGAGCTTCTTGAACATCGCGCCGACGAGCTGGTCGTCACCCCACTGCCAGAGCTTCTGGCCCTTGAGGTCGGCCATCGTCTCGACCTTGGTCTTCGACAGGAAGTAGGCCCAGCCGACCTCGCCGCGGTCGTTTAGCTTGAAGCCCTTCTTCTCGAACTTCTTCTGGAAGTAGGGCCACATCTTATCGGCGACGTAGTCGACCTCGGCGACGTCGGCGAACATCGTCGGCAACTCGAGCACGCGGATCGACTCGTCGATCATCGACAGGCCGATCGCGGTCACGGCGGCACCGTCGAGCTGACCGAGCTTGATCTTGCGGACGGCGTCACGCTCGTCGCCTTGCTGGCCGCCCTCGAAGTACTTGAGGGTGACGCGACCGCCGGTCTTCTCCTTGATCTCGGCGGCGCTCTTGTCGAGCACGGCCATCCACGGGCTACCCGCCGGTGCGAGAGTCGCAATACGGAGCTCGACGTTCTCCGCCGCCGCTGGCTTCGCAGCCAGGAGCGACACCCCGAGCAACGCGATCGACGTGAATACGGGCTTCCTCATTAGAACAAGTCCTTTTGGGGTGCGAGATACCGGCGGGCCTTACGATGCGCGACCTCGTTGCCGAGGCGTTGCTCGGGCCACACCGACGGTGCGGTCTCGAGCACGATCTTGAGTTGCTCGTGGAAGAACTTCTCGTCGTTGGTCTGGAGGCCGACGCGGTAGCCCATCAGGGTCCGCGCGAGCAGCATCTTGTTCCCGGTGACCTCGAGCGCCTTCTCGAACATCGCCTTCGCCTTGGCGGGGTCTCCACCCATCGCTGCGGGGCGGCCCGAGTTCAGCATCCCGAGCGCGATGTACGGCAGCGCCGCGTGCATCTTGTTCGACGGTGGGCTGGCCTTATCCATCTCGAGCACGCGGTTCATGATCACTTCGATCGTCGGTAGGTTCGAGATCATCTCGACGCGCGTCAGGTTGTGATTGATGAGCGATCCGAGCGCGAGACCGGCGAACAACAGCTCGAAGCGCTTCTCGCTGCTGGTGTCCTTGACCAGCTTCGCGACGATGTCGGGACCCTCGAAGATCTCCGTCTGCCAGCGCTTGCCGAGAGACTTGAGCGCAAAGTTGAGGCAGCGCGTGAAGATCTTGTTCGAGCGCGTGTTGCTGTATTCGATGGCCTCGAGGTCCTTGCGGAACTTCGCAGCCTCCCAGTCGTCCTCGACGAACGCGGTGCCGTACTGGCAGTAGCCTTCGGTGAGGATCTTGGTGAGGCGCCAGTTATCGGGATCGACGATCCAGAACGCCTCGACGGTCTTGAGCGCACCGGGAATCGCAGTGCGCGCGAGCTCGTAGTCCGCCTCTTGCTGCATGCCAGGTTGACCGCGGATGAGAACTTTGGAGGTGGTTTTCACGGTGAACTTGCCGACGTCGCACGCGCCGAGTGCGGCGGCAGCGATCAGAGCCAAACCTAGGCGATGCATTCTGAGTCCCCCTTCAGACGTGGTCGGCGACGTGATGTTCACGCCAGACCGACGGTGAGGTGGGAACGCTAAGTCAGCGAAAGACGTGAAGTCAATCCAACCAATTAGGGATATTGTCGCGACGATGCGGCTGCCGCTCGTGGCGTTCTGCCTCGCCCTGGGTTTCGGGGCGTGCGACACGGCCCGGCCTGCGTCGCAGCGCCGCGATCCCGGTGCGCTTGTCGTCGCAGAGGCGGCCGATGTCCAGGCGCTCGATCCGCTGCGCGTGACGGATCTCGAATCGATCGAGGTCGGATCGCTCATGTTCGAGGGGCTTTTGCGCTGGAAGCCGGGCACCACCGACATCACCGAGGGCCTCGCGACACAGTGGCGCGTGTCCGCCGACGGGACCGTGTGGACGTTCGAGCTCAGGCCCCGCGTGAGGTTTCACGACGGGACCGCGCTCGACGCGGCCGCCGTCGTGTTCTCGTTCGAGCGCCTCCTCGACAAGTCGCACCCGTTCTACCTGTCGAAGCCCGATGCGAACTACCGGCGCGGCCTCCTCAGTAGCGTGTCGAAGGTGGTCGCCACAGGGCCGATGACCGTCGAGATCCACACGACCAAGCCGTACGCGCCGCTCCTCGGCGACGTCGCGATGTTCCCGATCGTGTCGCCCGCCGCGGTGAAGCAGTGGGGCGACGCCTTTCGCGAGCACCCCGTCGGCACGGGGCCGTTCCAGATTGTCGAGTGGCACCGCGGCGAGCAGGTCGTCGTGCGGCGCTGGGACGGCTACTGGGGGGCGAAGCCAGCGATCGATCGGATCGTGTTTCGCGTGATCGTCGATGCGCGCCAGCGACTCGTGGAGCTCGAGTCCGGCTCCGTCGATGTCGCGACGGCGATCCTCCCCGACGAGCAGCCGTTCGTGGAGCTGCACCCCGATCTGTTCCTGTACACGACCGCCGGCAACGACGTCTCCTACCTCGCGTTCAACACGCAGCGCCCGCCGTTCGACGATCCCCTCGTGCGCCGCGCCGTGAGCTACGCGATCAACAAGGAGCCGATCGTGAAGCTCGCGTTCCAGGGCCGCGCGATTCCCGCCGACGGTCCACTGCCGCCGACGCAGTGGGGCTATCACAAGCCGAGGGCGCGCTACGCGTATGACCTCGTTACCGCGCGCAAGCTGCTCAACGAGGCGATCGCGAACAAGACGTTCGATCCCGACAAGGTCTACCGGCTGTTCGCGCTGTCCACGCCGCGGCCGTACTTCTCGCAGCCCGAGCGGGTCGCGCGGTTCCTCCAGAGCGCGATGAACCAGCTCGGGATCAAGACCGAGCTCGTGCTCCAGCCGTACAGCGAGCACAAGGCATCCGTCGAGGCGGGCGAGCACGACCTCGCGATCTTCGGCTGGGTCGGCGACACCGGCGATCCGGACAACTTCCTCTACGTGCTGTTCCACTCCGACAACGCGATCGCGCCGGGCGCGCAGAATATCTCGTTCTGGAAGGAGCCCACCGTCGACGAGATGCTGTCGCGCGCGCGCACGAGCGACAAGGCGACGCGTACGAGCCTGTACGCGCAGGTGCAGGAGACCATCGCCGAAGCCGCGCCGTGGGTCCCGCTCGCGCACTCCGAGTTCGTCGTCGCCGCGCGCGCCGAGCTGCAGGACGTCATCCTCTCCCCGCTCGGGCATCCGATCTACGCGCTGATCAAGCGCAAGGCGCGGTGACCGTGACATCGCGCGACGACCACACCGAGACGGAACGCTCCAGCCCGGAGGTCAAACGCCCATCCACGGAGCTCGGACAGAAGAAGCCGAAGAACCCGCGCATCGCGAAGCCGGTGCCGCCGCCACAACTCCGGCTGCGACTGCGCAGCAAGCTCGTGATCGCGATGGCGGTCGCGGCGCTCGTGCCGGTGATCGTCGTCGCGCTCCTCGCCACGCGCGTGATCCTGAGCTCGCTCGAGAGCGAGCTGTCCGACGACGCGGACCGCCAGCTCACGGTCGGCCTCAACCTCGTCTTGCGGGCCGTGGAGCGCCTGTCCGACGAGTGCGTGCAGCTGTCGGAGTCGAGCGAGCTGGTCGACGCGATGGAGAACGGCGTGGAGGCGATCGAGACGTGGCTCGCACACGAGGCGGTGCACGTGCCGTCCGCACGGTTCCAGCTGTTCGACGCGAACGGGAAGCCGACGTACGATCGTGTGCTCGGAGGAGCCGACGCGCGGTTCCGCGACGTCGGCGTCGACGCGAACGACTCGCTGGTCGGCAACGGGCAGGCGTGGACGCGCACCGTGGCGCTCGTCGAGGTCGGCGAGCGTGCCGTGGTGCGCGCGGTGTCGCCGGTCGTCGACGCCGGCCTGTCGCTGAAGGGGGTCCTCGTGCTGTCGACGCCGCTCGACAGCGACTTCGCCGATGGCATCAAGGGAGCACTCGCAGCGGACGTCTTGCTCGGTAATACCAGCGGCAAGCTGCAAGCGACGTTTCGGTCTCGCCTCGGCCGGCGCACGATGCCGATCGCGATCGACCCGGCGGACCGCAAGCTCGCGCTCGATGGCAAGCGCATCGTGACGTCGCTCGTCCTCGACGAGAAGACTCACGGCATCAGCGGCGAATACGAGGTCGCGCTCACGGGGCTCCTCGATCATCAGGACAACGCGGTTGGCGTGATCGGCGTCGCCGTCGATCGCGCACCGCTCGCAGCCACGAAGCGCCTCGCGATCCGCTCGCTCGTGGCTGGCGGGATCGCGGCGCTCGCGTTCGCGCTCGTCCTCGCGCTGTTCTGGTCGCGGCGCCTCGGCGCACCGATCCGCCACTTGCACCGCGGCGCGATCGCGGTGTCGCGCGGCGACCTCGATCACCGCATCGAGATCCCCGGCGGCGACGAGCTCACGGATCTCGCCCAGGCGTTCAACCAGATGACGGTGACGCTCAAGGACAACCAGGCGCGACTCGCCGCGCGCATGCGCGAGATCGTCGCGTTGCACGACGCGGGTCGCGCGGTGTCGTCGGTGATCGATCTCGACGGCGTTTCGCGCAAGATCGTCGATGCACTCGCACGCACGTTCGACATCCAGCTCGCAGCGCTGTGGCTCGTCGAGGACCATCGATCGGGGCTGCGGCTTAGCGCCGCGCGCGGAAAGCGTGTAGGCGTGTCGAGCGCGCTGGCGACGGACGAGTCGCTCACCGATGCCGAGGCGCTGCGCGCGATCGCCGAGCACGTGTGGAAGTCGCGCGAGCAACTCGGGCTCGTTCGCGCCGCGGGCGACCCGACGTTCGGCGAGGCGGCACGGGCGGCGAACGCCCCTGGCCCGCTCGTCGCGTTGCCGCTCGACCGCAAGTCGCGCGTCGTCGGCGTTCTGATCGTCGGGCGCGCGGATGGCACGCGCGAGTTCTCCGAGGCCGACCTGAACCTCGTGACGACGTTCGCAGATCAAGCCGGCGCCGCCGTCGAGAACGCGCTTCTCTATCGCGAGGTCAGCGTCGCGTCCGAGGAGCTCGAACGGAAGGTCCGCCTGCGAACGGCCGAGCTCACGGCGATCAACACGGAGCTCGGGAAGGCGTTCGCCGATCTGCGCGAGACCCAAGCGCAGCTAATCCTCAGCGAGCGTATGGCCGGCCTCGGTCTCCTCGTCGCGGGCGTCGCGCACGAGATCAACTCGCCGACCGCGGCGATCCGCGGGAGCATCGACAGCCTGCCCGCGGCGCTCGCGCGCGTCGGTCGCCACGCGGTCGAGCTCGCGGCCAAGGCGCCGGAGGTTCCGATCGCCGCGGCGCTCGAGATCGAGACCTGGCTCGAGACCTGCGCGCAGGCGATGGCAGAGCGCCCGCTCGTCACGGGCCTCGCCGCGCGCAAGGCGGCGAAGGAGCTCGTCAAGGTCCTGCCGTTCGACGACACGAGCCTCGCGGCGGACCTCGCCGATCTCGGCGCGACCGTCGACGAAGCGATGAGTCTGGTCGCGGTGCTCGGCTCACACCGTCACCTCGCGCGCCCGGTGATCGCGGCGCTGACCGATCACGTCTACCTCCACCGCACGTCGTCGACGGTGAGACACGCCGTCGGGCAGATCCAGCGCATCGTCGGTGCGCTGAAGTCCTACTCGCACCTCGATCAGCAAGCGACACGCGTCGACGCGGATCTTCACGAAGGATTGGAGACGACCCTCGCGCTGTTACACCACGCGCTGCGTGATATCGTCGTCGAACGACGTTACGGAAACCTGCCGCGCGTCCCGGTGTTCGTCGACGAGCTCAACCAGGTGTGGACCAACTTGATCCAGAACGCCCAGCAAGCGCTCGCCGGTAAGGGAACGATCACGATCGAAACGTCGGTGGAGTCGAGCTCGGAGCCCTATGGTGAGTGCGCGGTCGTGCGCGTGATCGACAACGGTCCGGGCGTCCCGGCCGAGGCGCTACCGCAGATCTTCGAGCCGTTCTTCACGACGAAGCCCAAGGGCGAAGGCACGGGGCTCGGGCTCGGCATCGCGCGCCAGATCGTCGACAAACACGGCGGCGAGATGACCTGCACGTCACAACCGGGGCGTACCGTGTTCGCGGTGCGCTTGCCGATCCGTCTCGGAGCGGAGCGCGCGTCGTGAGAAGAGAAGTCATCGTCTGCGTCGACGACGAGGAGGGCGTGTTGCGCGTGCTGCGGGCGCAGCTCGGCGCGCGCTTCGGCCACGAGTGCCAGATCGCGACGGCGCGCTCCGGCGACGAAGCGGTCGCGCTGTTCGACGAGCTGACGCGCGAGGGCGAATCGATCGCGCTCGTCATCGCCGACCAGATCATGCCCGGCATGAAGGGCGTCGAGCTGCTCGAGATCGTCGATCGCCGCCTGCCCACGACGACGAAGATGCTGCTGACGGGCCAGGCGGGTCTCGACGCGGTCGTCGACGCGATCAACCGGGCACACCTGAACGTCTACATCGGCAAACCGTGGGACGAGACCGCGCTCCTCCTCTCCGTCGAGAACCTCCTGCGCCAGTACCGGCTCGTCAACGAGAACCAGCAGCTGATCGCGTCGCTGTCGGCGAAGAACCAGGCGCTGCTCGAGATGAACCGCGAGCTCGAAGCGAAGATCCACGAGCGCACGCACGAGCTCGCCGAAGCGAACGCGCGCCTCGCGCAGCTCGCCGTCACCGACGGACTCACGGGCCTGTACAACCACCGTCACTTCCACGAGCGGCTCACGCTCGAGGTCGAGCGCAGCCAGCGCAGCGGTATGCCGCTTTCGCTGCTCATGCTCGACGTGGATCACTTCAAGCAGTTCAACGACTCGTTCGGTCACCCGGCGGGCGACGAGGTGCTGCGCCAGCTCGCGCGCGTGCTCGCGGACACGCGCCGCGCGAATGACGTCGTCGCGCGGTACGGAGGCGAGGAGTTCGCGGTGATCCTGGTCGACACCGCGAAGTTCACGGCGGCCAAGGTCGCCGAGCGCGTGCGCGAGCGCGTGTACGGCAATGACTTCTCCGAAGCCGCGCCGAAGGCCGGAAAGCTCAGCGTGTCGATCGGCGTGGCGACCTTCCCCGACGACGGTACGGACGTCGAGGCGCTTGTCCGCGCGGCGGACACCGCGCTGTACGCGGCCAAGCGTGCAGGCCGGAACCGCGTGGTGCTCGCCACCGAGGCGCTCGCCGCCACGCCGGCGTAGCGGTCTTGAGTGCGCGGTCCGCACGAACGACGGCCGAGGACGGACGGACCGAGGCGCCTCGGATCGCCGCCCGTGAATCCTGGTAGCGGAGCGATGTTGACGGGTTGCAGATCCCGGGTCGTCGAACACGGGTTGCAGTTCGTCTCCCGGCGAAAGCAGCCATTTCGATCCCGCTTGTCGCAAGTCCTCGACACCTCTGTCGTCGAGAACCGGCACACCAGCCGCACATGCGACTCGTCGGAGGAAATGACATGCAGAATCTCGACACGACCACGTTCGCTACGCTCTCGATCGACGACCTCGCGTACATCACCGGCGGCGCCGGTGACGGCAACGGTTTCTGGGACCGGGCCGGACGCGTGATGAACACCGTGGGCAACGACGCGCAGAACGGCGCGGGCCTCGGTGCAGCCGTCGGCGGGGTGGGTGGAGCAGTGGTCGGTGGCGTCGGTGGCGCGGCCGCCGGCGGTGTCGGGGCCGTTCCGGGTGCGGCGGCCGGCGGTGTCGCCGGTGCGACGACCGGTGGCGTGGTCGGTGGCGCGCTCGGCGGCCTGTGGGGCCTGGGTCGCGGCATCGTCAACGAGTTCCGCCGCTGACGAGCCGCGGCCAGCGTCGGTAGATCGCAACCGCATTGAAATGTTACGGTCCGGGCGCTGTGAGCACCCAGGCCGAAGACATTGCCGTCATTGGTGGCGGTAGCTACGGCACCTGCTTGGCGGTGCTGTTCGGGAAGGCAGGCCATCGTGTCTGCCTTTACAACCGCAACCCCGAGACGACGGCGCAGCTCCAGGCGGATCGCGAGAACAAAGCGTATCTGCCGGGCCACAAGCTTCCCGATACAGTGACTGTCTCGAGCGATCTCGAAGCGTCGGTCCGCGGGAAGCGCTTCGTCGTGGGCGTGACTCCCTCGCATGGCATCCGCGACGTGTTCGGTCGTGCACGCGACTGGATGGATCCCGACGCGATCGTGATCAACGCGAGCAAGGGCCTCGAGGACGGCACCCTGCACACGATCGACAAGGTCTATCGCGACATCCTGCCCGAGCGCATCGCGCAGCGCGCGACGTACCTGTCGGGGCCGACGTTCGCGGGCGAGCTCGCGGCCGGATATCCAGCGGCGATCGTGCTGGCGGGGGCAGAGCCGGAAACCACGACGCTCGCGCAGAAGGCGTTGTCGACGCTCGCCTTCCGCATCTACACGACCGACGACGTCGCGGGCGTGCTGCTCGGCGGTGCGCTGAAGAACGTGGTCGCGATCGGCGCGGGGATCAGCGATGGCCTCGGCTTCGGATCGAACACGCGCATCATGCTGATCACGCGCGGCCTGGCGGAGATGATCCGCATCGGCAACGCGTTCGGTGCGCACCCGCAGACGTTTGCCGGCCTGTCGGGCATGGGCGACCTCGTGCTCACGTGCTCGGGCGATTCGTCGCGCAATCGCCGCGTCGGCCTCGCATTGGGGCAGGGCAAGAAGATGCCCGACATCCTGGCCGAGATGCGCCAGGTCGCCGAGGGCGTGAAGACGGCGAAGGTCGCGAAGGAGCTCACCGCGAAGATGGGCATCGACGCGCCGATCATCGACGTGATGCACGCGATCATTCACGAAGGTGTACCCGTGCGCGAAGCGATCGGACGCTTGCTCAAACGACCGATGCGAGCCGAGCGCGAATGACAACGGCGAACGTCGGATGCGCCGCACTCCCGAAGGGAGTGCAGAGGTAAGCGGAATGCTCGGCTACGTCCTCGACGACATCTTCGGCGCTGCGGGTCATCGAGCGCCGTCGGGACACCCGGAGCGTCCGGCACGCGTGGAGGCGGTGCGCGACGCGCTCCGAGACGCGAACATTGCGGCACGTGGCGTCCACGTCCCGACGCGCGCGGCGACGGACGAGGAGCTCGCGCGTGTACACGCGGGTGGGTACCTCGACGAGCTGGTCAAAGTCGTGCCCGGCAAGACAGGCTGGCTCGACGGAGACACGTACTTCTCGCCCGGCACGTGGGACGCGGCGCGCGCGGCCGCCGGCACCGCGACGCAGCTCGCGATCGAGGTGATGTCCGGCAACCTCTCCTCGGGGATCGCGGTCGTGCGCCCGCCCGGTCATCACGCGACGCGCTCGCGCGCGATGGGCTTCTGCTTGCTCAACAACGTCGCGGTCGCCGCGGCGGCGGCGCGTGCGGCCGGTGCGGCGCGGGTCGCGATCATCGACTGGGACGTGCACCACGGGAACGGGACGCAGGACATCTTCTGGGACGACCCGGACGTCCTGTACATGTCCGTGCATCAGTACCCGTATTACCCGGGCACGGGAGCACCGACGGAGATCGGCGGCGCCGGCGCGAAGGGCGCGACGGTCAACGTTGGCTTGCCGGGCGGCTCGCGCGACGAGGACTACGCGGCAGTGTTCGATCACGTGTTCGTGCCGAAGCTCCTCGCGTACAAGCCGGACCTCGTGCTCGTCAGCGCGGGCTTCGATGCGTTCGAACACGATCCGCTCGCCGGCATGCGCGTCACGCACGAAGGCTTCGCGCGCATGGCGCGTCGGTTGCGCGCAGTTGCCGAGACGACAGCCGGCGGTCGCATCGTCGCGGTGCTCGAGGGTGGCTACGATCTCGACGGCCTCGCGGGCGGGATGCAGGCCGTGTTCGCGTCGTTCGTCGCCGACGAAAATCCGCGCGATGCGTTGGCTGCACCGACGAAGAACCCGGTCGTGCAGGCCGCGATCGACGGCACGCGCGCGGCGCATGGAGCGGCAGGCGTCCCCATTCCGGCGACAGACTCCGGCGAGGTGCCGCCATCGTGAGGCACAAGACGGCCGACCTCGAACCGACATCGTTCGGAGGTCGCTACACGCTGCTGCGGCGCCTCGCCGTCGGCGGCATGGCGGAGATCTACCTCGCCCGGCAGGCGGCGATGGCCGGCTTCGAGAAGGAGGTCGTGATCAAGCGCCTCCGCGCCGAGCTCGCCGACGATCCGCGGATCGTGGAGATGTTCCTCGACGAGGCGCGCATCGGTGCGCTGCTCAATCACCCGAACATCGTCCACGTATACGACGTCGACGAGCACGACGGCATCCCGTACATCGCGATGGAGT
>JBJXGN010000212.1:0-4830 GCA_046160585.1 Kofleriaceae bacterium
GCAAGCTGGTCCAGTCCAGCTCGCCCAAGCTGGTCCACTCCGGTCCGGCCAAGCTGGTCCACCCGAGGTCGGGGCCAAGTCCACGTCCGCACTGCATCCCCCCGCCATCCTCCGCGGCCTACCCAGGGCCAAGGAGGACGGGATGACTGCCAGGAGGACGGACATGCATCGACTACAGGAAGTGATCCGGCTGCGCCGGTTGGGCAAGAGCACTCGACGGATCGCCAAGCAGCTCTCGATGGGGCGCGACACGATCCACGAGTACGTGGCCCTGGTGTCGAAGGCCGGACTTCTGGAGGGAGCGGTCGATTCTTTGCCCGAGGTGCACGTGCTCGCGGCGCTCGTGCGCGACCACATGGCGTCGAAGGAGCGCGAGACCGTGCCTTCGACGGTCGAGTGTTGGCGATCGGAGATCGAGCGGCTGCGGAAGAAGGGCGCGAAGCCGACGGCGATTCACGATCACTTGCGAGTGAACCTGACCGGTTACGCCGGCAGCCTCTCCGCGATCAAGCGCCTGTGCGCGCGCCTCGATCGCGACGCCGGCCCGCAGGCGACCGACGTCGCGATCCGCGTCGAGACCGGTCCGGGCGAGATCGCGCAGGTCGACTTCGGCTACGCGGGCGAACGCTACGACCCCGAGCGCGGCGTGTTGCGCAAGAGCTGGGTCTTCGTGATGACGCTCTGCTTCAGCCGACGATCCTTCTGCGCGCTGTGCTTCGACCAGCGCATCGAGACGTGGATCCGCCTGCACATCGAGGCCTTCGAGTACTTCGGCGGCGTGCCGCGCGTGATCGTGCCCGACAATCTCAAGGCGGCCGTGATTCGCGCAGCCTTCGCCATCGACGACGATCCGGTGATCCAGCGCAGCTACCGCGAGCTGGCGCGCTACTACGGATTCCAGGTCGATCCTGCTCCGCCGCACTCGCCCGAGAAGAAGGGCAAGGTCGAGGCCGGGGTGCGCTACGTCAAAGGCAACTTCCTCTCGACCTGGGAGTCGATCGACATCCACCAGGACCAGCAAGCGCTGCGGCGCTGGCTCGTCGAGGTCTCCGATCAGCGCACGCACGGCACGACCGCTCGCCCGCCGATCGAACTCTTCGAGGAGCATGAGCGTGCGGCACTGATTGCACTGCCCAAGTCACGCTTCGAGATCGTGATCTGGAAGCACGCGCGACTGCACACGGACAGCCACGTGCAGATCGATGGCGCCTTCTACTCGGCGCCGTGGCGCCACCTACACCAGGAACTGTGGGTGCGTTGCACGCGCACCTCGGTCGAGATGTTCCACGAGGACGTGCACATTTGGACGCATGCCCGCGTGCCGCGCGGCGGACGCGCAACGGTCAACGAGCACCTGCCGGAGTATCGGCGTGAGCTGCGTCAGCGCAGCCGCGAGCACTGGGTCGAGCGCGCTCATCGCCTGGGCGCGGACGTCGAGCGCCTCGTGGGTCTGATCTTCGATGCCGACGACGTGCTCACGCAACTGCGTCGTGTGCAGGCCATCGTCACGCACTTGGAGACCTTCCCGGCGGCGCGCGCACAAGCGGCCGCGCGACGCGCCTTGCACTTCGGCTGCAGCGACTACCGGAGCATCAAGAACATCCTCAAGCAGGGGCTCGACCTCGAGCCCTTGCCCGGGGAGAACGCGCGAGCGTGGTCGAAGGGGGCACGCTTCGCGCGCAAACCAACCGAGTCCCTCTTCGCTCACGAGGAATCGATCCATGTCCATCACTGACGAACTGGTCCCCATCCTGAAGAAACTGCGCCTCTCCGGCGTGCTCCAAACGCTCGATCTGCGAACCAGAGAGGCCAGCGACGGCGTCATCTCGCACTCCGACTTCCTCTTCCGCGTGTGCTGCGACGAGATCCAGCGCCGTGAGACGAAGCAGCTCGAACAGCGCATGCGTCGCGCCAGCTTCGAGACGACGAAGCGGCTCGAGGACTTCGAGTGGTCCTTCAACCCCAAGATCCCCAAGGCGAAAATCGTGGACCTGGCGACCTGCAACTTCATCGACAAGCACGAGAACGTGCTCCTCATCGGTCCGACCGGCGTCGGCAAGTCGCACTTGGCGCAGGCCATCGGCGAACGCGCCTGCAGAGCCGGTCATTCGGTCGCGTACGTGTCGGCGCACCGCATGCTCTCGATGCTGCGTGCGTCACGCGCCGACCAGAGCTACGACAAGAAACTCCTGCGTTTCACGACGCCCGACCTGCTCATCGTGGACGACCTGGGACTGCGGCCCTTGGACGGCGAAGAGCCGATCGACATCTACGAGATCGTCCGGCAACGCTACGAACGCGGCTCGATCATCCTCACGTCGAACCGCGCCATCGAAGAGTGGTACCCGCTCTTCCTCGACGAGCTGATGGCCTCGGCGGCGATGGATCGGCTGCTGCACCACGCGCACATCGTGGTCATGGAGGGGCACTCCTACCGCAACCCGCCCGGAGGCCGGAAGGCCGGCTGAGCGCCGGCCATCGCGATAGCGAGGACCTCGTGAGGCAATGTCTCGCACGCCGGGCCCCCGCCTCCCGATCACGAAGAGTGGACCAGCTTGCCCGAGCTACGAGCCCGTTTTTCCGCGCGCCCCATACCAGATCTTCCGGCCGCGTAGGCCCGACTTTTCCAAGCGGTCACCGCGTGTTTTCCAGGCGCCTCTAGGTGGACCAGCTTGCCCGAGCTGGGGGTGGACTAGCATGGCCGGTCCTTGACACGAGGGTCGCGTCGCTCGCAGCAGCCGATCAGCGCAAGTACGCCATCAGCCGTGAGTTGAGATGGTGGGCAACACAGGATTCGAACCTGCAACCTCCACGCTGTGAACATGGCACTCTACCGATTGAGTTAGTTGCCCAAGAAGAGGGCGGAGAAGGTAGCGGGAGGTCGATCCCGTGGCAAGAGGAGGTCGGCGCAGGTGACGAGCGGGAGCAGCGCTCCCGGCTCAAGCGTCGCGCGCGGGCGCGCTAGCGGACCGCGGCGAATCGGGGAAAAAGTCACCTGACACCGTATCTACTCGCCCTTTCCGATCGAGCGCGACAGGATCTCGTGCAGGCGCGACTCCGCGCGGCGCAGCATCATTCGCACGGCGTCCTCGGTCTTGCCGCCCATGATTTCGCCGGCTTCGCGGAGCTGGCGCCCCTCGAAGAACACGAGGGTGATCGCCTCCCGGTGCTCGGGGGAGAGCTCGTCCAGCGCGACCTTCAGGTGTTGGAGGTTCTCTTGCCGCGAGACCTGCATCGTCACGGAAAGGTCGTGGCTCGGCGGCTCCATCGTCTGCGTCGAGTCGGAATCGCCCTCCGTCGCGATCTCCATCCCGCGCTCGCGGCCGACGTCGCGCTTCCCGGCGGCGTAGTACTCGGCCTTGTCGCGGATCTTGTTCTGGAGGATCTGTGCGAGCCAGCGCACGAGCGAGTGCTCGCCGCGGTACTCGTAGTTCTTCAGGTCGCGCGTCGCCTCGCGGAACGTCGTCTGCGCGAGGTCGTCGGGCTCTTCCTTCAAACGCAGACGGGCGCCGATCTTGCGGCGGGCGAGCTCGACCATCACTGAGTGGTAGCGCAGGAACAGGTCGTTCAGCGCCTGCGCGTCACCCGACTTCGCGCGCGTGACGAGCTGCCCGGTCTCGTCGTTCTCGAAGCCCGCGGGCAGCCGGAACTCCTCCACGCGCGGCGGTTCCTCGGGGGCCCCGCCTTCGTTCGGTCGATCGTTCGAGGAGCTCATCGTGCGTGCAGAGCCTAGCGCCGCGGATCGAGGTCGGCTACGGACGCGCCACGACACGTGCGTTCTCACACACGTCCGACGTGCGCGAGGAACTCGGGCTCGAGCAGCACCTTCACGCCGAGCTCCTCCGCCTTCTTCGCCTTGCTGCCGGGCTTGCCGCCGACGACGAGGTAGTCCGTTTTCGCGCTGACCGAGCTCGCCACCTTCCCACCCTGGTCCTCGACGACCTGCTTCGCCTCCGCGCGCCCGAGCCCCTCGAGCGTGCCCGTGAAGACCACGGTCTTGCCCGTGAAGAACCCGGAACCGGCCGCAGCAGCGGGTGCGGCGATCTCCACGCCCCCGTCGAGGAGCCGCGCGATCGTCGCGCGATTCGCGGCCTCCGCGAACCAGCCCACGGCGCGCGCTGCGACCTCCGGGCCGATGCCGTCGACGTGCTGGAGTTCGTCGACGGTCGCCTTCCCGAGCTCGTCGAGCCCGTGGAAGTGGTTCGCGAGCAGCCGTGCGGTCGAGGGACCGACCTCGGGGATGGCGAGAGCCACGAGGAAGCGCGCGAGCGGCACGCTGCGGTGCGCCGCAAGCTCCGCGAAGAGGTTGTCGACGCTCTTCTCGCCCCAGCGCTCGAGCGCGATCAGCTTTGCGCGCGTCGACGGGTCGCTATCGAGGTGGAACACGTCCGCGGGCGCCGCGATCAGCCGCGCGCCGTAGAGCTGCGCGATCTGCTTCTCGCCTAGCCCTTCGATCTCGAACGCGTCCCCACCGACGAGGATGAGCGTTCGACCGACGAGCTGCGGCGGGCACGCCGTGTTCGTGCAGCGCCAGTACTTGCCTTCTTGCACGACGGCGCTCGAGCAAGCGGGGCAGCGTTCGGGCATCGACCACGTCGCGCTCCAGTCCCACGCGACCCCAGGGCGCACGTTCGGCGCCTTCGCGCCGGGCTCGAGCAACTCGTCGGGGACACGCTCGGCCCAGTCCTTCGGCGCGACACCCACCGCCGCCTTGGCGACGCCGAGGATCTGCGGGATCACGTCGCCCGCGCGGCGCAGGAACACGCGGTCGCCGATCTTCACCCCCAGGGTCGCGACGTAGTCCGCGTTGTGCAGCGTCGCGTGGCTCAC
>JBJXGN010000213.1:0-37187 GCA_046160585.1 Kofleriaceae bacterium
CGCGGCCTGCAGCGAACGTGTGCCGGGTGATCGCGGCGCGGTGTGCACGCGCGCGGCGTGCCGGCTTGGTGAAGCGACGAAGGCGAAGGCGTGGTTCGGCAAGGTGACGGCCGCGAAGCGCAAGGATGTGACCGCGGCGTGCAAGCAGAACGGGATCGATCTCGCGCCACCGGTCCGACAGCCGAAGCCCGATGCAGGCGTCGTCGACTGCTTGAAGGAACCGCTGGCTTGTCAGAACTGACAGCGAAGCGGTGGTTTCCTTCTCACCGTAGCGAAGCGGCGGTTTCCTTCTCACCGTGGCGAAGCGGCGGTTCCTTCTCACCGTAGCCAAGCGGCTCTCACCGTAGCGAAGCGGCGGTTTCCTTCTCACCGTAGCGAAGCGGCGGTGATGTATCCTCGAGGTATGCGGTCTCTGGGGTTGACGCTGGTCCTTCTGTGCGCCGTCGCCTCGGCGCAACCGAAGAGCAAGAGCACCGAGCTCTTCGAACAAGGTCGCGCGCTGGCCGCGCAAGGCAAGCTGACCGAGGCGTGCGCGAAGTTCGACGAGAGTTACAAGATCGACGGCGCGCCCGGCACCGCGCTGAACTATGGCGACTGCCTCGAGAAGCTGGGCCAGTTGGTGAGTGCGTGGCAGATGTTCGACGCCGCGCACAAGAACTTCACGCGTGACAACGATGGTCGCGCCGACTACGCGAAGACACGCGCCGGACAGATCGCACCGAAGCTCGCCTCGATCACGGTGACCGTGAAGAACCCCGCGCTGCCGGGCCTCGTCGTCAAGATCGGCGAGCGCACCGTCACGCCGGCGGCGACGATCGAGGATCGCTTCGAGCCGGGCGACATCGTCATCACCGCAACGGCGCCGGGCAAGACCGACTTCACGACGCGTGCGAACGGACTCGCCGGCTCGTCGGTGATCGTCGAGATCCCCGCGGAGCTGGGCGCGGGTGGCGGCGGCGCGCAAGGCCCGTTCATCACGGCGACGCCCGAGCCCGGACGACGCGACAAGCAACGCGTCCGTGTCGCGCTGATCGTCGGTGGCGTCGGCGTCGCGTCGTTCGCGACGAGCCTCATCCTCGGCGCGAGCGCGAAGGCCAAGTACGACGACGGCCTCAAGGACTGCCCGATCATGATGGGCACACCAAGATGCATGACGCTCGAGCAGAAAGAGGTGCTCGACAGCGCAGGCGCACGCGCGAACGTCGCCACGGGGTTCGCGATCACGGGCGGTGCACTCCTCGCGGCTGGCGTCGTCCTCTACTTCACAGCGCCGCGCGAGTCGATGCAGGTCGCGCCCACAGCGACGCCGGACTCGGTGGGGGTCTCTCTCTCGGGGTGGTTCTGATGCGCTCACTCCTCGTGATCGCCGTTCTTGCTGGTTTCGCCCACGCCGATCCACCCGCGCAGACCGGGGCCGCGCTCGAGAACGATCCGTTCGCGACACCACGACCGCTGTCGCGGCCCGATGCCGAGACCGAGGCACCGGCGTTCGAGCCGGCCAAGGTCGAGCTGCGCGTCGTCAACGATCCGTCCGCCGTGACGTACCGCGACACGTTTCATCGCCGGCCCAGCCATGTCGGCGCGGGGATCGGGATCATGGTGGCCGGGTTCGTATCGATATTCGCTATCGGACCCGTCGGGCTCGCCGTGATCGGCGCAGGCTTCGCGGTGACCGTGACCGCGCCGCTCGATCACGAACGGACGGTGATCACGCCGCCGACGACGAAGCACCGTACCGCGGCGAGGTTCGTGACGTTTTCTGGCCGGTTCTGATCGACGGCGAGGCCGTTTCGTCGGAAGGTCGGACCGTGGCGGTCAAGAACTACGTCCTGGATACCAACGTGCTCCTCCACGATGCACGTGCGATCTACTCGTTCGCCGACAACAACGTGATCATCCCCATCTACGTGCTCGAGGAAATCGACACGTTCAAGAAGGACCAATCCGAGCTCGGTCGCAACGCTCGTCAGATCGCGCGCGAGCTCGATGGCTTTCGCAGTGATGGCGGGCTCTCGCATCCCCAGAAGATGCCGAATGGGGGCAGCGTACGCGTCGCGCTCGCGAAGAACCCCACCAAGATCCCGAGCAACGACTCGCGCTCGATGGATCAACGCATCATCGACATCGCGATCGAGGTCCGCGACGAGGACAAGAAGGTGCCGACCGTCCTCGTCACCAAGGACGTGAACCTGCGCATCCGCGGCGATGCGCTCGGACTGCAGACGATCGACTTCGAGCCCGAACGCATCTCGATCGAGGAGCTCTACCCGGGCAACCGCGAGCTGCTCGTACCGCCCGGCACGATCGACGCGTTCTACGCGGAGGGGACCGTCGTCGTCGACGCCCCCGGCCTCCACGCGAACGAGTACCTCACGCTCAAGGACGAATCGGGCAAGAGCGCACTCACCAAGTGGGACAAGAACGTCGGCAAGGCGGTCCCGGTCAAGAAGCTCCGCGAGGGCGTGTGGGGCATCAAGCCGCGCAACAAGGAGCAGCACTTCGCGCTCGATCTCCTGCTCAACGACGAGGTCAAGCTGATCACGCTCGTCGGCAAGGCAGGCACCGGCAAGACGCTGCTCGCGATCGCCGCGGGGCTGCAGAAGGTGACCGAGGAGCAGGTGTTCTCGAAGCTGCTCGTGTCGCGTCCGATCTTCCCGCTGGGTCGTGACATCGGCTACCTGCCCGGCACCATCGAGGAGAAGCTAAACCCCTGGATGCAGCCGATCTACGACAACCTCGAGCTGCTCCTCGGGCTCAACAAGACCGACAAGAAGGACGGGCGCAGCTACGCGGAGCTCGTCGACCTCGGGTTTGTCGAGATCGAGCCGCTGACCTACATCCGAGGTCGCTCGTTGCCGAACGTGTTCATGATCGTCGACGAGGCGCAGAACCTCACGCCACACGAGGTGAAGACCATCGTCACGCGCGCGGGTGAAGGCACGAAGATCATCCTGACCGGCGATCCGTACCAGATCGATCACCCGTATCTCGACTCGTCGAACAACGGCCTCACCACCGTTGCCGAGCGGTTCAAGAACGAGCAGATCGCGGGTCACGTGATCCTGACCAAGGGCGAGCGCTCGCCGCTGGCGGAGCTCGCGACGCAGATCCTGTGACAGCGCGACGCGTCGCGCTGCGATGCTCGGGCCTTCTTGGCCTTGCGCTGGTTGCCGTCGCATACGCGCAGCCGCGCCAGCCAAGCTGGGAGGTCACGGTCGCCGACAAGGTCACGGTCGCACCCGGAGAGAGTAGCTCGATCTCGGTCGCGATCCGTGTCGATCGCGGGCTGACGGTCTCGAAGGACGCGAGCGTGATCGTCGACGTTCAGGCCGATCCAGGCGTGACGGTACGCAAGAAGCGGCTCGGCCGGATGGACGCGGTCGATCCCGAGGCCGACGCGCCGCGGTTCGCTGTCGCCGTGAAGGGCGATACCGCTGGCGAGCACGCGGTGCGAGTGCGCGTGCGGTGTTGGGTGTGTGGCGGCAAGTCGTGCCGACCGATCGACGTGCGCAAGAGTGCGACCCTCTCGGTGGTGACTCCTCCGACGGTTGCGCCGCCATAAGACCGGTCGTGTGCGTTTGGCAGCCTCGCTCGATGGCGCGCGGATCACGATCGGTGAGCGCGACGTGGAGCTCTGCGCGCCAGCGACATCGTCTTTGCGTTTCGCGCCGTGCCAGTGATCGCCCACGCCGGCGCGGCCTTGGGTCCGTAACGCGCGCGGTAGTCCGCCGGTGTCAGGCCCGCGAGTCGGGAGAACAGCTTGCGAAACGCCGCCGCGTCGCCGTAGCCGACACGATATGCGACGGATGCGACCGCGTCGCCGCGTTCGAGCGCACGCTTGGCAGCCTCGATGCGCACGCGCTGGATGTAGTCGCGCGCGGTGTTGCCGGTCGCCTCCAAGAAACGACGCGAGAACGTGCGAGGGCTCAGCGCCACCATGTGGGCGAGCTCGTCGACGCTCGGCGCGTGCTGGACATCGCGTTCGACCAGCTCTTGCGCGCGCAGGATCGCGGTGTCGCCGTGATCCTTCTGGGTGGAGAACGCTGCGTACGCACCCTGCGGCGACTTGTTGGGGTCGATGAGGAAGAACTTGGACGCGGCCCACGCGACGTCGGGGCCGAGGAGACGCTCGACGAGCACGAGCGCGAGGTTGATGAACGAGGTCGCTCCGCCCGCGGTGATCACGCGCCCCTGATCCGCGAGCACCGCCTGCGGTGCGAGCACCACCTTGGGATAGCGCATCTGGAGCAGCGATTGAAACGCCCAGTGCGTGGTCGCGGTGCGGCCGTCGAGCAAGCCGGCCTCGCCGAGGAGGAACGCGCCGGTACACGCACTCGCCACGTCTGCACCGCGCGCGAACATCCGTCGTAGCCACGCCACCACCGCCGCGTTCTGTGCGAGGCGCGTGACGATGTCCGGATCGAGCGCGGGCACCACGACGAGGTCGGCAGGGCCCGCGTCTGCGAGCGTACGATCCGCACGAACGACGAGACCGTTCGAACACACGACGTCGCGCTTGGTCCCGCCCGCGATCAACGAGAGCTCGATCGCGCGACGTGGCCGCGACACCGGCAACGTCGCAGCGAGCTCGATCGACTTGCGCAGGAGGTCCAACATCCCGATGGGGACGATCGGGGCACACTGGTGCAGCGCGAGGACGTGAACGCGGAGCGCTCGGTCGGGCATGGCCGATTCGTACCGCTACAATGTCTGATTTGCCATCTACGGTGTACGCGGCTTGCGGCCTACCGTCCGCGTATGGCGAAAGCAAAGAGTCACGTTCCCGAGGGCCTCCCGGCCGTCGTTCCTCAGTTGGTCGTCAAAGACGCGAAGTCGCTCATCGACTTTGCCGTGAAGGCGTTCCAGGCCGTGCCCGGTCACACGATGCCTGGTCCCGAGGGGAAGGGCATCATGCACGGCATGTTTCAGATCGGCGGGTCGGCGGTGTTCGTCTCCGACGTGTTCGGAATGGCGCAGCCGACCAGCGCCAACCTGTTCGTCTACGTCCCCGACGTCGACGCCGCAGTGAAGGCCGCGGAGGCGCACGGTGCCAAGGTGGTCACTCCGCCGAGCGACATGTTCTGGGGGGACCGATGGGCGATGGTCGTCGATCCACAGGGCCAGACTTGGCAGGTGGCCACCCACAAGGAGGTCATCTCCCCGGACGAGATGATGAAGCGGATGGCCGCGAACATGCCTGCCAAATAGGCACGCCAAGTAAGCGATTTGTCCTGTTTAGATCGGGCCGCGAGGTCATGCGTGGAAAGCACCACCCACCATGATCACGCGCCAGCGCATCGTTACCTTCGGCATCCCGACCGCCGCCGCCGCCACCATCACCGTCGCCGCTCTCCTCTCGCCGTGGACGGCCCGCAACGAGCCGACCCCTCCCGATCCGATCGAGGCCCCGGCACGCGGCAACCAGATCGATCTCGTGTTCGCGGTCGACACGACCGGATCGATGGGCGGACTCATCGACAGCGCGAAGCGCACCGTGTGGTCGATCGCGAGCCACATTCGCAAGACGGACGAGACCGCGAACATTCGCATCGGCCTCGTCGCGTATCGCGACGTCGGCGACGACTATGTCACGCGTGACTTCCCCCTGAGCGCCGATCTCGACGCGGTGTTCGCAGAGCTCTCGAGCTATCAGGCCGCCGGCGGTGGCGACGTTCCCGAGAACGTCGACGCGGCACTCGATGTCACGCTGCACAAGATGAAGTGGCGCAGCGGCGCGAAGAAGATCGTGTTCGTCGTCGGTGATGCACCGCCGTCGAGCCGTGGCGATGTCCCGACGTTCGAGGTCCTCGCGCGCGAGGCTGCATCGAGGAAGATCACGATCAACGCGATCCGCGCGGGTCACGACTCGGACACGCAGATCGCGTTCCAGCAGATCGCCGCGCTCGGCGGTGGCGCGTACTCGTCGATCCAGCAAGACGGCGGCGTGCAGCAGGTCGCGACGCCGTACGACAACAAGATGGCCGAGCTCTCGGCGCGCATCGACTCGACGATGATCATCGTCGGCGACGAGGGCGTCCGCCGGAACCACAAGGCGAAGATGGCCGCGGCGGAAGCTGCGCCGGCGCCCGCGAAGGCGGATCGCGCTGGCTACTTCGCGACCAAGGGCGCGGGTGGTCGGGCTAGCGAGGATCTCGTCGGTGGCGTCGCGAGCGGCGCGATGTCGTTCGACGGCCTCGTGGACGAGAGCCTGCCGGATGACATGCGCGGCATGGACAAGGCCCAGCTGAAGCAAGAGGTCGAGAAGCGCGCCGCGCAGCGCGCACAGGCGCAAAAGGAGCTCGGCGAGCTCTCGAAGAAGCGCGACGAGTACCTCGAGGCGAACAAGCCGGGCGCGGCCGACGCGTTCGACACGCAGGTGAAGCAGGCGATCGAGGCCCAGATCAAGTAGCCAGGGAGTCGTCGAGAACGAGCGTCACGGTCCCGCCCTGCAAAGGCGGGTTTCGTCGTTTGGGGCTCCCCCAGATGTGCTATGTCGCCGCGATGTTGTTCACCGAACTGGGCTTGATTCCTCCCATCGCGGCGGCCGTTGCCGCCGAGGGGTACATCGAGCCGACGCCGATCCAGGCACGCGCGATCCCGCACGTGCTTGCCGGCAAGGATCTCCTCGGCCTCGCTCAGACGGGCACCGGCAAGACCGCCGCGTTCGCTCTACCGATCCTCCAGCGCCTCGCGGCGCCGCACGAGAACTCCGGTGCACGCCCGCGCCCGATCCGCTGCCTCATCCTCACGCCGACGCGCGAGCTCGCGTCGCAGATCGGCGAGAGCTTCTCCACGTACGGCAAGAACCTCCCGCTGCGCAACACCGTCATCTTCGGCGGCGTCGGCATGGACGCGCAGAAGCAGGCGCTCCGCAACGGCATGGACATCCTCGTCGCGACGCCGGGACGTTTGCTCGATCTGATGGGGCAGGGCCTCGTCGATCTGCGACCGCTCAAGGTGTTCGTACTCGACGAAGCGGATCGAATGCTCGACATGGGCTTCATCCACGACGTGAAGAAGGTCATCGCGAAGCTGCCGCAGGTGCGCCAGACGCTGTTCTTCAGCGCCACCATGCCGCGCGAGGCGCAGGACCTCGCGGATCAGCTGCTGAAGAACCCGGAGACCGTCGCGGTCGTGCCCCCGGCCACGACGGCCGAGCGCATCGATCAAGAGGTGTTCTTCGTCGAAAAGGCAGACAAGCGCGCGCTCCTCGTCGAGGTGCTGCGCGATTCGTCGATGAAGCGCGTGCTCGTGTTTTCGCGCACCAAACACGGCGCGAACCGCATCGCGGAGCACCTCGTGAAGGCGCGCATCGAGGCCGAGGCGATCCACGGCAACAAGAGCCAGAACGCTCGCGAACGCGCGCTCGCCGGTTTCAAGACCGGTCGCGTGCGCGTGCTCGTCGCGACGGACCTCGCCGCGCGCGGGATCGACGTCGACGGCGTCACACCCGTCGTCAACTTCGACGTGCCCGAGGTGCCCGAGACGTACGTGCACCGCATCGGCCGCACGGCGCGCGCGGGCGCGTCCGGCATGGCGCTCACGTTCTGCGAGACCGAGGAGCGCCCCGACCTGCGCAACATCGAGAAGCTTACCCGCCAGGCGATCCCGCTCGTCGAGGGACATCCATACGAGTCGTCGAACCCGCCGCCGACAGCGTTCGACGAGCGCAGCGTGCATAACGTCTCGCGCGGCGCCCCTCCTCGCCAGAATGCGGCGACGAACGGCGATCGCGGCGGACGCCCCGGTGGTCGCCCGGGTGGTGATCGTCGCCCCGGCGGTGGTGGCGGTCGTCGCCGCCGTGGCGGTGGACGCGCGGGCGGCTCGCGCCCGAACTGATGACAGCGTCCGTCGACGTCGTGCTGATCGGCGCGGGCATCATGTCCGCGACGCTCGGCACGTTGTTGCGACAGCTCGCGCCCGAGCTGCGCGTCGTCGTGTTCGAGCGGCTCGATCGCGCGGCGGCGGAGAGCTCGGACGCCTGGAACAACGCGGGCACGGGACACAGCGGCTACTGCGAGCTGAACTACACGCCGCGCGCGCCCGACGGCAGCGTCGACTGCAGCAAGGCGACGAAGATCGCGGCGCAGTTCGCGCAGAGCCTCGAGCTATGGCAAGCGCTCGTCGAGCAAGGTGACCTGCCGGACTCGCCGTCGTTTGTGCGGCGCGTCCCGCACGTGAGCTTCGTCGCCGGTGACGACGTTGCCTTCCTGCGTGCGCGCATGGAGACGCTGCGTCGATCGCCCTTGTTCCGCGACCTCGAGTACAGCGAGGACCGCGCTCAGATCGCGGAGTGGATCCCGCTCGTGATGGAGGGCCGCGCTCACGAGCCCGTCGCCGCGACGCGCGTCGCCCGCGGCGCCGACGTGAACTTCGGCGCCCTCGCGCGCTCGATGCTCCACTACCTCGGCGCGCAGCCGGGTGTGGCCGTCGAGCTGAACCACGAGGTCCTCGATCTCGCACGCGACGGCGATGGCTGGCGCGTCGACGTTCGTGATCACACGACGGGCGGCGAGCGTAGCGTCACCGCGCAGTTCGTGTTCATCGGCGCGGGTGGCTATTCGCTCGCGCTGCTCGAGAAGAGCCGTGTCCCCGAGGCCCAGGGCTACGGGGCGTTTCCCGTCAGTGGTCAGTGGCTGCGTTGCACGAACCCGGCGGTGATCGCGCGGCACGAGGCCAAGGTCTACGGGCAGGCCGAGGTCGGCGCGCCGCCGATGTCCGTGCCGCACCTCGACACGCGCTGGATCGGCGATCTGCAGGAGCTGCTGTTCGGTCCGTATGCGGGCTTCACCACGAAGTTCCTCCGCGAAGGCTCGTGGCTGGATCTCCTCCGATCGATCGGCATCCACAACGCGCGCACCGTCGCGGCCGCCGGGCTCGCGAACATGGACCTCACGCGTTACCTGGTCGGTCAGGCGATGTTGTCCATCGACGAGCGCGTGGACCTCTTGCGCCGCTACTACCCGCTCGCTCACGACGAGGACTGGGAGGTACAGGTCGCGGGACTTCGCGTGCAGATCATCAAGAGCGATGGCCGTGGAGGCGGCGAGCTGCGCTTCGGCACCGAGGTCGTCACGTCCGCCGACGGCAGCATCGCGGCGCTGCTCGGCGCATCACCGGGCGCGTCGACGGCGGTCTCGATCATGATCGAGTTGCTCGCGCGCTGCTTCCCGGATCGCTGGCGGTCGGACGCGTGGCGCGCCCGCATGGCGCGGCTCGTGCCGTCGCATCGCGACCTCTAGGTTAGACGAACAGGTTCGGGACCAGTGCGTCGGACTCGCCCTCGTGTACCTCGGTGTAGAGGTCGCGCGCGTCGTCGAAGATCTCGAGGTTGATCAGCACGCGCCGCGCGCTATTGAGCGCCGCCCAACGCACGAAGCTCGCCGCCGGGTCGACGGTCCCGGAGGTGCCGATGCCGACGAAGAGGTCGCAGTCGCGCAGCGCGTGTTTCATCGTGCGCTCGGTGGCAACGCCGAGCATCTCGCCGAACAGCACGACGTCGGGGCGCATGCGTGCGCCGCAGTGAACCGGCGCGTCGCCGTCCGGCGGATTCGTCACGTGGCCGCACTCCTCGCACCGCCAGCGGCGCAGGTTGCCGTGCAGCTCGCACACGTTGCGCGAGCCGGCGGCCTGGTGGAGTCCGTCGACGTTCTGCGTGAGGATCGTGAACGACGCGCCCTTCGGCAGGGCCTCCTCGAACGCGGCGATCGCGCGGTGTGCGCCGGTCGGCGAGACCTTCACGATCGCCTCGCGAAAACTCCAGAACATGGCGGTCACGTTGGCGTGCTGCGTCTTCAGCGCGTCGATGTGCGAGAGGTTCGCCTTGTCCTCGTCCGTCCACAGTCCGCCGGGGCCGCGGTACGTCGCGAGCCCTGCGCTGCGGGACAGGCCCGCACCCGTGAGCACGACGATGTTCTTGTAGTTCGAGAACGCGCGCATCGAGTTAGTGTACGCGGGACAATAAGACAGGCAAGCGATTTGTTCAGCGCCAAGCGTCGACGGTCTTTTTGAGCTCGCCGAGCCGCGCGCGCGACAGGGTGCCGACGGCGGCGAGGCAGAGGCGGTCCGGAGCGAGCACGCGCGTAGCGACATCGACGATCGCGTCGCGGTCGACCGCGGTCATCTTCGCGAGCCGCTCGCTGATCGGCGGCGGCGGGTAATACAGTGGTGTCCCGCCGAACCAGCTCGCCATCATCGACGCGTCGTCGATCGCGGCGAGCGCTTCGTAGCGATAGCGGACCCGCGCCTTCGCGAGCTCGTCTTCGGTGATCTTGCCCTTGCGCAGCCCGGTGCAAAGGGCGAGCAGCTCCTTCACGAGCGCGGGCACCTTCGCGTTTGCGGTCGCGCTCGTGATCTCGAACAGCGCGGCGTCGGCGAGCGGCTCGATGCCCGCGTGTACCGAGTAGGCGAGGCCCTTCTGGTCGGCGATCTGGTAATGCAGCCGCGTCGACATGCCGTCGTCGAGGATGCGCAGCAGCGCACCGAGCGTGAGGAACTCGGGATCGAGCTCGGACAGCGCACGGAACACGATCGACAACGACGTCTGCGAGCCGGCGTCGCGCACGTGACGGAACTTGCGACCGGGCACGTGGTCGGGGGCAGCAACGAGCTCGGCCCGCGCGCCCGGTGGGATGGCCGCGAGCGACTTCTCGGCGACGTCGACGATGCGGGCGTGCTCGACGGGACCCGCGACGCACAGCGAGCAGTTCTTGGCTCCGTAAAACTTGGCGAAGTGGCGGCGCACGTCGGCGGTCGTGAACCGCTTGACGTTCTTGCGCGGTCCGATGATGCGTTGGCCGAGCGGGTGATCCTCGAACGCCATGCCGCGCGCGATGTCGTCCGCGTTGATCTCGACGCCGTCCTCGTCGTAGTCCTCGTTGATCTCCTCGAGGATCAGCGCGCGTTCGAGCTCGATCTCCGAGAACCGCGGGCGCGCGAGCAGCTCGCCGAGGAGCGCGATACCGGCGGGCACGTTGGCGGGCTCCAGCGCGAGCTGGAACAGCGAGTCGTGGCGGCCGGTCTCGGCCTGCAGCGTCGATCCGAGGCGCTCGATCGCGGTGTTGAGTGCGAGGGACGTCGGGTACTTCTCGGTCCCGCGGAACAGCATGTGCTCCACGAAGTGCGAGAGGCCGTTGTCCTCGGGCGACTCGAACCGGGACCCGACCTTGACGAACATGCCGCACACCGCCGTGTGGAGGTGGGGCAGCACGACCGTGGTGACGGCCAACCCGTTGGTCAGGGTCGCCGTTTCGACCTTCGGGTCGATGGTATTCACCGTCGTTGAGTACCATGTCGAGGTGCGAGGCTCTGGGGCCGAGGGCGGAGTTGCGAGCGCCGAGTTGCGAGGCTCGGCCAAGCGCGAGTTGCGACTCTGGGCGAGCAAGTCGCGAGGCTCTGAGCCGAGCACAATTGACGCTGGGGATGGTTCGGCGGTATCACCTGCTAAGCCCATGCTTCTCAAGAAGATCGTCATCGCGGAGGACGACGACGCCATCGCTCACATGGTGAGCATGTCGCTGGGAGACGCCGGCTTTCTCTGCCTGCGCGCTCGCGACGGCGAGGAAGCGCTCAAGCTCGTCAAGGCGCACGATCCGGACGTGCTCGTCCTCGACGTGATGATGCCGCGCGTGGATGGGCTCGAAGTCGCACGTCGCCTCAAGGCCGACGTGATGTGGTCGCGCACGCCGATCCTGATGCTGACGGCGCTGGCCGGCATCGACGATCAGGTCAAGGGCCTCGAGGCCGGCGCCGACGCGTACATGTCCAAGCCGTTCGATCTGCGCGAGATGGGCGCACGCGTGAAGGCGCTGATCCGCGCCGCACGCCGCGAGCGCGACCGCTCTCCGTCGACGAACCTGCCGGGCTCGCGCGCGATCGACGAGGAGATCGAGGGCGCGCTCAAGAGCGGCAAGCCCACGTGCGTCGTGCACGTCGACATCCTCAACTTCGATGCGTACGCCGACTCGATCGGCATCACGCATTCCGAAGATGTCGTGAAGAGCCTCGGGCGCTGGCTACTCGAGGCAGCGCGCCTCGCGTCGGGCGGCGGCGCGTTCGTCGGCCACGTCGGTGGCTCCGACTTCATCGCCGTCCTCTCGCCGGAGCACGTCGATCCGTTCCTCTCCGGCTCCGAGGGCGCGTTCGACGCGAAGCGCTCCGAGCTGCCCGGCGATGCGAGCACGCTGAACATGGTGTCCGCGATCACGAACACCGACGGCCTCAACGTCAACACCGGTGCCGACGAGCTCGGCCGCCGCCTCGGCAAGGCGATGAAAGTCGCGAAGGCGACCGGCAAGACCGGTCACGTGGTGTGGTCGCCCTCGTGACCAGTGGCTGCTGCGCCCTCGTGACCAGTGGCTGCTGATCCCTCGAATCCTGTAGACGATACCGACCCCGCGGTCGCCGACACACACGCCTCCACGCCCGGCAGCGCGGACGTGCAAGAGAACGTCGAGCTGCCACCCGGCGGCAGTGCCCCCACGACCGCACGCGTCGGCCGCGCACGCGCGATCCGTCCCGGCGACACGCTCGGCCGCTACGAGATCGGCGACGAGCTCGGCGAGGGCGGCATGGCTACCGTGTTCAAGGCGCGCGACACCCAGCTGCGTCGCGACGTGGCGGTCAAGGTGCTGTTCCCGCACCTCGCGAAGCGCGACGAGATCGTGCGTCGCTTCCAGCGCGAGGCGCGCGCGGCTGCCGGCCTCGAACACCCCAACATCCTGCGCATCTACGACGTCGGCGGCGCGGAGGGCGACGACCCGCCGTACATCGTCATGGAGATCATCCGCGGTCGGTCCTTGCTAGAAGAGATCGAGCAGCGCGGCCCGATGTTCCCGGAGGTTGCCGCCTGCATCGGCGCGCTGCTCGCCGACGCTCTCGCCGCCGCACACGCCGCGTCGATCGTCCACCGCGACATCAAGCCGGCGAACGTGATGATCGCGCCCGGCGGACGTCTCTTGCTGACCGACTTCGGCGTCGCGCGCCTCGAGACCGAGGACTCGCTCGTCACGAAGACGGGCGCCCTCCTCGGCACGCCCGCGTACATGAGTCCCGAGCAAGCGAGCGGCGACACGGCGACGGCGAAGAGCGATCTCTATTCGCTCGGCGCGACGCTGTACCAGCTCGCGACCGGCGGGTTGCCGTACACGGGCTCACCCGCGAAGGTGCTCGCGCAGATCGTGAGCGGCGCCTTCGTGGCACCTGCGAAGAAGCGGCCGGGCGTCGGGCCCGATCTGTCGCGCATCGTCGAAAAGCTGATGAGGGTCGAGCCCGCGCAGCGCACGGAATCGGCCGCGGCGGTTGCCGCCGAGCTGCGCGCACTCGCGATATCGAGCGGCTTCGGCGAGCCCGCCGAGGAGCTCGCGGCCTACTTCGCCGACCCTGCGGCGTTCGTCGCGCAGAAGACGCCGAAGGTGCTCGCGACGACGCTCGCCGCTGCCGACGTCGCGCTCACCGACGGCAAGCTGCCGCGCGCGATGGCACTCGCGGATCGCGCGAACGTGATCGCGCCGGACGATCCGGCCGTCGTCGCGTTGATCGAGAAGGTGTCGGCGGGCGGCCCCTCGCGCGATCGGCGCCGCCTGCTCGGCTACGTCGCGATCGGCGTGCTCGTCGCGAGTGGTGCCACGTTCGGCGCGTTGAAGCTCGCCGGGGTGATCGGAGACGACAGGCCCGTGGCGGGCATCGATGGCGCGGTCGCGATGACCGGTGACGGAAGCAACGACGCCGACGTCGTCGCGATGACGGGCGATGGGGGCATCGGAGGCGTCGACGGGAACGAGGGGGGTGTCGGGAGCGGGACCGACGTCCGCGTGATCGATGCGGGGATCACGCGCGAGGACGCGGGCACACGCGCGCGCGATGCGGCAATGACACGCGAGATCGATGCGGGCGTGCGCGCAAGGCCGGACGGATCGATGGCCACCATGCCCGACGCCGCGATCGTGCCGCCGATCGACGCTGTGGTGATCGCACCACCGATCGATGCGGCGCCGGCGAAGGCGACGCTGGTGGTGACGAACAACGTGTGGTGCGACGTGTTCGTCGACGGCGCAAAGCGGGGCCAGTTCCAACCGGGCCGGCCGCTACGCATCGACGTCGATGTCGGGTCGCGCGAGGTCACGTGTTCGCAATCGACGACCGCCGGAAACTCGTGGACGAAGACCATCGCCGCCAAGCCCGGCGAGCAAGCGGGCAAGGGCGCGTTCGACATGACCGTCGAGATCAAGCTCGAGGTCGCGACCACGGTCGAGGGCACGCTATACCCCGCCGGCTCGATCGTGAAGGTGAAGCGCGGTTCGGTGAAGATCGGCGACAAATACGTCCCGATCGCCGGCCCGTGTACGGTCCGCAAAGACCTCGCCTGCTACCGCTGACCGCACGGAGTTGACCAATGTAACGACGTTGGCAGCGCCAGTGCGCCGTGCGGCCCGGGTGGCGGAATCCGTCGACCTCGCGAAAGCCTGACAACGTTGTCGCGATCGTTCCCCGCCCGCGAATCGGGGTGTCCGGGACGGCTCGTGATCCACGCTACTTGCGCGTGGCAGGCTGGTTGCAGCACAACCAATCCATGCGTCGCGCCGTGATCATCGTCTGCGTCGTGGGAGCCCTTCCAGGGTGCTTCTACTACGAGTCGATCAACCAGCGTCCGGCCATCGAGATCGAGAACCTCGACAGCAACCCCAAGAGCCCGGGTGACACCGTGGACCTGCGGGCCGTCACGAACGACCCGGACGGCGACTTCATCCAGCTGTCGTGGCGCGTGTACGCGTGTACGGACGCCGAGAAGTTCCAGACCCATGGCAACCGCGAGAGCTGTGACGAGACGCCGTTCTACGAGAAGAGTGACGAAGCGGTCTCGTTCACGATCCCGGCGCTGCGCACGTTCATCGATGAAGGCTCGCAGTTGTCGGCCGAGAGCGCGCTTGTGATTCTCGAAGCAAAGGACGAATTCGGCGCGACGGCGCGCCCGCGCGCCCAGCTGATCGTCCCGATCATCAACAAGACCCCGACGCTCGTGCTCGAAAAGCAATCGAAGTACTCCTTCGTCGAGGGCACCCCGGTGCGCTTGCTCGCCAAGGTTGGAGACGACGACGACGGACCGGAGCGCCTGTCGCTTTCGTGGACCGTGAATCCGCCGACGGCGACCGGCTTTGTCGCCGAGCTCGTTGACGCGTCGCCCGCGCTGATCTCGGATCCCGAGGATCCGAAGCACCTGCAACACGCGAAGATCTTCACGGCGAACGACGCCGGCGAGTGGACCGTCGACGTGACGGTGAGCGACCCGCTCGGCAATCGGGAGACGCAGCAGGAGACGATCAACGTGATCGTGGATCAGGCGCCGTGCCTCGCGCAGCTCTCGCCGATCGTGCCGCCGGCCGGCGCCGCACTGCCCATGTCCGCGCCGACGCTGTTCCGCGTGCCCGTGGTTCGCGATGATCTCGATCCGTATCCGCTCATCCCCGACGACGAGATCTTCCGCGCGACCCGGTTCCGCTGGTCGATCCAGAACCCGGGCTCGGGGTCGCACGCCGTCGTCCCCGGCGCGACGGGCAACTCGCTCCAGCTCGATCCAGACAGCTACACGCCGGGTGATTTCGTCGAGGTTCGCGTCGAGATCTTCGACCGCAAGAACACGCCGATCCCGTGCCCCGGTGATCAGGCGACGTGCTCGACGATCTCGCAGCCCACGTGTCTGCAGCGCCAGACGTGGCGCGTGGAGGTCCGGTGATGTCTCGCGTCTTGCTCGTCGCGTTGCTCGCCGCGGGGTGTGCGGATTTCGCCGGCGCCGACGAATCGTGCCGGACGAGCCTTCAGGTGACGCCCTCGGGCGATCCCGTCGTCGGCACCGAGGTGCGCGTCACGGCCATCATCACGAACGATGTCGGCGGCATCCCCGACATCGACTGGCGCGTACGCTTCGAGCAGACGGACGTCGTGTTCTCCGGTCAGGGCTCGATGGAGATCGCGTTCGTCCCCGACGAGGAAGGCACGTATTCGGTCGACATGACGCCGAGCGCGTCGGGCTCGAGCTGCCCGAGCGCCGCCACGGGCATCAACGTCGTCCCGGCCCAACCCGGCACAGACGACGTTCGCCTGCGCATCGTGCCGCCGCTCGGTGTCGACGTCCCGCCGATCGATCGCGTCTACATACTTCCGACGTCGCCGACCTACGCGCTCGGCACCGTCACGCTCGATCAGGGCCGCATCACCGACGGCACCGTGGGCCGCCAGGCATACCTGCGCTTCCTACCCGATGGACAGCCCGACGCCGTCGTCGAGGCGTATACGGACGCGAACGGTGCGTACAGCGCGCGCGTCCAGATCTCGCCGCATCACATCCTCGTCGTGCCGACGGATCCCGCGTATCCGCCGCAGATGCTGGTCGACACGTCGCTCGTCACCGGCGAGAGCTACACGCTGTCCACGGGCGTGGCGATCACCGGCGTCGTGCGCGCACCGAGCGGTGCGGCGCTCGCAAATGCCAAGGTCCAGGTGTTCCAGAACGACACCACCGGGGTCACGATCCCGTCGACGATCGGGACGTCCGCCTCCGACGGGACCTTTACGGTGCGCGCGTTCACCACGACCGGCACGAACCCGCGGGTCACCGTCACGCCGCCGGCGGCCAGCGGCCTGCCCCGTCTCGAGGGGAGCAGTCAGGGGTTCAACTTCGCGAACGCGATCACCGTCAACTACGGCACATCACTCATCACGCGCAACGTGAGTGGCACGAGCGTCGTGCGCGGCGGTGCGCTCGCGAACGCGAAGGTGACGATCGTCGGCACGGTCCCGTTCACGACCGCGGGGACCATCATCGCGGGTGCGTCGGCGGTGGCGGAGGGCTTCGTGCGGATTCCCGTCGTCGCGAACGGAAGCGGCGTCCTGCCGAGCGCGCTCGTTCCCGCCGCGGATCTTCACGCGGTCGTCGAGCCGGCGAACGCCCCGGGCGACGCCGCGGTCGTCTCGTTCGACACACGGACGGCGGTTCCCGGGACGATCACAGCTCCGGCGATGGTGCCGTTCTCGTCGACGGCGGTGCTCGCGCAGACGCCCCTAGGCGGCGTGCGCCTCGAGCTCGTCCCGACCGGGCTGCTCGGTATGGCAGGCGTCGGTCCGACGCTACTCGTCGCGAGCGAGGCAGGTGTGATCACCGGCTCGGTGGCGAGCGGCGCGATCTACAAGACGTACGCTACCGATCCATCGCGGCGAGCGGGCCCGGCGTTCGGGACGGTCAGCTCGCAGACCATTGCGACCACGCTGCAGAACCTCTTCCTGACCGAGGCGCTCGTCATCTCCGGCTCGCTGAAGATCCAGGGGCAGACCAACGTGATCCAAGGCGCGGGCGTGCAGGTGCTTTGCTACAGCAACGCGGACTGCTCGGGCGTCGAGCGCGATCGGCCGTTCGGCGAGGATGCGTCCGACGAGCAAGGATCGTTCGAGGTCGTGGTGCCGCGTCCCGGAGTACCGATATAGGATCTCGCCATGCTGCGCGTGCTCATGATCCTGGTGGTGCTCGCGGGCGTGGCTCGTGCGGAGGATCGTGTGGTGTTGTTGCCGCTCGACGCCCAGAAGGGCTTCGAGATCTACGGTCAGCCGGTCGCGAGCGAGGTCGCGCGCATGCTGCGTGCCGCGAAGATCGAGATCGAGGTCATCGGCGCGAAGATGGCCGTGCCTGAGAACGCCCGGCTGATCGTCGACGGGACGATCGGCGCCAACAAGAAGAACAAGAACGACATCGTGCTCGTGCTGCGGATCCGGAACCCCGTCGACGGCGTCACGCTTGCGACCGTGTCCTCGACCGCGGCCGGCATCGCGAACGTCGACAAGGCAACGGCGGAGGTGTCCACGCGCTTGATCGCGGTGCTGCAGGAGCGGCTCGCCGCGCTGCGCACGCCGACGACGACCGAGAACGGGACGGGCACGGTGCATCAGGTCACCGAGGTTCCGATGCCCGAGCTGCGCCCGATGCTCGCGGTCGTGTCGATGACCGACATCGAGAGCGATCCGCTGCGCGCCGCGCTCACCCACCAGCTCGACGCGCAGCTGCGCCGCGTGTATCGGTCGCCGAAGCTCGTCGATCCGGGGAGGATGTCGCGCGAGCTCGCCACGCAGACGGTGAAAGAGTCCGGGCTCGATCTGGGGATGATCCTCGAGATCACGAGCTACGTGGTCGAGATCGAAGACATGGTTCCGATCGCGCGCGCGCGCGTCCGCATCCGCGTCACCGACGCGGTTGGCATCGTGTTCGACCGCGTGGTCGTCACCGACAGCATCGTCGGCGAGAAGATGCTCGTGCTGCCGCATCTCGCGGAGCGCGTCGCGCGCGAGGTGTTCGACATCGCGCGCCCGCACCTCAAGCGAACGGTGAGCGCGTGGCGGTGACGTCGAGCGTGGGCGTGAAGGCGGCGCACAGCGTGGCGGCGAAGACCTCGCGTGTCGTCGTCGTCGCATGCCTCGCGCTCGCGAGTACCGCGTACGCGCAGGCACCGGACTCGATCGGCCACGAGGAGCCGATCGAGCTCAAGTCGCCGGCCGAGGTCCTGCGCGCGAGCATGGACGCCGCGACCGCAGGCGACTGGGCCACCGTCGGACGCCTGATGGAGTCGCTCCTGCGCGGACAGCTCGGTGCCGCGGAGCTCGCCGAGGCGCACCGGCTCGCGGGCCTCGCCGCGTTCTTCGAGGAGCGCAAGCCGGACGCGGAGCGGCACTTCCTCGCGTACCTGCAGCTCGATCTCGACGGACAGCTCGACGCCGCGCTCTATCCGCCCGACGTGATCGTCTTCTTCACCGACGTGAAGTCGAAGTACAACGCCGAGCTGCGCGCGCGCCGCCCGAAGCAACAGCGCTACTGGCAGCTCAGCGTGTTGCCGCCGGTGGCGCAGTTCCAGAACGGCGATCGCACGAAGGGCTGGCTCCTCGCGGGCGCGCTCGTCGGCTTCGTCGGGACGAACCTCGTCACGTACGGGCTTCTCACATCGTGGTGCGACGACGATCGTACGTGTGATCCGATCGATGGCCGCGATCGCACGAGCGCGGCCGCCAAGGCACGCGTGATCAACCTCGCGTCGGGGATCGGTGCGATCCTGACGTTTGCCTACGGTGTGTACGATGGTGTGTCCGGGTATCGTCGTGACACAAAAGCCGCGCTACACCCCGCTCTCGAACGCACGAGCGCCTACATTTCGTCGTCGGAGGACGACGTATTCGTCGGAGTTGCAGGTTCGTTCTGACGAGATCGTGGTCTTCCGCCCACGGTCTATCGACCACGGGACACGTCCGCAGCCTGCGACGTGTCGTCTCCTGCCCGCGGAGAACAGGCCCCTTCTTCGTTGTGATCTGCGACGCGCGTCGGCTACGATTCAGGACGAGTGAGGCAGCCCGTCCCGTTCGGGAAATACCTCCTGCTCGATCGCATCAGCGTCGGCGGGATGGCAGAGGTCTTCAAAGCCAAGAGCTATGGCGTCGAGGGCTTCGAGAAGATCATCGCGATCAAACGCATCTTGCCGACGATGGGCGAGGATCGCGACTTCATCAAGATGTTCATCGACGAGGCCAAGATCGCCGGTCAGCTCGCACACGCGAACATCTGCCAGATCTTCGAGCTCGGCCGTATCGACGGCTCGCACTTCATCGCGATGGAGTACATCTGGGGCAAAGATCTGCTCCAGATCCAGAACCGCCTGCGCAAGGTGAAGCAGCAGATGCCGGTACCGATGGCGTGCTTCTGCATCGCCAAGGTGCTCGAGGGTCTCGACTACGCGCACCGCAAGCGCGATCCGCTCGGGCGTCCGCTCGAGATCGTGCACCGTGACTGCTCGCCGCAGAACGTGCTCGTCTCGTACGAGGGCGAGGTCAAGGTCATCGACTTCGGCATCGCGAAGGCCACGTCGCGCAACTCGCGAACGATGGCCGGCGTGCTCAAGGGCAAGTTCGGATACATGTCGCCCGAGCAGGTGCGCGGGTTGCCGCTCGATCGCCGCAGCGACCTGTTCGCGCTCGGTACGATGCTCTACGAGTGTCTGACCGGCGAGCGCCTGTTCCAGGGTGAGACCGATTTCTCGACGCTAGAGAAGGTCCGCAACGTCGACGTTCAGAACCCACGCGCGATCAACCCGGCGATCCCCGAGTCGATCGAACGGGTGATCATGAAGGCGCTCGCGAAGGACGTCGACGATCGCTATCAGTGGTGCAGCGAGATGCTCGCTGATCTGCAGTCGTACCTGATGGCGCAGGACGCGGTCTTCACCGCGAAGTCGCTCTCGGGCTGGCTCAAGGACGTGTTCTCGCCGGAGATCGAGAAGGAGCGCCAGCAGCTCGAGCAGTACAAGCGCGTCGGTCGCGATGGGCTCATCGCCGGTCTGCCGGCCGCCGAAGCGAAGCTCGATGTCGTCGAGCACCTCGGGCAGGCGCAGGAGATCCCGGAGTCCGATGCGACGCAGCTCGGCGGCCCGAGCTTCGACGATATCGAGCGCGAGATCGCGAACAACGCGTCGCCCACCGTCGGTCCGGCGAGCGGCTCTCCCGCGACGCGCGCGCCCGCTCCAGGGGACGACTCCGACTTCGGTGAAGAAGCGCCGACGGAGATCTTCGGCGAGATCGACACCCCAGCGAGCGTAAAGCCCGCGCCACTGCCGGCGGCGGGTCGTCCGGCATCGAGCTCGCAGCCTCCCGCGTCGCGCCCACCGAAGCCGCCGCCGCGTGGCCAGACGCAGAGCCAGCCCGTGATGTCCGCGATGGGTGGATCCGGACCGGCGACCGCGCAGCGGCCCGCGTCGATGCCGCCGCCGATGTCGCAACCGATGTCCGCAATGCAGTCGGGCATGCAGTCGGGAACGCCCCCACCACAGGTCGTTGCGAACATACCCATGCCGCCGGGGTACGTGCCCGTCGGGAGCTCGCCTCCCCAAGGGTTTCCACACCAGCAGTTCGATCCGTACGGGCAGCAGCAGCAGCCACAACAGCAGCCCTACTACCAGGGTCACGGGCTGGCGCCACACGCGCAGAAGACGATGCTCGGGATGCAGGGGCAGATCCCGCAGATGCCGCCACAGAGCAACTACGGCCAGCAGTACCGCGTGAGCGGACAGCAGCCGGTGCAGTACCCACCGCAGCAGCAGCAGTACCCACAAGCGCCGCCGGGATACCTGCAGCAGCAGCCGTATCCGTCGAATCCGCAGTCGCAGGGCTACTACGGACAGCCCGGCGGGGCGCTCGAACCGTCGAGCCCGATCTCCGTGCCGGCGCTCGCGCCCGAGAGAAAGAAGTCGTCGATCGGTCGCGACGTCGCGATCGGCATCGCGATCGCCGCGGTGGTGCTCGGCGCCTTCCTCGCTGTGAAGTTCCTCGTGCTCGACGCGGACTCCGGTGGCGGGACGACGAGCGGCTCCGATCAGACGTCGACGATCGCGACGCTTCGTATGCAGCTCCCCGAGGGGATGAGCGCCGAGCTGTGGGTCGACGACAAGCGCATCGCGACGGTCGCGGACAAGAAGGAAGTCCCGGTCACGATGGGCATGCGCCGCGTGAAGCTCGTCGGGTCGAACGGGACGAAGTGCGAGGCGACGCTCGATCTCCCGGGCGGCAAGATCACACCGCTCGAGTGCGCTCTCAAGCCGGGCCCGACGGAGACCGGCAGCGCTGCTGGCGCCGCCACGCCGACCGCGGTTGCGGGCAACGGCGTGACGGGAGACGCCGCCGGTGGCGGCAGCGCCGTGGCCGCGGCGACGCCCGAGGACAAGAAGCCGGAGGACAAGAAGCCCGAGGACAAGATGCCTCCGGAGGACAAGAAGCCCGTCGAGAAGGTCGCGACGATCGACAAGAAGCCCGTCGAAGACAAGAAGCCCGTCGAGGACAAGAAGCCCGTCGAGAAGGTCGCGACGATTGACAAGAAGCCCGTCGAAGACAAGAAGCCCGTCGAAGACAAGAAGCCCGTCGAGGACAAGAAGCCGGTCGAGAAGGTCACCGACAAGAAGCCGGTCGAGAAGGTCACCGACAAGAAGCCCGTCGAGGACAAGAAGCCGGTCGAAAAGGTCACCGACAAGAAGCCCGTCGAGGACAAGAAGCCTACCGAGAAAGTGCCAGCGGTCGCCGACACCTCGGGCAAGGGCTACCTACACGTGTTCAGCAAGCCGAGCGCGAAGGTGCTCGTCGACGGTGTCGAGACAGGCCTCTCGACCCCGATCACCGGTCGCTCGATCGCGCTATCGCCGGGCCGTCACAAGGTCACCTTCCAGATCGGCGGCGACAAGTTCACGTACGCCGTGAACATCAAAGCAGGCGCGACCGAGGTCCTCTCGAAGGACCTGCCCGTCAACCAGTAGACCGCCACCGCGTCGAGGCAGGGGTAACCGAGCCCCGGTTGACCCTGCGCCGGGGCGGTAGCTCGTCGCTAGGGTCTAGGACGCGGTCTTCTCGTCGGGACCGGACTCGATCGCCTTCAGCTTGTTCTCGAGCTCCGCGATGCGCTCGGCGAGGGCACGTACGTCCTTGTTCACGCTGTGGAACGGCGAGATTCCCTCGATCGTCTCGCGGATGCGCGTGTCGACCTGCTTCTGCCATTCCTCGAGCCTGTGCCTGCTCTGCTCGACCCACTCGCGGAGCGAGGCGAGCGAGCGCTTCTTGACCATCGCCTCGTCATTGCCCTCTTCCGACGCTGCGTCCTCGGGCGGCGCGTCTTCGTCGTCCGTGTCCTTGCGCTTGCCGGGCAGGATGCTCTGCACGCGGCGCTGCGCCTCTGCGAACCACTCGCCGCCGCTCTGGATGATGTTGCGCATCGCGTTGAGCGGGAGGAAGGAGCGCTGCTTCTTCTCCTCCTCGAAGATGATCTGAGCCAGCGTGACCGTCGTCAGGTCCTCTTTGGTCTTGTTGTCGACGATCTTCACGTCGTCACCCGCGCGGATCATCTCGCTGATCTGGTCGAGCGTGACGTAACGGCTGTGCTCGGTGTCGTAGAGCTTGCGGTTCGCGTACCGCTTGATGATCCGAGTCTCCGCCATCCTCTTCAACGTTATCACGCACCGCGGCAAGTCCGATAGTCGGCCTCTGCCGTGCCACAATGCTTGCGTGGGTCCCGACGGCGTCATCACCCGCCTCAAGGCGATTCGAGACGCCCGGATGCGGGTCTTGGCGCTTATCGAAGCCCTGAACGAGGGGGAGGCCGAGGCCTGGGTCGAGACGCTGGCCGCGATCGTGGTCCGCTCGCACCGGGTCGACGATCCCGACGCGATCGAGGCGCTCGAGAGCATCACGCACGCAACGGCGGATCCCACGCTCTCGTACGCGACGCGGCAACGTCTCTATACGGCCGCGACCGAGCGTGGACACGCGGCGATCGCGCGCTTGTTCTTGAGCGTGTCCCCGCAAACAACGAACGAGTCGCAGCTGAAGAAGCAGCTCGCGCCCGAGCGGCCGCTCAAGCCGACGGGACGCCCGCTGACGCTCGGCGAGCGCAAGGCGCTGGCGCGCACCCACAAGCGCGAAGACCTGTTGCTCCTGACGCGCGATCCGCACCCTGCCGTGGTCGAGATCCTCCTCGGAAATCCACACGTCACGGAGGCCGAGATCCTGCGGATCGCCTCGTTTCGTCCGGCGGTCCCCGAGGCGCTGACGAAGATCGCAGCGCACCCACGCTGGTCCGTACGTCACGCCATCAAGCGCGCGCTCGTCATGAACCCGGGCACGCCACTCGCGGATGCGATCCGCATCGCGACCACGCTGCGAACGCAGGAGCTGGTGGAGCTCTCGACGGATCCACTGCTACCAGAGCCGCTGCGCCGTCACGCGGCCGATCTCGCTGCGAGCACGCAGCGACGGCCACAAGCCTAGTCCGCAGCCTTCTTCTTCCGGCGAACGACGACCTCTTCCCATTCACCGTCCTCGGCTTCGTCGGAGCCCTTGTCGGCGCCCTTCGCGAGCTCCTTGGGCTTCTTGCCGGACGCGGCGAGCTGCTTCTTGTCGTCGGTCTTCGAGGCGGGGATTTCCTCCGGCCCGTCGTCCTCGACCTTCGATGCTCGCTTGAAGTTCTTGATACTCCGGCCCAACGCATCGCCAATACCCGGCAGCTTGCTCGCTCCGAACACGACGAGGACGATGAGGAGGATGATGATTAGCTCACCCATGCCTGGCATGGCGGACTCCTTGGCTGGAGGTCAGCCTAGCACCGTTTCGCGTCGAGACTGCGTTTGCGTCGATTTCAAAAGCCCGTCCTGAAAACTTGGTGCAAAGCGACCCCAGCACCTATGTTCAGGCGATGCGTGTCGTCGGTTCAGGCCTTCTCCTGCTCGCCGCGTTGACGGGGCGTTTCGGGGCGGCGAGTGCAGACGAGGTAGTGCACCCGGGGCCGCAGGCCGCCCCGCCTCTCGCTGATCCCGAGCCCGTGCTGTCACAGGAGCTCGACGGGCGGCGCGCCGTGCGTGGCTGCGCCGTCGGTGAAACATGTTCGCGCCCGGGCGACGAGCTAGGCGAGATCGAGGTCGAGCTGTTCCCGCGCCCCGATGCGAGCCCGTGGCTCGACGAGCGCACGGCCCCCGGATCGAGGCTCGAAGGTTCCGCACGGGTCGTGAAGAAGCCGAGCACGCTCCGGCCCGATCAGCCGTGGCTCGACAACCTCGAGCTTCCCGACCTGCCCGTGCGCTGGACGCAGAAGCTCGTCGACTACCTCGTCTTCTACAAGAACGATCCGCGCGGGCGAAACATCATCGCGGGCTGGCTCTCCGATCAGGGTCGCTACAAGGAGCTGATCACGAGCTATCTGCGCAAGCACCACCTGCCGCAGGATCTGCTCTACGTCGCGATGATCGAGTCGTCGTACGACCCGAACACGCTCTCGCGCGCCGGTGCGCTCGGCCTGTGGCAGTTCATGCCCGACGGCGGACGCATCTACGGGCTACGCCGCGATCGCTGGGTCGACGAGCGCAAGGATCCGCTGCGCTCGACGATCGCGCAGATGGACTACTTCCGCGATCTGTACCAGCGCTTCGGCGACTGGGACATCGCGCTCGGCGCGTTCAACGTCGGCTACGGCGCGATGCTGCGCTCGATCGCTCGCTACAACTCCAACGACTTCTACAAGCTCTGCGACTACGAGAACGCGATCCCGTGGGAGACGTGTCTGTATCCGCCGAAGGTGCTCGCCACCGCGATCGTCGGTCGTAACCGAGCGCTGTTCGGCGTCGACAAGATCAAGATCGAGCCGCCGGAGATCTACGACGAGGTCAGCGTGCCGACGTCGTTGCCGCTGTCGGTGATCGCGCGCGCGGCGAACGCGTCCGAGGCGGACATCAAGCGTTTGAACCCGCACCTCCGCAAGGGACGCACGCCGCCCAACGAACCCGGCTATGTCGTGCGTGTACCGATGGGAACCAAGACCGAGACGGCGCGCCGGCTCGTCGAGCTACAGAGCGATTGGGACAACTACGACGCGCATGTCGTCGCACACGGCGAGCGCTTCGAGGACATCGCGACGATCTACGGCGTGTCGACGGGCTCGCTGCGCAAGCTGAACGGCGTGGAGCACGAGTCGGAGATCACGGGTGGCACGCTGCTCGTGGTGCCGCGGATCACTGCGGAGGCGCGTGCGAAGAACCTGGCGAAGGCGAAGGCGAAGCTGCTCTCGTCCGGTGTGGACTCCAAGGACGGCGAAGCGCTCATCGTGCCGATCCCGGATAAGGACGCGCAGGTCGCGGGCAAGCGCCGGGTGTTCTATCGCGTCGTCACCGGAGACACGGTGAAGTCGATCGCGAATGCGCTCGGCACGACGAACCAGAAGCTCGTCGCGTGGAACGACCTCGACAACGATGCGAGCCTCCATCCGAAGATGGTGCTCGTCGCGTGGGTCGCGCCGGACTTCGACGCCAACGGGGCGAACGTCTCGCTCCTCGACGAAGCGGAGCTGATCGTGGTCACGCGCGGTTCGACGGAGCACATGGATCTCGCCGAGGCGCGCACCGGCCGCATCCGCGTCGAGTACGTCGCGCAGGGCAAGGAGAAGTTGTCCGACATCGCGAAGAAGTACGGCATGGGCTCGCACGATCTCGCGCGCATCAATCGCATCTCGTATTCGCGCGTCCTCGAGAAGGGCGACAAGATCGTCGTGTATCAGGTCGTCGATCCGAAGCGATCCGAGCGCGCCGAGGAGCAGTGGAAGAAGATGCCAAAGGCGCAGAAGCGGGCTGCGCAGCGCTCCGAGTCTGGACCGCGGCGATCCGGCACGCGTGGCCGTGACGACGACGACGACGCGAAGAAGCGCGGCGACACTCTCGACGACGCGAAGAAGCGCGGCGAGGCGCTCGAGGGTGCAACGAAGCCTGTCCCGACGGATCGCCCGATTTCGAAGCCCAGCGACCTCATGTAGCCGCGTCACGGGAGTCGACACCGCGCCGGGATTGCGTGACGATTCGCGTTCGGAGGTTTCGCACATGATGACGCGCAAGCAGTTTCTGCGTTCGGTTCTCGGCATCGGCGCCGGTGTGGGCGCCGTGGCGTTCATTTCGGCCTGCGGCGACGACGGCGGCTCCGCCGTCGATGCCGGTAATACCTGCACGAATCCGGTGAACCAGATCGGTTCGAACCACGGTCACGCGCTGGCGATCCCGATCGCCGACGTGAACGCCGGTGCCGCACAGACGTACAACCTCACCGGCGGCGCGCACGCGCACACGCTCGCGATTAGCGCGACCCAATTCACACAGATCAAGAACGGTCAGACACTCAACATCGCGACGTCGACCGGGGCCGCCCACACGCACATGGTGACGATCATGTGCGTCAGCTGAGCTAGAAGTCGAAGCCCGCGGAGAGCGACAGCGTGCGCTGCCCCTTCGCGGTGTCCTTCGCGTCACAGCTCGCTGTCATCGACTCGGGCATACACGCGTCGGTAGTGCCCGAGCGGTTGTCAACCGAGCTCCCCGCGAGCGCGAACTGCGCCTCGAGCGTGAAGTGGAAGACGTAGTACTTGAACTTCGCACCGACGAGGAAGCGGTGGCGGAGGATCGTGTCCTGCTCGCGGAACACGAAGTTGAGCTCGCTGTCCATCTCGTTGCCGGGCTGGAGCGAATCGATGTTCGGCGTCGGATCGATGACCTCCGAGCGCGGGATGATCATGAGCAAGTTCCAGCCGGCGTACGGATCGAGGCGCCACGTGCCTCCGATGCCGATGTGCTTGGACAGCGTGATGTCGAGCGACGCGACGGTGAGGTCGAGATCGCGCTGTTGCATCATGCGCGATACCGCGCCGCGAACCGCCAGCGACGGCAGGGGCAACTGGTGATAGCCCTCGTGGAGACCGAGCTTCGCGTAGAGCTGGCCGGTCCACGTCGACGAGTCGACCAAGTGAACTGCGCCGACCCCGATCTCGAACGACGGGATCGGGAACCACATGCCCTTGCGCGCGAAAAAGCCGACGGTGGACATGTAGCCCGGCGCGGTCGTGCGCTCGAGGGCGCGCCAGTAGTCCGCGCTCGGATCGATCGTGGTCGTCGCGTAGTCGACGGAGAACTGGAAGCCACCAAAGCCGATCGTGTCGGCCGGCGTGAGCATGCGCGGTGCGAGCACGACACCGAGCTGCGAGGCGAGGGCGCGGAACTCGAGGTTCTGGCCGACGACGTTCGTCAGCTGCCCGCTGCCGTTCATGATCTTGGTCGCGAGGCGGCTGATGATGATGTCGTTGGCGTCGGCCGACGCGGCGGCCGGCGCGAACAGACCGAGCCCGAGACCGAGACCGACAAGCGCCGAAGCGCGGAGGATCATGGAGGCAGGGTACCAGAACCGGCGGGTGCGTCGGAGTCGCTGCGCGCGAAGACAAACGGGTACCTGACCTGGACCTCGCCACCCTCTGACAGCGGGGGCATCTGGAGCGACGCGAGCGCGTCGCGGAGGCAGCTGTCGAACGATGTCTCGAGTGGACTGCCACCCTTCTCGGCGACGCCGTTCGTGTCGATGATCGTCCCGATATCCGGATCGCCGGTCAGCGTCATCTCGACGACGACGCTGATCTCCGCAGGCACCTTGTCGCCGGCCTTGTCGTAGCAATCCGCGAGAAACGGGATCACCTCGCGCATCGCCTCCTTCATCGTGGTGCGGACGATATTCGCGTCCTCGTTCGCGGCGAGCTCGGGGCGCGGGGTGCCGCCGCTCGAAGCTCCGCCGGTGGCGGGCGCCGCGCGCTTCGCCTTCGCGCGTGCGATCTGCTCGGCGAGACGCGTGCGCTCCTCGGGCGAGACGCGCCCCACCTTCACGACGGGTGCGCGCTTCGGTGTATTCGCAGATCCCGACGTGCCCGACGCGGTGCCGGTCGCGGCCGCGGGCGCGGCGCTGGTCTTCTTCGTGTCATCGCGATCGAGCAGGAGCCAGACGGCGACGACAGCGATCGCGATGCCGACGAGCATCAAGATCTTGTTCACGCGGAAATGGTACACCGCCGACATGGCCGAGTACGCGACCATCCTCGCCGACGCGGCGGGACCTATTACGCGGATCACGCTGAACCGTCCCGACAAACGAAATCCCATCGGACCCGCGACCTGCGGCGAGATCGTGCACGCGCTCGCCGCGATCAAGACCGATGCGACCTCGCGCGTCGTCGTTCTCACCGGCGCCGGTCCCGCCTTCTCCGCCGGCGGCGATCTCGCACAGATGGCCGCACCCGAAGGTGGCGTGCCACCCGCGAGCCTCGTCGAGCTGTTCGGCGAGATGCACGAGCTCGGCAAGCCGATCATCGCAATGGTCAACGGGCCCGCGCTCGCCGGCGGGCTCGGCCTCATGGTCGCGTGCGACCTCGTGATCGCCGCGGACACCGCGGTGTTCGGCACGACGGAGATCGCGGTCGGCCTGTGGCCGATGATGATCACGGCGGAGATCACGCGCAGCGTCGGTCGCAAGAAGACGCTCGAGATGATGCTCACGGGCGCGAAGCTCACGTCGGCCGACGCGCTCGCGTGTGGCCTCGTGAACCGCGTGGTCCCGGCCGCCGAGCTCGAGGCCCGGACGCTCGCCCTCGCGAACGAGCTCGCCGCACGCAGTCCCGCCGCGATGGCGCTCGGGCTGCGCGCGTTCTATCGCTCGCAGGATATGGAGTTCGAGCCGCAGCTTCGCTACCTACAAGCAGAGCTCGGTCGCGTGCTCGCGCTCGAGGATGCGGCGGAAGGCATCGCCGCGTTCCTCGGGAAACGGACGCCGGTATGGAAAGGCCGCTAGATAGGGTCCGCCGAGCCACGCCCGCATCGATCCTGGGCCCGCACCGACCCAGCGCTCGAGGCCAACTCGGCGATTGTTCGTCGACGCGGCACGGCACGGACCTTGATATGACCGCCCACATGCTTCGTACATCGTTGGCTCTCGCGTTCGTTTCCCTCGTTTCCATCACCGGCTGCAGCAAGAAGGACGGCGACGGCGGCAAGCCGGCCGGCCCGACGAAGCTGCCCAAGCTGAGCCTCCAGATCGACGTCCCCGGCAGCGTCGAGCTGTCCGACGCCATCGCCGGCGAGGGCCACATGTTGATGGGCTCGGGCATCGGCGCGATGAGCGTCGAGATCATGACGGAGCCGCAGACCCTCGAGCAGGCAAAGGAGGACGCGGACATGTTCACGCCCAAGAATCTTAAAGAGGAGAAGCTCGCCGACGGCTGGGTGCTGACCTACGAAAACACCGGAAGCATGGGCAAGAACCTGTTTGTGGTCGTTCGCCGCGACATCGACGGGAAGTCGTACAAGTGCGGCACGACCGGCTCCGACGACCGCACGCAGAAAGTGCTCGCGGCGTGTAAGACTCTCCGCAAGTGATCATGACCAACGCGCATCGCACCTCGCTCGTCGCTCTCGCACTCCTGTTCGCCGCCTCCTGCGGGAAAGTGGAGAAGAAGCCCGCGAAACCGGTCGAGCCCGTGTGGAAGAAGGTCGCGAGCATCGGCATCGAGGTCCAGGTCCATCCCGATGCCGACGTGCAAGACAACACGGCGAGCTCGGGCTTCCCGTCGTCGACGATCTACTCGCCGGATGGGACTCCGACGACGTTCGTGTTCGGAGCCAAGAACCTCGACGAGAGCATCGCGATCTCGAAGGACTTCGACGCGACGAAGGCGCGCGTGCAGAAGGAGCACAACGGCTTCAAGGCATTTTCGAAGGAAGTGAAGGCCGCCGATGGTGTCGGCTTCGAGCTGCGCTATTCCGGCACCGACATGAGCGAGAAGGAGAAGCCGCTGTTCGGGATCACCATCCGGACGAAGGTCGGTGACACGGTCCTCGATTGCTCGACGAACGCGTCGACCGAGGCCGAGATCGAGATGACTGCGAAGGTCTGCTCGTCGATCCGCGCGGCGAAGTAGTCGCTATCCGCGTGGCGCCTGATAGTCGACCAGCTCTGCCGAGACGATGCCGAGTGGCGTCTCGCACTCGAACTTCAGCGGCACGCGCGCGGTATCGTCGCTGACCCAGCCGGTGAAGGGGTACTCCTCTTGGAACGTACCGGTGTACTTCACGGCCGGACGATCGGCGCTCGCCAGAAACTCGTGCGCCGCATCGACGAGCGCTCCATCGAATGACAACCCGCCCAAGCGAACGGAGATCTCCGCGCGTTGCGCGGGCGACGATCTCCAAGCACGCAGGGCAGACACCGCCGAGATGACGTCGTGCGCGCGGTCATTCTCGAGGTGGTCGAGGTGTTGCGTCTCGCGCTCTGTCTTCCCCGCGAACACGAACGTCGTCTCTTCGTGTGACTCGATCACGTAGCCGTGATCGAGATCGAGGGTGCTCTTCATCTCCCAGGTGATCTCCGCGAGCAGCGCTGCGAGGCCCGAGCTCTGTCCGCGCGCCCGCGCGATGATCGCGCGGCGGCCCTCGATCCACCCGATCTCGCCGAATGCGACGACACCGCGGCCAATCGGGATCCCGCGCAGCGCGACCTCGTACTCCAGCGACTCGCCCGGGATCCCGTACACCATCGCGAGCTCGACGGGCGCCACCTCGGCTTTCGAGGCCGACATCGACGCACCCGCCGCAGCCGCGCAGCCGGCGAGGAGCAGGAGAGGAAGCAGGCGCAGCACGCGGTGAAGACGCACGACACTGTCGATTCGTGCACGGAATCTGGGCGACACGCGCCGTCAACTCCTGACGACCACAGGCGGCATGCGTGCGACACGCCCCAGTGCGACGCAGGCGCGGGCGATCACCACCGGATGTACGACCCGGACCGCGAGGGCGCCCCGATCGGTCCGGAGCATCTGGGCATCTACGTGCCACCGACGGTGTCCCCCGAAAATGCGAACGGGCACCCGGAATGGGTGCCCGTGGCGCAACTTCGTAAGCTAGGAGCGAATCGAGACTAGAGGATCGAGACGTCCGGGAGGAACGACTTCAGCGACGTGATGGCCGACTGCGCCGACGCCTTCGTCGTGTACTGCTGCGACAGGCCGATGATCTGGCCGTTGTCCGCCTTGACCGTGAAGTACCAACCCTTCGCCGCGTTCTGCTGGAGGGTGTACGCCGTCGCATCCGAGCCGACCGTCTGCACCGCCACCGCGCCGTTCACCGCGGCCGCTTCCGACGAGTACTGCTCGGACGAGAGAACGATCTGGCCGTTCTTCGCGTGGACGTTGAAGCGCCACTTGCCGGTCTCGCCGACGAGCACCTCGACGCGGGCGCCGGTCGTGTTGGACTCCTTGCGGTCGAGGTAGCTGGTCACCGCCTTGACCGACGACGTCACGGCGCGCGTCGCGCTCGACTTGGTCGAGTAGACCTGCGAGAACGCGATGGTCTGGTGGTTGGCAGCCTTGAGGTGGAGGTTCCACCCCGTCGCGGTCTGGCGGACTTCGTACTGCGCCGGGTCGACACCGTTCTCGAGCACCGAGAGCGCACCGTTGATCGCGCCGGTGCGGCCCGTGTACGCCTCGGACGTCAGGAGGATGGCGCCGTTGCCGCTCTTCAGGTTGAAGCGGAAGCCATCGCCAGCCTTCCAGAAGGACAGCTTGCCGGCAGAGGCGGCCTCGCCGTCGACTTCCGAGAAGTCTTCGTCGGAGCCGATTTCGGCGCAGCCGACAGTGGCTACGGAGAACGAGAGCACGAGAGCGGTGAGAAGCGAGTTGATGTTGCGCATGATGAGGTCGACAAATACAAGCAGTGGGCCAATCGCGACGGGCGCCAACTGCCTGATCCGACACGCGTGGCTAGTCAGGCTTCCATGTCTAGTGAGCAAGTTTCGTTGCAGAAATGCAAATCAAGTTGCCTGTTGACAGCTTATCCACAAGGGATCTGCTTGAAACCTAACGTGTAGGAGTCTGACCACCTGCGATCCCGGTTGGACCAGTGCGGGTCTTTTGGGGCAGTCTGATGCGTTCGACGGACCGTCTTGGTCGTTTGATCCATCGCTGCCCATTCTCTCGTACGGCTCGGTGGGGGTTACAGTGGACTCGTGCGCACCGTGCTCGCACTGTGCTTGGTGTTGACGAGCTGCGATCGGGTTTTCGGTCTCGTACCACGCCCCATCGACGCACCCATCGACACACCCATCGACGGATCGCCACCCGACATCGCGTCGGATGCGGGACGTCAGGTCCGTATTCCCATCCTCACGTCGGAGGACGACTCGCTCGAGGATCCTGACACCACGATGCAGGTCTCGTATCCCTACATGAGCCTGTACACGAACGGCCACTGGGGCGCGTTTCGATTCACGCTCCCCCTCGAAATCGCGGCCGGCGCCACCATCACAGTTGCCTATCTCGAGGCCGTGATCGACAGCGCGAGCGAAGACTCGCCCGCGGTCGAGATCACCACCGAAGCGATCGCGAACCCGCCGCCGTTCACGGTGGGGAATAGCAGGATCAGCCAACGCATCACCGGAACCGCGAGAGTTGCTTGGAACGGTACTCGGCTCGGGGAAGGCGTGGTCCAGTCACCTTCGCTCGTCAGCCTCATCACCGAGAGGGTCACTGCTCGGGACTGGGTCCCTGGCTCCAGCGTCATGTTGATCCTGGACGCGATGGATGGATCGATGTTCGAGCTGCGTCAGTTCGATCACGTAGATACCTTCGTCCCGACGCTCGTCCTCGAGTGGTCGAACTGATCCCCACGCCACGGGCGGATCGATACGTCAGTCGTACCGAAGGCCTTCGACCGGCCGTAACGCAGCGGCGGACGACGCAGGCACGACGGTCGCGAGCACGCTGATCACCATCGTGATCGCGGCCACCAGCATGACTTCGAGGCCGCGCACTTCGATCGGCAAGCGGTCGATCAGGTAGACCTTCGGATCGAGGTGGTAGCCGTACGAGCTGACCACGAAGCACGTCGCCAGGCCGATCGTGACGCCGGTGAGTGTGCCCACGCCGCCGATCGCGAGGCCTACGAGCTGGAAGATGCGCGCGACGCTCGAGGACGTTCCGCCCATCGACTTGAGGATCGCGATCTCGCGCGTCTTGTCGGTGACCATCATGGTCAACGCGCTGACCATGTTCACCGCGGCGACCACGATGATCAGCGTGAGGATGATGACGAGCGCGAGCTTCTGGAGGTTCAACGCCGTGAACAGGTTGTGGTTCAGCTCGTACCAGTCCTGCACCTGATACGGCGGGCCACCGAGCGCGGCCTCGAGGTTCGCGGCGATGGTCTCGGCGCGGTCGACGTCTTTGACCTTGAGCTCGACTCCCATCACCTGATCGCCGCGACCGACGAGCTCCTGCGTGTCCTCGAGCGCCGTGTACATGAGGCGGCGGTCGTATTCGTCGAAGCCGCTGTAGAAGACGCCGGCGATGACGAACTTGCGCGTGCGCGGCGCGCTCGACTTCGCGCGCCAGGTGTCGAAGTCGATGTTCGACAGCGGCACGACGACGGTGACGATGTCGCCGATCTTGGCCTTCAGCTTGTGCTGAAGTTCCTTGCCCATGATGATCGGCGGTGGCTCGTTCCCGGCGGGCCGCTCGAGCAGCTTCGCGACCTCGAACCGGTGTGTGGTGTCGTCGGTGTTGACGAGGATATCGTACGTACCGTCGGGCTTCTTCACGCGACCTGCGGTGAGGTGCTTGTCGAGATCGAGGACGCCGCTGATCAGCGTCGGATCGATACCCTTGATCGCGACGCCGGACAGCTCGCCCTTGCCGCGCGTGACGAGCATCTCGGCGAAGATGAACGGCTGCACCGCGATCACGTCGGGATCGATCTTGCGCGCGGTGTCCATGACGTCGCGGTACTCCGCGAACGTCGCTTGAGATTTCAGGACGATCACGTGCGCGTTGACGCCGAGCACCTTGTCGCGGAACTGCTTCTGGAAGCCCGTCGTCACGGCCAGCACGATGGTGAGCGCCGAGACGCCCAGCGCGACGCCGAGAACCGACACGCTCGTGAACACGCTGAAGATGGACAGCAGGATGAACACGGCCGTCGAGATCAGGCCGAGTACGAACATCAGGACCCCGACCGTGCTGCCCGACGAGAGCAGCAGGATCAACAGACCGGCGAGGGTGATCAGCGCCGATCCACCTGCGAACCCGAGCATCATCGAGTCGCGCTTGCCGCCGTACAGGTAGCGCCAACCGATTCCGCCCTCGTAGCCGCGCGCGACCGACCACGTGCCGACCAACACGCCGAGCGTCACGCTGATCGCGAGGGTTGACCGCGCGATGCTCTCGAGCGTCCCCGATACCAGGAACATCGCCACGGCGCCCGCGACCGCGCCGAGGGCGAACACGATCAAGAGGATGCGGAAGACGAGTGGGGAGTGCACGAGCGGTGGACTTTGCCTTGGTCCGGACTAGGGTGCCAGTCGCCGGAGGAGTGAAGACGAGTGAAGACGGGTTCGTCGAGGGAACCGCGATCGTGCGCAGGCGATTCCCAGCCTGCCGTTTTCGTGAGGAAACTAACAAACAGTCTTGACTGACTGTATCTTGGGCGGTACTCCCTGGGAGTAAGGAACAGGGAACCGGAACCGAGACCTGAATGCCCGAAGCTCTTCGCGCCCCCCGCACGCAGCAGCAACGACGCGACGAGACGCGCCGTGCGTTGCTCGACGCCGCCGTCGAGAGCTTGATCGAGGTCGGCTTCGCACGGACGACGACGCTCGAGGTGCAGCGCCGCGCCGATGTCTCGCGCGGTGCATTGCTGCATCACTTTCCGTCGAAAGCGGAGCTGCTCGTCGCGGCGGTCGATCATCTCGCCGAGATGCGCGCGCACGAGCTCAAGCAGTTCGCACAGCAGCTGCCCGAGGAGAGAAACGCGAAAGCGCGTACCGACGCGGTACTTGGCCTCTTGTGGCAGTGCTTCAGCGGCACGATGTTCCAGGTCGCGATGGAGCTGCGCACCGCGGCGCGCACGGATCCGGAACTGCGGCCCGTACTCGCGACCGCGGAGCGTGCGCTGCGCGATCGCATCTTCGCGCAGGCCCGCACGTTGTTTGGCAAGGACGTGGCCGATCACCCCGGTCTCGAGCGCGCGCTCGACCTCACGCTGCAACTCATGATCGGCTCCGCGATGTCGGCGGTCCTCCACAAGGAGGAGCGCCGCCTCGACGATCTGATCGACGATTGGAAGGCGTTGTTCCCGGCGGTACTGCAACACGCAGCGGCAAGTACGAAGAAACCGGGGCACCCCCGGACACCCCCGAAAGGACTGAAGCAGCGATGAGTGACCTACGATTCGACGGAAAAGTCGCACTGGTAACTGGTGCAGGTGGTGGCCTCGGAAGGTCGCACGCGCTCTTGCTCGCGGCCCGCGGCGCCAAGGTCGTCGTGAACGACCTCGGCGGAAGCTTCACCGGCGATGGCAAGTCGTCGTCGGCGGCCGACAAGGTCGTCGCAGAGATCAAGGAGAAGGGCGGCCAGGCCGTCGCGAACTACGACTCCGTAACCGACGGTGACAAGATCATCAAGACGGCCGTCGACGCGTTCGGTCGCATCGACATCATCATCAACAACGCCGGCATCCTCCGCGATGTCTCGTTCAAGAAGATGACCCAGCAGGACTGGGACCTCGTGTATCAGGTGCACGTCCTCGGAGCGATGAAGGTCACGCACGCCGCGTGGACGCTGATGAACGACCAGGGCTACGGCCGCATCATCAACACCGCGAGCGCTGCAGGCATCTACGGCAACTTCGGCCAGGCGAACTACGCGATGGCCAAGCTCGGCATCCACGGCTTCACGCAGACGCTCGCCGCCGAGGGCCGCAAGCGCAACGTCATCGTCAACACGATCGCGCCGATCGCGGGCTCGCGCATGACGGAGACCGTGTTGCCCAAGGAGCTGCTCGATGCGCTGAAGCCCGAGTACGTGTCGTCGCTCGTCGCGAAGCTAGCGCACGAGTCGTGCGAGGATACCGGTGGCCTCTACGAGGTCGGCGGCGGCTTCTACGCGAAGTTGCGCTGGGAGCGCTCGACGGGCAAGACGTTCCGCCTCGGCCGCGACATCACGCCGGAGAACGTGAACGACGCGTGGAAGGACATCACGCAGTTCGGCAACACCACGCACCCGAGCTCCGTCGCCGAGTCGATGAGCGCGATCATGTCGAACGTCGAGGCGGGGCCGAGCAAGGGCGGCAACCAGTTCATCGATGTCGACACGGCGCTCGGCTACACGTATCCCGAGTTCACCTCGAACTACGACGAGCGCGATGTCTCGTTGTACGCACTGGGCGTCGGTGCGGCGCAGAACCCCCTCGACGAGCGCGACCTCCAGCTCGTGTACGAGCTGTCCGGCAAGGGCATGAAGGTGCTGCCGAGCTTCGGCGTGGTCCCCGCGATCTCGATGGTGTTCACGCAGGGCAAGAACGGCGTCACCGCGCCGGGCCTCAACTTCGGCCTCGATCGCGTGCTCCACGGCGAGCAGTACACGGAGCTCAAGCGTCCACTGCCGACGAAGGGCAAGCTGACGACGAAGGCGACCGTCAAGAACATCTACGACAAGGGCAAGGGCGCCCTCGTCATCACCGAGTTCGTCTCGTACGACGAGCACGGCGACGAGCTCGTGAGGAACGAGCTGACCACGTTCGTGCGCGGCGCGGGCGGCTGGGGCGGCGAGCGCGGCCCGAGCGCCGACGTCAACGTCCCGCCGGATCGCGCGCCCGACAAGGTCGTCGAGGACAAGACCACCGACAACCAGGCGCTGATCTATCGCCTCTCCGGTGATTGGAACCCGCTCCATGCGGACCCGTCGTTCGCGAAGGCGTTCGGGTTCCAGAAGCCGATCCTGCACGGGCTCGCGTCGTTCG
>JBJXGN010000214.1:0-8147 GCA_046160585.1 Kofleriaceae bacterium
GCTTAGACAACCCGAAGGTGCCGGCTCTGCCCCTGCCTGTTCAAGCGTCCGGATCTGCCCGACCGATCAACCGACCATCCTCCTCGACGAAAACTCGGCGATGTGATCAGGATGGGATCCACACCCGTGGGCACCACATCTTCACCTGCAGATACTCGGCGGAGGTCGCCGCAACCCGAATACATTCATCATTGCATGTAAAAGCGCCATAGGCACCAAACTGGGTTTCGTGTTTCCTCTCAATTGCTAAGGAACCGAGCGCCTGCGCCGCTGGTGGGCAGGCATCGAGGCCGATGTGATCGGTGAAGGCGGCGTCGTAATGGTGGAGCGAGCGACCGGAAGTAACCGGTGCAGCGACCCGGTGGCCATTCCGCGCGGGCCGCCCGCGAAATCGCGGAGCTATGGCGCCAGCTCGCCGGGAACAGCGTCCACCCGTGCGCGTGCGCGAGACAGTAGCGCGTGAATAGTGCGTGAACCTCCTTCTGCCAGGTCGTGCCTCGTGCGGTAGTGGAGGCGATGGGAACGATCGAGTGGCAGGGTTGCACGGAACGGGCAGGGGATCGCAGGTTTCGTGTTTGTTGCCACGATGTGCTGCGTTGGTCCCCGTGACTCCGCGGCTCACTGTGGCTTCACTACAACACGTGGCACGTCATCTCTTCCTATGGTTGTTGATCGGCGCGAGCGGCTGCTCGCTGGCGCTCGATGGACCCAAGCCGAATCGTCCGAAGGGCTACGCACCGAAGTGCGACGACAACAAAGGGCTCGTGGTCGCGGACGGTCTCCTCGCGACTGCCGTGGGCATCGGTGCGATGACGGCGTTCAGCGTGGAAAATGCCGGAGCCGGCGTGACGTTCGGTCTGATCGGCGCGGCGTTCGTCGCCTCGGCCGTGCGCGGCAACAGCGTGGTCAACGAGTGCCGCGCCGAAAACGCGCGGTACGCGCAGGAGAACGTGCCGTTCCTGCCGACGGACGACGACCGTCGATACGCCGGACAGCCGGCGCAGACAGCGCGCGCGCCACGCGCTTCGACGACCGAGCCCGCGGATCCGTACGCCGACATGCGCGACGATCCCGCGCCACGCGTCGACCCGACCAACGATCCCGGTGTCGATCCACGCAACGTCCCACGCGTCGACCCCGGGCCCGCGCCGGTACCGGCCCGCCCGGCTCCGGCGCCCCGGCCGATCAAGGCTGCACCGGCGGACACGGATCCCGACGCGTGGACTGACTTCTGGACGGAGGTGCCGTGATGAACCCGACACGAACCATGCGCGCGGTGGCGTGCGCGCTGCTGCTCGCGACATCGCCCGCGGTGGCGGAGGACGAGATCGCGCGCGGCGCCGTGGTCAAAGTGGAACAGCAGGAGATCTACGTCAGCATCGGCTCGTCCCGGGGCGTCGTGGCCGGTGCTGCGTTGCGCGTGAAGCGTCCGATCAAGCTGAAGCACCCCGTGACGCGCGCGAACGTCGAGGACTGGATCCCGATCGGGTCGGTCACCGTCACGCAGGCGGGTACCTCGCTGTCGCGCGCGGTGGTCGGCGAGCTGATCGATCAAATCAAGGTCGGCGACCTCGTCGAGATCCTGATCGATCGCCCCGAGACGCCAGTGACGCCGCGGCCGGTGCCCACACCGACGGGGCCGCCACCACCGCCGAGCGATCCAGCGACGGTCGAGGTCCTCGGGGTGTTCGCGTCGCAGACGGGACAGACGCTCGACGCGCGCATCGCCGGCTGGGAGCGCTACCTCTCGACGCGCCAGAGCTCGGCGTACGGTGACGCGATCCGCAAGGACGTCGAGGTCATGCGCGGGCTCCGCGACCAGATGCGCGCCACCAGCGCACCGACGGGCAGCGACATCATCAGCTCCGTGCGCCACGACCGTCGGACGCGAGCGTCGGCGGGGCAGGACATCCCCCTCGTGTTCGTGATGGACGATCCGACCGTCGTCGCGAGCGCGTTCCTTCACTACCGCGAGAAGGGCGCGCGCACGTACCGGCGCGTGCTGCTCCAGCGCGAGCACGAGATCTATCTGCGTGGATCGATCCCCGGCGAGGCGGTGACGCAGCCCGGGGTCGACTACTTCGTCGAGGTATCGAACCCGAGCGGTCGCTCGGGCCTCGCGATCGGGACTCCCGCGGAGCCGATCGCGATCAGCGTCGCACCGCCGACACTCGCCGACGAGTTCGGCGCGCGACCCGGACAGTCGTCGGTCAAGATCGCGGCTGACTTCCTCGACTTCGCGACGTTCGACACGCGCACGGGCGATCACACGGACTACTTGATCACCGCGAACGTCGACTTCACGTACCGCCTCGACAGCATCGTGAATGCGGTCGGCGTCGGCTACGGTGTGTTCGCGGGCGCCGGTGGCAGCGCCGACACGAACTGGGATCTCGAGGGCGTGGTGCCGAAGACCGGCTTCCACTACGGCTACGCCGACATCGAGGTCGGCGGCACGCCCGACACGATCGCGCTTTCCGTCGGCGGCAAGGTGATCGCGGGCGTCGGCAAGGAGGGCTTCGGCCTCGGCGCCGAGGGTCGCCTGCGCATCGGCGATCGCGATCGCACGAACCTCGCGTTCGCGGCGCGCACGATCGATCAGGTCGGTACGATCTCCGACATTCGCTTCGGTGCGCAGCCCGCGCACAACTTGCTGCTCGGCATCTCCGTCGGCGCGACGAACCAGCCGAACCGCGACGACATCGGCGTGAAGCTCGGCACGGAGCTCGAGTGGATCGGCTTTCAGAACGTCTCGATCATTGTCCGCGGCTCGTGGCAGGGCCGCAACGCGAACCACGGCGGCGTCGGCGGCGGCGGTGGCCTGGGGTTCTACTGGTGAGGTCCTCCATGAAGATCCAAGTCCTCGCAGCGACGCTCGTCGCATCGGCACTGTTCGGGTCGATCGCGCACGCAGCGATCACGCACGTACCGCCCGCCGAGGCGACAGCGGGCACCGAGATCGAGCTCTTCGCCGACGCTCCGCCGGCGAGCCCTACACTTGTCGTGCACTACCGTGCGCACGGCAAGGACGCGTCGCGGCCGTTCCAGACGATCGAGCTCGTCCGCAAGGACGGTTCGCAATGGGTCGCCGTCGTGCCAGCCACCTCCGTGACGGCGCCCGGCCTCGACTACTACATCACCTCGGGCGCGCAGCCCGTGTTCGCGAGCGCGAGTTGGCCCCACACGATGCCCGTGACCGTCACGCGGGCCGCCGAGCGCCGCACGCGCGATCTCGCGCGCGTGGAAGGTCGCCGCTCGCGCGTCAACACGTCGTTCGAGTGGGTCGAGTTCGGAACCAGGAAGGACCGGAACGGTGACGACGTACTCGATCGCTACTTCCGCGTCGACGCGGACTTCTCGTATCGCCTGCTCGCGTATCCTCTCGAGGAGCTGCGCGTTGGCTACACGGGCCTTTGCGGTGACCAGTTGGACTGCAGCGACAAGGGCTTCAAGGTCGGGGGCTGGTTCGAGCTCGGGCTCGGTGTCGTCGAAGGCGTGCGCGTCGACGGTCGCGTGATGGTGATGGCGACCGAGCAGGGCTTTGCGCTGGGCGGTCGCGTCGAAGGTCGCCTCGGTGTGCGCGACGCCAGCCACATCGCGATGGGCGTCGAACACCTCGCGGATGTCGGCACCAGCGGCTTCTTTCGCCTGGGGTGGGGCACGGTCCCGAATACGCCGATGGCGGCGACCGTCGAGATCTCGCAGATCCCCGACGAAAATCGCGCGGCCGGTGTGCGCCTCTACTACGACGTCGCGCGATACATCGGCGGCGGGTTCCGCGCCGGTGTTCGTGTGGGCTATGCCGCGCGCAACCAGGAAGTTGCCGGGTTCACCGGCGGCCTCAACGCCCTCGTGGACTTCTAAGGAGCCACCATGATGAAGCACATCCTCATCAGCGTCGTCGTGTGTCTCTTGCCGGCGCTCGCGGTCGCGGAGCCGACCGTGCTCGCCGTCGACGGCGCGGACATCTACATCGACCTCGGCGCCAAGGACGGCGTCGGCACGGGCATGGAGGTCGAGCTGCTCCACGAGATCGTGGCGAAGGATCCGCGCACCGGCGCCACGCTGCGCGACCGGTTCGCGCTCGGCACGCTCGTCGTCGTCAAGAGTGGTGATCGCCTGAGCGTCGCCCGCGCGGATGCCTCGCTCGCGAAGCGTGTCCTCGCCGGTGACACGGTCCGGCTCGTGTCCGCGAAGCGGACGTTCGTCGATCCGTGGGTCGCGCAGGTCGAGGCGAGCAAGCTCGGTCCCGACACGGATCCGGGCGTCCATACGCCTTCGAATCCGGGGACACCCGGCGTCGACCACGTCGGCATCGCGGGCAACGCGTGGAAGGAGACTCTCTCTCGCTCGCCCGAGGATCGCATCGCTCGCTGGCAGAAGCTCCTCAGGGAGGATCCGAAGTCACCGTACACCAAGCTCATCGTCAACGAGATCGCGAGCCTCGAGGCGCAGATCCGCGCGCGCGACGAGGCACTCGCACGCGCGCGCAGCATGGACGGTCGCGATCGCAATCCGCGCATCGCGCACCTCGCCGACGAGCTCGCGAAGACGTCGGCGGCAAGCTCGACGAACGTCGAGCACGCAGCGCTCCCGGAGGGAGCGTGGAGGTCGATCGATCGCGGCGCCATCCTCGCGGTCGCGTCGTTGCCGCGTGCGGTGCCGGGCCGGCCGATCCAGCTCGCGTTCCTCGTCCGCATGCCGAGCGCGATCAAGCAGGCGTGGCTGTACGTGAAGCCCGAGGGCGAGCCGGGCTATCGCCGGATCGACCTCGTCGCTGACGGTGACGCATACCTGCGCGGTACCATCGATGGAAACGCCGTCAAGGCGGGCACCATGGGTTGGTACGTCGAGGCGATCGGCCGCGACGCGGATGCCGAGGTGGGCCCGGTGCTCGGCTCGCAGCAGGCGCCGCAGTCGATCGAGATCGACGCGAACGTCGAGGAGGAAGCGATCCAGGAAGGCCGCTCGCACATCGACTTGCACGTCGACTACGTCGACTTCGACGGTGGGTTTGCCGACGGCTTCGACCAGTACTACCAGGCGGAGCTCGACTTCACGTATCGCTTCATCGAGCCAATCTACGCCGTGCGCCTCGGCTTCGGGACGCTGTCGGGCATCGGCGGGCCGAAGGACATCATCGACGCCGATATGGAGAACCGCTGCATCGACAGCGCTGGCAACTATCGCTGCAAGCGCGTCGACTTCACGTACGTGTACACGGAGCTCGAGTTCCGGCTGCGGCCCAACGTCGCGCTGATGATCCGCCCACAAGCGGGCCTGCTCGCGACCGACGACACGATGGGACCCGCGGCGGGTCGCTGCCGCAACACGGACGATCCGACCGGTTGTCGCTTCGAGACCGGTTTCGGTGCCCGCGCACGCGTGCGCTTCGGCGAGGAAGTCGGAACGAATCTCGTGATCGGCGGGAGCTTCACCGACGGCGTCGGCACGTTGCTCGAGGCCGCGTATCACTGGCTGCCGAACGCCGTCGTACCCGTGCAGCTCACCGTGCAGGTGACCGACCAGCCACTGCCCGAGGACTTCGGCGTGCGCCTGATCGGCGATGTCGGGTTCCGGAAGCTCAGCTGGTTCTATCCCTCCATTCGCTTGTCGTACCAGGCACGCGACATCGACCACAGCGGCGTGTCCGGCGGACTCGCGATGAACTTCGACTGGTGACAAGGGAGTGCGAAGAACATGAACATCAAGCACACACTCGTCGCGGCGCTGATCATCTACGGAGTGACGCCGGTCCGTGCACAGCCCGGTGCACCCTTGGGACCTGCGCCCAAGGACGTTGCCGCAGCGTCCGAGACCGCACCGCGGTCGCTGGTCGTGCATATCGCTCCCGTGTCCACGGTGCTCGGCAAGGATGTCGAGCTCGAGGCAATGATCGACGCACCGTTCGCGGAGGCGCTCGCCGCGTCGTGGCGACCGATCGGCGAGAAGGAGTGGATCTCGGTCCAGTTCGAGCGCTCGAGCGCCGGGGGTTGGTTCGCGACGCTCCCCGCACCCCGCCCACCCGGGCTCGAGTACTTCATCCACGGCAAAGACACGAGCGGCGTCGAGGTCGCGCACTTCGCGTCGGCGGCGAATCCGCACGTCGTGCGCGTCGATCCCGCGGAGGTCGATCGGCTCGAGGAGATCGATCTCGATCGCCTCGCCGGTCATCGCAACTCGGTCAGCTTCGATATCGCCGGGCACAACTTCGGCAACCGCTACGGATACAAGGACCAGTTTATCCGCGGCGAGACGACGTTCACGTATCACGTGCTTCGCTACCTTCATCACATCGCGTTCGGCTTTGGCGCGATCGAGGGGCGCACACCCGTGTACAGCGACGTCAACGACGACATCGATGTACGGCGTGCGACGCGTTACGGCTTCGGGGAGATCCGCGTGAGGCCGCATCGCTCGGTCTTCCTCGACCTGCGCGTCGATCTGGGCGTGAGCCACGACGGTTTCGATCAGGGCGCGCGCGGCGTGATCACGTTCGGCAAGCCGTGGCGATCGAACGTCTCCGTCGGCGGCGAGTTGTTCGGCGACCTTGGCGGCACGGGGTGGGTACGCTTGCAGTGGGACACCGCGCCGCCCCTGCTCATGGGCGCGTCGATCGTGCGCACGGATCTGCCGGGAGTATCGATCGATCCGAACGGGCTCTACATCGCGTACGACCTGACGTATCGCATCGAGAAGCGCTTCACCGTGAAGGGACAGATGTCGTACGGGGCGCGCGACGGCGCCGCGAACTTCGGCGGTGGGCTCGGCGGCGCGCTCGAGTTCTAGGACTCGCTTGTCCCTGCGACGGGGCGAACGCTGTCCCTAGGCCAGCTCGCGGCATTGCGGTAAGACTCGCCCGTGGCGGTAAGCCTTTCGGTCAACCTCAACAAGGTCGCCTTGCTTCGCAACTCGCGCGGTGCGACGAATCCATCGCCCGTGGTCGCGGGCACGGCGTGCCTCGACGGCGGTGCGTACGGCCTCACGCTTCACTGGCGCGCCGACAACCGCCACACGCGCGCCGACGACGTGCGCCTGTTGCGCGCGCTGTGCGAACGGCGCGGCGCCGAGTTCAACCTCGAGGGCGATGACCGCGAGGAGCTGATCGCGCTCGCGATCGAGCAGAAGGTCACGCAGTTCACGCTCGTGCCCGTGAAGCCCGGAGAGATCACGAGCGATCACGGCTGGGATGTGCCGCGTCAGCACGACCTCGTCGCGCCGATCATCGAGCGCTTGAAGAAGCACGGCATCCGTACCGCGATGTTCATGGACTGCGCGCCCGAGGCGATGGCCGCAGCGGCCGCGACCGGCGTCGACCGCGTCGAGCTCTATACCGAGCCGTACGCAGCCTCGTGGGACACCCAGAGCTTCACACCCGATACCAAGACCGCCGGGTTGACCCCAGCTGTCGGGGTCGAGCTCGAGCGTCTGCGAGCGACGGCGAAAGCTGCGGAGGCCGCCGGCATGAAGGTCAACGCAGGCCATGATCTCGATCTGCGGAACCTCCCGCTGATCGCGCGCGCGATCCCGGAGATCATCGAGGTCTCGATCGGCCACGCACTGATCGCGGACGCGTTGTACCTCGGCTTCTCCGAGACACTGCGCCGCTACGTGTGCGCGTGCAACGGCGAGGTCATCGATGTTCCGATCACGAAGTAGCGCGCCGAGGCCCCGGTTCTCGCACGGCCCGTCCCCGGTGTTCGCGCTGCTCGCCGCGTGTGGTGGCGCGCAGAACCCGGCGACGACGACGTGTCCGCGCGATGCAACGGTCACGGTCGCGAGCCAAGACGATGTCGATCGGCTCGCGACGTGTGTGACGCTCACGCAGCTGACGATCCGCACGGGCATGCCGCTCGATCTCGCGCCGCTGGCCACGCTCGAGCGCGTCGACACGCTCGCCGTCGGACCGACGCTCGCGCTCGATCACGTTTCGTTCCCCGCGCTGCGCGAGGTGGGGGAGCTGACCGTGCAGAGCAACTCGTCGGTCACCGGCGTGTACCTGCCGCAGCTCGGCGCGGCGCGAAGTATCGTGATCGCGGCGAACCAGGACACGACCACGGTGTCGATGCCCCGGCTGGTGCGTGTAGGCAGCCTGCGCATCGAGGAGAACGGCAGCCTCGAGATCGTCGTCCTGTCGACGCTGGCAA
>JBJXGN010000215.1:0-31840 GCA_046160585.1 Kofleriaceae bacterium
CGTTGATCACGACCTCCCACGTCGCACCGACGCCGGCGAGCTGGGGCTTCGCGAGTGCCGTTGTCCCACCTTGCCATTGGAACCACGCGAAGACCGTGAAGCCGGCCTCACCTCGGAGCAGCGGTGATGCCAGCAAGAACGCATGACTTCCGTCGAAACTCCGCGCCAACCCCAACCCCTGAGGCCCGGCGACCCGCACCGGACATGTCGCGAAGGTGCACGTCGCGTCGAGACCGTTGCCGCTGCGGTCGCGGGCGACGCTTTCCATGCTGTCATCGTCGAACGTAAACCATGCGATCGGCTCGGCGGGCCCCCCATCGATCGCGTCGACGGCGCTATCGCGTGCTCGTAGCTCGGTGAACGAGACCCGCCCGCACCCGCCGATCAGGGCCGCGATCGCGACGGCGCAAGTTGTCGCCGGGTGCCAGCAGATCATGATCGTTCCGCCGCAGAAGGCACGTACTCTAGCGTACCGCGCCCATCCCCGAACGGCGTTTCCGTTTCGGCCGGCTCGCGCAACGGTGCTACTCTTCATCGTCGGTGGCGACGGCCCAACTCATGGTCGGCAACTACGTCATCGAGCGCGAGCTCGGACGCGGTGGAATGGGCGTCGTGTACGTCGCGCGGCATCGCGTGCTGGGCAAGCCAGCCGCGATCAAGCTGCTCGCCAACCCTGAAAGCAGCGTCGATCGATTCTTTAATGAGGGTCGCGCAGCGATGGCAATCGACCACCCGGGCGTGGTCCGGGTGTATGACATCGGACGCGCGAGCGATGGTCGGGCGTACATCGCCATGGAGCTCCTCGAAGGGAGCTCGCTCGCGCTGTTACTCGCACAGGGACCACTGCCCGTTCGCAAGGCCGTCGACTACGCGCGCCAGATCGCCGAGGCATTGTCGGCTGTCCACGCAGTCCAGATCGTACATCGCGATCTCAAACCCGAGAACGTGATCGTTGTCGCGGGCGACCGGGTGAAGCTCGTCGACTTCGGGATCGCGAAGCTCGTCGGAGAGCTCGCGAACAACGTCAAGACCGTCTCTGGTGCGCTGCTCGGAACACCGCACTACATGTCGCCCGAGCAAGGCGAAGGCGTGCGCGAGCTCGATGCACGGAGCGATCTGTACTCGCTTGGCTGCGTGCTGTACGCGATGTTGACGGGATCGCCACCGTTCTCGAGCACCGGGCTCGGTGCACTCATCGCGATGCACATGTACGAACCGGCGCCCCCGCTGAACACGCGATGTCCGTTCGCATCGCCCGCGTTGCAAGCGGTGGTCGAGCGCATGCTGGCAAAGGCTCCGGAGGACCGCTTCCCCGATGCACAGGCGGTGGTCGAGGCGCTCGCAGATCCGCGCGTGCTCGAGCTCGAATCGACGAACGGCGCGGCCGCGACGGCGGCGATGGCTGCGGTCACACCGACGTTCAACGCGACCGCTTCCGAACCGACGGTACGCGCGGTTCCCGTTCGGTCGCAGCGATCGGCGACGCCACCTGCGCAGGTTGCTGCGCCATCGGCGCCCGCCCGCCCCAGATACCGGTGGTTGTTCGCGTTGGCCGCGGTTGCCTCCGTCGCCGCGGTCACGGCCGTGATCCTGGCTGGCAGATCCGGCTCGCAGGCGTCGGTGGATTCGCCCATCGATGCGGCTCCGGTCGTGACGACGGTTGTCGATGCACTCGTCATCGCCGAGGCGCCGCCGCCCGATGCAAGCGACGCGAGTCCGGCAAGGGAGGTCGTCACCATCACGATTGCCGGCGCACCGGCGAGTACCGAGGTTCGCGCACGTGGAGAGCTGTTCGGCGTGGTCCCGCGGATCGAGGTACCACGAGGCACCGACGCCGTGATCCTCGTGCTCAGCCGCGACGGGTACCGATCGCTCTCCGTGTCCATCGTGCCGGACCGCGACCGCGAGATCGCGGTCAAGCTCCGGCCCCGGTCGAGCAGTGTCGATCCGCGCGAGAGTGGGGAGCCGACTCAGGATATCCTCACGTTTCCCCGATGAAACTCCTCGCGATCCTGTTGCTGGTGGGTGTGATGGGTACGGCGCGCGCCGACGACAAGGCGAGCGCCGAGCAGCTCTTCCGGATCGGTGCGAGCGCCTACAAGGCCAATCGGTTCGACGCCGCAGCGAATAGCTTCGATCGCGCCTACGAGCTGTTCAAGGCGCCCGAGATCGCGTTCTCGGCGGCGCAAGCGCATCGGTTGCAGTACCAGGTCGATCGTGATCCGATGCACCTCAAACGCGCCATCGAATTGTTCGAGGCGTACGTCACGGCCGTCCAGGCCGGCGGCAAGCGCCGCGATGCACTGGCGCACCTCGAACGGTTGCGCGACGTATCCAGCCGCCTCGACGCTTCAGGCACGAAGGTCACGGTGGTCGAGAAGCAGCAGTCCTCGATCTACGTCCTCGTCGCGCTCGAGAATGCGCTGATCACGGTCGATGGCAAACCTGCCGATCGCTTCACGTCGTTCGATGTCGAGCCGGGAGAGCATGTCGTCGCGGTCAGCGCCGATGGCTACTTCCCCGAGCAGCGCAAGGTCGTCGTCGCGAACCGACAAGTGACCGTCCCGCTCGAGCTGCGACCGCGACCGGCAACGCTGACGGTGAACGCAGGTGATGCGAACGTGTTGATCGATGGGCGCGAGCTCGGCACCACGGTCATGCCCGGCAAGCGAACGCTGACCGTGTACGCGCGCGGCCGGGAGCCCGTGGTGCGCGAGCTGGATCTATCTCCCGGCGAAGAGCGCACCGTCGATGTTCCGCTGCAGCCGACGCAGCGCCGCCGCGCGGTGAAGTGGGTCGCTGCCGGTAGCGGGGCGCTCCTCGCCGGCACACTGGTCACCACGATCGTCGCGATCTCCGCCGGCTCGTCGGCCACAGACCTGCGTGACTCGACGACGCCGCTGACCACGGGCCAAGCGGCGCGCTACGAGCAGCTGCGCGGGCGTCGCGATCGCTTCCGCACGACGAGCTTCGTTCTTGGCGGAGCGAGCCTCGCCGTCGCCGGGATCGCCGCATGGCTCTACTACGCCGATCTGCCCGAGCCGTCGGAGCTTCGGCATACGGTCACGCCCATGGTGTTCGGCGATGGGATCGGCGTTTCGTACGGAGGGCCGCTGTGAGAGTACCGGTCGCGATCACGATCGTGGTGGCACTCGCCGCCGCATGCACCGAGCTACCCGACCTGGGCGTGTGCGGGAACGGCATCGTCGAGGCAGACCTCGGCGAAGCGTGCGACGGAAGCGCGAGCTGCACGCTCACGTGCGAGATCGCGTGTAACGAGGGCGCGTGCGCGGAGGGGCAGACCTGCGGCTCGGACAACGTGTGCCGTGCACCCTCGGGTATGTTCATACTCGTCGGTACCCCGCAGCTGTTCGATGTCAGTTCGATGCGGAGCGGTGACTTCGACGCCGATGGGATCGACGACCTCGTCGGAACGAGCGCGACCCAGATCGCCGTGCTCTATGGATCGTCGGCTTCGCCGCTGACGGGCGGGTTCACGCAGGACATCCCGAACTCGGACAGCCCGCCCGTCCTCTTCGAGCGAGACGTAACGAACATGAACCGCTCGCCGATCACACTCGCGGTCCCCACGGACGGAATCGCGCTCCTAGTCTCCGATGACGACACGTTCAGGCCGAAGATCGATGGGGTGCTCGCCGTCGATGTGAAAGACAAGATCCCGGCGGTGCTCGTCGATCCGGATCCGATGCTCGGTGACGTGGTGATCGAGGTCTCCAACGCTCTTCAGCGCCCGATCACCGTGAAGCGCGCGGACCTTCCGGGCGTGGTCGCCGGTCTGGACCTGGCCGCATGTACGACCCAGAACGCTCTCGTGCTCGACACGGCGGTCAGTCGAGACGGCCGCATGTTGGTGATCGCCGCGGGCATCGGCGATCCAGACCGCTGGCTCGTCTGTGCCTACCGCGACTTCGTCCTCACGAGGTCGTTCGTAAATAGCGCGCCGCCGATGTCGTTGGTGCTGGGGGACACCGACGCAGATGGTTGCGAGGAGATCGTGACCGCGCGCAGCTCGCTTTCCGCCGGAACCACAATTGTGGAGTACGTGGATGCGAGCGGCGCGGGCTGCACCTTCGCGACAACCCCGACGTCGTTTGTGGACGGCACGCTCACCGTCGCGACACGCCTTCTCACGGCCGGATCGATCATCGCCGGCGGTCGTGACGAGCTCGTTCTCGAGAACGGTGTGTACGAGATCACCGTAGGGAACAGGTTGGTCCCTGCAGCACCCGCCCTGACCGCAAGGCGATGGATCCGTGCGACGGTCACCGACCTGAACCGCGACGGCTTCGGTGACGTCGTCGCGGCGCTACGCGAACGGCCGAACCTCGAGATCGTTCGCGGCGGCACGACGAACGAGCTCGGCATCTATGAAGTAGATACCGCGTTTAAAGTGACTGCGTTGCAGCCGGGTGACTTCGATGGCGACGGACATGGAGACGTCGCGCTCGTCGAGACGCGCGCCAACGGAGAGCGCATCTCGATCCTGTACGGCCGAGCCGACGGCGAGGTCTCGACGCCCCGACCGAACAGCGAGTTTCACCTCTCGATCTCGATCGCGGCGCTGCATCGGTTCGGCTGGGGTAACACCACACGCGGGCGCGATGGAATCGACGATCTCTTCGTCGCTCGCACCATCGTCGTTCCGGAGACCATGACCACGCAGACGACGGCGGGTGTGCTGATCGGCGATGCGTCGCGAGTTCTGACCATGCCGCGGTTCCCGAGCCCGCAGCGGCCGACGATCGGTACGCTCGCTGTGGGCCGGCTCGACGGCACCACCGTCAGCGCCGCGGCGGTCCGTGGGGTCGGGACGTCGAGCGAGCTCATTACGTATGACCTCGAATCTCAGTTCGCCAGCTTTCCTCTCAACGGAATCGAGGTCGATCCGACCGAGCCTGGCACGGTGCTCAGGACCGAATCAGCGCCGCTCATCGCGGTCCGCACGAGGTCCGGTCTGGCCGCGTTCACCAACACCGGCGTGCAGTGCACCGCATCGCCACCGGGGAACATGACCACGCTCCACGCCGTGGATCTCGATGGAGATGGGTTCGACGAGCTCGCGGCGTCCGACGCCGGCATCGGCCGCGTGCGCGTGTTCGACGTGTCGGGTGGAGCTGCGTGTTCGATCGGAGGCGAGCTCTTGCCGGTAGAGCTCGTAGGCTGCTTCGACGTGGCGCGCATCGGCACGACCACGATCTCCACATGCCAACAAACCACCGAGGTCGGCCCCGCGCTGTATCGGATCGTCGACGGCGGTCGCGAGGCAACGCCGATCGTGGAGCTTGATGGCACGCCGGCCGCGATCACACCTGGTGATTACGACGGCGATGGGGTCACCGATCTGGCGATCGCCGTGACCCGGGGCGGTGTTCGCAGCATCCAGATGGTACGCCAGTGCCCGACGCACGATACGCGCGGCTGTCGATAGCCGCGCGCTCCCGCGAATGGTTCCTACTTGGTGAGCTTCATCTGGTGCTTCGCCGCCAAGGCGTCGACCTCGGCCGTCGTTCCGCCGGTGTATTCCGTGAGTCGTCCCGTGTCGAAGAGCTTCACGGACCACGTGCGACCGTTGTTGTCGCTCCGCGCTTCGATGCTCTTCTTGTCGCCGCTGTATTTTCGAATCATCGAGTCCGGGATGGTACTCCTTCCTGCTCGACGCACACGGAAGATCCGCCAGAGCTCGACGGGGAGACTCGCGATCGCCTCGAAACCGCGCTGGCCGAGCTGCGAATCGACACCGAACCACGTGCCGCTCCTTCGCACCCAGGTGACCGCGGGAAGCGGCTTCGCGGGGACAGGAGGCTGGCTACCGGTACGTCGCTTGCTTCGAGATCAGGTCGCGCCACGCCGCCTTGGACAGCAGCCGGGTCGGATCGAAGGACTCGAGCTTCACCGCGGGTGTCTTCGCGCCGTCGTGGACCAGGCGCCAGCGGCGGCGCGGCGGGTCGAGGTGCGCTGTCGCGCGCTCGAGTGTCGGCACCGATCGCCACCAGTTGACGAGCATCGTGACGCGTGGCCATCGGCTCGCACGCGCCGGCACGACGCCGTGGAGGAGCGTGCCCGGAAACATGACGAACCGTCCCGGCCGCGGATGCACGGCGATTCCCACACGCGGCGCGGCTCGCCGCGACGGCGTCGCGGCGACGATCACCGTCGGTCCTCCCGCATGGCTCGCGTAGAGGATGGAGGCCATCCCCGGCGACACGACCGAGCCGCGAACTCCTTCGTCGCGATCGAAGTGGAACGGGAATCCCGTGTCTGTCGTCGTCGCACGGAACCACCATTCGGCCCCGACGAACTCGTGCCCTCCCGGGACGAGATCACGCAGATGGTGGATGACGTGCTCGAACAGCACGCGAGGCGAAGTGTCGAGCGCGTACCAGTAGGTTCCCGCGTCGCTCGTCTTCATCGCCTGCGAGCTCGTGATCGCTGCCCTGAGGTCTTTGATCACACGCCCCGGGACGGCATTGTCGATCGCGGCTACTCGCGACAGCACGTTCGGCCCCTTCATCGCGCGAGGCTCGAGCTTCTCACGAGATGCGTCCCGCCCTCGATGTCCGCGCCGTGTCGAGGGTCGGCGGGTTCGATCGAACGAACGGCCGGCTGCCGATTCGGGTGTTAGGCTGCGGCATGGCTCGCTGGCTCGTCGTGGTGGCCGCGTTGTGCTCGCTCGGCGGAACGCCGCCGGGTCCGCTCTCCACCTCGCAGAGGGTCGTGGAGAAGTCGTGGAACGAGCAGAAGAAGGTGATGGAGCAGCACCGCCAGCGAAGGCTCTCCAAGCAGGAGATCATCGATGACGTCGCGGCGCTCGCGAAGGTGATCGGGCTCTACTTCGTGCCGCGCACCGAGGAGCATCGCGCGGGCGTCCAGCACCTTACGGACCTCGGACGGCTGCACCAGCTCGCCCCCTACTCGGTCGACTCCGTGCTGAACGCGTTCTACCACCCGGCGGGCCGGCTCGAGTACTGCGTGCGAGCGGCCGGCCTGCCGCGCCAGTGCGATGTCGACTTCGTCGCGCGTTCGCCGAGCACGTTGCCGCCGTTCGAGGTCGGCGTGCTGCCGTCGAAGCTCGTGCGGCTCGTCGTGCGCGACCTCTCGGACGGCGCGAATCCGGCGTGGGCCACGCTCGCCGGCGAGCTCGCGAAGGTCGCGAACGCGCCCGGCATCATCGTCGACATGCGCGGAGCGTTCGGCGGCGATCCGCGGCCGCTGCTGCCGTGGTTGAAGACGATCACCGGGCGCCCCGACCTCGCACCGCTGCGCGAGATCCGCCGGCCCGCGCAGCTCGATCCGTACGTCGCCGCGTACGACGCGCGCTACCTGAAGGAGGGCCGCGATCGCGCGCACTGGACGCCACTCGTCGGGCCGGCGCGCACCGGGCCCACCGTGAAGACGCCGATCGCCGTGCTCGTCGGGCGCCACTGCGAATCCGCGTGCGAGCTCGTCGCGCGCGTGCTCGAGACCTACGCGAACGCGATCGTGATCGGTGGCGTCGGTCGCTCGGGCCGGCTCGATCGAGACGAGCCGGCGATGGTGACGCTGCCGAGCTCGAAGGCCGAGATCTACTTCCACGCCGCCGAGTACCTTCTCGCCACCGATATCGAAGCGAAGACCGGGCCGACGAACGAGTGGTGGCTGCGCCGCCGCGCCGAGCCTGTCGACTACGACGGCACCGCGATCGCGGAGCGCGAGTTGCTACGCCAGATCGCGAGCCCGGCGCCGGTCTCGTGCGCGGGCTTCGTCGCGTACAAGGACCGCAAGAGATTCCCCGAGCCGCTCCGCAAGAAGATCCATGCGTCGTTCGCCCTCGAGGATACGCACTGCACGCCCTCGCAACGCAGCGTCCACGTGCGAGCCAAGGTCTCGCTCCATACGCTACGCCGGCTCGTCGAGTCGTGCGGCGGCAACGGCGCGTACGTCGGGCGTGAACGCGATAGCGCCTTCTCGTTCAGCGTCGTCGTCGGGATCGAGCTCGTCTCGAAGCTCGCGCAGAGCAATCTGGTGGACGAGGTGTACGTCCAGTGCTCGCAACCTCCGGAGCTAGACGACTAGCCGCGATTCCGCCGCAACGTCTCCTCGGGCGAAGCCCCGAAAGATGTGGCGAAACGAGTTCCTGGCAGACGTCGATCGCCGACCACCCGCCTCGCTGCCTGGTACCATCACTATCATGTGCGTTCGTGGTGGGCTGCTGTTCGTGCTCCTCCTCGGAGGTTGCTACTCGCCGTCGTTCGACACGTGTTCGCTCCGGTGCGCGACGAACGAGAAGTGCCCGAACGGGTATGACTGCTCGAACGGTCGATGCGCCATCGAAGGCTCCACGTGCTCGCCATCGGATGGTGACATCGACGACGGGATGCGTCCCGACCTCAACACGGCGACCTGCGGGAACATGACCCGTGACATAGGCGAGATCTGCTTCGCGGCCCCCGTGCAGTACGACACGGACTCCAACATCTTCGACGCGCAGTTCATCGATGCCAACGGCAACGGCGTGAAGGACCTCGTGTTCGCAACGTCCACCAACTACGGGTTCCGCCTCAACGACGGCGGGTTCGAGACCACCACCAGGGTTGGACCGCAGGTGAACGGCATGTTGACGTTCCGGGGCGAGGACCTCGACGGCGACACCGTTCCCGAGCTGGTCAATCACAACACGAGCGGAAACATCGAGATCTACCGCTGGAACAACCAGAGCAACGTGTGGGGACTCGCCTCGTCGGCGGTGACCGAGATGGCTGCCGTGCCTGGAGTCGCGATCGGGCGCACCCCCAGGTCGATCGCCATCGTGTCCTCGACCATGCTGAGGATCTTTGGGCTCCCCAGTAACGGACTCGTACCCACGCCGGTAGGCTCCGGCTTTGGCATTAGCGGCGGGCGGGACATCGCAATCGGGGACACCGACAACGACGGCACGGAGGAGATCGCGATTGCGCAAATGTTCGGTGTCAGCATCTTCAACAGCGGGAGCAGTATGTCCCCGTTCATGCAAGCGACCGACGCCGTCGTCGCCTGCAACGTCGATGGCGATAGCAATAGCGAGTTCGTCTACACGATCAAATCCGCCGGCCTGCCGGGGCGGGTGGGTAGCTTGCGCTGGACCTCCTCCGCCACCTACGAGGTCACGCCGCGGCAAGACATCGACAACATGCTCGCCGACGTCGCCTGCGAAGACCTCGACAACGACGGCAAGGACGACGCGATCCTGGTCAGCGGATCGCTCAACAACTGGAACCTCCTCGTGCTACGCGGTCGTGCGGACGCGACCTTCGAGCCACCCGTCACATTCGAGATCCCATCGTCGGTGACGCATATCAACGTGGGGGACTACAACAACGACCTGGCTCCCGATCTCGTCCTCACGTCGAATCGCGCGGGAGGAATGGCATCGATCACCGTGCTGACCGGCGACCCATGACCGATCACGCCGCTGCAAGCGCTACTGAAACTTGGCGACGCTATGGCCGACCGTGAGCTCGATCGCCGTGGAGGTCGAGCCACATCGAGACCTCACCCCTCTGCGGGAGCATTCGTGACGTCCTGCGCTCGCGAACTTGACGTACCCTTGCAACGTGGGTGAACGCGTCCTGTTAGTGGAGGATGACGATGCGCTCCGCGAAGTGACCGCGGGACATCTCGCGCGGGCGGGCTACGACGTCGAAGCCGTCGCCGATGGCGAGGCGGCGCTCGAAGCCGCACGCCGCGAACGCCCGGCGGTCGTCGTGCTCGATCTCATGCTGCCGAAGCTACCCGGCCTCGAGGTCTGTCGCGCACTTCGCTCGCAATTCGATCCGAGCCCGGGCGTCGTGATGGTCACCGCGCGCGGCAGCGAAGCCGACATGGTCATTGGCCTCGATGCCGGCGCGGACGACTACGTCGTGAAGCCGTTCGCACCTCCGATCCTTCTCGCGCGTCTCGCCGCACTGATCCGGCGCTTGCGCGATACGCAGCCCGCGCGCGCGAACCCCGTCACATCGTGGAACGACATCGCGATCGACCAGCAAGCGCGCCGCGCCACCGTTCGCGGCAAACCGATCACGCTGACGCCGACCGAGCTCGCTGTCCTCTCGCGCCTCTGCGCGGAGCCGGGCGTCGTGCTGTCGCGCAAGCAACTGCTCGAGGAAGTCTTTGGCACCACGCACGACGGCTACGCTCGCAACGTCGACTGTCACATCACGCGCTTGCGTCGCAAGCTCGAGAGTGCGGGACTCGAGCCCGCGCCGATCCACACGGTGCACGGGGCGGGATATCGACTCGGAGACCCATGAAGGTCAAGGGCGCGTGGCTCTCGATCGTGGGCAAGCTCGCGCTTCTCGCCGCAGTCACGCAGCTCGTTACCGTGGTCGTGATGCTCTGGGTTTCGCAGATCACGATCGATCAGTCGCTGGCGGTCCGGACCATGGCGTTTGCGCTCGTGCTCTCTCCACCCGTGTTCATCGTGTATGTCGTCGGCCGCTACATCGTCCGTAGCGTGACCACCACGCTCGTCGCCGCGTACTCCGGCGTGTCGGCCGGCGACTTTGCCACACGCCTCCCACTTCTCACCGTGGGCTCTGATTTCCTCGAGGTCCGCGACGCCTTCACGCGAATGGCCAGCGCTCTCGAGGAATCGGTCACCGCGCTCCGCGAAGCCGACCTCGATCGTCGCCGCCTGTTCGCCGACCTCGCGCACGAGCTCGCCACTCCCACGACCACGCTCCTCGGGATTACCCACGCGCTGCGCACCCCCAACACCGACACCGACGTCGCGCGCCTCCTCGATCACCTCCAGAACGAAACCTCGCGCCTCGAACGGCTGATCGCGGACGTCCGCGAGATCGCCCACCTCGAAGATCCCGCACTCCCCATGAACCACGAGTCGTGCGACCTCGGCGACATCGTCTCGCGCGTCGTCGAGCGCATTCGCATCGCGTCGCCGTCGGTCACCGTTCGCTACTCGCGGTCCTCGTTGCCGGCCACCGTCGATCCTCTGCGCATCGATCAGGTCGTCACGAACCTGCTCGACAACGCCGCACGCCACGCTGCGGGTGGAACCGTCGCCGTCGCGCTCGCCACGTGCGACGGCGATCACCACATCACGATCGAAGACTCCGGCGCCGGCGTCCCCGAAGACGAGCTCCCCCAACTCGGCCGCCGCATGTTGCGACTCGATCCATCGCGCGCTCGCTCGTCGGGCGGTCACGGCCTCGGCCTCTCGATCGTGTGCGTGATCGTCGAACGCCACGGAGGCGACGTCAAGTTTGGCCGCGCGTCTCTCGGTGGCCTCGCCGTCGATATTCGTCTGCCCGTGACCCCGCCCACGTCCGCGTGACGATTTCTTCGTCGGGATCCACGATCTGTGCTTCGGCGATGGATCGAAGGTGCGCGGGCTCGAGCCGATCGACACGTACATGAAGGCGCGCGACGCGGTGCGCGCGGGTGGCAGATCGCGCTCGTGAAGGTGCTCGACGCGTCACGCACGTCGGGGACCGAGCTTCCGGTTACATCGATCATGGGTCTGTGCGGCAGCGCGGGGATCAAGCTCAAGACGACGGGACCACACTGCGCGATCACGTGATTCGCTGCGCGACCGCGGTGGAGTCTCTGCTCCGACTCAAGGAGTGGGACTCGTGGCTCACGGAAGAGCGCGTCGCCCTGCTGTCCGCCAAGGTGACGGGCGCGGCGGATCGCGGGATCGATCTTCCGTTCGCGAAGGTCGTGAAGGCATTCCTCGGCGCGCCCGAGAAGACGCGCAAGCTCGTGCTGCGTCCTCTGCTCGAGCCGATGATGCGGCAGTTCGGCGAGCGCGTCGCCGCGCACCTGCCACCGCCCGGACCGATCACGTTCGTGATGCCGGTCAACGTACCCCTCGAGCGCACACGTGGCGCTGCTCCGGGTCGACGAGATCGATTCGCTCGCCCAGCTCGCACCTGCACGCGCGGTCGCACTGCTCGGCGATCTCGCCCCGACGACGCCGATCACGGAGGCGCTCGCACGCGCCGATGCAGATCCGCGCTGGCGCCGCGTGCTGTCCGACCTATTGATCGAGCGCATCGTCGGGATCGACGCCGACGTCGCTCGCCGGCTCGCACGCACCGAGGCGTCGGCGAATCGCAAGCGTCGGTAACGAAGCTGCCCCAACTCGCCGGGAACGCTACGATCGCACGCGGCAACTCTCGGTCTTCGAGCTCGATCCGCGGCCGAGGGCGACGCTAGCTGCCGGTCATCGTCATGGAAGACCTGGTTGCGACGGGCATCGCAGCGAGGATGCGGCGGTCGTGGACGAACAAGATCAGTGGTTCTCCGATCGGAACGTCGAGCGCCTTGTCGAAAACCGGAAGCTCGTCGAGACGCTGGTGCTCGTCGAGTATCGCGATCTCTCGGCGCGTGGCACTTCCGTCGCTCGTAAAACGCTCCCCGTACGCGACGCACAGCGTGCGCACGATCGGTTTGTTGCGGATCGATCGTGCGAGGAGACCGGCCCATAGCAGGAACACGCCGAGAACGCAGGCGCCGCCCATGTAGATGATGGACATGCGCGCCGCTTTGCCCTCGACATCGGGGTTCTCGTCGAGAACATCCGCGATCGGGATGCACAGGAACATCAGGATGCCGACGCCGGCGACCATCAGCGGCCCGAAGTAGAGCTTCCACGGTCGCGTGATCACCGTCTCGCGCACGCGCGCCGCATCGGCATGATCGATCCGCAGGCGGGTTTTTTCTGCGCTCTCGATGTCGGCCTCGCGCCTCGCCGCGAACGTCGACGCGACGATCGGCGTGGGCGGAGTGGGCGGCGTCGGCACGTGCTCCATCGTCGTCACGGCAGCGATCGGCGCCGTGGCGACCGGCGCGGTGGCGACCGGCGCGGTGGCGATCGGCGCCGTGGAGATCGGCGCGGTGGCGTTCGGCGCGGTGACGATCGGTACGGGCCACACGTCGTCGAGCTGCGATCCGCGCGCGAACGCGATCACCGCGTCGCCGGGCTTGAGACCGCTGATCTTCTCGTCGGCGATGAACGACAACGCGCCCGCGCGTACCTGGAGGTGGAGATAGTCCTGTGTCGACGAGATGCCCTTCGAGTTGCGGCTCTTCGAATACGCTCGTGCGAGCACGACACCCGGAAAACAGCTCAAAGGACGCGTCTGCGCGTAGATCGCGCCGACAACGGTGAGGGCGGTGAGCGGGCCGAATAGCGCGAGCCCTACTGTGTCCTCTCGTAGTAGCAGCCCGAACACACCAAAGATGCCGGTGGCCATCAGCGCGATCTTCGTCAGTCCCGAGATCGGCTTATGCGACCGCGCACGGTGCCAGAGCGTGTGGCGCTCGATCTCGTCGAACGCGGTGTCGTCGACGGACGGGCTACACCGAGGACAGACGATGTCGTCGAGCTCCGTCGAGCACCCGATACATGCGGCCACGTCCACGAGTATCACGCCAACGCGCTCGGCACCCACATGGTCGGGCCACGGCACTCGGCCGACCGATTGGTGGGTCACGACCATCGCCGTCTCGCGGGGAGAGCTCCTGCCACAACTACCTACGTCCCGAGGGGACTGATGAGGTTGCGAAGATGGCCGATGTAATCGAGGTGATGCTCGACAGACCAACAGCTGCTCGCCGCATCACGGCATGGGGGCATGGGGCCTGATGTCGGCTGCACCACCGAACCGGATCCTCGTCGTAGATGATCACGAGAGCATCCTCTCCGACTTCGCACGCCTGCTCGGTCAGCCCACGGCATCAGTGTCGAGCGAGCGCGACGAGCTCGCTATGGGGGGTGCTCCGGCGGCCGCTGAGGCAGCGCCCGTCTTGTCGCGGTACAAGGTGCGCTACCTGCGGCAGGGCGAGGACGCTGTTCGCGAAGTCTCGGCCGCAGTCGCTGCGCACAGTCCTTTCGCTGTCGCGTTCGTCGACATCCAGATGCCGCCGGGGATCGACGGGGTCGAGACGGTCGCGCGGATGTGGCGCCATCAGCCCGATCTCGAGATCGTGCTGTGCACGGCCTACTCCGACCACTCATGGGACGAGATCCTGGCGAAGCTGTCCAAACCCGATCAGCTCGTGATCCTACACAAGCCGTTCGACCCGATCGAAGTGCGGCAGCTGGCGGCGTGCTTGTCCGAAAAGTGGCGGCGTGGACGCGCGCTCGCCCATCGGGTGCAGACACTCGAGGCTCGCGCCGCAACCGACGTCACCGCTCGGATGCAAGTCGAGCTGACGCGCACGCAGAAGTTCGACGCGCTCGGAAGGCTCGCTGCTGGGATCGCGCACGAGATCAACACACCGACGCAGTACATCCGGTCAAGCCTCGAGTTCTTGAGCGTCGCAATCCCCCAAGTGATGGCCCAGATCGCTCAGCTCCGGGCGACGGCCGTGGATGGGGACACCGCGACCGTTCTCGACGAGATCGCGGCGGAGATCCCCGATGCGATCGCCGACGCGAGCGAGGGTGTCGAGCGCATCACCAAGATCGTCCGCAGCGTCGGCGACTATGCTCACCCGAGCTCGGCCCAGAAGACCGCCGTCGATCTGAATCGCCAGATCCGCGGGGCCGTCGAGCTTGCCCGCAACGGGTACAAGCAGGACGCGGATGTCGTGCTCGAGTTGGGCGAGCTCCCGCTGGTGCACGGCCAGGGCGATGCTCTCGGCTGCGCGATCCTGAACCTCTTGATCAACGCGTCGCAAGCCGTGCAAAAAAAACGCGGCGGCGGCGGGCCACGCGGCCGGATCACGATCGCGAGTCGCGTGGACGGCGACTTCGTAGCGGTCGACATCACCGATACGGGACCGGGAATCTCCGCAGCGGACCGTGATCGGGTGTTCGAGCCGTTCTTTACGACCAAGCCGATCGGCCAAGGGACCGGGCAGGGACTGTCGATCGCGCGTGCGATCGTGATCGATGCTCATCGTGGGTCCTTGACCTTCGACACCGAGCCGGGGAGTGGCACGACCTTTCACCTGTGCCTCCCGATCGCGGCGAACGAGGACTCGTCGTGACGAGGGTGTTGTTCGTCGACGACGAGCCGATCATTCTGCGGTCGATCGATCGCGTCGTGCGCGTCTCGAAGACGAAGTGGGAAGCGCGCTTCGTCAACAGCGGTCAGGATGCGCTCGCCCTCCTCGAGTCCCAGGACTTCGACATCATCGTGTCCGACCTGAGCATGCCGGAGATGGACGGCGTGACCCTGCTCGGCAGCGTCCGCAAGCGGTTCCCTCACATCGCACGGCTCGCGCTGTCCGGCCAGAGCGCGATCGCCGAGGACTTGCAGGCCGTGCGCACGGTGCATCAGTGGATCTCCAAGCCGTGCGACTTCCGTGCGCTGTGCTCGAACATCGAGCGGGTGTCGTGGGCGCGCAGCCTCGTCGACGATCCGGCCTTGCTGGCGCGAACGTCCGAGCTCGCGAGCCTGCCGACGCCGCCCAAGCTGTTCCTCCGGGTCAACGAGGCGCTCGCACGCGGCGCGGCGATGCCCGAGATCGTGCGCATGATCGAGACCGATCCCGCGGTCGTCGCCAAGCTCCTGCAGCTCGTCAATACCGCCTTCTTCACCGATGCCCAGCGCGTCACCGCGGTCCAGCGGGCGGTCGCGCTCCTCGGCACCGACACGATCCGAGGGCTGTTGCTGGGCGCGGAGCTGTTCCGCGCCAGCAGCACGGCGGCCGCGGTCGCGACGCACAGCCTGTTCGTGGCGACGCTCGCGCGCAAGCTGGCCCCCGCCGCGGCCAGCGGGGATGCGTTCGTCGCCGGCATCCTGCACGACCTCGGCGAGCTGCTCGTGGGCCCACCAGAGGCCAACGCACCGGTCCTTCACGGACGCGCTGGCGGGCTGATCCTCGGGCTCTGGGGGCTCCCGGCTGAGGTCGTGACCGCGGCGGCGTTTCACCACGATCCATCGCGGGCACCGACGCCGAACGAACCGACGCTCCTCGCCACCGCGATGGCCGACGCGCTCGCGATGGAGCTGGAGACGCCCGCGTTGGCGGCGCAGTGCGAAACGCTGTACGCGGCGGTGGGGGCCTGCGGCCAGCTCGCGAAGCACCGCGAACTCGCGCGAACGCTGTGGCAGGAGCGCGTTGCGGTACCTTGATCCACTATCGGCGACTGCCCTACGCCAGAGCGCGCATCACCGTGCGCGACGATCTGATGATCGTGACGAACATCGATCGCATCCACATCTTCGATGGCAGTGCGTGGACCCAGTTCACGCTGCAGCCCGACGACAGCGTGCCGCGTGTGGAGCCACGACCTGATTCGCAGCCACGTGCTTCGCTACAGTAGTTCGCCCGACACAGTGATAGGGTCGATGTATCGATATGACGATGCGGCGGGGATGGCGGTGCCGAGTGGTTCGAGCGTGACATGCCCGGTCCCGCCTCGTCTCCTTGGTCGCGGATTGCAGGACCCGTGAGCTGATCACCATGCCCGATTCCTCGCGAGCGACGATGTATGAACGGATCGTCGAAACGACGCTCGAGGGCGTCTGGCTGATCGATGCGAACAGCCGTACGACGTTCCTCAACCAGAGCATGGCAACCATGCTCGGATACTCCCGCGACGAGCTGATCGGCCGATCCCTGTTCGACTTGATGGACGACGAGGGGCGGGCGATCGCAACCGCGAACGTCGAACGGCGAAAACATGGGATCGCGGAGGCCCACGAGTTCGTGTTCCGGCGCAAGGACGGGCAGCCGCTGTGGACGCGAATGACCACGAACCCCCTCCACGACGAGAGCGGAGCGTATCTCGGGGCGGTCGCGCTTGTCACGGACCTCACCGAGGCACACCTCAAGGAGCAGGAACGCCAGCGGTTGTGGACGATCCTCGATCAGAGCCTCAACGAGATCTACCTGTTCCGAGAGCACGATCTCCGGTTCGAATACGTCAACCACGGCGCGCTGACGAACCTCGGCTCAACGCTCGACGAGATGCGCGCGTGGACCCCGCTCGATATCAAGCCACACCACACACACGAGTCGTTCCGCGCGTTGGTCGCGCCCCTGGTCGACGGCACGAGGCAGAAAGTGGTGTTCGAGACCATCCATCGCCGTCGAGACGGATCGACCTACCCGGTGGAGGTCCACCTGCAGCTCGTGCCGGGAGCCGATCGGTTGTTCGTGGCGATCGTCAACGACGCGACCGATCGGATCCAAGCGCAGCGCGAATTGGCGGCGAGCGAGGCGCGCTTCCGCGCGTTGATCGAGCACAGCCTCGACCTCTTGGTGCTCGCCGACGCGCGTGGCCGGTTCACGTTCGCCTCGCCATCGGTTCTCCCTCTGCTCGGCTACCGTCCCGAGGAGATCGTCGCGTTCGATCCCCAGGATCTGGTGCATCCCGAGGATCGCGAGAGGACGTTCGCTGCGCTCACCGCGCTCGTCGCGGCGACCCACGCCAACGTCACCGAGCCGATCGAGTTTCGAGTGCGTCACCGGGATGGGAGCTGGCGAACGCTGTCGGCCAATGCCCGCAACCTGCTCACCAACCCGAGCGTCGGCGCCTTGGTGCTCAACGCACGTGACGTCACTAACGAACACAGACTCGAGGAGCAGCTCCAGCAGGCGCATCGGCTCGAGAGCATTGGCAGGCTGGCCGGCGGTGTGGCGCACGACTTCAACAACCTGCTCACGACGATTCTCGCGAGCGCGACGTTCCTCGAAGAAGAGCCGAGTCTGTCCGAGACCTCGCGAGACGACGTGCGAGAGATCAAGCGTGCCGGTGGCCGGGCGAGCGAGCTCACCAACCAGCTGCTCGCGTTCGCACGCAAACGGCTGATCCGTCCCCAGTCCATTGCCCTCCAACAGCTGCTCGCCAGCCAGGAGAAGTTCCTGCGTCGGGTGATCGGCGAGCAGGTGGAGTTGACGGCCCGTGTCGCCGACGATCTGTGGCCGATCTTCGCGGATCCGTCCCAGCTCGAGCAGGTGATCATGAATCTCGCCGTCAACGCACGCGACGCGATGCCTGACGGTGGACGGCTCACAATCGAGGCACGCAACATCGTGCTCGACGACGGCTTCGCCGGCGTGCACGCCGAGGTGAAGCCCGGTCCCTACGTGCAGATCATCGTTAGTGATACGGGCGAGGGCATCCCCGCCGCGGTGCTGCCGCATATCTTCGAGCCGTTCTTCACCACCAAAGATGTGGGAGCGGGGACCGGCCTCGGGCTCGCGATGGTCTACGGGATCATCCGGCAGAGCGGCGGGCACGTCTGGGTCTACAGCGAGCTCGGCAGCGGCACCACGTTCAAGCTCTATCTGCCTCGCGCGGAGAACGCGAGCACGATCGCCGATGCGCCGCCGCCGACAGTGACGGGCGGCGTCGAGCGGCTGCTCGTCGTGGAGGACGACGAGCACGTACGCCGGATGCTGGTCCGAGCCCTCAAGCGTGGGGGGTACGACGTCCATGCCGCAGAGACGCCGCTCGATGGGCTCGCCTGGGCACGGAGCCAACAAGGCCGATTCAAGATGCTGATCACCGACGTGGTGATGCCAGGGATGAGCGGCAAGCAGCTCGCCGCAGCGCTGGCTGCGGAGTTCCCACACATCCGTACGCTCTACGTGTCGGGGTACACGGAGAACACGATCGTCCATCGCGGCGTACTCGAGGACGGCGTGGACTTCCTCGCCAAACCGTTCTCCCCTACCGAGCTACTCGTACACGTGCGCGAGATCCTCGACCGTTGATGCCCGTTGGCTACCTGCAAGTGAAAGATGTCACTCTGGATCCATGACTGAGCGCGACGACGCGGAGACGGAGCCGGCGGATACCTCGATAGCAACCGCCGCGCGACGCCTCGGCCTCCACACATCCGAGCTCGCGTGGTACGGCGATTGGGCCGCGAAAGTGTCGATGGGTGCACGCGTACGTCCGCGCGACCGCCCGAGCGAAGCACGGCTGGTCCTCGTCTCAGCGATCACCCCGACGCCTGCGGGAGAGGGCAAGACCACGACGAGCATCGGGCTCGCCGATGGCCTCGCGCGGATCGGCGAGCGAGCGTGTGTCGCGCTGCGCGAGCCATCGCTCGGCCCCGTGTTTGGGAAGAAAGGCGGCGGTACGGGCGGCGGCGCGGCGCAGCTCGTCCCTGCCGATCGGATCAACTTACACTTCACCGGCGATCTGCATGCGGTCACGAGTGCGCACAACCTGCTCGCCGCGCTGATCGACAACCATCTCCACAGTGGCAATGCGCTCGGGATCGATCCTGGTCGGGTGGTCTGGCGCCGCGTGATCGATCTGAACGATCGCGTGTTACGCGACGTGATCGTCGGCCACGGTGGCCCGTCGCCGCGCGAGACTGGCTTCGACATCACCGCCGCGTCCGAGGTGATGGCGATGCTCTGCCTCGCCCACGACGCCAACGATCTGCGCGCTCGGATCGACCGCACGATCGTCGCGTTCACCCACGCGGGACTGCCAGTAACCGCGGCCCAGCTCCGCGCGACCGGCGCAATGCTCGCGCTCTTGCGCGATGCACTCGAGCCGAATCTCGTGCGCACTCTCGAGGGTACGCCCGCGCTCGTACACGGTGGGCCATTCGCGAACATCGCACACGGTTGCTCGAGCGTGATCGCGACGCGTACGGCGCTCCAGCGCGCGGACTGGGTGGTGACCGAAGCAGGCTTTGGCTTCGAGCTCGGCGCCGAGAAGTTCTTCGACATCAAGTGTGCGAGCGCGGGCCTCGACACCGCGGCCGTGGTGCTCGTCGTGACGGTACGTGCGCTCAAGCACCACGGCGGTGTCGCGCTCGCCGACCTCGGGCGGGAGAACGTGGCTGCCGTCGAGGCCGGGTTGCCGAACCTGGACAAACACGTCGACAACATCCGCGCGTTTGGCGAGCCACCCGTGATCGCACTCAATCGCCACGCGACCGACACCGAGGCCGAGACAGCGATCGTCCGAGCGCACTGCGCACGTCTTGGCGTGCCGTTCGCCGTCACCGATCACTTCGCACGAGGAGGAGCCGGAGCGAGCGACCTCGCGCGCACCGTGATCGCACATGCCGAGGAAGCGAGCGTCCCGTTCCGCTCCCTCTACGCCTGGAGCGATCCGGTCGAGGACAAGATCCGGACCGTGGCTCGGCGGATGTACGGCGCACGCGACGTCGTGTTCACCCCCTCGGCAACTGATGACCTGACCACCGTCGAGTGCCTCGGCTTCGCGGGACTTCCGGTCTGCATCGCGAAGACCGCCACATCCTTGTCCGATCAGCCAGGGCGCACGGGGCGCCCGGTGGACTTCGACATCACCGTGAGCGCGGTACAGATCAATGCGGGTGCTGGCTTCTTGGTCGTCCTTACCGGCGACATCGTGCGCATGCCCGGACTGCCTCGGCACCCGCTGGCCGAGACCATCGACCTGGTCGACGGCACCATCATCGGAGTGGCCTAGCCCCAGGGTTCGGTTGTGTCGATCCGACTTGGTTGATCGGCTTCAGCGATCGCGGATGGTCGCGTGACACCCAGCGCAGGTCGCGAGCAACTCACCATACACGTTGCTGCGGTCGCTCATCGAGGTGGCCTCTAGCGCGCGCCGAGCGAGCAGACGGATCCGTGCGATGTCGTCGGACACTCCCTGGTCCGCCGGTAGATCCGCCTCCGCAACGATGGCGAGTGGAGCCTGCGCGAGCGTGGTCGCGCCTTGGTTCCATCGCTCGGTGGAGGGAATCAACAACCCCTCCCACATCCGGGTGGTCGCCCACTGATGGCTGGCCATGTCGTTCGCGAGCCGAACGCCATCGGTCGGGGCACTGTCGGTGGGTAGCGTGATTTTGGCCTCGGTGTGCGTGTGGCACTTCGCGCACTGGTGGCCGAGGATCGCCGACGTCTTGGCCGCTGCGATCAGGCTCGTGGAGAGTACGACCTGTTGCCCGGCGGCGCGGACGTCGTCGATGTACGGCTGCCACATCGGGAGGATGTCGGGCTCGGCGAGCTCCGCGATGATCTTGGCCTCGCCGCGCGCGCGATCGAGGTTCCCGAACACGATCGCCTGCTCGATCCGGCGGGCGGCGGCGAACCGCAGGTGCATGTGGAGTTGGACCGTCCGGACCTTTTCGGCGAGCTCCGCCGCCATCGTGGGAGCCGTGTCGTTCGATCCGTCACCGGTAGGCCGTGCGGGCGCTGGGGTTGACTGGCAGGCGATCAGGCCAATCACGAACACGATCGGGGTTCGCATGCCCGCGAGACTACCAGGTTGGCGCAGCTGCATCCGCCCGCACCTCTCGTCGATCGACCGGCTCTGCGCGTAAGATGAGCCATGGGTATCGAGATCCTGCGCACGGACTTCGATGACCGCGATCACGTTCGGTTCGCCGAGCGCCTGCGCACGTCGCTCGTGGCACTCGAGCACCTGCTCGCGCGCGACCAGTTCGGCGTTGGACCCGCCACGATCGGGGCGGAGCTCGAGCTAGCGCTGATCGACGGAGCGGCGCGACCCGCGCTGGTCAACACCGCGGTGTTGGGCGAGAGCTCCGACCCGCGGCTCGCCCTCGAGATCGATCGGTTCAACCTCGAGATCAACGCGGAACCCTCGCCCCTCGCGGGTCGCCCGTTCGCCGCGCTCGCGGCCAACCTGGAGTCCGCGCTCGCGGAGGTCCGGCGCGCGGCGGCAAACCATGGTGCGCGCGCGCTGGCGATCGGCATCCTGCCGACCATCGTCGAGACCGACCTCACGCCCGACGTGATCACGCCGCGCAATCGCTACATCGCGCTATCGCACGCGCTTCGACGTCTCCGCCGCGGGCCGTTCCACATGCACATCGAGGGCGCGGACGTGCTCGACGTCTCCGCCGACGACGTGGTGTTCGAGGGTGCGAACACTTCATTCCAGCTCCACCTGCGCACCTCGCCGGCGGAGTTCGCTCGGGCCTACAACGCGTCTCAGATCGCCTCCGGTATCGCGCTCGCGGTCGCCGGGAACGCGCCGACGTTTCTTGGCCGCCGATTGTGGGACGAGACCCGGATCGCGCTGTTCCGCCAGTCGGTCGACGATCGGCTCGACGCGCTCGACGACGACTGGCGGCCCGCACGCGTCACGTTCGGCCACGGCTGGGCGCGCCACTCCGCCCACGAGCTGTTCGCCGAGGTGGTGGCCTTGCACGAGGCGTTGTTGCCGATATGCACCGAGGAGGATCCGATCCACGCTCTCGCCGACGGCGGCGTGCCTTCGCTGGCGGAGCTACGCCTGCACAACGGCACCGTGTGGCCATGGAACCGAGGGATCTTCGACCCGGTGGGCGGTGGCCATCTGAGGATCGAGCTGCGTGCGCTGCCTGCGGGGCCCAGCGTTGTCGACATGGCTGCGAACGCCGCGTTCCTGCTCGGGCTGGTGCTCGGGCTCGCGCCCGACGTCGATCGCCTGATCGCGGGGTTCACGTTCACTCACGCTCGTCGCAATTTCTACGAGGCGGCGCGCCGCGGACTTGCTTCGACGCTGCTGTGGCCGGCAGAGCCAGGTCGTCGCGCCGAACCCATCTTGGCGCCGGCGTTGATCGATCGCTTGCTCCCGGTCGCCGCGCGTGGCCTGCGCGATCATGGCGTCGATTCGCGCGATAGCGATCACCTACTCGGCGTCATCGCCGACCGTGCGCGCACCGGCCAGACCGGCGCCGCATTTCAACGCGCGCTGCTCGCGACGTCGCGCGATCCGGCGCGCGTGGTCGAGGAGTACCTCGCTCGCCAGCTCGACGGCGCGCCGGTCCACACATGGTCCCAGACGTAAGCCTTCACGTCCGCTCCGGGGTTCGTCCCGAGGCCGTCCCGGTCGAGCTCGACGACTTCCTCGACGGGCTCGACGGCCCGACCGTGTTCGCGGTCGACGGACATGATCCGAGCCGCGTGCGCGTGGTCAGCGGAACCCTGCACGGCGACGAGCCGTCGGGTGTGCGTGCGATCCACCGAATGTTGCGCGAGGGCCGCCGGCCGGTGACGGACGTGCTGATGTTCGTGGGCGCGGTCGACGCCGCGCGGCAACCGCCGCGGCTGTCACACCGCTTCCTCCCCGGGCGACGCGATTTGAACCGCTGCTTCCGCCCGCCGTGGGACGGCCTCGACGGCACGATCGCGCAGGCCGCACTCGCCGCCCTGACCGCGCGCACGCCCGAGCTCGCGGTGGACCTCCACAACAACACGGGCCGCAACCCGTCGTACGCCATTGGCTCCATACTCTCGGGGCCGCACCTCGCGCTGACCGCGCTGTTCACCCACCGGTTCATTCACTCCGAGATCGTCCTCGGTACGATGACCGAGGCGATGAACCAGCATTGCCCGAGCATCACGGTGGAGTGCGGCCAGGCGCGTGACCCCGAGGCCGACGAGACAGCGTGGCTCGGCTTGGTCCGCCTGTTCGAGCTTCCCCGCCTCGATCCGGTTGTCGTCACCGCGGAGACGCTGATGATCTTCTCGTCACCCGAGCGGGTCGAGCTCACAGCGAACACGACGCTGGCGTTCGGCGCCACGCCCGTGGCCGGTGTCGATCTCACGCTGGACCCGGAGATCGATCGGCACAACTTCCAGACCCTCTCCCCGGGCACTCGGATCGGCACGCTCCGCCCCGGCGCCGCGTGGCCGATCGTCGTGCGCGGTGCATGTGGTGTGGATCGCTCGAGGGAGTTGTTCGAGCTCGACGACAACGGAGACTTGGTGACCCGCGAGGCCGTGGTCCCGATCATGATGACAACGAGCCCAGCTGCCGCGATCAGCGATTGCTTGTTCTACGCCGTGCACCGGCAGCAGTGAACGAGCGGTCACCCTAGGTTCTCCCGGTCGCGATGAAACCGGCGTCCGGCAAGAGCCGGTGACGCTGGCGAGCACTAACCGATTCGATTTCGGCGATCATGCGCTATGGGGACGCGTCATCTTGAACGACATCGCGCCAAGCGCATCGGCTGGCTGCGTGCAGCCGTACTCGGTGCGAACGACGGCATCGTCTCGACCGCGAGCCTCGTCGTGGGGGTTGCCGCTGCCAGTGCCGCGCACGGTGCGGTCATCACGGCGGGTGTTGCAGGGCTCGTTGCGGGCGCGATGTCGATGGCGGCAGGCGAATACGTTTCGGTGCAATCACAGGCCGACACCGAGAATGCGGACCTCGCCCGGGAGCGGCGCGAGCTCGCGTCCGACAACGTCGCCGAGCACCTAGAGCTCACGAACATCTACATCGATCGCGGGCTCGACGAGACCCTCGCCCGTCAGGTCGCGACCCAGCTCATGGCACACGACGCGCTCGGCGCACACGCCCGCGACGAGCTCGGCATCGTCGAGTCGCAACGCGCGCGTCCCGTCCTTGCCGCTTTGACCTCCGCTGGCACGTTCGCGGTGGGCGCAGCCCTGCCCCTTCTCGTGACGTGGATCGTCCCGATGTACCTTCTTCCCGGCCTCGTCGTCGCGACCTCCCTCGTCTTCCTGTGTGGTCTCGGTGGCACGGCGGCCGCCGTTGGCGGCGCGAACCCGTTCCGCGGCGCCGCGCGGGTCGGGATCTGGGGCGCGATCGCGATGGGGCTGACCTACGGCGTCGGCCGGCTGTTCGGCGCCGTCGTCTAGTGGATCAGCGAGGTCGCGAGATCCGCAGAGCGTCACGCTTTGTTCGATGGTCGCCGCCGCGCACAGTAGAGTCGCTGGTATGCGTCTGCTCGCGCTCGCGGTCGCCCTCTGGGCTTGCTCCAGCCGCGCGCCTGCGCGTGAGGTGGCCTCGTCGGACTTCAACGGCCTCGAGCGCGCGATCGCCGACGGCAAGGCCCCGAACACGACGAGTGTGTTGGTCATGCACCGCAGCTCGATCGTGTACGAGGCGTACTTCGATGGCGCGACTGCCGACACGCTGCACGACACCCGCTCGGTCGGCAAGTCGATCACGGCGATCGCGATCGGGATCGCGATTGGACGCGGACTCGTGGACCTCGACACACGAGTGTTCGAGAGGCTTGCCGATCTCGCGCCGTTCGCGAACGCACACCCGCTCAAAGACGCGATCACCGTCGAGGACTTCCTGACGATGTCGTCGGCGCTCGACTGCAACGACGACGACAGCAGGAGCCTCGGCAACGAATCGAACATGTACCCGCTGAAACACTGGTCGCGATGGGCAGTGGATCTGCCGGCGATGACCTCGTACGTGCGCGACGCCACGGGTCGCGGCCCGTGGCGGTACTGCACCGCGGGCACGATGCTACTCGGACAGTTGATCGAACACGTAACGAAGAACCGGGCCGATGCGTTCATTGCCGAGCACTTGTTCGGTCCGCTCGGCATTACGCGCTGGGAGTTCGAGCGGTCTCCGTCGAACGAGGTGATGACGGGCGGGATGCTGCGCTTGCGCACACGCGATCTCGCCACGATCGCGCGGATGTTGCGCGCGCGCGGCGTTCACGGCGAAGCGCGGGTGGTACCGGCTTCGTTCGTCGACGCTGCGTTCACCCGCCACCGCCTCGCGTTCTCCAAGCAGCAAGAGCACTACGGATACCTATTCTGGCACCGCACACACCGCACGACGTGCGGTGACGTCGAGGCCTGGTTCATGAGCGGGAACGGCGGCAACCTCGTCGGCGTCTTCGACGAGTTCGACGCGGTGGTCGTGATCACACGCACGCACTACAACCAGGGCCGCGAGATGCACGATCAGACCAAGCGCCTCCTCGACGAGCACGTCCTGCCAACCTTGTGTCGACGCTGACTCGAGAAGGGATCGAACGCATACGGCAACGCGTTGTCCATCGCGGTTCGCATCGCCCGCGGTTCGCATCGCACATCGAGGCAGCGGTGTGCGATGCGACGTCCCAACCGCCGTTCACGACAAGCGCACGCTTGGTGACGCGCTCGACACGCTCCAAACAAGGTTTCGTGAAACAGGCGATCGCGGCCGGGCTCTATCCCGGCATGACGAACATTTCAAAAGTCCTGACGACTCTCCTCCTATCCCTCTCTGCGTGCGTCGATGTCCCCGATGATGGAGATTCATTCGACGACACCGACGAGCTCGGCTCGACGGATCAGGCCATCAGCGCGCTGCAGCTCCTAACGATCTCCGACTCCGTCGAGAGCCCATCGAGCAACCCGGAGACTGCGTTCCAAGCGGCGATCGGAGTCAACAAGGCATGCTTTCTCACCGGCGTCGGCGGAAACATCTCGCGCGACAATGCCGGCTCCTCCGTCAGCACCTCCGTCGGCTTCGACTACGTGCCGGTGCCGCGGGGCCTGGGCGGCACGTGGACAATGCGCGCCCACGCCGGGACTTCGTCCACGACGACCTACGGTCAGGGGGAGTGTTTCACCGCTCCAGGCCTCACACCCGAAGTTCAGCTCGTGGTCGCTGCCGGTGATCCGACCAAGCGCATCAAGCTCGCCGATTTCTCGGCCACTCGCCGGTGCTTCTTCACGAAGGTAAAAACTACTGGCCTCGGCGCGTTCCGAAGTACATCGGACAACGTCGTGATCGACCACGATGCCAACGAGTGGTTCGTCCAAGCGAGCGTGGCGGGGGCGACGACGATCTCTGCGCGCTGCGTGAACATCACGCAGGATCTGGGGACGTACTGGCTGTACAGCCTCAACGAGGCCATCTCGGTCGAAGTTCCGTATTCGACGGACTCGAGCTGCCTGCTGACGCAGATCAGTGGGCGAATCGACGGCGGACCATCGACGGAAGGGCCGCACACCGTCACGACGGCGCTCCAGATCGGTGGTCCGCTTCGTCGATTCTTCGTCGTCGGCGGCGTCCCCTCGACCAGCGTTGGCGGCAATGGCGGCCGCGTCACCTGCGTGCGGTGACTCGACGGTGACGTGTTCGCGTCCACGATCTTCGAATGCGGAGGTTGCGTTCGGTGTCGCGGAGGGTCGCACCGTTCCTCGTTGGGTGTGGTTTCGCAAATTGTCGTACGCAGCGCGCCATGACGCGCACGATGCTCTTCTTGCTCCTCGCAGGCTGTTCGGGGTCTGCGCAACCCACGACAACGACAACGCCGCCGACGAATCCGGTCGAGACACCGATCGACTCGGTCGAGACGACGCCGAGCGCGCCTTCGAAGCTCGTCGACGCGAAGCCCGACGCCGGCTCGGTGGATCCAAGACTCGCAGCGAAGGTGACCGCATTCATCGACGCGTTCACCGAGTACAACCCGGACTTCACGCCGGATGGGAAGCGCGTCGTGTTCGCATCGAATCGCGACGGGTTGCCACAGCTCTACCTCGGCGATCCCGCGAAACCGGCAGATGCGCCAACGCGTGTCCTGACCACGACCGAGCGCGTTGGCAGCTTTCAGGTCTTGAACGACGGTAAGTCGCTGCTGTTCCTTTCCGACGTAGGCGCTGACGAGAACTGGTCGATCTATCGCGTCGGGCTCGACGGACAAGGTCTCGCGGATCTCACGCCGGGCGACCGCATCAATCGTGACGCTCCAATCGTGCCCGACAAGAAGCAGGACGCGATGTTCTTCTCGGCGCGAAAAATGAGCGAGCCGAAGAGCACGCTGTATTCGGCATCGACCACGACGCCGGGGGCGGCGAAGGCGATCTACACCGACGAGTTGCCGATGTTCCTCATGGCGATGAGCGCCGACGGCAAACGAGCACTTGTCACGCAGTATCCGTCGCGCGCCGAGAACTACGTGCTCCACGTAGATGTCGCGAGTGGGAAGGCCGATCGGATCTTCCCGGACGCCGGCAACGTCACGGTGTTCGGCGCGGACTTCTCGCCCGACGGCAAGACGATCTACATCGCGACCGACAACGGCACCGAGCAATCGACGCTGATCGCGATGGATGCCAAGACGAAGAAGGTGATCGCGAAGCACGACTTCGCGCCCGCGACGGCAGGCCTGTCCGGAACGCTCGTCTCGAAGAAGACCGGTCACATCGCGGTGAACCTCACGGTCGGAAGTTACTCCGAGATCCGGATCCTCGACGGTAAGACGCTCGCGCGCAAAGCAGCGGTGAAGATGCCGCTCGGGCAAGGTGCAGCGCTCGACTGGTCCGACGACGGCAAGCGGCTTGCCGTTCACTGGTCGACGCCGAGCGCGCCGACCACGCTGTTCACGATCGATGTGGCGAGCGGGAAGTCGGTCGCCATCCGCAGCGAGCCGCGGCCGACCCTCAAGGGCATGCCGGAGATCGAAGCGAGCGTCGTCGAGATCCCTGCGTTCGATGGCGGCAAGATCCCGACAAACGTCTACGTCGCGAAGGGCGAGCAAGCAAAGCCCCACCCGACGCTCGTCATCTATCACGGTGGTCCGTCGGGCGTGTCGATGATCCGGTGGTCGGCGGCGACGGCGTTCTTCGTCTCGCTCGGCTACGCCGTGGTGGAGCCGAACGTGCGTGGATCGAGCGGCTACGGACGCGCCTTCGAAGCGGGAGACAACGGACCGAAGCGGCTCGACGCGTTCAAGGACATCGAGACGAGTGCGCGCTGGGCGGCGAAGCAAGCGTGGGCGGACAAGGATCGCCTCGTGGTCTATGGCGGCAGCTACGGCGGTTACACCACCTTGATCGCGCTGTCGCGCTGGCCCGACATCTGGCGCGCCGGTGTGAACCTGTTCGGCGTCGTGAACCTCAAGACGTTCATGCAGACGACAAGCGGCCTGATCCGGAAGATCTTCCTGGTCGAGTTCGGCGATCCCGACATCGATGCCGCCTTTCTCTCGCAGATTTCGCCGATCACCGACGTCGACAAGATCGTAGATCCGACGTTCGTCTACGCAGGCGCGAACGATCCACGGGTACCGCGCAGCGAGAGCGACATCATCGTGAAGGCGCTGCGGACGCGGAACATCGCAAGCGAGTACATGGTGTCCGACAACGAAGGCCACTCGCTCGCGCATCGCGCAAACCAGATCGAGTTCTATGCTCGCTGCGCGCGATTCCTAGAGACCGCACTCCGGTAGCGCACGCCGAGGACGTCGCGACGACGTCGAGCACCGATCTACCTGTAACCCCTCCGGGAGCGGTTCGGAGATCGTGCACTCGCGAGTCGCGAGACGACGAGTCCGGTCGTTCGCCGGATTGGCGCTGTGGGTCCAATCGTTGGCGCGACCGGTCAAGACGATCGCCGGCGCCGATCGCAGAGTGGCTCCATGACCGACTCCCACTCCGATCCGCGGCCCGCCGGCGGTCGCGCTATCTCCAACCTCCTCGGCTTCCTCGACCGGCACCCGACGATCTGGCTCGCGCTCGGAACGTTGCTCCTCGCGGGCTCGCAGCTGCGCTTCGGCGTCGGCGCGCTGGCCTGGGTGGCGCCGATTCCATTCCTACGCTACAGCCGGAGCCGTTCCGGGTGGCGCAGCGGCGTTGCCCTCGGCGCCGCGGCGTTCATCGGCTGGACCTTAGCGGTCGCGAAGATCGCTACGGCGCCGCTGCCGTTGGCGATGAGCGTGCTGTTCTCGGCGCCGATAGCGCTCGCGCTGACGATGCCCTACTTTCTCGCGCGGCCGATCCGACGGCAGCTCGGCGAGCGCGGCGCGGTGCTCGGCTTCGCGGCGTTGATGGTGGCGGGCGAGTGGATGCTCCACACCGCATTGCCGTTCGGCGTGTGGGGCGCCGCAGCGAACACGCAACTCGAGCACCTCGACATGCTCCAGCTCGCGTCTATCACCGGGCTCCACGGCGTGAGTTTTCTGGTCTACTTCGTCGCGGCGAGCGCGGAGTCGCTGCTCGCCCTGCCGTCGCGGCGGCAGGGAGTGTTCGCGGCAGCGGCGGTCGCGCTGGTCGCAGCGGTGGTCGTGCTCGGCGAGGTGCGACTCGCCGTGTGGTCGTCGAGCGGCGTCGAGCAGAGCCGCGTAGCGGCGGTCGGCACGGATTCGACGGTTGGAACGGGCCCGCTCCCCGACGCGGAGACGAGCCGTCAGGTGGAGGCCGGCCTGTTCGCTCGTACGCGCGAGGCCGCGCGCGCCGGTGCGTCGCTGGTCGTATGGACCGAAGCGGCCACCTTGGTGCGTAGCGATGACGAGGCTGCGTTCCTCGCCCGAGTCGGGAACGTGGCTCGCGAGCTCGGTGTGGTGATCGCCGCCGGGTATGTCGTGCCGCTCGCGGAATCGCCGCTCACCTACCGGAACCGCTACGCGATGATCATGCCCGAAGGCACGGTCGCTCACGTCTACGACAAACATCACCCGGTCCCGGGAGAGCCCGCGGTGGCAGGCACGGCGCCGATGCCGCTGTACACACACCCCGAGCTGGGCCGGGTCTCCGGCGCGATCTGCTACGACTACGACTTCCCTCGGCTCGGGCTCGCGCACGCTGACCTCGACCTCGACCTCGTGGTGCTCCCCGCCTCCGACTGGCGCGGCATCGACCCCATCCACACCGAGATGGCGGCGCTTCGCGCGATCGAGGGCGGGCACTCCATCGTGCGGTCGACGCGATTCGGTCTGTCGGCGGGGATCGATCCGTACGGCCGGATCCGGGGCTCGCTGAGTCACTTTGATGGGCCCGAACGCGTTCTTGTCATGAGCCTCCCGCGCCGTGGGATCGGGACCGTCTACGGGGCGATCGGCGACGTGTTTCCCATCTCGTGTACGCTGTTCGGGCTCGGGGCTTTCGCGGTGGCGGTGCTGCGGCGCTCACGCTCCAAAGACATCGCGTCGCGCTACAAGATCAGCGTGCTGCATCCATACTCGACCGAGACCGAGCCAGTGGCGTCTCCTTCAAGCGTTGCGCAGGTCGCCGGGCACGTGATGATCCGCGTCGGCGCCGCGGGGTCGTCGTAGTACCAGCCCTGATTGCCCCCGCAGCCGGCCGCGGTTCCGACGTTAGTGATCGTCGTGGGCGCGCCACCGGTCGGGGTGTACACGAAGTTCACCTTCATCGGATCGAGTGTCTGGCCCATCGGCGGCGTCGGCACTGCGAACGAGCACGGCAACTGGAGCCCCTGGCTTACGGTCTGCGCCAGGGTCGTGAACAGCGGCGACCAGTTGGTATCGCACAGCGAAAAGAAGACGCCGTTGTGCGCCTGTTGCAGCGCCAAGTACGTCGCTCCAACCGCCGCCGCCAACGTGAAGCAGTGGGAGTTGAAGTCGAACGGTGGATCCTCGGCGACGACTGCGTGCAGCCGCCAGTCCGCGCCGAAGCCCGGGCTCGTCAGCGTCGCCAGCTGAGTCTCGAACGTCGTCTTGGACCAATCACTCTCGTCGTCGGTGACAACAACGATGTGCTTGATCGAGTTGGGCCGCAGGAACGCCTGGTAGGCGGCGTAGTTCGCGTGGAGCTTCTCGAGAGGATCGTTGGAGCCGATCGACACGTTGACGCCGAGGTAGCGCGGACCCCCGCCCAGTGGTGGCGGGACGTTCACGCTCGACGTGTCGGTAATCACGATGACGCGGTAATCGACGCCGCTTGTCGCGATCGACTGTGCGAACTGATTCATGTTGCTCTGGACGCGTGCCTCCTCCGCGCTCATCGAGCCGGAGTTGTCGATCACCCAGATGATGTCGACCGGGCGCGTGACCTCGGTCGCGGTCGTCGGCACGGCAACGCACGCCGGGCCATCGGAGTTGCTCGCGTCGCCGCCGGGATCGTCGTCACCACGACTGTTGGCAGGAGGACCACAGGCGACGATTGCGAACGCGGCAGCCAGTCCGATGATCCGCATGATTCCCCCCAGCAATACGAGAACACACTACTCGGTGGGCACCCACGCAAGACGTGCGCCACCGTCGGCTCGACTAAGAACCGACAGTTGCGCGGATCCACATGGAACTGCGGACAACTGACCGCACCAGAACGCTACGGTGGAGGGAGAGACCGGATCATTGGTAGAAACCTAGCCTTCCGCCACCGAGTGGTGGGTTGGGGCAAGGACCCCTTTCAAACCGTGCATGCCGATTTCCGGCACACGGCTTACGGGCGGTCGTTGTTGGACGTGATGAGGCAT
>JBJXGN010000216.1:0-28730 GCA_046160585.1 Kofleriaceae bacterium
CTGATCGACGGCTGATCGACGGCTGATCGACGGCTGATCGACGGCTGATCGACGGCTGATCGACGGCTGATCGACGGCTGATCGACGGCTGATCGACGGCTGATCGACGGCTACGCGCGGACGAGCGCGAGCACGGCGTCGATCAGATCGGCCGCGTCATCGGCTTCCCCCGCGAGACCCGAGCCGCACGCGGTGATCGCGGCGCGCGTACCGTCTTCGATGACCGTGAGCACGCAGCCGCCGAGCGGATCTGCCTTCGTCGCCATGCGCGCGGGCGAGCTGACCGCGCACGACAGCGGGACCGGCGTGTCCATGCGGATCTTCGAGAGGCACGCGCGCCCGCCGACGACCTCGGCGATCTTGTCGAACAGGGTCGCGCGGCCCGTGGTGAACGATCGCCGCTTAAACGCGAGCGGGACGGGGATCGCACGCGCCGCGGTCAGCAAGCGCGAGCACAGACCGCGGCCCTGCGCCTCGCGCGCCAGGATCTGCTTCGCGCGCACCTCGAATTCGTCGAACGGCTCGGGCACGCCGCGATCGAAGCGCACGCTGATCGACGAGTGGACGACGCGGCGCTTGATGCGATCGGGATCGCCTGCATCGCCGGGCGCGATCGGCACCTGGAACGTCGGCGAGAACCTCGCGTCGGGTTTTCCCGCGACCCGATGGAGCACGCGGCCGAGTGCGTACGCGAGCTCGAGCGCGCGCGGCGCCGGCGACGGGATCTCGCGCCACGCGACGCCAAGCGGGATCCCGTCGGGCACGAGCGACAGGTGCGGGAGATCGTCGGACGTGATGCGTGATGCGCGCGACAACGACGACGCGGTCGACAACGCGGTCGCGAGACGCGCTGCATGTTCCGCGATGCGGGCGGAGAGCCACGCGTGACCGTAGCCATCGACGGCCATGTGGCACGTCGACACGGTCGCGAGATCACCGACGCGACCGAGGCCGAGCCACGGTCCCGCGTGATCGCGCCACGCGCGGCGATGTCCGTGCCGCGCGACGGTGATGCGCTCCTCGCCGACCGAGACGCAAGCGAACGGAACGATGGCGGAGTCGACCCCTCCCGCACCGTTTGCGGAGCCGCGCTCGTCCGGCAGTCGGACATGCGCAACACCAGTCGCCATGACCGTTACGGGGTTAAGGTTGACGTTTTCTCCGGCGTGAACAGAGCTTGCGCGAATTGCAATGTCTGCATGCCATGCATGCCGGCCATGCCGGACAAGATCCGCGAGCTGTGCGACGAGCGCCCGCTCGTCCTCGAGGCGATCGGCGAGCCGTGCATGAACGACGGTGTCACCGATCGCGAACGCGGCGATGTCGAGCTGTGAGGGCACGACGCGCGCACCGAGATCGCTGCGCTGGATCGTGACCGCGAGCGGCTGATCCGGCAGCTGGCCATCGAGCTCGCGCATGGCCGCGCGTGCGGCGTGAGCGCGGATCACCGCGTCGGCGATCGGATCGTCCGGCGCCGGCGAGCGATGGCCGATGAACGTGTCGCCGTTCGGCTCCGCATCGGAGGCGACGTAGTGCGCGCGTGGCGGAAGACGCTCGGCGCCCGCGGCGGTGCCAGCGACGAGCCACCACGTCGGGCCGAGCACCGAGACATCGGTGATCGCGGCGAGCTCGTCGTGAAGCTCGCGCGCTCGACGCGCCCATGCGAACGCCATTACACGAGCTCCAGAATGTACACGGGTTGGATCGGATCCACACGCAGCGTTCGGCGTGTGAAGCCCGCGGCGATCGCGAGCGACTCGATGTGCTCGGCGCTCGGCGCGGTGCGCACGACGAGGGGTCCGAACGTGTGGCGCAGCAGCGCCGAGCCGAGATGATCCGCGTGCGCGGCGATTTGCGTGCGCGTCGCGGCCGGGTCGAGCTCGACGATGAACGCGCGTCCCGTGACCACCCGTCGTAGCTCGGCAAACGTGGCCGCGCGGTCCTTCACATGCCGGATCGAGGACAACATGACCGCAACATCGATGGTCGCATCGGCGAGCGGGAGCGCTTCGCCCGCGGCGCGAATCACGGTCACGTCAGGATGAGGCGGCTCGGCCGCGAAGTCGCGCGAAGGGTCGACCGCGATCACCGTGAGCCGTGGATAGCGCACACGGGCCCGTGCGGCGAAGGTGCCCGGACCACAACCGAGATCGAGGAGCCTGCCCTCGGCCGAGATCGACGACGGAAAGATCGCATCGAGGAGGCGGTCGTCGAGGTCGCCGAATGCGGGTCGCTCGTCGCGCGCGTACCGGCGTGCACTCCGCCCCTCGAACGGGTGCCGGAACAGATGCCGGTCGATCCATCGACCGATCCGGGCAAACCCACGGAGTGACGAGCGCACGCAGACCGACAATACCTACTCCCGCGGCTCCTCGTCGGTGATAGGGTCGGTCCACCTGAAACGCACCTTTGGGGGGTAGCGTCATGCATAAGCTCGTCGCGTTCGCAGTCTTGTTCGCTGTTGGGGCGTGTGGGGATGACGGAAACACCAGTGGAATTCCCGATGCGTGCAATCCGATCGATGGCCACGGCTGCATGCTTCCGTGGCCGTCGTCGACGTACCTGAAGGCCGACCCGACGAGCGAGACCGGGTTCCGCGTCGACATCCCGTTCGCGGCGATGCCGACGAACGAGGACGAGGTCACGGTCGATCCCGCGCCGCTCAACCGCTACGACGGATTCTCGATGACGGCGCCGCTGCTCGCCCGCTTCGCGACCGGTGTCTCGCCGGCGAACCTGCCGGGCCACGAGAACCCCGACGAGTCGCTCGCCGCCGACTCGCCGATCGTGCTCGTCGATCTCGACACCGGCGAGCGCGCCCCGTTCTTCGCCGAGGTCGACGTCAACACGTTCGACGTGAACGTCCGGAACCTCATCATCCGCCCGCTCGCGCGCCTGAACGAGAAGGCGCACTACGGCGTCATCATCACGAACAAGGTCAAGGCCGCCGATGGTGGCGAGCTCATCTCGCCGAAGGGCTTCCTCGCGCTGCGTGATGGCACCGGCTTTGGCCACCCGCGGTTCTCCGCACTCGAGGAAGGCTGGACGAAGATCGAGTCCGCGCTCGGTGACCTCGGAATCGCGAAGGCCGACGTAGCGCTCGCATGGGAGTTCCGCACCGCGTCCGACGACTTCATGCGCTCCGATCTAACGACGATGCGCGAGAAGGCGCTGCCGGTCATCGGCACGAACGGCTCGGGCCTCACGTTCACCGTGACCTCGACGAAGCCGAACGTCGCCACGACCCACAAGCGCTACCTCGGCACGTACAAGGCTCCGGACTTCCTCACCGACGGTGAGAAGGACGCGTCGATCCTGCGCCGCGGCGCCGACGGCCTCCCCGCGAACACCGGGCTGCGCGACGCGCGCTTCGCCGCGATCATCCCGAAGTGCGTCACCGAAGGCGACCCTCGGTACCCACTGCCGCGTCCGACGGTCGTGTTCGGTCACGGCCTGTTCGGTTCTGCCGAGGAGTATCTCGACGACGACTTCGTCGGCGACCTCGCGCAGGACCACTGTCTCGTGATCATCGCCGGCGACTTCATCGGCCTCACGTCGCGCCAGCTGCAGCTCGCGCCGCTCGCGGTCAACGACATGAACCGCGGCACGCAGATCAGCGAGAAGCTCGCCCAGTCCGTCGTCGACTTCATGTCGCTCGGCTCGATCGCGCGCGGTCCGATGTCCGCGGCCGCGGACTTCCAGTACAACGGCACGCCGGTGATCGATCCCGCGAAGGTCTTCTACATCGGTGGATCGCTCGGTGGAATCATGGGCAACACGCTGATGGCGTACGACCCGGCGTTCCGGAAGGGCGTGCTCGCGGTACCCGGCGGCGTGTGGTCGATGTTGTTCGAGCGCAGCGCGGCGTGGTTCGCGCTCCTCGGCGCCGCGCAGGGCAGCTACACCGACCCCGAGGTCTACCAGCTCGTCGTGTCGTTCCTCGGCCTCGCGATGGAGCCGTACGATCCGATCACGACCGCCGCGCACGTCATCAAGGACCCGCTGTTCGGTCAGCCGGCGAAGGACATCCTCATCTGGTATGCGATCGGCGACTGCCTCGTGACCAACATCTCGACGGAGATGGTGCTTCGCACGATGGGCATGAAAGTGCTCGGACCGAGCGTGCGCTCGCCGTGGCGCATCGACATCGCGGAGGGCCCGCTCTCGAGCGGCGCGACCGTGTACGACGAGCATCCGTCGCCGATGCCACCCGAGACGAACAAGCCGCCGTCGGAGGACAACGGAACGCACTCCGGTGTGAACCGCAACCCGAGCGTGCTGCGCCAGGTCGAGCAGTTCCTGCTCCAGAACCAGGTCGTCGCCGAGTGCAAGAACGGGCAGGCCGTTGTCGCGTGTAGCTGCAACCCCGATGGAGGTGGCGTGTGCGATTGACCTACGTGTTCGTGGCGATGGCTCTCGTCGCGTGCGGTCCCGACGCGCGCACGGGATCCGATGGTGGCGGCAGCGGCGACGGCGGAGGCCCCATCTGCGTCGACGGCATGCACATGTGTCTCGGCTCGACGTACCAGGTCTGCTCCGGCGGACAGTGGATGACGCAGCAGGAGTGCACGGCCGCGTGCGATCTGCAACTCGGCTGCGTCGAGTGCATCCCCGGCAGCAACGTGTGCGAGAACGGCAACGTGCATTCGTGTACGGCCGCGGGCGAGATCGGTCCCGAGACCGAGGCCTGCACGGGATCGAACGTGTGCCAGAACGGGCAGTGCGTCGACGCGTGCGTCGCCGCCGCGACGAGCCGAAGCTACACGGGCTGCGAGTACTGGGCGGTCGATCTCGATAACGCCGTCGAGGTCTACAACCCGCCGCCGTGCAGCCCGTCGAGCAACCCTGGCAGAGCGATCAGCATCCCCGCAGTGTGCATGAACGCGTCGAACGTGTCGGCAGGGACCTGCGATCCTCCCGGCGACGCGTGTCCAGCCGGCTACACGTGCCAGGCCGCCACCGTGTGCGCCTTCGACGCGACGCATGCACCGTTCGCGATCGTGGTCTCCAATCCACAAGCGCGCGCGGTCGATGTCACCGTCACCGCTCCCGATGGCACGACGACGTTCACGACGAACGTCGCGGCTGGCGCGGTGCAAGCGCTGATGCCGCAAGCGCCGCCGAACAACATCGCCGACCAATCGATCGACGAGAGCGGGATCCAGAAGAAGGCGTACAAGGTCACGTCGACGCTGCCGATCGTCGCGTATCAGTTCAATCCGCTCGACAACGTCGACGTGTTCTCGAACGACGCGTCGCTGCTCGTTCCGCGTGCGGCGTTCGATGTCGAGTACTACGCGATGACGCGCGCGACCCTCGATCGCCGCGCTCTCGCGCCGGGGAAGAACCCGTACCGTGGCTATGTCAGCATCGTCGCGTGGCAGGACGGAACCGTCGTCGAGGTCACGCCATCGGCGCTCACGACCGCGGGACCGTCGCAGGCCGCGATCGCGGCGAACGCGCCGACGATGTTCACGCTGAATGCGCACGACGTGCTCACGCTGCAGGCCGCGGGGACCGGTGATCTGACGGGTACACGCATCCGCGCCACGGGCGCGACGCCGGCGCCGATCGGCGTGTTTGGCGGGCACGAGGCGACGGGGTTCGGCGAGGCGATGGCGCCGCCGCAGATCCTTGTCCCGACGCGCTCGAACGCGTGCTGCGCCGATCACCTCGAGGACATGATGTTCCCGACGTCGACATGGGGAAAGACGTTCGCGATCGCGCGCAGCCAGCCGCGCGGCGGGCACGAGCTCGACGTCATTCGCATCATGGCGCAGAAGCAGGGCACCACGGTGACGTTCGCGCCTGCGCCGACGGGCACGTGCAATACGCTCGGACCGGGCGCCTTCTGCGAGGTCAAGATCAGCGTCGACACCGTCGTGACGGCCAGCGAGCCGGTGCTGATCGGACACTACCTGCAGTCCAACATTTGGACGGACGGATTCCCGTTCGGCGGCGGCGGCACGGTCGGCGAAGGCGATCCGTCGATGGCGATCGCCGTCCCGACGGAGCAGTACCGCACCGACTACACGATCCTCGTGCCAAGCCAATACGCGAAGAACTTCGTCTCGATCACCGCGCCGATGACGGGGGGCATCCTCGTCGACGGAAACCCGGTGACGATGACGGCCTTCGGCCAGTACCGCGCAGCGCGCGTCCCCGTGACTGCGGGGCAGCACAAGATCGTCTGCCCGGGCGCCTGTGGCGTCGAGGTGTACGGCTATAGCGACGCGGTCTCGTACATGTTCGCAGGCGGGCTCGATCTGAAGCAGATCGTGATCCAGTAGCGATTGGCGTCCGCGCGCACGCAGATGGCGCGGCCGCGTGACCCGTGTCGGGATACATCGCCCCGATGCGTTGGTCCGTCGCGCTCGCACTCGTGGCATGTCACGCGACCGAGCCACCGTCGGGTCTTGTCGAGCCATCATCGGGTTTTGTGGTGGAGCCTCGGACAACGGTTCCCGAGGAGGTCATCGCTTCGGCGCCTGATGACAACTGGCCGCATCGGTGTCCCCGCGCGGGCGTCGCCATCACCCAGCGCTACTGCGTTCGCCAGCACTGGGGCAGCATGCGTGCGGCGCTCGAGCTCCGCGAGCTGACCTCCATCGCGTGCACGCACTGTCGCGTCGGCGATGTCTCCGCGCTCGCCGCGCATCCGGCGCTGGTGGAGTTTTCGCTCACGAACACGCAGATCGACAACGTCGCCTCGCTCGGCGCGCTCGCTCAGCTGCGATCGCTGACGCTCTTCGATACCGACGTCCGCGACCTCCGCGCGATCGCGCCACTCGTGCAGCTCGTCAGCCTTTCGGTCAACGGCGACATCGAAGATGCGACCGCGATCCGCCGCTTTACGCGCCTCACCTATCTCGCGGTGGGCTCGAATCGCCTTCGCGAGCTCGACCTCTCCTCGAACTCCGAGCTCGAGTTCCTGTCGTTGCGTCTCCCGTTCGCGCGTCCGCCGAGCCTCGCGAAGCTCTCGAAGCTCCGCACGTTCATCTGGCAGGGTCGCTCGCTGGTCGATGCGAGCGAGCTCCTCGTGCTACCCGAGCTCCGTCTCGTCACGATCCAGCACCACTGCATTCCCGACGATGCCGTTCGCGAGCTGCAACGTGTCCTCGAGTCGCGCCGGGTCGACGTCACGATCGCGAACCGGTCACCGGACTGCGCGCCGTGATCGGCCTGCTAGTCTGCGTCGGTGTCGCGGCGCGGCACCGGGCCCGAGATCTCTACCTCGGCGTATTCGTCGTCGACCTCGGCATCCGCGAGCGAGAGCAGCGCTGCTTCCAGGGCGCCGGCGGGCGCGTCCTCGAGGATCTTCTGCGTCGGCGCGCCGATCGCGATCTCGTCGCTGATCGTCGCAGAGAGCGCGATCTCGCCGCTCACGATCACCCCTTCGAGCGACGCGACAATCTCGCGCGGCGTGTCGCGGACCGGCAGTACAAGCGCTTCGGGGTGGACGACCTCGATCTGCGGCGTCCACCGCGGCTGGCGGAACCGCATGCGCGTGCTCGCGAGCGCTTCGGCGAGCCAGGACGTGTCCTTGAACACCTCGGTGCTGCTCGGCCGATCCCAGCGGTCGTATGCGAGCATCTGATCGATGGTCGCGCACAGCTCGGGCGGCGCCTCGGGCGCTGCGACGAGCGCGGGGATTTGATGCGCGCCGTCGTTGCGCATCTGGATCGCACCGCGCTCGAATGGGAGGTTGCCCGTGAGCAGCTTGTAGGCGATCACGCCGAGCGAGAAGACGTCCGCGCGATCGTCGACGACATCGCCGATGACGACCTCGGGGGCCGCGTAGTGCCACGCACCCGGCGCGCTGGCGAACGGCGTGGGCTGCGCGTCGTGAGCGCGTGCATCGCTCCAGTCGGTGACGCAAAGGACGAAGCCCCGCGGGCGGCGCGCGAGCACGACGCGATCGGGGCGTAGGCCCGTGTGGACGATGCCGTGACCGTGCGCATGCGCGAGCACCTCGGCGAGGTCGCGGACGCGCTCGAGGACGTCCATCGGGTCCATGTGCTTGCGCGTGAACAGAGACGCGAGCGCCGGTCCCTCGACGAGCTCTCGCGCGAACCACGGGCGCCGATCGGGGAGAAGCGCGGACTCGTAGAGCCTCGGTGCTCCGGGGTGATCCATCGTGTCGAGGTAGAACGCCTCGCGGAGCGCGCGGACGGCGATACGGTGCGTCGCGCTCGTCATGACCTTGAGCACCACCCGCCGTGGAAGCACTGCGTGCACTGCGTGGTAGGTGATCGATACTGCGGTTCGAGCGTGCTCGCTGACGATCCGGTACTCGCCGATCCTCTCCACCATCACGCGCGGACATATATGCCGAGTTCTTTCGACGATCAAAGACAATCATCGTGACGAGATCCGATCGCTGCGCACGATCGTGCGCAGTCGCGCCGGAACCTGAATGCTGGATTACGTCCTGTTTTGTGGACGTTGCATTCGTCGACGAGGTCGAACCAATTCGTGTGCCGCTACGGACAACCGCGGTCAGCAGGGCATCGCGAGGACGATCACGGCATTTGATTCTTCCGCGCCGCGAGCATCTCGATCAGATCCATCTTCGTGACGATGCCGGTCACGTTGCGCGCGTCGTCGATCACGATAGCGACCTCGCCGCGTTCGAAGATGCGAGGCAGCTCGCTCGACGACGCGTTGAGTCCGACCGTGGATACCTTGCGCTCCATGATCTCGGCGGCGACGGTGTCCTTGGTGACGCGCCCCGCGACGAGGTGGTGCAACAAGTCGCTCTCGGTGAGGATGCCGGCGAGCTTGCCTTGATCGAGCACCGGCATCTGCGAGATGCCGTGCTCCTTGAAGATCTCCGTCGCGCGGCCAAGCTTGTCGTTGAGATCGAGCGAGATCACGTCGCGACGGCCGAGAGCGCGCACGACGTCGCCGACCGTGCCGACCTCCCAGTCGCCCTTCACGAAGCCTTGCTGGCGCATCCAGCGATCGTCGACGAACTTGGACAGGTAGTTGCGGATCGAGTCCGGCAGGATCACGACGACGCGCTTGCCTTCTCCGAGCTCCCTCGCGACCTGCATGGCGGCCCACACCGCCGATCCGGACGAGCCACCGACGAGCAGGCCCTCCTGCCGGATCAGCTGGCGAGCGACCAAGAAGCTGTCCCGATCGTTGCTCTTGATCCATCGATCGACGAGCCGGCGATCGAGGACGTCTGGAATGAAGTCGTAGCCGATGCCTTCGATCTTGTAGCTCTTGATCTCGCCCGGGCCCGCGAGGATAGATCCCTCGGGGTCCACGCCGATCACCTTACAGCCCGGCACCTCGCGCTTGATGACCCTCGCAACGCCGGTGATCGTGCCGCCCGTTCCCGCGGTCATTACAATCGCGTCGAGCTTGCCGCCGCACTGATCGATGATCTCGCGCCCGGTGCCTTCCTCGTGCGCGATCGGATTCGACGGGTTCGAGTACTGATCGAGGATGTGCGAGTTCGGAATGATCTCCTTGAGTCGCCGCGCGACGCCGATGTGGCTCTCGGGTGAGTCCCACGCTGCCTCCGTCGGCGTACGAATGATCTCCGCACCGAGCGCCTCGAGGACGACCTGCTTCTCCTGCGACATCTTCTCCGGCAGCGTGATGATGACGCGATAGCCGCGTACGGCCGCGGCGATCGCGATGCCGATGCCAGTGTTGCCGCTCGTCGGTTCGATCAGGGTGTCACCCGGTTTGATGCGACCGGCGCGCTCCGCATCGAGCAACATGCGTATGCCAATGCGATCCTTCACGGAGCCACCCGGGTTCATGAACTCGCACTTGCCGAGGAGCTCGCACGGCAGGCCCTTGCCGATGCGCGAGAGGCGAATCATCGGCGTCTGACCAGCCGTCTCGAGGATGCTGTCGTAGATAGCGTCGCGTGACATCGGGCGCACTCTACACCGGCCGACGGCCGCGGCGATCGCCCTCCGCACTCTTCGCAGTGCTGCGCGCTCGACATGCGTCGAGCTTGCGACCGACCTCCGCACTCCTTCGGAATGCTGCGCGCTCGACATGCGTCGAGTTTGCGATCAGCGAATGCGCGCCATCATCTCGCGCAGCTCTTCGTAGATGCGCAAGTCCGCGCGCAACATGCCGCTCGTGTGGAAGACCTCGCGTAGGATCGCCACGCCCTCGGCGTCGGTCGGGTCGACCTCCACGAGCGTCTTCGCGATCTTCTCGACGAGTGCCGGCGCGAGGCCCGGTCTGTGCGCGATCGCGTCGCCGGGAACGGAACCGACCGTCCGCAACACGCGAAGGTCGCCGTAGTCGAGCAGATCGATCCAGCCGGAGTGAACGATGGTGTCGGTCGTGTCGCGCAGGATGTACGTTGCGCCGGCGTCGATCCAGCCGTGTTGCACCGCCTCGCACACGGCCTTGTGCGATCCGAGGATGTGCTGCTCCTTGAGCACTTCGTTTGGTGGTCCGATCTCCCGCGTGATCGCGTCGATCGGGTAGTGGAAGCCGCTCGAGGAGTCGCGATCGACGAACGCGATCGACTTGCCGACGAGGTCCGCCATCTCGATGATCGGCGAGTCCGGCCGGACGACGATGGCCGCATCGAAGGTCGGCCGCCCATAGCGCTGCGCGATCGCCACCACGCCGCAGCTGCGCTCCGCCGCCTGCACGACGCTGATCGGCGGCATCCACGCGAAGTCGACCTCACCGTCGACGGTGGCGTCGACGAGCGCCTTGTAGTCGCCGAGCACGACGGGTTTCACGTCGCGATCGATCCGCTTGCGCAGCCAGTTCGCGATGCGCTCGGCCTGCGCACGGGCCGCGGTCACACCGAGCGCCGGCGAGATCCCGAAGCGAATCGGTCGCGCTGCATCGACGACGACCGTCTCGATGTACGCGACGGCCGGCGGCTCGATCGAATCCGCCGCGAGCTCGGGGACCAGATCCTCGACGTGCGGCAGCGTGCCGAAGCGGGTCACGAACTCGTCGCGGCGATAGAACTCCTGGAGGAATCGCCGCCAGTAGTCGACGTCGTCCGCCTGCCGCGGCACGGCCGCGTCGAGCATCTCGCGGAACGTGGTCGCGTCCGGAATGCGATCCTCGGGCGTCCGCGCGGTGGCCTTCTCGACGAGCTCGCGCAGCGCCGGCGGGCAATCGGGCCGCGACTCCTCGAGCGAGCGCAGGCGCCCGCCGATCACCGTCGCGCCGGCGGCGCCGCTGTTCTCGACGTCGGGGTCGTTCGACAGCGCCGAGTGCAGCACCACGCCGAGCGCGTACAGGTCCCATCCCTGCGTCGCGGAGATGCCGTGCCGCGCATCTGGCGGCAAGTAGCGCGGCTTGCCGATCACGACGCCCCCGCGCGCCGCGTCCATCACCATGCCCGCCACGCCGAAGTCGCTGAGCTTGATGCGCCCCTCCGCGCCACACAGGATGTTCGACGGCGACACGTCGCGATGGACGAGCCCGAGGGCCTTGCGATGCGGACCGCGCACGCGGTGCAGGTACTCGAGCGCATCGGCCATGCAGCGCATCACGTGGGCGATCGGCCGGAACGGAAGCGGTTCGGCCTTCTCGGCGCAGAACGCGATCACCTCGCGGAGCGAGAACCCGCGCACGTACTCCATCACGAGGAAATACGTCCCCTCGTGCTCGCCGAGGTCGAACACCTGGACGATGTTCTCGTGATCGAGGCGCACCCCGATGAACGCCTCGCGCAACAGATCCTTCACGCGCGCCGGATCGTGGCTGACCTGCTTGCGCAGGATCTTGACGGTGACAAGCTTCTCGAAGCCGGCCGCACCGCGCGAGCTCGCAAGGTAGACCTCACCCATCCCTCCGTATCCGAGGAGCTTCAACAAGCGATATCGGCCCAACTGCCGACCCGGAGGTTCCACCACGGTCGATGGTACACCGCTCGGAACGCAACGATCGGTCAGTAGCTCGCCGGATCCGTCAGCGCCCCGTCGCACTCGCAGATGTAGCGACGGCCGGAGCCACAGTCCTGCGCGACGAGCAGCGCCGAGAGCCCGTCGATGAAGATGCAGTCCTCGGGGTCGGGCTCGCCGGGGCTCCACGGCAGGTAGCTCTGCACGCCGCCGATGACGCGCAAGTATGTCCCCTCGGTGATGCGGTCCGTGACGCCGATCCAGATGTTCTGCGTGACGAGTGCGGTGTACAGCGCAGTCAGCTCGTTTTCGTCGTCGGGGATCGCGAGGTGGTGTCCGTCGGAGAGGCACGCCGCCTGCGCCGCGTCCCAACCCTCCGAGTTGTTGACGGTGCGGTACCGCGAGGTGGTGGGCGCGCCGACGAGCATCGTGTAGTTGCCCGGGCACGTCACCATCGCACCATCGGCGCCGCCGTCGGTGTCGCCGCCACCATCGCCACCGCCACCGCCATCGGCACCGCCACCGTCGCCGCCGGGCGCGTCGTCGCCACCTCCATCGCCGCCGCCGAGCTGGTCGAAGCCCAGGCGGCACCCCGCGAGGCAAACGATCAGCACAACGACCCGCTGCACGCACCCACCGTAGCGCGAACGAAAGCTACGCGGCGCAGAATACCGATCGCTCAAACTGTCCCGCGTCGCGATCGCCATCGTCTCGTCGCTCGTCGCCTGCGGTCGGATCGGCTTCGACGATCTGTCGAGCGCACTCGACAGTGTGGTGGGAGTGGCGGCGGAGCCACCGAGGTGAGCTAAATCCTCGAAGGCAAACCGTGACAGGCTCGAGTTTGTGGGTGGTGACACGTAGTACATCGGCGCGACGGGATGTGCGCCGCCGATTGGCGTGTCGTTCACCGCGGCGGCACGGTCGAACGATGGCGCATCCGCCCGATCGGCAACCGGCTACACCTCGAGACGAGCTCCGACGGGAACCCACGGGACAACGTCGCGATCGTGGGCGGCGTACCGAGTGGGACCGCGCTCGTCCGCGTTGTGGGTACGCCGATCGCCGAGCCCACACCCGGCACTGGCCGCTTCGAGAGCGTGAACCTGTGTCCGCCGTGAGCGGGTCGCTCCCCCGAGGTCCGCTAGCTCGAGCGGATCGCGGCGTTGCCGATGGCGGCCACGACGTAGCGAACCCCGCAAAACGGTGGTACTCACCGTCGACGATGTCGCCCTCGTCCTCGTCTCCGTCTATCGATCAGCTGATCGATACGCTCGATCGCCGGATCGTCGTGCTCGACGGCGCGATGGGCACGATGATCCAGGGCCTCGGCTTCTCTGACGAAGCGCATTGGCGCGGCGACCGCTTCGCGCACCACGGGCACGCGCTCAAGGGATGCAGCGACCTGCTCGCGCTCACGCAGCCCAAAGCGATCGAGGACATCCACTACGCGTTCCTCCGCGCGGGTGCGGACATCGTCGAGACGAACACGTTCACCGGGACGGCGATCGCGCTCGCGGACTACGGGCTCGAGGGCGTCGTGCGCGACATCAACATCGCGGGTGCCCAAGCGGCGCGCCGCGCGTGCCAGCGCGCCATGCGCGAGGACGGCCGACCGCGCTGGGTCGCCGGCTCGATCGGCCCCACCACCAAAACCGCGTCGCTATCTCCGGACGTCAACGATCCGGGCGCACGCGCGGTCACGTTCCGCGAGCTCGCAGATACGTTCTCCGAGCAAGCCCGCGCGCTGATCGAAGGCGGCGTCGACCTGATCCTCACGGAGACGCACATCGACACCTTGAACTGCAAGGCCGCCCTCTACGCGATCGAGGAGCTGTTCGCGCAGGGCGTGCGCCGCGTGCCGGTGATCGCGAGCGTGACGATTCCGGATCGCTCGGGGCGCACGCTATCGGGCCAGACCGTCGAGGCGTTCTACAACTCGATCGCCCACGCGAACCTGCTCGCGGTGTCGATCAACTGCGCGCTCGGAGCCGAGGACATGCGCCCGCACGTTGCGGATCTGGCGAAGTCCGCCGGCATTCGTGTCGCGTGTTATCCGAACGCCGGCCTGCCCAACGAGTTCGGCGGCTACGATGACACGCCCGAGTCGATGGCGAAGGTCCTCGGCAGCTTCGCGCGCGAGGGCATGCTGAACCTCGTCGGCGGTTGCTGCGGCACGCGCCCCGAGCACATCGCGGCGATCGCGGCCGCGGTCGCCGATGTCCCGCGCCGCACCGTCGTCACGCCTGCGCACCACATGCGCCTCGCCGGGCTCGAGCCGCTCACGATCACGCCGGAGACGAACTTCGTCGTCATCGGCGAGCGCACCAATGTCACCGGGTCTGCCGCGTTCCGCCGTCTCATCAAGGACGACAAGTACGACGAGGCCGTCGCCGTCGCACGCCAGCAGGTCGAGGGCGGCGCGAACATCCTCGACGTCTGCATGGACGAGGGGATGCTCGACGGCGTCGCCGCGATGCGCAGGTTCCTCAACCTCATCGCGGCCGAGCCTGACATCGCGCGCATCCCCGTGATGGTCGACTCGTCGAAGTTCAGCGTCATCGAGGCCGGCCTCGAGTGCCTGCAGGGCAAGGGTGTCGTCAACTCGATCTCGCTCAAGGAAGGCGAAGAGAAGTTCATCGAGCAAGCGCGCGTCGTCCGTCGCTTCGGCGCCGCCGTCGTGGTGATGGCGTTCGACGAGACCGGACAGGCGACGTCGGTCGAGCACCGCCTCGTGATCGCGCATCGCGCGTACAAGATCCTCACAGAGCAAGTCGGGTTCCCTGCCGAGGACATCATCTTCGACCCGAACATCCTCACGATCGGCACCGGCATCGAGGAGCACGACCCGTACGCGGTCAACTTCATCGATGCTGTGCGGCGCATCAAGGCCGAGCTGCCGGGCACCAAGGTCTCCGGCGGTGTCTCGAACCTGTCGTTCTCGTTCCGCACCAACCCGCGCGTACGCGAGGCGATGCACGCCGTCTTCCTCTATCACGCGATCAAAGCGGGCCTCGACATGGCCATCGTCAACGCCGGTCAGCTCGCGGTCTACGACGAGCTCGATCCGGCGCTGCGCGAGCACGTCGAGGATCTCGTCCTGAACCGCCGCCCCGATGCGACGGAGCGCCTGCTCACGTTCGCGACGACCTTGTCGGGCGAGACGGCGAAGAAAGAGGACGAGCTCGCGTGGCGCGCGCAACCTCTCCCCGCACGCCTCGCACACGCGCTCGTCAACGGCATCACGGACTTCATCGACACCGACGTCGCCGAGGCGCTGGCCGTCTATCCGAAGCCGCTCGCGATCATCGAGGGGCCGCTCATGGACGGCATGAACGTCGTCGGTGAGCTGTTCGGCGCCGGCAAGATGTTTCTCCCGCAAGTCGTGAAGTCCGCGCGTGTGATGAAGAAGGCGGTCGCGATCCTCGAACCGCTGATGGATGCCGAGAAGAAAGCGTCGGGCGTCACCACGGCCAAGGGCAAGATGGTGATCGCCACCGTCAAAGGCGACGTGCACGACATCGGCAAGAACATCGTCGCCGTCGTGCTCCGCTGCAACGGCTACGAGGTCACCGACCTCGGCGTGATGGTCCCGCAGCACAAGATCCTCGACACCGCCGCCGAGATCGGCGCCGACCTCGTCGGTCTCTCGGGCCTGATCACGCCCTCGCTCGACGAGATGATCAGCGTCGCTACCGAAATGACCCGCCGTGGCCTGTCGCTGCCGCTCCTCATCGGCGGCGCGACCACCTCGGGCAAGCACACCGCCGTCAAGGTCGCGCCCGCGTACGCCGGCCCGACCGTCCACGTGCCCGACGCGTCGCTCGCCGTCGGTGTGATGGGCAAGCTCCTCTCGAAGGACAAGGACGCCTACATCGCAGAGGTCGCCGTCAAACAGGCGTCGATCCGCGAGGCCCACATCTCCTCGCAAAAGCGCCCGTTGATCTCGTACGAGGAAGCGCGCAAGCGCCGTCTGTCCCTGCCCTTCGGGCCCACCGACGTGCCGCCGCCGCCGTTCCTCGGCCCCAAGAACGTCGACCTCTCGCTCGACGAGCTCGTGCCGTGGATCGACTGGTCGCCGTTCTTCCACACCTGGGAGCTCTCCGGCCGGTACCCCGCGATCCTCGCTGATCCGAAGAAGGGCGACGCCGCTCGTAAGGTCTTCGCCGACGGTCGCGCGCTCCTCGAAAAGATCGTCGGCGATCGATCGCTCACCGCGCGCGCCACGTACGGCTACTTCCCCGCCGGGACTGACGGCGATGACATCATCCATGTCTTCGGCGCCGATCGCACGCGCGAGCTCGCGCAGTTCCCGATGCCGCGCCAACGCGAGGACAAGGAGCCCTGCCTCTCGCTCGCCGACTTCATCGCGCCGCTCGCGACCATCCGAAGCACGACCATCCCGCCGCTCGGCGTAAGCGGCGCCGACCACTCCGCTCCCGACACCGGCGTCACGCACCGCCTACCGCTCGATCACATCGGCGCGTTCATTGTCACTGCGGGCATCGGCACGGACGCGATCGCCGCCGCGTTCGAACGCGACCACGACGACTACTCGGCGATCATGGCCAAGGCGCTCGCCGACCGACTCGCCGAAGCCGCGGCGGAGTTCCTCCACGCGCGCGTGCGGCGCGAGTGGTACGCGCCCGACGAGAAGCTCGCGCACGACGCGATCCTCGCGGAGACCTACCGCGGCATTCGCCCGGCCTTCGGGTACCCGGCGTGCCCCGACCACGCACCGAAGGGAACCTTGTTCTCGCTGCTGAACAACGCAGCACACCACCAGGTGCAGCTGACCGAGAGCTTCGCGATGTACCCGACCGCAAGTGTCAGCGGCCTCTACTTCGCGCACGCGAAGTCGCAGTACTTCGCGGTCGGCCGTACGAGCTGATATCGAGAGTGGCCAATGTCCCTCCCGAGTGCACAGGTGCCGAGGTCGGAGGTTGTTGTCGCCGTCCTGTTGCGCGCAGTCTTGTGATCATCGCGGCGACTTCCATCCCGACCTGACGTGTCGGTCTTCGTCGCAGCTCTAGCAGCAGATGCGGGGACAGCGCTTCAGCCGCGTGCCGCCGCACGTGGTCTCCATCTGGACAAAGGGATGCGGATCGTAGGAGTTGATGCTCGACGACGATTCGTGCCGAGAATCCGTCGCGGTCGATCGAGCCAGGATCGCGTCCTCCACGTTTGCTTCATCGCCAGTGCCGCGGTCCCTGCGTCGTCGGACCTGAAGCATGACGGGAACGTGACGAGCGGCGCACCGTTGGCAGCACATCCTGTGAGGATGGCTGTATCGCACCTCCTCTCCCCTCCTCTGACGCCCTCGATCCGGACGGCACCGGCGTCGAAGGCGATGGTGCTTCCGTCGTCTGAACTGATCGATCGAGCAACATACGTTCACAAGCTGCGCCCGCTGATGCCCGTGGACGCGTTCGCCGCCGCCACGTCGCGCATCGCGTTCGTCCCGATCATTCTCGCGGTCGTCGTCACCGCGATCGTCGCGATCGCCCAGCGCTGGGTCCCGTGGTCGATCGTGCCCGTGCTGTCTGTGGTGATCGGCATCGGCTTCTCGTGCTTGACCTTCATCGGGCACGAGACCGTGCACGGCGCCATCGTTCGCAATCGCATCGGGCGAGCCATGGTGGGGTGGATCGGCTTTCTTCCGTTCGCCATCTCGCCTCGACTCTGGGCAGCGTGGCACGACCGCGTTCACCATGCGAACGCCAACCTTCCCTCCGACCCGGACATGTATCCCACGCTCGCCGAGTACAACGCGAGCAAGGGCATCCGCTTCGTCGTGAACGCGTTCTCCTTGGGCGCACGACGCTGGCGCGGCGCGCTGAGTCTCGTGCTCGGCTTCACCGTGCAGAGCGCGCATCAGCTCGTGGTCGCCCAGAAGCGTGGGTTCTTGACGCCTGCCGCGTTCCGCCTCGCGATCGCGGAGACGCTCCTCGGCGTCGCGCTGTGGACTGCCATCGGGGTGCTCGTCGGTCCGCTCGCGTTCGTCTTCGTGTTCGTCATTCCCCTACTGATCGCGAACGTGATCGTGATGTCGTTCATCCTCACCAACCACGCGTTGAGCCCGCGGGTCGAGATCAACGATCCGCTCGTCAGCGGCCTCAGCGTGACGGCACCGCGATGGATCGAGCGACTCACCCTGCGGTTCGGCTACCACGTCGAGCACCACCTGTTCCCGTCGATGAGCTCCCGGCACGCCGGCTCCGTACGAACGCTGCTGCGCGAGCACTGGCCCACGCGCTATCAGTCGATGCCGTTGACCTCCGCGTTACGGCAGCTGCACCGCACAGCGCGCGTCTACAAGGATGCGATCACGCTGGTCGATCCGCGCACGGGCAGCGAGCACCCGACGCTCCTTCCGGGATAACTGATCTGCGGATAGCCATTTCCCCGCTACGATGCCCCGTGCCCCTACCTATGTCCCTCACACATGCAACGCTGCTGGCGACGCTGCTGGCGGGTTGTTCCAGCTCGGGTGATAAGAGCGAGGTCGGTTCCGCGACTCGACCCGCTGGATCCGCCGCACCGAGTCCTCCGCTCGATGCGAGCGCCGAACCCACCGCCGCGACGGTGATCGGGCCTACGAAATCCGCGACGGGCTCGCTCGAGCTCGGCGGCGCGATCACGGGGACGTTCGAGTGGAAGAAGAAGGACCAGCGGAACCCGATCACCTGCGTTTGGGATCCTGCGAAGGAGATCGGGACCGTGCGGGTCGATGTGAGCGACGGGGCCGGCAAGCTCGTGACGCTGGGTGTGGATGTCCCGCCGACCGATGCGGGATTGCCACGGCTCGACGTGAGCTCGAAGGCCTTAACCGCCCCGCTGAAGACGCAACTCGGCTTCAACGTGTCCGGCGAGGACACGACGCTAGTCATCGTGAAGTTCGATGCCAAGCTGGGCGAAGACGAGACGAAACCCGACCTCACGATCAAGGGCACGCTGGAAGTGAGCTGCCCGAAGAGATAGCTGCAATCCGGTACGGGGTAAGTTGGCGGTGCGCCGCAATCCCGGCGCGCCGCAATCCCGCGCCGCAATCCCGTACGGGGTAAGTTGGCGGAGACTGCGCCCGTACGAGTCATCAGGTGCAGAGGTGCAGACCAGGCTAACCACGTGGCGCGCCGCAATCCCGTAGCCAAACGGAACCAACGGGCTGTCGGCCGCGAGCGAAACGAACCCCGTGCCGGCTTGTTCTAGCTTCGGCCGCGAGCGAAACGAACCCCGTGCCAGCTTCTAGCTTCGGCCGCGAGCGAAACGACCGTGCCTCTAGCAGATGCGGGGCAGCGCTTCACCGACGAGCCAGTCGAGCAGCCGCGTGCCGCCAAACGTGGTCTCCTGGACGAAGTGGTGCGGATCGTCGGTTACGACCCCGATGCGCGCAGCGTTCCGGCCTAGCGGATCGGTGCGCATGACCTCGAGCACCTGCGCGGCGTCTTCGGGTGCGCAGATCGCGACGAGCTTGCCTTCGTTCGCGAGGTGAAGCGGATCGAGGCCGAGCAACTCGCACGCGGCCCTCACCTCCTCGCGCACGGGGAGCGCTCCTTCGTCGAGCATCATGCCCACGCCGGATTGCTGTGCCACCTCGTTGAGTGTGGCGGACAGCCCCCCGCGTGTCGGATCGCGAAGCACGTGAAGATCGGGAGCCACCTCCACCATCCGCATCACGAGGCCGTGCAGCGCCGCCGAATCGCTCTCGATGCGGGTCTCGAACGAGAGCCCTTCGCGACACGAGAGAATCGCCACGCCGTGGTCGCCGAGGGTACCGCTCACGAGAACGACGTCACCTGCGCGCGCGCGGTCACCGGACGGGCCGATGACATGCGGCGGGACGACTCCGATGCCCGTGGTGCTGATGAACACGCCGTCGCCCTTGCCGCGCTCCACCACTTTGGTGTCGCCCGTGACGATCGGCACCCCGTGATCACGAGACGCCTTCGCCATCGAGCCAACGATGCGCTGGAGGTCCCCGAGCGGAAATCCCTCCTCGAGAATGAACGATGCCGACAGGTAGAGCGGCCGAGCACCCGCCATCGCGACATCGTTGATCGTGCCGTGCACCGCGAGCGATCCGATGTCGCCCCCCGGGAAGAACAGCGGCGAGACCACGTACCCGTCCGTCGACATCACCATCCGCCCGGCGGGCACCTCGAACATCGCCTGATCGTTCTGCTGCCGTAGAATCGGGTTGTCGAACGCAGCGACGAACAGCTCGTCGACGAGCTGCGCCATCGCACGGCCGCCAGCACCGTGCGTCATGTCGACGCGCCCCGTCGCCAGAGCGAGCTTTCTGCCCCACGCGCGTGCCACCGCTACACCTCGACGTCCTCTGGCACACCCGCACCGACCCGCGAGCCCGTCGCTGTTCGGCGAAGCCGACCGTAGCTGTAGTACGCCGCGCACGAGCCTTCGGGCGACACCATGCACGAGCCGATCGGCGACTCCGGCGTGCACGCCGTCCCGAAGATCTTGCAGTCCGATGGCTGCTTGAGGCCGCGAAGAATCTCTCCGCACGCGCACGCCTTGTGATCCGCCACGTGTTCGTACGGGATGTTCCACTTCCTCTCCGCGTCCCACGCGGCGTACCTCTCGCGAACACGAAGCGCGCTGTCCGAGAGCGTCCCGAGCCCACGCCACGAGAACGTCGGCCGAAGCTCGAGAACCTCCGCAGTGAGCGCGATCGCCTTGGCATTGCCGTCACGGGTGACGGCGCGCGCGTATTCGTTCTCCACCTCCGCTCGCCCGTCGTTGAGCTGACGCACGAGCATCAAGATCGACTGCATGAGATCGAGCGGCTCGAACCCGGAGACGACCACCGGCTTTCCGTGCTCGCGCGCGAAACGTTCGTACGGGGCAGTGCCGATGATCGTGCTCACGTGGCCCGGTCCCACGAACCCATCGACCCGGATGCGCCCCTCCTTTGCGTCCGGAGAACCGAGGATGGCCTCGATCGCAGACGGGGTCAGGACGTGGTTGCAGAACACGCTGAAGTTCGACACGCCGAGCTCGGCCGCCTGCTTCACCACGACCGCGGTTGCCGGTGTCGTCGTCTCGAACCCGATCGCGAAGAACACGACCTCGCGCTCCGGGTGTTGCTGGGCGAACCGAAGAGCGTCACCGCTACCGTAGACCATGCGCACGTCGGCTCCCTCGGCCTTCGCTTTCTGTAGACTCTTTCGATCACGCGCCGGCACCCGCATCATGTCGCCGAAGGTGCACAGCGTGACCCCCGGCCTCCGCGCAAGCTCGATCGCCTGCTCCAGACGGCCGATGGGAAGGACGCACACCGGGCAGCCCGGCCCGTGAATCATCTCCACAGATGGCGGCAGCATCTGCACGATGCCGTAGCGCCAGAGCGAGTGAGTATGACCGCCGCAAAACTCCATGAGCCGGTAGCTGCGCTCCGGGCGCGCCTCTCGCGCGATCTTCTGTGCGAGCTGCTTGGCAACCGCCCCGTCGCGGAATTCGTCGATGTACTTCACGGCTCTCCCGTCGGGATGCCCGCATCCCGCAGGAGCGCGAGCGTCCGCTCCGCTTCCTCGGGATCGAGACGAGAGAGCGCGAAGCCGGTGTGGACGATCACGTAGTCACCGATCGCGACCTCGTCGACGAGAGCGAGGCTGACCGACTTCTTGAGCCCACCGAGCGACACCGTCGCCATCCGGTCGTCGTGCAGCGTGAGGACTCTGGCCGGCAATGCGAGGCACATCAGCTTGCTCCCTGTTCGAGGGTAAACGCACAGACCACTGCCTGACCGAGCGCGAGACCACCATCACCTGGTGGGGCCAGGCGCGGCAACAACACCTCGACACCGCGCTTCGCGAATTCGCCGACGAGGCACTCCACGAGCACTGCGTTGACGACACATCCGCCGCCGAGCGCGATCGTGCCGCCATCCCCGAGCGCCGGCATCGCCAAGTCCACGAGCGCCGCGGCGAGCGTACCGTGAAACGCGTCCGCGCCATCCTGGGGAGACATCTCGCACAGCGCGTCGAGGAGAGGCAGCAGATCGAGGACGCCAGCATCGAGCGTCCATGCTCCGGCAAGCACGCGCGGTGCGCGCACCAAGCTCTCGAGCACCATCGGCGCCTCCCCTTCGTAGCCGGAGCGATCGCGCACACCGAGCAGCCCACACGCAGCGTCGAACCAGCGCCCACAACCGGTCGCCGGCGGACAGTTCACGCCGGCCGCGAGCATCGACGCGACGATCGCACCCTGATGCCCGAACCGCCGCGTGATCTCCGCGGTCCTGCCCATGCGATGGAGCGCAGCGATCGCCATGCGCCACGGTTCCCGCGCCGCCACATCTCCACCGGGGAGCGGAAGCGGAGCGAGATGCCCGACACGTTCGAACCGCGCACCATCGACACGGAGCAGCTCGCCACCCCACGCGTCGAGATCGTTCCCGAGTCCGACTCCGTCGAGGGCGAGCCCCAGGTGCGGACCCGAGCGACCGTGCTCTGCAATCACCGCAGCGAGGTGCGCGTGGTGATGCTGGACCGGCACGCAGGGAATCCCGATGCGCTGCGCGTAGCGGGTGGACAAGAAGTCCGGATGCAAATCGTGAGCGACCGCGATCGGCTCGACCTCGAGGATCGCGAGGAGGTGTTCGATGGTCTGCTCGAAGAAGCGGAAGGTCTCCGCGTCGTCCATGTCGCCAACGTGTTGAGAGAGGTACGCGCGATCCTGGCGCGTGACACAAACGGCGTTGTTCAGGTACGCCCCGACGGCGAGGACGCTCGGAACTTGTCGCCCGAGCTCGATCCCGTCGGGGACAAATCCCCGTCCACGACGCACCGTGACCGCGCTCCCGGAGACGAATCGGACGACCGGATCGTCGCAGCGCACGACGATCGCGCGATCGTGCCCGGCGATCGCGTCGCAGATGCCCGACAGGCGCTCCTCTGCATCCTCGTCGGTCCTGACAAGCGGCTCGCCGCCGGGGTTCGCCGAGGTCATCACGAGCGCGAGCGCGTGCGCTTCTTCGAGCCACGCCGTGCCCGAAGGTCGGCCGAGGAGCTCGTGAAAAATCAGGTAGTGCAGCGGCGACGAGGGCAGCATCACCCCGAGCCAGGCGAGATCCGGCGCCAGGTCGCGCGCCAGGTCGGGCGCTAGTCCCGTCCCACCGAGCCGCGCCAGATCCGGCGCCAGTAGTTCCCGCCCACTGAGCCACGCCAGATCCGGCGCGAGGTCGGGCGCTAGTTCCGGCCCACCAAGCCACGCCAGATCCGGCGCGAGGTCGGGCGCTAGTTCCCGCCCACCGAGCCAGGCCAGATCCGGCGCCGGGTCGAGCGCCAGATCCAGCCCACCGTGTGCGTGGCAGCGCGCGAGCACGATCGGGCGACGTACAGAGGCGAGGCACTGCGCCTCCTGAGCGCTCAGCGTCACCCAGGCTCGCGCGCTCGCGACCCCCGGCACCATCACGGCGAACGGCTTTCCGTCGCGTTGCTTCGCGCGGCGCAGTCGGCGCACCGCGTCGCCGTTCGTCGCGTCGCACGCGATGTGGAAGCCGCCGAGCCCTTTGATCGCGACGATCTCCCCACGGCGAAGGCGAGCCGCGATCGCTTCGAGAGGCATCGCGAGCGCGGGGCCGCAGCGGGGACATGCGGTCGGCTGCGCGTGGAACCGGCGATCGCGCGGATCCCCGTATTCGTCGGCGCACGCGGCGCACATCGGGAACGGCGCCATCGATGTCTGCGCGCGATCGTAGGGGAGATGCTTCGTGATCGTGAACCGCGGCCCGCAGTGAGTGCAGTTGAGGAACGGATAGCGGTAGCGACGGTTCGCGGGGTCGAAGCACTCTTGCAGACACGCCAGACAGGGCGCGGCGTCGGCGCCGATGCCGGTCGACACGCTGGCCACGTGTGCGCTCTCGCGGATCTCGAACCCGGGAAGGCTCGAGGGGCCTCCAGTGGTCGAGCCCGCCCTCGCGGGTGCGATCGCGAGCCACTCGACCTCCACCGCATCCACGCGGGCCAGCGGCGGCGACTCGGCGCGAAGCGCTCGCAGGAATGCCTCCGTCGCCTCGCCCTCGACCTCGAGGAGCACGCCCGCGTCATCGTTCAGCACCCATCCGCTCAGCGCGTACTGGTTCGCGAGCCCGTACACGAATGGACGGAAGCCCACTCCCTGGACAAGCCCGCGCACTCGAACCCGCGCACGTTCGTATGCCCCGGCGGAATGGGCGTTCGCCGTCATCGATCCACGCGCTCCTCGCGCCGCGCCGCGAGCCACGCGTACCACGCGTCGAGCCCTCCGCCCGTGCGTGTCGACAGCTGGATCACGTCGGCGCGCGGGTTCACCGTGCGGACGTTCGCGCAGAGCGCCTCGACGTCGAACTCGAGGTGGGGCAAGAGATCCACCTTCGTGACGAGAACGAGGCGCGCCGCGCGGAACATGTCCGGGTACTTGAGCGGCTTGTCCTCGCCCTCCGTGACCGACACCAGGACCACTTTGCCCGCTTCTCCGAGATCGAACCCCGCGGGGCACACCAGGTTGCCAACGTTCTCGATGAAGAGCACGCCGCCCTTGATCTCGGGCAGCTGTCCGATCGCCTCGGAGATCATCTGCGCATCGAGGTGGCACAGCTTGCCCGTGTTGATCTGCACCGCCGGCGCGCCTGTTGCCCTGATCCGATCCGCGTCGAGGCTCGTCTGCTGATCGCCCTCGATCACGGCGACTGGCTGTCGGTCACGTAGCTCCTGGAGGGTGCGCACCAGGAGCGAGGTCTTTCCGGCGCCGGGGCTCGATACGAGGTTGAGCGCGATGGTGTTCGTGGCTTCGAACAACCGACGGTTCACGCTCGCGAAGCGATCGTTCTTCTCGAAGATGTCCCGCTCCACACGCACGAGCCGAGTGTGGTGCGAAGTCGCGTCCTCGTCGCCGCGTGCGTGCGTGTGGCGGTCGGCGTCATCGTGTCCCTGCGCGTGATTGTCCCCGTGGGCCGCGTGTTCGTCCCTGTGCATATCCGCGTGATCGTCCCCGTGCGCGTGGACGTGATCGCCGACGTGCGCGTGCCCGTGCGTGTGTGTGTGATCGTCGTGCGCGTGCGCGTGCACGTGCGCATGATCGTCCCCGTGGGCGTGCCCGTGCCCGTGCGCGTGCGCGTGATCGCCGTGCCCCTGAACATCCCCCGAGTCACTTCGGCCACCCGGCACGCTGCTTCCACAGCCACAGATCGCGCACATCAGAAGACCTCCAGGTCGACGACACGCATCTCGCGGGACGCCGCCGGGCAGTCGATGTGAAGCATCGCCCCCTCGGCCACCGTGCCCTTCGCGACGATCTCGAACCCGAACTCGAGGGCACGCGGGTCGACGTGCGAGAGCGCGCCGACCACGAGATGGATCAGGCGCACGCCGTGGAACACGTCCTTCTTCGCGTGCTCCTCCACCAGCTCCACGATCGACTGCGCGATCGCCATCTCATGCATGGATCGCCTCGATCGGGAACAACTCGTGCGCGAGGTGCCTGACCGCAGCCTCGAGGTTGTCGCGCGCCGTGTCCGACAGCGGCTCGCCGAGCTCGAAGCGCTCTCCACGGATCGCGAGCACGAAGCTGGGCGGTGGGTCGCCGAGCACGTCGCGGTAGGTTCCCAGGAGCGCCTCGGGGGACATCGCGTGCGTCGTGTGAGACGCCACGTCTCCCGGCGCGATCCGCGCGTACTCGAACGGCGAGGTCGCGCGCACGCTGGCGTCGACGAACACCACGCGCGCCCGATCCTGAAGATCCAGCGTGTGCTCGATCTGGAGCTGGAAGTCCGTCAACAGCTCGACGTCCCCACGCGCGATCTCCGCCGCGAGCGTCGCGCCGATGCGCTCGACGAACATCGGGCCGAGCGCATCGTCACCGCGCGAGGGATTACCGATGCCGAGCACGAGTAGCTGTGGGCGGCGCGTCACGTCACGAGCTCCGGGTCGCGGGTCAGCGTTGCGACCACGGCCCCCGTCGCGTCGTGGATCTCGACCACGAGCGGCATCTTCCCGAGTGCGTGGGTCGCGCACGACAGGCACGGATCGAACGCGCGGATCGCGACCTCGATATGATTCAACAGTCCCTCGGTGGGCTCGTGTCCATCCAGATAGCGCCGCGCGACCTCGCGGATCGCTTCGTTCATCGCTTGGTTGTTGTGCGTCGTCGACACGATGAGGTTGCACATCGTCACGAGATCATTCTCGTCGACGTCGTAGTGATGAATGAGCGTGCCGCGGGGTGCCTCGATGATCCCGACGCCGGTCGTTCCACGTGGGCCCTTCGCCACCAGCTTGTCGTCGAGCAGCAGTGGATCGGCGAGGAGCTGTTCGATCACCTCCGCCGCGTGGAGTAGCTCGATCATGCGCGCCCAATGGAACAACAGTGGAGCGTGGAGCAGCTTGCCGGGCGAGATGGCGAGCAGCTCTTGTCGCGCCGCCTCCGCGAGCGGCGTGCCGATCGAGTCGCAGTTCTGGACACGCGCGAGGGGACCGACCTTGTACCAGCCGAGGTCGGGGCCCAGATCCGCGAAGAACGGGAACTTCATGTAGCTCCACGACCGCACGTTCTCGTGGATCCGGTCGCCGTAGTCATCGCAGGAGACACCGTCGAACAGCACCTGGCCGTCCGCATCTCGCGCGCGCAGCACGCCGTCGTAGAGATCGAGCTTGCCGTCACGCCCGACGAGGGAGAACAGGCTGCTGCGGACGATCCCGAAGTGCTCGTAGAGATCGCGGCTCTTGTGATGGAGCTCCGCGACGAGCCGCACGCCCGCCTGCGCCCACGCAAGAACATCCGGAAGGGGCGCTCGAAGCTCATCTCGCTCCTCCGCCGTGATGCGCTTGTTCACGCCGCCCGGGATCGAGCCGGTGCCGTGCACGCGCTTGCCCGCGGTGATGCGGATGACCTCCTGGCCGAACTTGCGCAGGAGGATCCCCTGCCGCCCGAGCTCGGGGTACGCGGCGAGGACGCCGACGATGTTCCGCTTCTGCATCTCGCTGTCGAAGCCGAACAGCAGATCCGGTGAAGAAAGATGGAAGAAGTGCAGCGCGTGCGACTGCAGGATCTGCCCGTAGTGCATCAGCCGCCGGATGCGATCCGCTGCGGGAGGAAGCGTGCGCGCTCCCACGATCGCGTCCAGCGCCTTGGATGCCGCGATGTGGTGACTCACGGGGCAGATGCCGCAGAGGCGCTGCACCATCACCGGCACCTCCCAGAACGGACGACCCTGGATGAAGCGCTCGAAGCCGCGGAACTCGACGATGTGGAGGCGCACCTGCTGCACCTTGTTCTGGTCGTCGAGGAGGATCGTGACCTTGCCGTGCCCCTCCACGCGCGAGACCGGCTCGATCACGATGCGACGAAGCTTCTCGGGATTCGGTGCGGTGTCGAGGGGAGAGGTCATGCGGGGTCTCGGTGTGCGTGGCGATCGCGTGGACGCGCTCGGTCGCCCTCAGTCGTAGCGGATCAGGTCGTGCCCGAGCTCGGGCGTCCGACCGGCGATGATGTCCGTGAGGAACTGGAAGAAGGCGTCCGCCGACGGCGGGCATCCCGCGAGGAAGTAGTCGATCTTCACGACGTCATGCAGCGGGTGGACCTTCGCGAGGGGCAACGGTAGCTCCGGATCGTTCGGGATGAAGCCGCGCTTCGTGCCGCGCCCCGAGAGATAAACGCTCTGGAGGCAGTCGCGAATGTCGATGTGGTTGCGTTGCGCCGGGAGGCCTCCGTTGATGGCGCACGCTCCGACGGCGACGAGAATCTTGCAGTTCGCGCGCATCTCGCGGAGCTTGTGCACGTTCTCCGAGTTGCACAGTCCGCCCTCCACGAGGCCCAGATCGCACGGACCGCTGTGCTTGATGTCGGTGAGCGGCGACGAGTCGAGCTCGATGCGCTCGAGGAGGCCCAGGAGGCGTTCGTCGATATCGAGGAACGACATGTGGCAGCCAAAACACCCCGCGAGCGATGCTGTCGCGACCCGTAGCTTCTTCACCGGCGCCGCGGGGTGTGGACGCTTGTCACCCACCACGGTCATTCCTTCTCCGGTCTACGGGGGCCCACGGCCAGCTCGCGGATCGGGTGCTTGTCGTATTTGCGCTCGCCGATCGGAACCTCGAAGCCGCGCCGCTTCTTCAGGATCACACCGACGGGACACACCTGCATCGCCTTGTCTTCGAGAGCGAGGTCGGTATCGACCAGCCTTCCCGATTCCGCATTGACGATCAGGCGCTTCGTGATGCCGCGCCCCGACAGCGCGAACACGTCCTTCTTGTCGACGAGGGAGCTCGCACGGATGCACAGCTCGCAGAGGATGCAGCGATTGAAGTCGAGCAGGACATCCGGGTGGGACGCGTCGACAGGACGATCGGGGAACAACGGGCTGTAGTGCGCCGTCGTCATGCCGAGGTCGTACGCCACGGCCTGGAGCGTGCAACTCCCACTCGTCTCGCACGATGGGCAGAAGTGATTTCCCTCCGTGAACAAGAACTGCACGAGGTTTCTTCGCAGCACCTTGAGCTCGTCCACCTCGGACTCGACCACATCGCCGGCGCGTGCGGGCGTCGTGCAGCTCGCGTGGGTGTGGCCGTTCACCTTCACCGTGCACACCTTGCAGCTCCCGTGCGGCTTGAACTCCGGGTGAAAGCACAGGTACGGGACGTACTGCCCGGCCGCGAGTGCCGCGGCGAGGATCGACTGCCCCTCTTCGAACGGAACGTCGTGGCCATCCATCTGGAACGTCGGGCGCGCGGCCGCGCCCTCGGACACGGGTGGATCGTCGCTCATCAGTGCACCATCCCAGAGTGCGTGCGAAAAAGTTGACGACCGGATCGAAGTCGTCGACGGTAAAACACAGATCCTCCGGCGCCTCTCCGAGGACGGCCTTCGTCGCTAGCCGCTCGACGG
>JBJXGN010000217.1:0-15941 GCA_046160585.1 Kofleriaceae bacterium
CGGCGAGCTGGCGAGCTCGGTCATCGACGATGCGGAGCTCGCGCTCGACGCCGCCGAGCTGGCGATCGCCGCCGAGGACGGCACGGCGGCGCTCAAGTGGATCGAGACGGCCCGCAAGGCAGATCCCGCGGTCGAGGCGGACGCGTTGCACGTGCTCGGCCGCGTGCACGAGCTTGCCGACAACCGGGCCGAGATGGTCGCCGCGTGGCAGAAGGTCCGCACGCTCGATCTCGCTGCACCGCCGAGTCCGCTCTCGATCACCGAGGACGAGATCGAGCGCATCACCCTGGAGACGCTCGCCGAGCTCCCCGACGAGATCCGCGAGCGCCTCGAGAAGGTGCCGATCCTGATCGATGACGCTCCGTCCGAAGACGTCGTCGCCGACGGCTTCGACCCGCGCTCGCTGGGGCTGTTCTCCGGCGTCCCGATGCCCGACGACGGCCACACGCAGCCGGTCATCACGAACATCCATCTCTACAAGCGGAACCTCGAGAACTTCGCGCAAGACCCGGAGCACCTCGCCGCCGAGATCCGCATCACGGTCCTCCACGAGACGGCGCACTACTTCGGGCTCGACGAGGACGACCTCGTGAAGCTCGGGCTCGACTGACCGATCAGTTCGGGAAGCACTCGCCGATGAAGACGGTGCCCTGCGCGCACACGCCTTGCGGCACTTGCCCGAGGAAGTCGAAGCAGCACTCGCCGGCCGTCGTGCACTCCGCGTGAGTCGAGCAGAACAAACCCGTGCCCGGCGGTGCATCACCGAGCGCAGCATCCGCGGGCGAGTCGACCATCGCGTCGGTGGGCAACACCGGTGCGTCGTTGCCCGGGTTGTTCGGCGCGTCGATGGGCTTCGCATCGGAGTTGCCGTTGTTGGCGTCGCTCGGATCGCCACTGCCACCTTGCGCGCACGCGGACGCGACGAGCGCGAACACGATGGTCCTGACGGCGGTGCTCATCATGTCCCCCGGCGCATCGTATCGAGCCGCCGATCGGCTGCAACGGTTTTCTGCCCTCGCGGCCGAAAACACCGCACGGTTCGCACGCCCCAGATCGCTGGAATACCTGAACGGGCGCCCATACCTACATCCGGCCGCGGCCATGGCGTGACCGGATGCGCATGATGGGCTCCGTCGTGCTCGTCGCGATCATTCGGTACCCAACGGCGCCAGCCTCGTGTCTGTACGCGCCGTTGGTCGAGTAACGGCATCGTGCGTTCCGGCTTCCAACACAGACCTCGCTGTTTCGTGAGGCTGTCTTGGGAAGGAACGTCCTCGTGCTTCGCTACAGTCGTGTCGCTCGCTCTGATCGACAAGGTCATCCTGCCGACGTGACGGCCGTACCAACGGCTGGGAGGATGTGACCCGTGGCGATGATCTTGGTGACCGGGGCGACGGGGTTTGTCGGACGACACGTCGTGGTCGCGCTCCGTGACGCGGGGCATCGCGTCCGCTGTGCAACCCGTTCGCTCGAGCGTGCGCGAGCGTCATCCCCCGAGCTCGAGTGGGTCGAGCTCGACCTGCTACGACCCTCTACCCTCGAGCCTGCGCTCGCGGGGTGCGACAGCGCCGTGTTCCTCGTGCACGGGATGGAGTCCGGTCACGGCACCGACTATCCCGAGAGGGAGCAGCGTGGGGCCCACGCGTTCGCCGAGGCCGCCGCTGCCGCTCGGCTGACTCGCATCGTCTATCTGGGCGGTGTGGTCCCGACGACCGGCGCGTCACGTCACCTGCGCAGCCGTCAGCGCACCGGCGAGACCCTTCGCGCGGGAAGCGTCGAGACGCTCGAGCTTCGAGCGGCCATGGTCATCGGCGCCGAAAGCACGAGCTGGGTGATGGTGCGCGATCTGGCCCGGCGCCTTCCTGCGATGGTGCTGCCGCGTTGGCTCCGCAACACGTCGTATCCGATCGGGATCGACGATGTGGTGCACGGCATCGTCGCTGCCCTCGCACTTCCCACGACCGGCTCGGCGATCTTCGAGCTTCCAGGGCCCGAACGCCTCACCCATCGCGAGGTGCTGATCCGCGCGGCCACCGCGATGGGGCGACGACGGCGCTTGATGATCAGCGTGCCGATCCTCACGCCGCGCTTGTCGAGCTACTGGATCGCGCTCGTCACGCGGACCTCGTTGGTCATGGCCCGGGAGCTCGTCGAAGGCGTGCGTTCGAACCTCGAACCGACGAACGAGTCGTTGTGGGATCGGATCGGTCATCGGCCGCTGTCGATCGACGAGGCTATCCGTCGGGCGCTGGTGGACGAACGCACCAAGCCACCACGCGCCTCGGACCCGCGCGGCCACGTCCTACGCTGCGTGATCGCACTCGTGGTCGCGACGCTCGCGTTCTCGACCGCGCTCGCGCTTCGACACCACGTCGATCCGTGGCGCTCGACGGCAATCGCGGCGCTCGCGAGTAGCGCGATCGCGCTTTGGGCACTGGGGGCACACGCGCGCGCTCTGGTACGAACGACAGTGTGGAACGCGGCGGGCGCGATCGCCCTCGGTGGCCTGCTGGTCGCCGCCACACACGGCACGTACCGACTCGCGAGCTCGCTCTCTCCGCCGCTCGCCGCACACGTTCGTGATCTCTACGCGAGCATCGACGTCGGCGCACCACCGTTGGCGCTCGCCCTCCTCACGACGATCGTCGTCCTCGGGGAGGAGCTGATCTGGCGCGGCGTTGCATTCGAGATCCTCGGCCCGGCGACCCCGAAGCTCGCGCTTTGCGCGATCAGCGTCGGGCTCTACGTCGCGCCACAGCTCGTGGGTGGCGAAGCCGTGCTCGTCATCGCGGCCGCGCTGCTCGGCTCCATCTTCGCCGCGCAGCGCGTCGTCACCGGGCGACTCGTCGATCCCTTTCTGACCCACCTGGTGTGGAGCGTCAGCGTGTTCGTCGTAGTGCCGCTCGTCTGATCCCGGGATCAGCCAAGCGTTGCGACGCGATCGCCGAACAGGCGCTCGAGCCGCGTGAGCAGCTCCTCGGTCGGTGCGACGGACCATGCCTCGGGTAGCGTGATCATCGTCTCGGAGCGCAGCGGGATCTTGAGCCGCACGATCGCGGTGCAGTTGCCGCGTGTCGCGTTCGCGAGGATCGTCTTCAGCTCGTCGACCATGTCGAGCGTGATGTGGTCCGCGTTGAGATCGATGGTCACGCGCGTCGACTTGGCCTCGCGCATCGCCGACAGGGGATCGGCCTTCTCGAGCAGCATCTTCCACTCGGGTGCCTCGGCATTGCCCTCGTTCTTGATCTGACCCGCGCACAGGATCGGCTCGTCGCTCACGAGGACGTGACGCACCTTCTCGAATGTCTTCGGGAACGCGATCACCTCGAGCGTGCCCTCGGCATCCTCAAGCATGAAGCGCGCCATCTTGTCGCCCTTCTTCGTGATCATCTCGCGGTACTGGCTGACGATGCCACCGATGGCGTGATCGCCGACGTTCTTGCGTCCGTTGATGAAGTCACTCGTCGTCGCGGTCGCGTAGCGCTGGAGGTCGCCGCGATAGCGATCGAGCGGGTGGCCCGACACGTAGAAGCCGAGCGCTTCCTTCTCGAACGCGAGGAGCTGCTTGTGATTCCACTCCTCGATGTCGGGATACGTCTCGCCGGCCTTGTCGCCGCCGGAAGGCTTCGTTGGCTCGGCCGCGGTGAACAAGCCGAACAGCGACGTCTGTCCGCTGCGCCGATCGCGCTGCTCGGACGCGCCGCGCTCGAGCGCGCTGTCGAGGACCGCGAGTAGCTTCGCGCGGTGATGGCCGCCCGGCAGCGAGTCGAGTGCGCCGGACTTGATCAGCTGCTCGAGGGTCTTGCGGTTGCACTTCTGCGTGTCGACGCGACGGCACAGCTCGAAGAGCGACTCGAACGAGCCGTCCGTCGCGCGCGCCTCGAGGATCGCGTCGACCGCGGTCGTGCCAACCCCCTTCACCGCGCCGAGTCCGAAGCGAATGACCTTGCCACCGAGCGCGCCCTCGCGTGGCGTGACGCTGAAGTCCTGCAGCGATTCATTCACGTCGGGACGCTCGACGATGAGGCCCATCGCCCGCGCCTCCGCGATGAACTTCACGATGTTGTCGATGTTGTCCGCATCGCACGACATCAGGCCCGCCATGAACTCGTGCGGGAAGTGCGCCTTGAGGTATGCGGTCTGGTACGTGATCCAGCCGTACGCCGCCGAGTGCGAACGGTTGAAGCCGTACCCGGCGAAGAACGCCATCAGCTCGAAGACCTGGTCGGCGATTCTCGCGTCGAGCTGCTTTGCCTTTGCGCCCGCGACGAACGTCTCCTTCTGCTTTGCCATCTCCTCGGGCTTCTTCTTGCCCATGGCGCGACGAAGCAGATCCGCGCCGCCGAGCGAGTAGCCGCCCATGACCTGCGCGATCTGCATCACCTGCTCCTGATAGACGATGACGCCGTACGTATCGGCGAGCACGGTCTCGAGGAGCGGGTGTGGATACTCGACCTTCTTGCGGCCGTGCTTGCGATCGATGAAGTCGTCGACCATGCCGCCTTCGAGCGGCCCGGGTCGATACAGCGCGACCGCCGCGATGATGTCTTCGAGGCAGTCGGGCTTGAGCTTCTTCAGCATCTCGCGGAAGCCGCTCGACTCGAGCTGGAACACGCCGGTCGTGTCGGCGCGCGCGATCATCTTGAACGTCTCGGTGTCGTCCTTTCGGATCAGAGCGATCTCGAGCTCGTCTCCCGGCGGGCGCTGCTGGTTGATCAGCTTGACGGCCGTCTGGATCACCGTGAGCGTCTTGAGGCCGAGGAAGTCGAACTTGACGAGGCCTGCCTTCTCGACCTCCTTCATCGCGAACTGCGTGACGATCTCGTCGTTCTGCCCGCGGAAGCACGGCACGTACTCCCACAGCGGCTTCTCGGCGATCACGATGCCAGCGGCGTGCATGCCCGCGTTGCGGTTCAGGCCCTCGAGCGCGGCCGCGAGATCGAGCAGCTCCCTGTGCAGCGGGCTCTCGTTGTAGAGCGCCTTGAGCTCCGGCGTCTGCTCGATCGCCTCGCGCACCGGCGGGCTCTTGCCCTGCACGGGCTCGGGCACGAGCTTCGCGAGCTTGTCGGCCTCGCCGAACGGAATCTCCATCGCCCGTGCGATGTCGCGGATCACGCCGCGCGCCTTGAGCTGATGGAACGTCGCGATCTGGCCGACCTGATCGCGCCCGTACTTCTCCTGGACGTAGTTGATGACCTCGCCGCGGCGATTCATGCAGAAGTCCACGTCGAAGTCCGGCATCGACACGCGCTCGGGGTTCAAGAAGCGCTCGAACAGCAGCTTGAACTCGAGCGGGTCGATGTCCGTGATGCGCATCGCCCACGCGACCGCGCTACCCGCGCCGGAACCACGGCCCGGCCCGACGGGGATGCCCTTCTCCTTCGCGTGGTTGATGAAGTCCCACACGATGAGGAAGTAGCCGCTAAACCCCATCTTCTGGATCACCGCGAGCTCGGTCTTGCACCGCTCACGATACTGATCTGGGTCGAACGTGACGCCGCGCGACGCGAGCTCGCCGAACCGGCGCTCGATGCCCTTGTCGACGATCTTCGTGATGTACGTGTCGAGGGTCTCGCCTTCGGGGACCTTGTACGTGGGGAGATACGTCTGGTCGAGCTTGAGCTTGACGTTGCAGCGCGCGGCGATGCTCGCGGCGTTCTCGACGGCGATGCCGACGTCCTTGAAGTGGGCCTCCATCTCGGCGGGCGACTTCATGTAGTAGCTGTCGACCGTGTGCTTGAGGCGCTTTTCGTCCTTGAGGCTCTTGCCGGTCTGGATCGCCATCAGCACGTCGTGCGCCGCCGCATCCGTGCGGTTCACGTAGTGGCAATCGTTGGTCGCGACCAGCGGAATGTTCAGCTTCCGCCCCATACGGATCAGCTCGCCGTTGAGCGTGTCCTGCTCCGCCGTCGGCGTCGGCATGAGCTCGAGGTAGAAGTCGCCGTCGGCGAACAGCGACGCGTACTCCTTCGCCGTCTCCTCCGCCGCCGCGACGCCGTTCTTCTCGAGAGTCTGCGCGATCTCGCCGCCGAGGCACGCGGAGAGGCCGATCAGACCCTCGCTATGATCGCGCAGGATCTGCTTGTCGATGCGCGGGTTGTAGTAGAAGCCCTCGAGGTACCCCTTCGAGTTCAGGAACGACAGGTTCTTGTAGCCGACGTCATCCTTGGCCAACAGGATGAGGTGGTAGTTGCGACGGTTCGTCTTGTCGTGCCGGTCGGTCGCCGCGACGTACGTCTCGCAGCCGAACACGAGCTTCACGCCGGCTGCCTTGGCCTCCGTGTACAGATCGATCGCGCCGAACATGTTGCCGTGATCCGTCACGGCGACCGTGTCCATGCCGAGCTCTTTGACCTTCGGGAAGAGATCCTTCACCCGGATCGCCCCATCGAGGAGGCTGTACTGGGTGTGGAGATGGAGATGCGTGAACGCGGACATGGTAAACGACCTCCTGATCTACTCGATGCGGCTGATACTCCCGAGCCCTGCGTTCCGATTTCTCCTCGCCTTCGGGAGTATTGCAGCAGCGTGCAGCAACCCACCGCCGCCCGTCCAACCAGGGCCGCCGATCGGGGCCGATCCCCCACCATCGCTTCGCGGCATGGTGGAGGAGTGCGACGCGCTGACCTCTGCGCTCGCCAGCTTCAAGGAGTGCCCGAACCTCGAGCTCCGCGACCGCGAGGACCTCGACCAGTGGATCGAGCGCGCGGGAAAGGACTTCGCCGCTGGCCGCAAGGCGAACCCCGAGCCCAACGCGCAGAGGGCGATCGCGCTCGCGTGCTTCCGCGCCACCCGCTCCGTTCACGCCGCGACCGAGCGCTGCCTCGCAGGTCCGCCGCCCAAAGACAGCTGGTGGTACGAACCCCGCTGATCGCGTGGGTCTCATCGCCGAACGGTCGCCCGGTGCTCGACGCATCGGCAGCTCGCCTTGTCGCTCAGTCGCGGTCGAGGCGTGCTTTGATCGCCACGAGCTCGGCTTCGATCTCGTCGGCGATCGCGCGCGCAGCCCGCTGTCGGCGGTCCGAGGGAGTCGCGCGTTTCTCGGCGAGCTTCTCCGCGGTGCGCTGGCGGAGCAGCTCTTGTTTCCGCTCGCGCTCGCGCTGCTCCCACGTCTTCGGCATCTGGGGCGCCTCGAGCGCCGCGGCGTCATGTTCGCCTTCGCCTTCGGGGAGCTGATCCTTCCACTCGAACGTCTCGTGACAGCTCGAGCAGCGAAACGCGCGCTCCTTGTCGCCGACCATATCGACGAAGAACAACCCGATGTTCTCCTCGAGCTGCACCTCGAGGAACGTCCCGTGCACCTTGCACGTCGGGCACGTCTCGACGAACTGCTCGCCGTCGGGCACGACGCGCGTTCGTTTGCTGCGATGAAACAGGAGCCACATGGATCATCCACACGCGAGTCGATACGCGTGGCCTCCGATTATTACAGCTCCAGATCGAACGCGACGCGCGCGCCGACCTTGATCGTCGTCGCGTCGTCTCCGGCGAGAAACGTGCGCTCCCACGACACGCCGAACGCGAAGCCCGGGAACAACCAGCGCGTCCGCAGGGCACGCCCACCGATCGCGGCGCCGATGTGTATGCCGTGGTCGAAGTCGCCCCAATCGCGCTCGGTGGCGCGACCGAGCCAGCCGCCCTCGAGCTCGAAGTACGCGTTGAGCAGTGTGCGCCGATACACGAGCGGTGCGACGACATCGATGCCGAGCTCGAGCATCGTGCGCTCGCCCATATCGTTCTTCGGGAACGCCGCGCTCGCACCCGCCTCGAAGCCCGTGAACAGCGCGTGCCCGTCGCTGATCGCGTAGCCGAACAGCACCCGGCCCGCGCCGCCGAACTTCAGATCCGCATTGCCGCCCTGGATCGCGATGGTGCCCTTGCCGCCGCCGCCGAACGAGAGGAGCAAGTTCCCGTTGCCGGTCTGGCGCCCCGTGAACGGATGCTCGATCTCGACCCAGAACGGACAGTCGAGCGAGAGCTCCTCGGCGCGCGCGAGGAGCTTCTGCACGCGCGTGAGCACGAGCAGATCGTCGACGGCGTCGAGGTCCTTGTTCCGCGCACGCCACGCGTTCTCGACGGGACCGCCGAGCCGGCGGATCTCGCTCGCGACGAAGGCGCCGAGCTCCTTGCGATCGAGCATGTCGACACGGCACGCGCTGTCGAGGGCGGGCTTGATCAGTCCGTCGATCTCCACCTTGTCGGCGCCCCACCCCGTCGCCGCGCTCACGGTGACCATGCGCTCGAGATCGCGAAACAGCGCGCGTTGGCTCGGCTCGAGCGGCGCCGGCCTCTGCACGCACGCGGCGAGAGCTACAACAACGGCCAGCAAGCGCACCGGACGAAGCGTACTACGTGCCCGCTACTAGGCGACCCGCGGACGCACATACCGATGATGAAAATGCGGGGCACTCGATCGTGATCCGTGATCCGCGAATCGACGCGACCCGAACGCGACCGCGAGAGTGCCAGCGACACGATCGATGTTAGCGTCGTCCCGGTGAGCGACCCGTACCCGGACTTCGCGCGGGACGAAGTGACCTACGACGGCGTGACCCGCACGGTGTTTCGCGCTGGTCGAGGCCCCGCCGTGATCGTGATCCACGAGGTCCCCGGGTTGTACCCCGCGGTGGTCGACTTCGGCCGACGTCTGGTCGCCGCAGGGTTCACCGTATACATGCCGTCGCTGTTCGGTACTCCAGGTCGCGAGATGGGCGTGGCGTACAGCCTGCGATCGATCGCGCGTGCGTGCGTAGCGCGCGAGTTCACGGTGTGGGCGACGCGCAAGACCAGCCCGATCACGGCCTGGCTGCGCGCGCTCGCTCGGGATGCACACCTGGCGTGCGGCGGCCCCGGAGTCGGCGCGATCGGCATGTGCCTCACCGGTGGCTTCGCACTCGCGATGATGGTCGACGACGTCGTCGTCGCGCCGGTGCTGAGCCAGCCATCCATCCCGTTCGGGGTCACGCGCGCGCAACGCCGCGATCTCGGGATCGACGATGCGACGCTCGCGGGCGTGAAACAGCGCGCTGCGGCGGGGACGTGCGTGCTCGGCCTGCGCTTCACCGGCGACCGCTTGGTGCCGCCCGAGCGTTTCGCGCGGCTCCGCGAGGAGCTCGGCGATCGCTTCCTCGCCGTCGAGATCGACTCGAGCCCCGGCAACCCGCACGGCATTCGCCGGCTGGCCCACTCGGTCGTGACCTTCGACCTCGTCGACGAGCCGGGCCACCCGACCCGCGCAGCGCTCGAGCAGGTGCTCGCGTTCTTTCACGAGCGCCTGACGCATCGCGAACAGCGTACGCTCTAGCCATGTACGAGTTCCGCATGACGGCGCTGAGAGCCCTGTGGGTGCTCGCGATGTCGGCGACTTCTCCCTCCCGACACTCGAGCTGACCGGCAAGAAGGCGTACGACCTCGGCACCCTCGAGGTCATCGAAGCGCAAGGCGACTGAGCTCGCGATGCTGCGCAACACGGCCGGACCGCGCACGCATTCTGCGTACACACCCGTCGGGTTGCGATGCGCAACTACGCGGAGTGGGCAGCGAATCGGTGGGCATGGGCCGTGCTCGAGCGGTCCGCCATGTCTTGGCAAACGTACGTTGTCCCTGCATGCGTCGTGTCGCTGTTCGCCGCCTCCACAGCGATCGCCGCGCCAGCGGATCCCTTCGCGATCGGCCTTCCTGCACGAGACTCCGCCGCTCCAGATACGATGCCAAACGCCGCTGCGGACGAGGTCGACCTTCAGACCGGCGCCGCCACGTACTCGGCAAAGATCGCATCAAGCCGCGCGCGTCGTGGGCGCGTGGCGCAACACGGGCAGCGTGTCGGGCTCGTCGGCGAGCGGCGCCAGCACGGGCGCGTGTGCGAGCGGTCCCTCGCGAAGGCGGCGCGCCCACGACTGCGCGAGCCACACACACCAGAGCGGGATGATCGACAGCACGAGCCCCGAGGTCGACCACACGCGCTTCGCGAACGTGTCGTGTCGCTTCGAGTCCCAGCCGATCCACTCGACCGTGTGATACGCGACGAAGAACAGATACGCGGGGTAGAGCAGGACGAACCGTATGGGGAAGTAGTGCCCGACAATGTTGTGCAGGAACGTGAACACGCGCTTCGCGTAGCGCGGGCCCGACATCGTCCGTTTCGCCATGCCGCCCGGGACCTCGAGCCGGCGGATCATCTGCGGCACCGGATCGAACAGGAGGTACTCGTCGTCGCGCTTGCCGGCGTTGATCCGGTAGGAGAGCGACGGCTCGTCCTCGATCGGCGTGCACTCGTCCCACAGGCCGAAGCGCTCGAGCGTCGAGCGACGGACCGCGATGTTGCCGCCCATCAGCGACTCGACACGCTTTCGCTGATCGGAGCGCGCGTAGACGACCTGCCACTTGAGCACGTTGAACGACAGCACGCGGCGGCGCGCACGCGCGAGGTGCGCGGCGGACGGCTCCGTGCCGTCCTCGGAGATGAAACGGCCGGTGACGCCGAGGCAATTCGGATCGGTGAAGTTCGCCTCGTGGAGGCGAAGCCAGTCGGTCGTCGCCGGCAGATCGTCGTCGTCGATGAAGACGAGCAGCTCGCCGCGCGACGCACGCACACCCGCATTCCGAGCGCCCGGCCCGCCGAGCGGCGGGAAGCGCAGGAGGCGAACGCGTGGATCGTCCGCGAGCGCCTCGACGGTCGCGAGGTCCGCAGGCGGGCGATCGGTGGACTGCTCGACGACAACGATCTCGAAGTCGTCGTGGTCCTGCGCGAGCAGACACGCGAGCAGCTCCGCCAACGCGCCGAGGCGGTTGTACGAGCGCACGATCACGCTGAGCCGAGGCACCACCGATTCACTAACACGGGGTTCGCATCCGCGGAACTGTCGGAGATTTCCCGGGGTGTTGAAGATTCACCACATCCCAGGGTGCTCGACCTTGCTCGCCGACCTCTCGCTCTGGTCCCGGACTGGGGACGCCGCGGATCCCAGGCGCGAACGTCACGGTCCCCGACATCGACGGTCCCCGACATCGTCATTGGCGCCGGACCAGATCCATTCGGCGTCGCGAAGTGACACGAAAGGTCGACTCCCCTTCTTCTCTTCTCCATGTCGCCTGGCTCCGACCAGATCCATTTCGTCGGAGAAGACCCGATCCCTTCGGCGTCGCGAAGCAGCTTCCGACCCGATCAGCTCATCGCTTCGCGCAGCTTCGCGACCTGCTCCGCGGACCCCAACACGACGAGGACCATGCCTGGCGCGAGTTTGGTGTCGTCGTCGGGGTTGTAGGTGAAACCGGCCGAGGCGGCCTCGCGCAGCGCCACCACGGACATGCCGAAGCGCTCGCGCACGCGGGCGTCGCGCAGCGTCGTGACGTCGTCTTTGTTGATCGTCACCTCGTCGAAGCGCATCGCGGAGCGCTTGTCGCGGAGCATCTCGTCGAGGAACTTCACGACGGCCGGGCGCACCATCTCCGAAACGAGGCGCATGCCACCGATGTAGTTCGGCGAGACGACCGAGTCCGCGCCGCTCTTCTTGATCTTCTCGGAGTGCGAGAGCTCCGCGCAGCGCGCGACGATGCGAAGATTCGGGTTCGACTGCCGCGCGGACACCGTCAGGTAGAGGTTGTCCTTGTCGAGCGGAAGGCTCGCGATGAAGCCGCGCGCCGCGGCGAAGTTCGCGTGTTCCATGATCTCGTCGTCGGTGGCGTCGCCGACGAGATAGGTGTAGTCGGCCTTCGGAAAGTCCTCCGCGATCTCCTTGAGCTCTCGCTCGTCGGAGTCGATCGCGATCACCGGAACGCCGAGCTTGAGGAGCTCCTCGATCACCTGGCGTCCCGTCGACCCTGCTCCGGCCACGATGATGTGATCCTTCATGCGCTTTATCCTCTTCTTCATTCGCGACGCGAACAGAACGTTCTTGAGATCGCCCTCGACGATGAACGCCGTGACCGTCGACGCGAAGTACACGATGGTGCCGGTACCGAATAGCAGCAGCACCATGGTGAAGTCGCGCGCGTACGGGACCGTATCCATCCCGACCAGCGTCTCGCCGAAGCCGACCGTCGTCAGCGTGATGACGGTCATGTAGAGGCAGTCGTGGAACGTCCACGCGCCGTCGCCGATCAGCCAGTAGCCCGTCGCCCCGCCCCAGACAACGCTGACCAGGACGAGGAAACCAACGAGTAGGCGCTTTACGAGCGGCGACATCCGCGCGGCCACGATAGCGCAGGGCGGCCTTGGCTTGCTCGGTTCGGGCGGGCTATGAACCGCGCATGCAGCTCCTCGCCAGCTACCTGTCGGGATCGTGGTCCAACGGCTCGGGGCCGAACACGCCGCTGGTCAACCCCGCCACGGAGGAGGTCCTCGTCGAAGTGCCGGGCGGCGGTCACGATCTGGCGGCGGCGTTCGCCTACGCGCGCGCGACCGGGATGGCCGAGCTCGGCGCGATGACCTTCGCGCAACGCGCGGCACTACTGGCGTCGCTCGCGAAGGCGATCCACGGAGCGCGCGAGGAGCTGATCGCGATGGCCGTCGCGAACGGCGGCAACACGCGTGGCGACGCGAAGTTCGACATCGACGGCGGAGCCGCCACGCTCTCGTACTACGCGGAGCTCGGCGCAAAGCTGGGCGCAGCACAGCACCTCGCCGACGGTGACGCCATCCAGGTCGGACGCACCGCGCGCATGGGCGGCCAGCACGTGTGGACGCGCCGCCGCGGTGTGGCGGTGCACATCAACGCGTTCAACTTCCCGGGTTGGGGCCTGTGCGAGAAGCTCGCGTGTTCGCTGCTCGCCGGCATGCCGACGATCGCGAAGCCCGCGACGGCGACGGCGCTGGTCGCGCACCGCATGACGCAGCTGTTCGCGCCGCTGTTGCCGCCCGGCGCGCTCCAAGTCCTGGTCGGTCCCGCGGGTGGGCTCCTCGATCCGATCGGCCCCGGCGACGTCGTCGCGTTCACCGGTGGCAGCGCGACCGCGCGTACGCTCCGCGCGAACAAGGCGATCCTCGAGCACGGCGTGCGCCTCAACATCGAGGCCGACTCGCTCAACGCGGCGGTCCTCGCACCCGATGTCGATCTCGCGAACGAGACGGGCGGCCTGTTCCTTGCCGACGTCGTGCGCGACATGACGCAGAAGACCGGCCAGAAGTGCACCGCGATTCGCCGCGTCCTCGTCCCCACGGGTAAGGAGGGCGACGTGTTCGACGCACTTCGCGAGCGCCTCGGCGGCATCGCCGTCGGCGATCCGTCGCGCGAAGATGTCCGCATGGGACCGCTCGCGACCGCCGCGCAGAAGAAAGACATCGTCGCCGGCATCGAGCGGCTCGCCGCCGCGACCGAGAGCGTGTTCGGCGGCACCGGCGAGGTGAGCCCGCTTGGGGTCGCTGCTGGCAAGGGCTTCTTCGTCGGCCCCGTTGTTCGCTCGACGAAGGACGCGATGGGCTGCGCACCACTTCACGAGCACGAGGTGTTCGGCCCGGTCACCACGGTCGCGAGCTATCCGGGCGACGCTGCGTACGCGGCCGCGTTCGTGGCGAAGGGCGAAGGGTGCCTCGTCTCGAGCGCGTACTCCGACGAGCGCGACTGGATCGCGACGTTCGTTGGTGCCGCCGCCCCGTGGGCCGGCCGGCTCTACCTCGGCTCGTCGAAGATGGCCGCACAGTCGCCGGGGCCCGGCACCGCCCTACCCTCCCTGCTCCACGGCGGGCCTGGCCGGGCGGGTGGTGGCGAGGAGCTCGGCGGGGAGCGCGGCCTGCATTTCTATATGCAGCGCACGGCGCTCGAGGGCGACGCGAGCGTGCTCAAGTCGCTGCTCGGAGGCTGAAGAGGCGTCGATCAACGGTCGGCGGACGTCGACCTTGACCTTGACGTTGCCCCCGTTACGTTGTGCGACGGTGAAGCCCTCGCGGAGTGAGAGGATGTCTTCCGGTCCCATCTCGCCCGGTTGCTGCCCGATTGCTTTGGCTCTCGATGTATAGACGCACGCGGCGACCTTGTCGGAGATGTTGTCGCCGACGTAGCCCCACAGCGTGCCGAGTCGCTTGCCGCCGGGCGCGCTGTGGTCGAGTACGGGCAACCCAGAACCGTCGAGGTGCATCACCTTGCTCGCGATGCAGTCGGCGATCGCCGCACGCCACAGTGGGCGCAATAGCTCGGTCGACCACTTCACCTGATCGACGAGCGTCGAGACCGGCATGTCGAGCCCGAGTCGCGCGTAGCGTTCCTTCTGGCGGTGGAGCGGCAGGCCGTCGGCATACTTGCTCACGAGGATGTCGGCCTCGAGTGCGTCGCCGTATTTGCCGCCGTCTACGACCTTGCCAATCTTCGGCGCCCGTACGAGCTCGCCGTCGCAGTCGTCGCACACGAGCTTCTCGCGCTCGTCTTCGCGCACGATCACCTTCGCAGGCACGAGCTCGATCACCTCGGTGACGTCGTGGCCGATGCACGTGCGCGGCTTGCCGCAGCGCGGACACGGTCGGTGCTCTGGCGCGACCGCGATCGGATTCTCGAGGCGTGGTAGGTGGGGCGATGCCGGCTCGCGCTTGGGTTGTTTGCGCGACTACTTGGTCTTCGGCTCGTCGTCGTCGTCGATACCGGATTTCTTCCGCAGCTGCTCGTTCGCGTCGCGGCGGGCTACGTCGACTTGTCGATCGAGCACCTCTCCGAATGCCAAGAGCGCGTCACGCGGTTCCTGCTCGCGAAGATGACCCCGCCGCCCGAGCCGAAGACGAAGTCGCGGCGCGCAGGGCACCTCAGGGCCCTCCCCCTGATTCGATCAACGCCGTTGATCGAATCGGGCTGCCCTCGCGCGGCATCCGTTCCGCGGAGCTGCGCGAATTCGCCGGACGCTGTCTGGTGAATCCGGGCGACACTGTCGCACCAATTCGCCAACCACTCGTCTTGCTTTGGATTTACGGGACCCTCGCACGTCGGCCGAATAGGTCAGACGCCGTCTGACCAATTGGCCCAACGCTGTCGAGCCGATTCTAGGGCGAGCGCGATCGGCTCGCGCGTCAGCGCGTGAAGACCGGACGAAGAAGGGCGCGCGCCGATGGAGAGAGGCGGAACGCAGCTCTCCGGTAATACCGCGCGTCGTCCGGCGGATCTTTCAGCAGGTCCTTCGTCGCGTCGACGCTGGCCTTGGTGAGCGCCTGGTACTTCGCCTTCGCGTACCAGCGCGTCCGGTCAAGGATGGGGTCCGTGCAGCGGTTACCTCATACCATCAGCACATCAGAGTGCGAGACGACCCGACGCGCAGAGCGCGAGCCGCTACAACGGAGAACTTGCCACGCCGATACCGATGCTGCGGTCGCAGGTCGCAAAGCACTCTCACTCCATTACTCTTCAAATGGCCTGGCCTTTACCCCCGGGCCAAGGAGGTACTCCGATCCGACAGAACACCCCCCACAGATAACTCTCTCGCACGTCATCCACCGCTCTAAGGGCAGAAGCATTGGAACAGAAAGTCGACGCAACTCTGAGCGTTCAGGTTCCACGACGTCGTCACACACCACACTCATCAACGACAGGATCGCCTCGTCAAGCATCCTTGATTGCAGCCGCAATCTCGCGTCAACAAGCTCCTTGGCGTTCTCGGCGGCAATCATCATCATCGTAGCCCGAGGACCGTGCTGAGTACTCTCGGCCACCGACGCCGACTGGCGTTCATGACACGACCACAAGCACGCCACAAAGGAACACAACCACATCAACGAGGGCATATCTTGCACTCCCTTATCGCCTTCTTCACAAACACCTCTTCGTTCTCCTCGGGCGTCTCGGGTGTGGATCCCATCCTGATCACATCGCCGAGTTTTCGTCGAGGAGGATGGTCGGGTGATCGGGTCGGGCAGATCCGGACGCTTGAACAGGCAGGGGCAGAGCCGGCACCTTCGGGTTGTCTAAGCTCGAAAGAGGTTGCCCCTTGCAAGAGATCATCGTGAAGGTTCCCGGTTCGCACAAGGC
>JBJXGN010000218.1:0-15050 GCA_046160585.1 Kofleriaceae bacterium
CGACCGCGTGGCTCAAGGGTGCCGGGCTCGATGCCGGCGTGCTCGTCGACGCGCCCGAGCTCGTGCGCGCGCCCAAGGATGGCGACGTGCGAACGCAGGTGGATCTCGATCCGCCCGCGCTCGCGAAATTGCTCGAGGAGAACCGATGTCCGTCGTGATCGTCGTCGGCGCCCAGTGGGGCGATGAAGGCAAAGGCAAGGTCGTGGACCTGTTCACCGAGCGCGCGCACACCGTCGTGCGGTACGGCGGCGGTGCCAACGCAGGCCATACGCTCGTCATCGACGGTAAGAAGCTCGTCACGCACCTCGTGCCGTCGGGCGTGTGTCACCCGGGCAAGTTCTGCATCCTCGGCGACGGCATGGTCATCGATCCGCACACGCTGCTCGAGGAGGTCGCGGACTGCCATTCGCGCGGGCTCTTGATGAAGAACGAGCTCCTCGTCGGCCTCGGTGCGCACGTGATCCTGCCGTACCACAAGATGCTCGACGGGCTGCGCGAGGATCACGGCGCGAAGAGGGGCAAAGCGATCGGCACCACCCGCCGTGGGATCGGCCCGGCGTACGAGGCGAAGGCCGCGCGCAAAGGCGTTCGCGTGCGCGATCTGGAGAGGCCCGCGCGCGTGCGCGAGCTCGTGGACGCGAACCTCGACGAGCTCGCACCGCTGATCGTTCACCTCGGAGGCACGGCTCCGACGAAGGCCGAGGTCACGAGGTGGATCGACGACGCGCTCGCCGCCGGCGAGAAGCTGCGCCCGTACACGGGGGACGCGGGACGTCATGTCGCTCGCACCATCGCGGAGGGACGCCACGTGTTGTTCGAAGGTGCGCAGGGGTGCCTGCTCGATCTCGATCACGGCACGTATCCGTACGTCACCTCGTCGTCGACGATCGCGGCCGGTGCGTGTCAGAGTGCGGGCATCGGACCGACGCAGATCGACGCGGTGGTCGGTATCACGAAGGCATACGCGACGCGTGTAGGTGAGGGACCGTTTCCGACCGAGCTCCACGGCGAGGACGGCGAGCGCCTGCGCAAGGCGGGCGGCGAATACGGCGCGACGACTGGCCGCCCGCGTCGCTGCGGTTGGCTCGATCTCCCGGCGCTGCGGATGGGCGTCCGCCTCAGCGGGATGAGCTCGCTCGCGATGACCAAGCTCGACGTGCTCGCAAACCTCGGCGAGGTCCGCGTTTGCGTCGCGTACAAGCTCGGGGCCCAGGAGCTCGACGAGCCTCCAATCGATCCCGAGGACATCGCCCGGGCCGAGCCGGTGTATGCGAAGTTTCCGGGCTGGGGGTCACTGTCGGCGAACGCGCGCGATGTGTCGGATCTGCCCGCGAGCGCGCGTGCTTACGTCGAGACCATCGAGCGAATGGCCGGCGTCCCGTTCAGCCTGGTCTCCTATGGTCCAGATCGTTCAGAGACGATCCGCCTGCGCGATCCGTTCGCGTGAAGCGCGCGTGACCGACGCCTACCCGAACGCACTTAGATAACTACGCGCGTGTCCTCGCGTTTAGGCTGCGCGCGCTGGTATCATTTGTTTTCTCCAAGGAGTCTCGGACGTGGGGGTCCGATGCTTCGAAACGGAATTTAGGGAACACACATGAAGATCGTATGTGATGCCTGCCAGGCCAAGTACTCGATCTCCGACGACAAGGTCCAAGGCAAGGTCTTCAAGATTCGCTGCAAGAAGTGCAGCAACATCATCGTCGTTCGCGGCGGTGCATCGGCCGCCGAAGCTCCTGCGCCCGCAGCGCAAGAGAAGGACACGCGCGTCTACGACTACGGCTACGACGGTGCCGCTGGCGGCGAAGAAGCCGTGTGGCATGTCGTGATCAACCAGGATCAAGTCGGTCCGATGACGGTCGCCGACGTGCAGCAGCGCTTCAGCGCCGGCGAGATCGACGCCGAGACCTACGCGTGGCGCGAAGGCTTCGCTGACTGGTTGCCGCTCTCGCAGGTCGACACGTTCGCGTCGTTCCTCGCGTCGGCATCGACGACGTCGGCTGGAGGCGGTGGTGCCGCGGCGGTGTCGTCGATGTTCGGTAACGACGAGTCGGGCACCGTGCGCAGCGATCCCGGCGATCTGTTCGCGGCGGCGTCCGCGGGCAGCTCGCGCGCGAGCGACGACGACGGCGATCTGTTTGGCAGCAAGCCGTCCAAGGCGAGCGCGGCCACTGGCGGTGCAGCCGCGGAAGCGAAGCTGCGCGGCGAGCGCAACGAGAACTCGGTGCTGTTCTCGCTGAACAACCTCGCGCAGCTCGCGAGCGATAAGCCCGCGCCGAACCCCGGCGTGTCGTCGATGCCGAGCGGTCATGCGACCGGCGCGGCGGGCGGCGAGGGCTCGGGGCTCATCGACATTCGCTCGATGGCGAACGCGTACCTCGGTGGCGCGGGCGCCGCGGCGAAGACGGCGACGGCGTCGTCGGGTATCGGCTCTATCGACGATCTCCCAGTGTTCGGCGGTGGCGGCTTCTCGGAGCCGGCGGTCATCGTTCCGACCGCGTCGCGCGGCCAGAACAACAAGATGATGTACGCGCTGATCGGCTCGGTCGCGTTCCTCGCGATCGCGGCGGTCATCATGATCGTCGTTCTCTTGAGCGGCAAGAACGAGAAGGTCGCCGTCGCGCAGAACGACACGAAGGGCTCCACCGAGGACAAGGGCGTGAGTGACAACAAGGGCTCGGACGCGAAGTCCGAGACGCCGACGAACGCGGGCTCGGCCGAAACGCCGACGAACACGGGGTCGGCCGAAACGCCGACGAACACGGGCTCGGCCGAGCCTACGACCAAGACCGAAGAGCCCAAGAACACCGCCGGCGTTGTGGAGCCGAAGACGAAGACGGAGCCGAAGACCAAGACCGAGCCGAAGACCAAGACGACGCAGGTCGCGAAGGTCGAGCCGAAGACCAAGACGGAGCCGAAGACCAAGACCGAGCCTACTCCCAAGGAAACCGGCGGTTGCGACGAGGTCTCGTGCGTCCTCAACAACTACGAGGGTGCGTGCTGCGCGAAGTTCAAGAAGGCGAAGACGGGCGGTGGTACCGCGCCGAAGACCGGCGGCGGCGGTAGCGATCTGCCGGACGCGCTCGACCGCGCGATGATCTCCGACGGCGTGAACAAGGTGAAGGCGAGGGTCCAGTCGTGCGGTGACAAGTCGAGCGCGAAGGGCCAGGTCAAGGTGTCCGTGAAGGTGAACCCGGGTGGCGATGTCGCGAGTGTGCAGGTCAAGAACTCGCCTGATGGCGCCCTTGGTAACTGCGTCGCTGCGGCGATGCAGAAGGCGCGCTTCGCGAAGACTCAGAACGGTGGCTCGTTCGGCTACCCGTTCATGTTCTAGTCGCTTCGCTCCAAGACACCAAGGCCCCGCAGAGCTGTCCGAATGGCGTCTTGGCCTATTCGCGCGCGCCGCACGCGATCCACTCGGCGAGTAACGCGCGCTCCTCGGCCGAAGGCCCACCCGCGGGCGGCATCGTCGGCGTCACGCCCGTCGCGCGGATCGCGATGCGCTCGCTCCAGTGGCGCAGCGCCGCGAGATCGTCGAAGTCGACGCCGAGCGGCGCTCTCTGGCGCATGCCGTCCGGGATGGCCGACCCGTGGCAACCGCGGCACCAGTCGTTGGAGAACGCGGCCGCGAAGTTCTGATAGTCGAGATAGGAGGTCTCGCACTCCTCGGGCGTGACCGTTGGACCGGCGTCGGGGCTCGGCTCCACGGGCGGCTCGAACTCCGTGCCGCACGCCGTCGTGACAGCGGCACCCGACAGCGCGAGGGCGAGCGCGACGCTACGCGACGAACGCATCGAACACCTCCGTGGCGGCGAGGTGGCTCGTCGGCTCGACGTTGCACGCGCGCAGGACGCCTGCGACGAAGTGGCTCGACATGAGCGTGCGGCCGGTCGCGGAGGTGGCACCCGTCGCAAAGTCGATCGCCTGCGCCTCGAGACCGTCATTCGTTGCGCCGAACGCGCGACCTCCGTCGATACCCGCGCCCATCACGAGCGCCGCGGTGACGGGCCAGTGGTCCTTGCCGCCGTTGGCGTTCTTCTTCGGCGTGCGGCCGAACTCGGAGAAGCAGAGGACGACCGTGTCGTCGATCATCTTCGTGCCGGCTTGCAGCGACGAGTTGCGCGTCTTCAGCTGGTCCATGAGGTGCGTGAGCGCGGCATAGGTCATCTCGGCGCTCGGGATTTGGTCGGTGATGTCGTCGTGGTCGTCCCACGACACCCGCGTCGAGAGCATCGCGGCCTGCGAGACGCCGCCGTTCAGCGCCTCGAGCGCGAGATCGATCTGATCGGTGAGTGCGAGCGTACGACCGCGCGTGCCGAGCGAGCTGCGCAGCGGGCGTAGCGCCTTGCCGCGCTCGATCGACGACGCGAAGTCGTCGATGCGCTTCTTGTTGTAGCCCGTCGCGCCGCGGGTCGCGCGCGCCCGCTCGACACCCGCGGCAGTGTATGCGGCGAGCGCGGCCTCCTCGGCGGCGGTGGGCGCGAGGATCGGGCGGCCGCCGGTCTGGTAGGCCTGTGCGGGATCGAGAAGCGCGATGATCTGGTTCGACGTGCCGACGCGGCCGGCGCTCGCCGCGTACGGACCCGCATAGGCGGTCTCGCCGAGGATGAGGTACGGCAGCGCGAGATCGTTGCCGTGATCGTGCGCGACGATCGCGCCCATGTCGGCGTTGGTCTCTTCGCGTGTTCCGGTCGCCATGCGCTTCTGGCACTCGAGGTGGACGACGCTCGCGACCGAGATACCGCGCACGATCGCGGCCGATGACGCGTGCCGCGTGAAGAACGTGTCGACGTTGGGGCGCGTCGCCGGATCGGCGAACACGGGCAGGCCGCTGTAGTTCTTGCGCGCGCCGGGCGCGACGTCGATCTGCGCGGACTGTGTCTTCGGATCGAGGACGAGCGTGGGATCCCAGCCACCGCGCGCGTAGACCATGATCAAGCGGCGCTTCGGTCCGGTCGTCGCGGCGCGCGCGATCATCGGCTTCGGCAGCGTGGCGAGGAGACCGGCTGCGCCGGCGTACGTCAGGAGCTCTCGGCGATTCATGGTCATCTCCTCAGTAGGTGAGCGCGCGGACGTCGGAGAGCATGCCGACGAGCGTCAGCTTCCACGCGCGGCGCTGGTTGTTGTTCGCCGCGGCCTTCGCGGCGGTGAACAGCGCGAACGTCTCGTCGACTTCGACGGACGCCGCGTCGACGAGCTCGCCGTAGAGGCGCGCGTGCAGGTGCGCGAGCTGGTCGCGGATCACGGCCTCGTCGGTCGCGCCGATCGCTGCCTTCACGAACAACGTGCGATCAGCAGCGGCGACGGTCGCGTCGCGCTCGACGACGAAGTCGGCCGCGGAGCTCGCGAGCGCCTTCGCGACGAGGCTCGACGTCGTCGTGGTGGTGTGAACTGGTGTCGTGACGAAGAACCCGTCGACCCCGCCGGCGAGCACCTTGAATCCGATCAGGTCCGAGTCGAGAAGGTCGGGCTGGCCGTAGTCGAGGTTTCGAATGCGCGCTGTGTTTGGCGTGGTCCACTGAAAGCCCGTCGCGTCGCGGATCATTCGCGAGAGCTGCGCGGGGCGGAGCTTCTGCATGCCGACGACGTCCTCGGCGCGCGCTTCCTCGGTATCCGTGAGCAGACGGAATTGATCGGACATCACGATCTCCTTCACGAGCCGCTTCGCGCCGAAGTTGTTGTCCTCGAGCGTCGCTTGCAAGTGCGCGATCCAGCGACCGTCGAGATCGCCGGTCGGGACCTGCGTGAGGTACGACGCGAACCGCGTGGCCGTGCACTTCGCGAAGCGCGGATCCGCCGCGATCGCCTGGCCGAGCCCGGGTAGCTTGTCCGCGGCGGTGCCGAAGAACATCGGCGGGCGCTTGTTCGTGGTGCGCCACTGCGTCTCCTGCGGGACGCGATAGCCACCGATCGGGTAGTCCACCGTGCCCTGCGAGAGCTGGTTGATCGGCTGCCGGCTGCGGAACGGGAACAGGTAGCTCGCGAGCGGATCGAGCGTCTGGTGGCATCCCGCGCACGACGAGTTCTCGACGACCGCGTTCGCGACGACCTCGGGATCCGAGAGATCGACCGACGTGTCGATCACGATGTCCGCGTGGGCGTAGTCGTGGCAGAGGAACGCGCTCGAGATCAAGTTCGCGCGTCCGCGGTTGTAGTTGAAGCCCGCCGACTCGTGACGATGGTAGATCGCCTCGATCCCGAGCACGCCCGCGGCGCCTCGCGCGTCGGGGAACGGCGTGCGCGTCCACGCAGCCGGCGCGCCGGTGCGCGAGTAGCCCCAGATCTGCGCGTTTGTCGCGTTGGACATCGTGTAGTCCGCGGTGACGACCTTCGTGTACGGCTGGTCCGTCATCACGATGTCCTCGATCAAGCGCAGCGGCTCGGAGAACACGCTGTCGTTGACCTCGAACGCGGTGTGACCGGTGAACGTCGCGGTGCCGGGGAACGTGAACTGCGCGAGCTCCACGCGGAGCATGAGCGCCTCGTTGTGCATTTCGCGGATCGTCGCCCCGAACTCCGGCGTGTCGAGGTAGCGATCGACGATGTCGCCGAGCGCCTGCGGATCGGTATCGACCGCCTGCAGGTCCTCGACCGACGGCCGCACGCCACGGAGCGCGAGCGAGGCGCGCGTCAGGTGCTGCGCCGGCGTCAGGTACACGGCTGTTGGCGAGGGGGTGACTCCCGCGTCGTTTCCCGGCGGCGGATCATCGATCGCCGGCCCGGTGCATGCAGCGGCGAGAAGAAGGAAGGCCACGGATCGCATGAAGCAGTGCACCAGCAAGCGAAGGGCCGCCCCGAACGTCTACGGATCTCGCGAGGTTGCCGCCGCGGACAGCGAACATTTGTCGGGTGTCCCCTGCAACGTTGTCGGGGAGACCCGACAATGAGGCACCCCATGCCCGAGCCGAACGAGACCCAGCTCCAGCCGCGGCGCGATCACGTTGTCACGTCGCTTCGCATCGAGGTCGTCGAGGGTCCCGATCGAGGCAAGCAGATCGTCGGTGCCGACGCCCAGCTGTCGATCGGCACCGCGCCCGACAACGCGCTCGTGCTCACGGACTTCACGGTGTCGCGCTTCCATCTCGAAGCATCGGTGCGCCCGGGCGGGATCTCGATCGTCGACCTCGGCTCGACCAACGGCAGCTACATCGGACCCGTGCGCATCGAGCGCGCTCTCTTGCCACCCGGCACGCTCGTGAAGATCGGCGGCACGACGATCCGCTTCGACGATGCGGTCCGGCAGAACGTGCCGGCACCTGCGCCGGCAGCGCTCGGCGGGATGATCGCGGCATCGGGGTCGATGCACCGGTTGTTCGCCGACATCGTGCGCGTCGCGACGGCACCGACGTCCGTGCTCGTCGTCGGTGAGTCGGGCACCGGCAAGGAACGGGTCGCCGAGGCGCTGCACGAGCGCTCGGGGCGGCACGGCCCGCTCGTCACGATCGATTGCGGCGCGCTGCCGTCGAACCTCCTCGCGAGCGAGCTGTTCGGTCACGAGCGCGGCGCGTTCACGGGAGCCGATCGCACCTACGCGGGGGCGTTCGAGCGCGCGGGCAACGGCACCGTATTCCTCGACGAGATCGGCGAGCTCCCTCCCTCGGATCAGGTCGCGCTCCTCGGCGTGCTCGAGCGCCGGCGCTTCCGTCGCGTCGGCGGCAGCGCCGACATCGAGCTCGGTGCGCGCGTCCTCGCGGCGACGAACCGCGATCTGCGCGCCGAGGTCAACACGGGCCGCTTCCGCCACGACCTCTACCACCGCCTCGCCGTCGTGGTGCTGCGCCTCGCGCCGCTACGCGAACGTGCCGATGACATCCCACTCCTCGTCGCTCACTTCGCGCGCGAGCTCGGCGCGCCCGGGACGGCCGAGGAGACGTTCGGCGCCGATCAGCTCGCGCGATGGCAGCGACACCCGTGGCCCGGCAACGTTCGCGAGCTACGCAACGCCGTCGAGGCCGCGATGGTGATCGGGAGCTCGCCGGAGCTCGTCGCCGAGGTCACGACGACGGAGATCCCGCCGTACAAAGAGGCCCGCGCCGCCCGCGTCGGTGCGTTCGAGCGCGACTACTTCGCGCGCCTCATGGCGGCCGCGGAAGGCAATGTCTCGCGCGCCGCGCGTCTCGCGAAGATGGATCGATCGCACTTGATCGACCTCCTGCACCGCCATGGCTTCAAGGACTGACGTACGGCGCGCCGGTCACGGTCAACCGCACGTCGGTCGCGGGCTGTCCGGGACGCGCGAGCGGCATGGTCATCTGGAGCGTGTCGCCGTTCAGGGAGCTCGACGTGTAGATATTCAGGATCTCGTCGATCGCGATGATGTCCATCACGTGGTCGCCGTCGAGATCGCGCGTCGCGATCGCGACCCAGCGTTTGTCGCACGACGTGAGGCATGTACCCATCGGTACAAACGTCTGGCTGACGATCGCCGTACGATCGATCTCGATCTCGAAGATACGGCGCTCCGGCTCTCCGGGGAGGAGATCTGCCCACGGCGCCGCGATCAGCGTCGTGCGATCGATGCCGGGCCGCGCTGTCGCGACCCAGCTGACGGTCGCTTGCTGCACGGGAGGGCACGAGCCGGCGGGCGACGTCGGCGGGAGACAATCGAAGTTCAGCGTGTGAACCGACGCGTTGAGCGGATCGTCGTCGGACGCCGGCGAGTGAATGCGCACGTGTTTTCCAGCGACGAGCAGATCGAGCGCGCCGTTGTTGTCGATGTCGGCGAACTCGATCGAGCGCGCATCCTCGGGCATCGTCGCTGTCTCCATACCGCTGATCGTGTCGCCCGAGCTGACGCCGAGCTGGCGAAAGTCTGCACCCTCGGCGGGCGGCTCGTTGAGCGTCGCGACGTAGCTGCCGTTGTTGTTGCACGACGCGATATCCGGATACATGTCGCGATTGACCTCGCCCACGACAGTCCGATGCGTGAACTGCTTCTGGAATGGATAGCGCTTCTGCGTGTCGAGATCGAACACCTCGTAGTACGCGCCGCCGCCGCCGATCGAACCGAGGACCAACACGTCGTGCGCGTCGCGCGAGAAGTCGATCGACTGCGCCTGGAAGTACGCACGCGCCTCGAGCTCGTGCACTGTGCCGTCGATCGTCAGCGTCGCGTTGACCGGTGGAGCGGCGCTGCCGGCGCTGAACACGCCTAGGCGCGGCTGGATGGTGCCGCGTGCCGGTGCGAACCACGACAGCGATGCGGCGGGTGCGTACAGGACGGGCGCGTCCCACCCGACGCCGGGCGTGAACGTCGCGGTCCAGACCTCGGTGGCGGTACCGCGCACCGCCGTGATCGCGATGCGGGTGTCACACACGACCGCGTGCGGTGGTGTCGTGCAGCGAAGCTGCGCTTGCTTCACGCACGCCTCGCTCCAGCCGCTGCGGCAACACGAGGGCATCGCGTTGCACACGGCCGCCGTGCACGCGTTTTCTCCGCGCGCGGGCGGCTGCCCCTCGGCGCACGGATTCAGGGGATCCCGGCGCTCGTCGTAACAGGTGCCCGAGGAAGCGCCCTGCAGCGGGCCGTATTCGCGGCCGGTGCTGCACGTCACGCTGGCGATCGTGCAGCGGTTGTCGATCTCGCACACACCGTCCGCACCGAGATTGCAGTCGGCGTCCACTTCGCAGCGGTAGTTCTCCTCGACGCACGCCCCGACGGCGACGGCAACGGCGAGCGCGGGCATGGCGATCGCGCGGGCGCTCACCACGCATGCTCCAGTGCGAGGCCCACGGCACCCGCCGACGGTCCCGGCACGATCGGCGCGACCTCGACGCGATGCACGGCGAACCGTACGAGCGCCGCGCCGACGAACAGCGTGCCCGCGCTCGCGACGCCGAGGCCCATCCATTGCCATCGCTTCGAGCGTTCGAGTCGATCGCGATACAGGTTCGCGGGCTCGCCGACGCGTACCCCTTGCCCCATGCGATAGCCATGAACCAGGACGACGACGCCGGTGATCGCCGCGGCGCCCCCGACGCCCACGAGCGATGTGGACCACACGTCCCAATCGCGTTCGTATCGCGGCGGCGGTCGCTCGATCACCTGCGGCCTCGGCGCGGCGAGCCTCGCGCGCGCGGCGCCGATCGCTTGCTGCGCGAGCGCGGCTTCACGAGGCTCGGGGTTCGTGTCGAGGAACCTCTGGTAGTAGTCGACTGCCGCGGCGAAGTTGTCGAGGTTGAACTCGACCTGACCGAGCGCGAACAAGACCTTCGCCTGCGGGTTCAGCTCGTACGCCGTGCGGAACAGATCGCGCGCCTCGGTGAGACGGCCGTCTTCGAGCGCCTTCACAGCGCGTCCGAGGATGTCGGGAGGACCGTCGGGCACGAGCTCGTCGGCGTTCGCGTGCGGTGACGCGAGCGCGCAGATGACGACGAACAACGCGACCCTCACGGCTCTGGTTGTCGCGGCAGCGTGGCTGGGAGTCAAGTGCGGGCTGTGGCGTGGCGTGATGTCGGAATTTCGAACGTGCGACACGGCGAAAGGAAAGCGAGCGAACTTTCGGGTCGCTTCGCGACGACGATTGGAACGTTTGCTCGACGAGGAAGCCGCGTTGTCAGCTGCGGTCGGGTACTCGTCGGCGGGTTGTGGTCAAAATCACTTCGACGGTTTGTCGGAGGGGAACACCATCTTGGGGTTCCATTCGACTTTCGGTGGGACGCCGGCGTCCACCGGGGCGGGAGTCGGGTCGCGTTCGACGCGGTTGCCGTCGATGCGCGTGTCGGTCTTCGTGCCGTCGATTCGCTTGTCGTCGATTCGCTTGTCGTCGATTCGCTTGTCGCCATGTTTGTGGTCGGTGCGCTTATCGGCTGATTTGTCGGTTCGCTTATCGGTGGTCTTGTTCGTGCGCTTGTCCGGGCGGAGCGTACCGCTCGAGGAGGGCTCGGGCGTGATCTCGGTGACGACAGGCGCGACGGCTTGATCGGACGATGGATCGACAAGCGTGGTCGGTTCGACGGTTTCGCGCTGGGTGGGGACGACGGCTTCGGGTTTGGCAGGGACGACGGTTTCGGGCTTGTTCGGCACCGCGGGCGCGGACACGGGTGCGGTCGCGGGCGCGCTCGACGGGGAGTCGCGTGTAGTGATGACCGCGCCGATCGCGATGCCTCCGATGACGCACGCGCCGAGGATGCCCACGAGCAGACGCGAACGGGTGGGTGTGACAGAAGCGGCGAGTTGCTCCGCGTACGTGGGTTGGCGGACCGGTGTCGCGATCTCGTCGTCGCCGGCGCCGTTCGGGCCGAACGTCGGTTCGACGGGCTCGTCGGGATCGGCGCCTTCGATCACGGTGACGAGCGAGGGCTCGTCGGTGATCGCGGGCAGCTGGGCGGTGAGCGCTTCGGACGGGCTTCGCTCGGACGCGACGAGCGGTACGACCGCGCGTGCGCCGAGGACGATGCCTGCGCGGGCGGCGAACGCCTCGAGGCGATCGGCGAGCTCGGAGGCCGAGGCGACGCGTTGCGAGGCGTCACGGGCGATGGCGCGCATCGCGATCGCGCAGAGCTCGGGTGCAAGGGAGGGCTTCGCGTCACGAGGATCGGGCAGCGGCGCAGAAAGCACTTTGTGGAGCGACGCGACGTCGTTCTCGGCCCAGAACAGACGGCGACCGCTGATCAGCTCGTGCAGGATCACGCCGAGCGAAAACACGTCGGCGCGCCGATCGAACGCGTGACCGCGGCACTGCTCGGGCGCCATGTACGTGACGGTGCCGCGCATCGAACCGGACAGCGTGTTCACGCGTGTGTCCTTGGCGATGCCGAAGTCGGACAGCTTCACGGTGCCGTCGCGATCGACGAGGATGTTCGCGGGCGAGACGTCACGGTGGACGAGCCCGAGCGGCGCGCCGTCGGAGCCGGCGAGCTCGTGCGCCTCGTGAAGGCCGCGTGCGGCGCCGACGACGATCGAGAGCGCGGCAGCGAGCGGGATCGCGTGAACGCGCGGCGACGCGTCGGCTTGCATCAGCGTGCGGACCGACGAGCCGGCGACGTATTCGAGCGCGAGGTAGATGTAGCCGTCGTGCGTGCCGGCATCGAGCACTGCGACGAGGTTCGGGTGGCGCAGGCGACCGCCCAGGTGCGCTTCGCGGCGCAGCGTCTCGGCGACGTGGGCATCGGCGCGGAGGTGCTCGAGCGGTCGCTTGAGCACGACGTGGCGCTGAAAGCCGTATGCGCGCTCGATGACGGCGAGGTCGACACGCGCGGAGCCGCCGGCGCCGATCGCGCGGACGACGCGATACGGCCCGACGTGCTCGCTCTGCGCGACCTGCGGTCGCATCACGGGCCTCCGGTGGACGACGTAGACCGGGGGCCCGCCATGCGCGTCTTCGTGATCCGGACGGCATGTGCGATCTGCGCGAGCGAGAGTGACCAGTGTTCGGCGCGCGCGACCGTGTCGAGATCGTCGACGAGATCCGCCGCAGTCCCGTAGCGCTCGTCGCGATCGAGGGCGAGTGCGCGCTTCACGATCGCGGCCAGTGCAGGAGGAATGTCCGCGCGGCGCGACTCGGGTGCGGGGACGTGGCCGGCGAGGATCGACTGCATCGCCTTCGCGTTGTTCGATGCGGAGAACAGGCGCGTGCGCGTGAGCAACTCGAACATCACGATGCCCACGCTGAAGATGTCGCTGCGGCGATCGAGCTGACCGCCGAGGATCTGCTCGGGTGACATGTACGGCGCCTTGCCTTTGATCGAACCGGAGACGGTGTGATAGCTGCGCGAGCGCGTCTTCGCGACGCCGAAGTCCGAGAGCTTGACCTCGCCGTGCACGCCGAGAAGGACGTTGGACGGCGAGATGTCGCGATGCACGAGTTGGAGAGATTGACCGTCACTGCCGGTCGCCTCGTGTGCGGCGTGAAGGCCGGTCGCGAGCTCCGCGATGATCGACACGGCGAGCGAGAGCGGCGGTGGCGAGCGCAGCTCGCGGAGAAGCGCGCGGAGATCGCATCCGTCGACATGCTCCGTGACGAGGAACACACCGCTATCGAAGCGATCGAAGTCGACGATCTGAACGATGTTGCGATGATGCAGGCTCGCCGCGGTGCGGGCCTCGTCGACGAACATCATCGCGAGGCGCTCGTCCTGCACGAGATCGTTGCGAATGACCTTGATGACGATCGGTCGCTCGAACCCGTGCGCGCCATCGATGCGGCCGAGGAACACCTCCCCCATGCCACCACGTGCGAGCATGCTGTCGACGCGATAGCGCCCGAACGTCGCGATCACGAACACATCATGCCATCAGTGGCGTCGATGCCGGCTTCTGGAGTGGCCACGGGTGCTGGCAGCAGTAGTTGCTCGCGGATGCGATCACCGAGATAGATCAACGACTTCGCCCCTCGTTTGGCCGGCATGGATCGTGGACCCCACCTCGGCATGCGTATCCGCCAGCTCCTGACCGCCGCTGTCCTGAGTCTCCCTCTGATCACAGCGGCATGCGCGGACGACTCCGGGCTCCCGACCAACCAGGACGGTGACTCTCCGTTGTCGGCGGACAACGTCAACGACGGCGCGCCCGACAACGACTCGCTGCCGGACGACAACAAGGCAGACGCGCGCTACCCGGAGAAGTTCGAGGTCGCAGATCAGTCGCCGGTCAAGAGCCAGGGCAGCCGTGGCGTGTGCTCGATCTTCGCGACGACCGCGCTGATCGAGAACCTCTACATCAAGGCCGGAATGCCGGTCGCCGAAGCGGACTTCTCCGAGCAGTACATGCAGTGGTCATCCAAGGCGCAGCAGGGCGAGTTCACGTGGACGGAAGGCTCGAGCGCAGACGCAAACATCGACTCGGTCGTGAACTACGGCACGGTCAAGGAAGCGATGTGGCCGTACGAGACGGCGCCGTGGACCGCCGCGAACGACGCGGAGTGCACCGGCGGCGAGAACCTCCCGACCAAGTGCTATACGAACGGCGAGCCGCCCGACACCGCGAAGAACGCGCAGAAGTACAAGGTGCCGCGCAAGCGCTGGACGAACACGAACTCGATCAAGGCCGCCATCCACGACAAGAAGGTGGGCGTGAACGTCGGTATGACGTTCTTCTATCAGTCGTGGAACCACCGCAAGTCGACCCTGCCGACCAGCCAAGATCTGTGGCGCAAGGGCGTCGTCACGTACCCGAACGCGAAGGACAAAGAGGTCTCTCTCGAGAAACGCGCGGGTCACGCGATTCACCTGATCGGCTGGGACGACAACATGGAAGTCGAGTCGCGTGACGAGGCGGGTAACCCGATCCTCGTGAACGGAGTCCCCAAGAAGGAGAAGGGCTTCTGGCTGTTCAAGAACAGCTGGGGCACCGCGAGCTTCGGTACGGAGCACCCGACGGGCGCGGGCTACGGCTGGATCTCGTACCAATACGTCAAGGAGTACGGTCGCGCGGTCACCGCGGACCTCCCGTCGCTCATGGCTCCGCGCGAGGTCTGCGACGACGGCGTCGGCATGGACGAGGACGGCGATGGCCAGGCGAACTGCTCGGACGCGGATTGCTCGATGCACCCGTCGTGCAACACCGGTGGCGGCGATGTCGCTCGCTCGTACAACGCGACGCCGAACGCGTCGATCCCGGACAACAACGCGACCGGCGCGTCGTCGACTATCGAGGTCTCCGACACCGGTACGATCACCGACGCGAAGGTCTCGTTCGTCATCGCGCACACGTATATCGGCGACCTGAAGGTCACGCTGACCAAGGGCACCGAGACGATCACGCTGCACAACAACACGGGCGGCGCGACGCAGAACCTGAACGTGATGTCGTTCGCGCTGCCGGCGCTCAGCGGCAAGGCGCTCGCGGGAACGTGGACGATCAAGGTCGTCGACAACGCGGCACAGGACACCGGCACCCTGACGAGCTGGGAGCTCGACGTCACGGCGCGCTGAACTACCCGGATCCTCACCCTGCGCCCCGATTCCTCGTCGGGGCGTCCTCGTTTGTGCGCCCAGCATGGGCATCCATCCAGAGGTGAAAGTCCTCTCGTGAACAGGTCAGCGTGAACGAAGCGAAGCGCAACTGCGGAAGGGTGACCGACCGTGGAGAGGAAGCGTGGAGCGAAGAA
>JBJXGN010000219.1:0-70363 GCA_046160585.1 Kofleriaceae bacterium
TTCTTCGCTCCACGCTTCCTCTCCACGGTCGGTCACCCTTCCGCAGTTGCGCTTCGCTTCGTTCACGCTGACCTGTTCACGAGAGGACTTTCACCTCTGGATGGATGCCCATGCTGGGCGCACAAACAACTGCGCCCGCCGAGGGGATCGGCGGGCGCGTGAAAGCGAGGCTAGTGTTGACTGCTTACAAACTCACTGGAAGCTCAGCTTGACGCTGTCGACCTTGCCGACGTCGTCCGCGGCATTGTCGACGACCTTCACCTGCCAGCGTCCGTTCGCCGTGCCGACTTCCGACGCCGAGAGCGTCACGGTCACGTCGAGGTTGTCCGCGCCGCCGCCCTCGTTGTTGTGGAGGACCTTCTTCTCGACGCCGTCCTTGACGAGCGTGACCTTCAGGTCGCCGCGGTAGGTGTGCGTGACCTTCACGTTCGCCGTGAGGCCCACCGCGCCAGTGACGCCGGTGACCGGCACGTCGACGGTGACACCCGTCGCGCTGTTGTCGGGGATCGCCGCGGCCGGAGTCGCCGTGAACTCGCGCGCCGGGCCCGTGCCGCCGCCACCACCACCCGCGGGCGCGACGGACCGAGCGATCAGCTCCTTGATCTTGGCCGAGTTGACGCCCGGGTTGCTCGAGCTGTTCCGTCCAGTCGGCGACCAGAGGAAGTCGATGTGCGAGTTCGTCGAGTCGGTGCAGTAGCGACCGCCGATGACCTTGCCGTCGGTGTTGAGCTCGAGGATGTAGTGGTAGTCATCCTCGGACGTGTTGCTCTCCCAGCCGTGCGGCGTGTTCGACGCGCCCGACTCCGAGAGGTACGTCACCGTGACCTTGACCTCGTAGAGCTTCTTTGCGTTGGTGTTGTACTTCCACGTCGAGCCCGTCGCGCCGACGCACTGGTTCGCCTTGGTCTTCGAGATCTCGGCCTGCTTCGTCACTTCGTACGAGAGGACCGGCTGGTTCCACACCTCGAAGTTGGCGGTGCGATCTTCGACGAGGGGCAGCTGCGCGATACCGAGGAAGTTGGTGAGGATGACGTGGAGCGAGCCCGGGTTGACGTCCGCGCACTCGTCGTTCGCCGAGCCGCTCACGTCGTGCGTGATCTCCTCGGCGTTGCAGCGACCGCCGAGCATCACGGCGCTCGTCGAGTCGTAGTAGTTCTGCGCGAGCGCCTTGATGTCACCGACGGTGAACTCGACGCCGTTGACCGTGACCGCCTGCTGCGGCTCGGGCTCCATGAGTGCGACGGGCGCCCACGCGTGGCAGGTGCCCCACCACGTGGCGACGCCGTCGTTGCCGTCGGAGCCGTTGCACTCGTCGACGCCATCCTTGCCGTTGTTGTCGATACCGTCGTGCATCTTGCCGGCGCCCTGGAACGACTTGCTCTGCCACTTCGCGGCGGGACCCGCGCACGTGTAATACGCGTCCCACTTCGCCTTCGCGCCGGTGCCGCAGACCGTGTCGGGCTGCGTCGCGCAACCGGCCGCGTTGTTGTACGCCGCGTCGTACTTCTCGAGCGGCGACTTCACGCTCGCGCCCTGCCAGCGCTTGTTGTGCGAGCCGTCGGCGGTCGGCCAATACGTGTCGGCCCACGCGATGGGAATGTTCGGGCGCGCCTGCGGGTAGCGCGACTTCCAGACCGGGGTCTTCAGGCTGCCCTTCTTCGGCAGCGCGGAGAGCTTGTACTCGAGGCGCTGCGACATGCGCGCCGGATCGTTCTTGTAGTCGAAGCCATCGCCCTTGCCGCCATCCGATGACGGCGGCGCGCAGTCGATGTCGCCCGGGAGGCACTCGTCGCCACCTTCATCGGTGGCGCACGCGGTTACCGCGAACGAGGAGAGGAGCGAAAGACCAAGGGTGGCGAGGAGGCTGTTGCGCATGGCGGGCACCTGAGTGATCCGGGTGGGTCCCGGATACGAGTTGTTGATGCGAGTCCCCATGAGCAGTCCCCATGCCATGCGAACGGTTTGGACGTCGCTCAAGTTCTCACGTTATTTCGAATGTTTACGCATGACGCATGGCGTCGCCGGTAGCCAGCTCTCGTGGAGACTTCGAGCGCCGTTGCCGGCTGATCGATCAGCCAGACGAGGTCACAGACCTAGATCGATTCGGGGTGTTAGCGTTGATCTGGTGAAGGTAGCGATCGTTGTGATCACCGCGATCGCGCTCGCGGCATGTGGCGGAACGACCACGAGCAGGCGAGCGAACACGTTCCGCGATGCATGCGCGGGCGGCCACTACTGGACGGGCACCGCGTGCGCGAAGCGCGCCGAGGTACAGCCGAAACTCGCGGTGAGTAAGGAAGCGCTCGAAGTTCCCGAGATCGAGACGGCGACGGCCGCACTCGCCGCGGTGCGCGCGGCGGGTCCTCTCGCGCACGACGCGAACATCTCGCTGTGGCAGCAACTCGGCATCGCTGCTGCGTTCGTAGACAAGATCGACGAAGCGCGCGCCGCGTTCACGCAGCTGCTCGCGCTCGATCCCGGTCACTTCTTGAGCTACGAGCTCTCGCCGAAAGCGACACGCATCTTCGAACAGGTGCGCAACGAACAGGCGACGCGCGGTGCGCCGGCGGTCGAGGTGAAGTGGGCCAACGGACAGCGCGTCGGCACACCCGTTCCGATCGACATCAGCATCGTCTCCGATCCGCTCGGCTTCCTGCATGCAGCCACGGTGTTCGTGCGCACGCGCGGCGAGACGCGATGGCGCGCGACGGACGTCCCGCTCGGCAAGGTCGGCAGCGATCATCAGATCGTGGTGCCGAGCGTGAGCGCGACGAAGCCACTGTCGCTCGAGCTATACGTGCGCGCCTACGACAAGGCGGGGAACGAGGTCCTCGGTTGGGCCGATGCCTCGCGCCCGCGCGAGATTCCGCTGCGCTATGACCCGCCGAGTCCTTGGTGGCAGAAGTGGTGGGTGATCACGCTCGCGAGCAGCGTCGTCGTCGTCGGCACGGGAACGATCGTCTACGGCGTCACGCGGCCGCCGCCGGAGAAGGTGGGGGCGTCGGTAAGGTTCGACTGACCCCGATGTGGTAAGGACGGTGCGTGCGAACGTTGACGTCCGTCCTCGGAAACTCCCAGCGACTCGACGGAGGCGCGATGTTCGGCAACGCGCCGAAGCCGATGTGGGAGAAGTGGATCCCCGCGGACGCGAACAACCGCATCCCGCTCGCGTGTCGTTGCCTCCTCGTGCGTGACGGAAAGAAGAACGTGCTGCTCGAGACGGGCATCGGCGCGTTCTTCGAGCCGGCGCTGCGCGAGCGCTACGGTGTCGTCGAGGACACACACGTGCTGCTCGCGTCGCTCGCCGCGGTCGGTCTGCGTCCCGAGCAGATCGACGTGGTCGTCCTCTCGCACCTGCACTTCGATCACGCCGGCGGCGCGCTCACCGCATATGTGCCGGGCGTGCAGCCGCAACTCGTGTTCCCGAAAGCGACCTATGTCGTCGGCGCCGAGGCGTGGCAACGCGCAGTCGCGCCGCACGCACGCGATCGCGCGTCGTTCATCCCGGGGCTCACGAAGATGCTCGCGGGTAGCGGGCGCCTCGAGCTGGCAGCGAGCGATCGCGCCACCGCACTCGGGCACGGCTATCGCTTTCATCGCAGCTCGGGCCACACGCCGGGCCTCCTGCTCACCGAGGTCGAGATGCCCGACGGTCCCGTCGTATTCGCGGCGGACTTGATCCCCGGCAAGGCGTGGGTCCACGCGCCGATCACGATGGGTTACGACCGCTTCCCGGAGCTGTTGATCGACGAGAAGACCTCGCTGTTGACAGACCTCGTCGCGCGCAACGGTCGGTTGTTCTTCACGCACGATCCGAACGTGGCGATGGGCCGCGTCGTGAAGGACGACCGGAGCAAGTTCTCGACGGTCGACGAGGTCGCTACTGTCAAGGAGCTCGCGAATTGACGTAGACCGAAACGACGAACATCCGCCGTCGGGCGGATGCGGTCACGTCACGTGGGAGCGATCACTGCGCGTCGCAGGACGTCTCGGCCCAGCGTGCGAGGAAGCCACCCGTGCGCGGGTTCGGTCCACCCTCGAAGTACATGCCGTTGATCGTGCCATGGTCGCCCGTGCGATCGATCCAGCGCGCGTGGAGCTCGCCGTTCTCGTACGTGCCCTTCACGAGACCGACGAAGCCGCCGTCGCGCGAGATGAACTTGCCGAACATGACGGCGTCACCGTTGCGGCGCTGGCCCGCGATACCGCGAATGTGACCGACCACCTCGCCGCGCGGGTTCGCGACGTATCCGAGGTACTTCGACACGTTCGGAGCGATCTTGTGCCAGCGACCACGGATGAAGCCGTGCTGGCAGGTGTCGTTGCGGCGGGTCGCCACGGCGATCACGCGGTTGCCGTCGCCGGCATCGATCGAAACGCGGCGCTCGTCGCGCAGGCGCGTGACGTCGAGCTCGCGTGCGTCGCCCGTGCGCGGCGTGTACGTGAGACGCAGCGGATCGGTGCTGCGCGCCGGATCCTCGACGATGCGGAGCGCGAGACCGTCCACGAACGGACGCGTACGCGACTCGAACTGAATCGCGTCGCGCGTCTGGCGCGGCAGCACGCGATCCGTGGCGTCCTCGAAGCCCAGACGGCGGCGCACGTACATGCCGCCGCGGGAGATGCGTAGCTCGCCGGACCAGTCGCGCGCCACGGTCGCGGTCGGGTCGGGAGGTAGTTGACCCCACAGCATCATGACGTCGAGCACCTCGGCGTTCGGTGCGCCCTCCATCGAGGCGATGGTGGCGTCGGCCTCCATCGGATCGGAGGCGAGCGAGTCGCTCTCGATCGCGGTCTCGGCGTACACGTCGTCGAGTGCGAACATCGGAGCTTCGTCGGTAGTCTCGAAACCACCGTTCTCTTGCTCGAGAGCGGACGTGATCTCGTCCGCGGTGTCGGGGGTTTCAGGGGTGTTGACGCAGGCGGTGACAAGGACAGCGAGGGAGAGTTGAAAGCGCATGACCTGACCAAGAGCAACTGCCTTGCCACGAGCTAACCTCGCGACGTCACTCGGATCCCGCCCACGACCGGCACCTCGAGGTTCCCGGGCGAAGTGCCCGCCGGTACGTCGAGGTACCGCGGTCGCCGTGCGCGACTGCTACTGCCGCGGCGGCGTGATTCTTCGGTGCTCGCCGACACCGAGCGTGAACGTCAGGGTCTCGGTCCGATCGACACCGACGAACTGGACCTCGTGTTCGCCCGCATCGATCGTCCTTTCGACGATTGGCGTGGTGCCGATGTTCCTGCCGTCGAGCACGATCGTCACGTACTTCACACTGCTGCCCTTCGGCGGGTTGTTGAACGTCACGGTGCCCTTCCCCGCGACCTGCACCACCGCGGCATCGGCCGCGGCGACACGCGCATCGATGGGCGTAGGTGGCGCCGCATCGACCGGCACGCGTGGCGCTGCATCGACCGGAACGCGCGGCGCTGCATCGACCGGAACGCGCGGCGCGGCGTCGACGCGCACTTCGACCGACGCGTCGACGATGGACGCGTCGAGGATGACGTTCGCGTCATCACCGACGACATTCGTCGCATCGCCGGCGACATCGCCCGCGCCCCTGGCATCGACGTGCGCGCCCTCGCGCGCGCGCGCCGACATCAGCGCGACGACGACCACGACACCCGCCACGAGAAGGAGCATGCCGATGATCACAAACGCGAGGGAGCGACGCCCCGCCGGTTGGACGTCGTCGAACACGACACCGTCCGACACACGCGCTCCATCGCCGGGTTTCGCGGGTTGGTTCGCGGCATCGGCGCGCTGGTTCGGAAACACCGTCTTCGCGTGTGCGTCTGGGACGGCGCGCTGCGCTTCGGCGCCCGTCCCGTTCGACGGATCGCTGGTCGCGGGATCGATCCCCTTCGGGGTGGCGATCGGTATTCCGAGCACGGCGAGGGCTTCTGCGCTGATCGCCGTGACCGCCCCCGTCGCGCGCCCGATCTTGGGCTTCGGTGCGTCGCGCCCCGCGATGACCCCGGCGAGCCACGCGCGATGCGCTTGGCGCGCGGGTGCAAGCTCGCGCTCCACCCACGCCTCGAGCGTCTCGTCGCCCGCCGCGCCGATCACGCGCTCGAGCTCCTCGGCGAGCCGCGCCGCCGTCGGCGTTCGGCGCGTGAGGTCGCGATCGAGAGCGCGCATCACGGCCGCGTCGAGGCCGTTGGGCAACGCGCGGCCGACGACGGCGGACGGCGGCGCGATCGGCTGGTGCTCTACCGCGCGCGCGATCGCGTAGATCGAGTCGCCGTCGAACAGTGGCTGCCCGGTGAGCATCTCGTGCAGCACGACACCAAGCGAGAACACGTCGCTCCGGCGATCGATCGGCTCGTTCTTCACCTGCTCGGGGGACATGTACGGCGGCTTGCCCTTCACCGTGCCGAACTCGGTGACGGGCGCCTGGCGGTTCTTCACGAGCGCGATGCCGAAATCGATGACCTTCACGTGGCCATCGAAGCCGAGCAGCAGATTGTCGGGCGAGATGTCGCGATGGACCACGCCGAGGACGGCACCGCTCGTGTCGCGCACCTCGTGCGCAGCGTGGAGGCCGCGACACGCCTCGGCGACCGCGCGCGCAGCGACGGCGGGTGGCATCGGTCCGTCGATTAACGAACGGAACGAGTTGCCCGCGACGTACTCCATCACCATGTACAGCACGCCCGCTTCTTCGCCGAAGTCGTGAACCGTGGCGATGGCCGGGTGCGCGAGGCGCGCGAGGATTGCGGCCTCGTCGAGGAACATCGCGCGCACGGCGGCGGCCTGCGCGTACTCGCTCTTGATCGTCTTGATCGCTACGATCTGCTCGAACGCGCCGGGGCCGCGGCGGCGACCGAGTAGCACCGAGCCCATGCCGCCCGAGGACAGCTCGTGAAGAATCTCGTACGCGCCGAACTTCTGCGTCACTCGGATTCGTCTTGGTCGCCGTCGGTGGTCGGCCGCGCGACGATCCCATGTTTGTAGAGCAGCTCGCGGAAGTGCCTGCGCGAGAGGCCCGCGTGCTCGGCGGCGCGCGTCACGTTGCTCTTGTTCGCGTCGAACACGAGCGCGACGTAGCGGCGCTCGAAGTGATCGTTCCAGCGCTCCTTCGCATCCTTGAACGGCAGCGTCGTATCGACGACCTCCGCGTGCTGTGCGCTCGCCGCCGACGAGCCGGCGCCAGGGCCGGAACCGTCGACGCGCAACCGCAGATCGCGAAACGCGCTCGACGGCGACAACGCCCACGCACGCTCGAGGACGTTGCGGAGCTCGCGCACGTTGCCGGGCCACGGATGGCGTCGCATGCGGTCGAGGTTCTCGCCGTCGATTGGCCCGGGCGGCGTGCCCTTGCGCGCGTAGAACGTCTGCACGAGGTGCGGCAGATCCTCGAGCCGTTCCCGCAGCGGCGGAAGCGCGACGTGTACGACCGCGAGTCGATAGAAGAGATCGAAGCGAAACTCCTTCGCCTCCACCATCTGCGCGAGTGCGCGATGTGTGGCGGCGACCACACGTGTGTCGACCCTCACGGGCTTGTCCGCACCCACCGGTTGCACGGTCTGTGCCTCGAGTGCGCGCAACAGCTTCGCCTGCGCTGCGAGCGGCAGCTCCCCGAGCTCGTCGAGGAACAGCGTGCCGGTGGACGCCTCGACGAACGCGCCCTTGCGCTCGCGATCCGCGCCCGTGAACGCACCGCGCACGTGGCCGAACAGATGCGAATCGATGAGATTCTCCGCGATCGCGCTGCAGTCGACGACGACAAACGGCCCCTTCGCGCGCTCGCTCGCGTCGTGGATGGCGCGCGCCGCCAGCTCCTTGCCGGTGCCGGACTCACCCTCGATCAACACGGTCGCGTCCGTCGGCGCCGCCATCTCGAGCACGGCGAACAGCTCGCGCATCGCGATGCTCTTGCCCGCCATCGCACCAAAGTGATCGTTGTCGCTCGGGGGCAGCGACGGTGCTTCGCCCGCGCTGATCTTAACGGGCGTTTCGCCGAACTTGACCGTGGAACCCGGAGAGACCACGACCTCGCCGATCTTGCTGCCCTGCCACCACGTGCCGTTCGTGGAGCCGAGGTCCTTGATGCGAACACCGTCGGTGACGATCGCGAGCTCCGCATGTCGGCGTGACACCTGCGGATCCGAGAGAACGAGGTCACAGGACGCGTGCGCACCGACGACGATCGGCCGCGCACCCAGCGCCACGCTCTGCGCGGACGCTGCTTGCTGGCCCAGGACTTGAAGCACGTACGCGCGTGGTGCCGTTCGTCCTTTCGTCGCGGTCGTCGCGAGCCCCGTCTGCAGCACCGTGCGCCGATCGATCGTCACGAAGGCAGTCTAACCTGTTAGCGTGCTTCCCATGAGCTGCGTGGCGCACGTGGCGTACGTGGGGCTTCTACTCTCGCTCACGGCGTGCAGCGAGGATCCGTCGTTGCGTATACGGGTCGACCTCGAACGCCCGCCGATCCACCAGCTCACGATCTCGGTCTACGAGTCGCCGTCCCTCACCTGTGAACAGGTCGAATTCGCCGATCTGACGGAGGCGCAACTCGGCGCGCTGCTCGTCGACGAACAGACCATCACGGGCGACACCGTCGAGGGTACGCTCGACAACCTGTCGCGCACGGGACGCAAGCTGATCGTCGTGCGCGGCTACGCGGAGACCGGCGAGCTGCTCGAGGGTGGCTGCGCGGAGCACGATCTCGTCGTCGCGAACGACAGCGTCGCGGTCAAGACGCACGTCATCGCGAGCGTGTCGGCGCAGCCCGTCGTCGACGAGGAGACCGGCCTCCCCGTCGACCCGTTGCGCATCGGCGTGATCGTCACGGATCGGGGCGGCATGCCGTTGCCAAATCGTCCGGTCGCCTGGCGCATGATCGGACCTGCCGGAAGCGACGCGACCCAGACGATGAACGTCACCACGACGGCCGACGGCACGTGGCAACCCGAGCTCCCCGCATGCACGAACGTCAAGGGAACGACACCGGTCTTTCCGGTCACGCCGAACCTCGTCGGTGGTTTTGCCACGTCGGTGCGCGTTGCCTGGGCAAACCAGGTCGCGACTCAGTTCTCCGGCGTCACGAATACGGACCTCGCGCTCACCGAGATCGACATCCCCGCAGAGACGAAGCACCCGTGCGCCGTGTCGGTGACGCTCTCGGGCTCCACGATCCAGAAGCGCCTGGTGTGCGTCGACGGCTCGTTCGCTCGTGCGTACCCTGTCACCGTGGCGAACGGGATCGCTACGCTCGGCGCGCCCGCGTCGCAGACGCTCGTTCGTCCGCCCGTCGGACTGTTCGCACTACCCGTGGAGTCCGATGCGTCGCAACGCGAGGTCTATGCGGTCGACGTCGACGGTAACGTCACCGCCCTGTTCGGTGCTGCACCGTCGACGGCCACGGTGAACTGCATCGGGTGCACCGACAACATCGTCGACGCGGTTGTCGCGCCCGCGTGCGGGCTCCGCGACACCGAGAAGCTGATGCTGGTCGTTCGCGACGGTCCGAGAGATGCGGTGCGCGTGATGCCGTCGCGGGGAGGCCTTGCCGTCGAGATCCGGGGCATCATCGATATCGTCGCGGCGACGCTCGAGTACGCGCTGCGCAACTCGGGCTGCGTCACGCAGATCGGCCCGGCGGGGTACGAGGATCGGCAGCTGACTGTCATCGACATCTTCGATCCGACTACGGAGGTCTCCTTGACCCGCGGCATCTACGCCTGCTCGGTGACGACGTGCAAGCGAGTCTCGCTACCCGTACCTGGCGGTGCGATCGGCTTCACGAACGATCCGCCCTACCTCATCGGCACCTCGGTCGACGCGACCGGCATCGTGCTCGCTACCTGGGGCTTGATCACCAACCCGGACGAGACCAGTTCCATGACCGATCTGTTGATCGAGCGCGCGCCGCGCGTGGCCTCGAGTATGTTGCCGAACCGGATCGCGATCGGGACCTTCGACGAGGACGATGGGACCGACATGATCTGGGACTTCCCGCGCTCTCGCGGCATCGCGCTCGAGCTGGCGTATTCGAACGCGACGGGCGTTCGCTTCCAGGCGCTGTCGAACCCGCTCGGTCTGACCATGATCGATATGATCGCGACCGACGCAACGAACGACGATCACGACGACATCATCATTGTGGGACGCAAGGTCGTCCCGCCCAACCGCGGCGTCGTCGTCGTGGTTCCGACCCACGCGGTCGGCTCGCCGAAGTCGATTCCGGTGACGACGTGCGGGTCTTGATCGCGCTCGTCGTCGTCTTCTCCGCGTGCGGCGGCGCGCAGCGACCGCGCTCGACGGGCATGAAGGAGCTTGCCGCCGAGATCGACGCCGAGTCCGCCGACCTCGCGGGCATCATCCACGATCTACGTGGAGACTGTCCGCGCATGGCGACCGCGCTGAAGGCGCTGTTCACGCGGATGAAGGCGAGCTTCGATCGCGCACACGCCGCACAGAAGGATCCCGCCCTCGCGAAGGAGCTGACGACGCACCTGCGCGCGTACGACGACGTCGCCAAGCAGCGCGGGGCCGCGATGGACGCTGATCTCGCAGCGGACCCGACGTGCATGAACGACGCGGCCGTGCGCGACGCGATGATGACGATGCCGAACCTCTAGTCCGTCGAGGTCGCGGGACGGTAGTGCGCTAGCGCGTCGCACGCCCCCATCGTGCTCTGGATGACCTGCACGGCGAATGACGTGCTCGATGCGATTCGACCGTGCGCGCTCGAGTGGCGCGAGCAGGATCTGCATGCGACGATGCAGTCATGACGAGGCCGTGCGCGATCTCGCTCGCGATCGCGCTCGCCGCATGCCCGAGGCCCACGTCGGAGCGGGCGGCTCCAGTGGCTCCGGTGGCTCCCGCGGCACCGCCCGACGCCGCCGTGGCGCCCGATACCGGGCCTCCCCCGCCGCTCGACGAGGATCTGCCACGCCTCGCGCTCCGCGGCGTGGCGCTCTACGAGGAGGTCGCGCGCGTGTTCGTCGCGACGGGCAACAATTGCGCGACCGCGTCGGCGAAGCTGCGCGAAATGCAGCCGGTGTACGCCGACGTCGCGGCCGCGAACGCCAAGGTGCTCCACGCGGGTGGCGCGAAGTCGCTGCGCGCCGCGCTCGAAGTGCATGCGGCGCGCTTCGATGCCGCGGCGAAGTCGATCGCGAGCAGCGCGACGCTGGCCGAGTGCTCCGATGTTCGCGAGTTCACCAACGCGTTCGATGCACTCGTCGGCGCACCCTGACCCGAGGTGGACGTGAAGTCGATCGACACGTACACCCAGGTGCCACCGCATCTCTTTCTCTTCGAACGCGAGATGGACGCGAGGTGGACGCGAGCTAGACGCACCTCAGTCGGCGAGATCGCTGACGCTATCCACGTCGTCCGGCGGCGTGAGGTCGCGCTTCACGGCCTTCGCGAGCCGCTTCGCGAACTTCTTCGGACGCTGACTGTACGCGTCGCGACCCGCGTCGCGCGCCGTAGTCATCAGCTCGTCGACCGCACTGTCGATCGAGTCGCGCAGGTGCTCGATCGCATCGGGCGCGATGCCCTGGCCGTACGTGTTCACGAAGTCGCGCAGCATGATCAGGTCGACCGCGGGCGACTGCGTGTTCGCGATGCCTTCGAGCTCGTCATGGATCGCGTTCATGCGCTGACCGGCGTGCTCCGCCACGAGCTCGAGCTGATACACGAGCTCTTTGCTGCGGCGGCGCCATGTGTGGAACCAGGCCTTCGACTTCTTGCCGCGACGGCGCGCGTCGCGTGCCTCTGCGTAGACGTCCTTGATCCCATCGATCACGACCTTCCATTCGAGCTCTTGCGGCAACGCGGCTTCGAGCGCCTCGGCCTGCGCGGCCGCGCGCGTCGCCGCCTCGGCGAGCAGCTGCTTCAGCTCCTGCGTCGGCGGCAGCGCCTCGGCCGCGTTGTCGAGCACCCGCTTCGCGATCGACCGATCCTCGTCGGACAGCACGATGCTCGCGAGCATCTCGGGCGCGACCGCGTGATCACGCGCGGTGGACAGCGAGCGACGCGACTCCTGCAGCGCCGCCCGAACCGCGCGGCGTTCGCCCTTGGGCAGCGCGTTGGACACCATCATCAGGACCGCGCGCGCCCGACGCAACGCCTTACGCGCCTCGTGGACCGCGATCGTCGGGCTCTGTTCGACGAACGCGGCGGCTTCCTTGGCCTTCGCCACGGTCGCGTTGAACTCCCGGACAAGCACCTTGCGGAGGTTTGTTGGATCCCACAGTGCGGAGACGCGCGCACCGAGCGGGCCGAGCTTGTCCTCCTCGGGGTAGCGAATCGCTTCGCCGCGCGATCCGTCGGCCTTCACCGCCTCGACCTTCCCGTCGGTCTTCGTGTCGGTCTTCGTCTCGGTCTTCGCGTCGACCCTCGTCGCTTCGACCTTCGCGTCGGCCTTCACATCCGCCGCCTTCACAAGTTCGGGCTTCTCGGGAGTCGTCGTCGACATCGGGAGCCACCATACTCCGTGACGTCCGGATTACCGTACTGTCATCGCAGATTCGTGCACGTCTACCGAAGTTGTCACAGAGACGAGAGTTATGGTCGACACGATGCCCAAGCCGATCCTCTTCGACCCCGTCGAAAGCCCGTACCTCGTTCCGTTCGACGAGTCGTTCTCGATCGCGAAAGCGGCGACAAAGGCCGACAACGACGGAAAGAAGGACGCCAACAAGGCGGCGCTCGAATCGTCGGTGAACGAGCTGTCCTCGCTGCAGCAGCACCTGTACGCGAACGATCGCTACAGCGTACTGCTCATCTTTCAAGCGCTCGACGCCGCGGGCAAAGACGGCACGATCCGTGCGGTGCTGACCGGCGTGAACCCGATTGGCTGTCAGGTCTATGCGTTCAAGGCGCCGAACGCGGAGGAGCTCGAGCACGACTTTTTGTGGCGCGTGCAGCGAGCGCTGCCGGAGCGCGGGCGCATCGGTGTGTGGAACCGCTCGCACTACGAGGAGGTGCTCATCGTGCGCGTGCATCCGAGCTACCTCGACGGACAGCGGCTCCCCTACCGCCCGAAGAAGCTCGAGGACCTGTGGGTCGAGCGCTTCGAGTCGATCAACGCGGCGGAGAAGCACTGGGCGCGCAGCGGCACCGTGGTGCTGAAGTTCTTCCTCAACGTCTCGCAGAAGGAACAGCACGCGCGGTTCGCCGATCGCATGAACGATCCGGACGCGCACTGGAAGTTCAACGCGGGCGACTACGACGAGAGCTCGAAGTGGAACGACTACATGGACGCGTATCAAGACGCGCTGCGCGCGACGAGCAAGCCGTGGGCACCGTGGTACGCGATCCCAGCGGACTCGAAGTCGTACATGCGCAAGACGGTCGCCGAGATCGTCGTGAAGACGATGAAGCAGCTCGACCTGCCCTACCCGACGTTGTCGGCGAAGGCACAAGCGGAGCTCGAGCGCGCTCGCGCACAGCTCGTGACGGCGAAGTGAGCACGGATGACGTATCGCGATCACGGTAATCGCTGTCCGCGCTGCGGCACGCCGCTCGTGCAAGCGGGCGCCGCCCGAGGATGCGAAGGTTGCCGCGGCGTGTGGCTCCCCGTCGAGAACGTACGTGACATGGCGAGCTCGATGAAGACGCCCGCCGCGCCGGTCGAGATCACCGGCGTCCCCGAGAATCGCGCACTGTTGCCGTGCCCGGACTGCACCGACCCGATGGAAGCGCTCTTCGTGTTCGGGATCTCGCTCGACGTTTGCACGAAACGGCACGGCATGTGGTTCGATGCGAACGAGCTCGGGACCATGTTGTTCCGCATCGCGAAGACGGATTCGTAGCCTGCGGCGTGGTAAGAGCAGCGCATGTCGAAGGTCCTCATCATCGGCGCCGGCGGCGTCGGTGGCGTTGTTGCTCACAAGGCCGCCATGGAGAAGCAGGCCTTCTCCGATGTCATGCTCGCCAGCCGCCGGATCGAGCCGGTGCAGAAGCTCGCCGCCGAGATCGAGCAGATGCACGGTCGCAAGATCGACACCGCGAAGGTCGACGCGGATAACGTCCCCGAGCTGACCAAGCTGCTGCGCGAGTACCAGCCGAAGCTCGTCATCAACGTCGCCCTGCCGTACCAGGACCTCCACATCATGGACGCGTGTCTCGAGGCCGGCGTCGACTACCTCGACACCGCCAACTACGAGCCGCCCGACGTCGCGAAGTTCGAATACAAGTGGCAGTGGGCGTACCAGGACCGGTTCGCGAAGGCGGGCCGCATGGCACTCCTCGGCTCGGGCTTCGATCCGGGCGTGACCAACGTGTTCTGCGCGTACGTCCAGAAGCACCTGCTCGACGAGGTCCACTACGTCGACATCGTCGACTGCAACGGCGGCTCGCACGGCAAGGCCTTCGCGACGAACTTCAACCCCGAGATCAACATCCGCGAGATCACCGCGCGCGGGCGCTACTGGGAGAACGGCGAGTGGAAGGAGACCGATCCGCTCAGCGTGTCGAAGATCTTCGACTACCCGGGTGTCGGCGAGCGCAAGAGCTTCCTCCTCTATCACGAGGAGCTCGAGAGCCTCGCGAAGAACCTCAAGGGCCTCAGGCGCATCCGGTTCTGGATGACGTTCGGCGAGGCGTACCTCAAGCACCTCGAGGTGATGCAAAACATCGGCATCACGCGCATCGACGAGGTCGAGTTCGAGGGCAAGAAGATCGTGCCGATCAAGTTCCTCCGCGCGCTGCTGCCGGATCCGGCGTCGCTCGCGCAGAACTACACCGGCAAGACGTCGATCGGGTGCCTCTGTGAAGGCATCAAGAACGGCCAGAAGAAGCGTTACTTGATCTACAACATCTGCGACCACGCAGAGACGTACAAGGAAGTGCGCGCGCAGGCCGTCTCGTATACGACGGGTGTTCCTGCCGTGACGGGCGCCGTGATGATGGTGACCGGGAAGTGGCGTGGTGAGGGCGTGTTCAACATGGAGCAGCTCGATCCCGATCCGTTCCTCGAGGACGTCGGCAAGCGCGGCCTCCCCTGGCACGTGGAGGAGCGATGAGCTCCTCGGGCGAAGGAGAGCACTGAGTTGAGTGCCGGTGCATCGTTAGGGGCGGACGTCGCGCGAGCGATCGACATCTCGAACATCGAGACGCCGATCTTCGTCACGGACCTCGGCGCGCTCGAAGCAAATCTGAAGATCCTCGCCGACGTGCAGCAGCGCGCCGGCTGCACGATCCTGCTCGCGCTGAAGGGCTTCGCGCAGTGGTCGACGTTCCACCTCGTCCGCAAGTACCTCGCGGGCGCGACGTCGTCGTCGGTCGCCGAGGCGCGGCTGGCGCGCGAGGAGCTCGGCGGTGAGGTCCACGCGTACGCACCCGCGTATTCCGATGGCGAGATGCGCGAGCTCTTGACGCTGGCGGATCATATCGTCCTGAACTCGCCGAACCAGTGGCGTCGGCATCGCGCCGCGATCGCGCACGCGGGCGGAAAGTCCGTCGGTCTACGCGTGAACCACGAGCACCAGGAGGTCGAGGTCGCGCTCTACGACCCCGCCGGCGCGTGCAGCCGCCTTGGCACCACGCGCGCGAACCTGACGGCCGCCGATCTCGACGGCATCGACGGGCTCCACTTCCACACCCTGTGTCAGGTCAACTCGGATGCGCTCGAGCGCGCCATCGCGGCCTTCGAGGACAAATTCCGAGACTTCATCCCGGGCCGCAAGTGGATCAACTTCGGAGGCGGTCACCACATCACGCGCCCCGACTACGATCGCGAACGGCTGATCCGCATCGTTCGCGAGTTCCGCGCGCGATGGAATGACGTCCCCGTTTACCTCGAGCCCGGTGAGGCCATCGCGCTCGGCACGGGCGTCCTGGTGTCGACGGTGATGGACACGTTCCACAACGGGATGGACATCGCGATCCTCGACACGTCGGCGACCGCACACATGCCCGATGTCCTCGAGATGCCGTACCGACCGGTCATCATCGACGCGGGTGATCCCGGCGCCAAGGCGCACACGTACCGTCTCGGCGGGATGACCTGCCTCGCGGGAGACGTCATCGGCGACTACAGCTTCGACCGACCGCTGCAGGTCGGCGACAAGCTCGTGTTCTTGGACATGGCCCACTACACGATGGTGAAGACCACGACGTTTAATGGGGTCCGTCACCCGTCGATCGCGACGCACGACCCTGCGACTCGGCGAATCACCGTGCATCGTAGATTCGGCTATCGCGACTATCGTGACCGCCTTTCGTGACCAAAACGCGACTGCACGGCGGTATAACTCGTCTGGGGTAAGGCTCGCGACGTCGCGGGTCCGCAGACTGACGGCAACAAGGGAGCTTTCAAGTGACCAAGCGTTCTCCAGGTACGGTTCTTCTCTTCTCGCTTCTCACGCTCGGGATCTACGGCCTGTACTGGGCGATCAAGACCAAGAACGAGATGATGTCCGTCGGCGGCCCGCCGATTCCGAGCGGATGGAGCCTGTTGCTCGTCCTGATTCCCATCGTCGGGCTCATCTGGATCCTCATGTGGTACTGGAAGTGGTGCGCCGGCGTCGAATACGTCACCGGCGGCAAGATGAGCCAGGTGATGGCGTTCATCTGCATCCTGTTGCTCAACCAGATCTTCTTCCTCGGTGCCTTCGTGATCCAGTCGGAGCTCAACAAGGCGATCGATCGCGGCGCGCCGGGCCAGCTCCCGCAGGCCCGCGTCGCCTAATTACGTGGGGTCGTTCAACCCCGACGTTATTGACGCCTCGCCCTTCGGGCGAACCCGTCCGCTTCGCGTCCGGTCACCAGTTCGTCGTGGCGTCAATTTGGTCACCGCAGGAGCACGAGCTCCTCGGCGGTCGTCGGATGTAGTGCGAACGTGCGATCGAAGTCCGCTTTGGTCGCGCCCATCGTGATCGCGATCGCCGCGGTCTGGACGATCTCCGGTGCATCCACGCCCACCATGTGGAGCCCGAGCACCTTGTCCGTGTCGCGATCGACGACGAGCTTGATCAGCACGTGCTCGTCGCGCCCCGAGAGTGCGTAGCGCATCGGGCGAAACTTCGCGCGATAGATGTGCACCTCGTGGCCTTTGGACCGCGCCCCCGGCTCCGTGTAGCCGACGCTGGCGGCGGGCGGTTGCCCGAAGACGGCGGACGGGATCAGGTGGTGATGGATCGGCGTCGGCCGGTTGCCGAACAGCGTGTCGGCGACGGCGTGGCCCTCGCGGATCGCGACCGGCGTCAACGCGACGCGCCCCGTAACGTCGCCGACGGCGTAGATGTGGGGCACGGACGAGCGCGACCACTCGTCGACGACGATCGCGCCGCGGTGATCGAGTGCGACGCCAACGGCGTCGAGGCCAATGCCTGACGTCGACGGCTCGCGACCGATCGCGGCCATCGCGAGGTCCGTGGGGATCTCCCGATCGCCGGCGATCAGCGTCGTACAGGCATCACGTGTCGAAAGTGAGCTGCAGTGCACGACGTCGATGCCGCTCCTCGAGAGGTTCGCGGTGACGAGCTCGCGGACCTCGGGATCCCAGCCGCGAAGCACGTGGACATCGCGGTGGATGAGCGTCACCGTCGCACCCAGCCCCTGGAAGATGTGAGCAAACTCGACCCCGATGTAGCCTCCGCCGAGGATCGCGATGCGCTTCGGGAGCGCCGGCAGGTGGAACGCCTCGTCCGAGGTGATCCAGCCCGGGCCGGGGCGCTTGGGCTGACCTCCCACCGCCACGAGGATGTTGGCCGCGGTGATGCGCTGGCCTCCGACCTCGATCGTGTGCGCGTCGGCCAGCACGGCACGCCCCGTGAGAACCCGCACGCCCGCCTTCTCCAGGCGGGTGCGATAGGCCTGCGAGAGTCTCGTAATCTCGCGATCCTTCGCAGCAACGAACGTAGCCCAGTCGTGCGTGACGTGCTCGATCGTCCAGCCGTTGTGACGTGCGTCGTCCAGCGTACGCGACGTTTCGCTCGCGTAGACCAGGAGCTTCTTCGGAACACATCCGCGAACCACACAGGTGCCGCCCCAGCGGTCCTGTTCGGCAATGGCCACGCGTGCGCCGTGCTCTGCCGCTACCCTACCTGCACGCACACCTCCCGAGCCGCCTCCGAGCACGAATAGATCCACGTCGAAGCGCGTCATGAATGTGAGCATAGGTTGGTCTGCACAATTCGGGCAGCAGCGACGGTCAGAACCAGCAAGCTGCAAAAACCGAACTTCAGTTCAATAATGCTGTGGATCCCGTCGCGGAGATTGATAGGCTCGCCCACGCAATAGGGGGTTCTATGCGCAAGAGCTTCGGTCTGTGTTTCGCGTTTGTCTCGTTGATGGCCTGCGGTACGGATGGGAGCGGCGGCGACGATGACGGTTCCGGCAGTGGCAGTGGTAGTGGCAGTGGCAGTGGCACGATCGATCCGCCGGAGCGTGGCTTCCAGCTCCGTTCCAAGGACATCGTGATCAACCCCGGCCAGGAGATCACCTACTGCTGGTACTTCCGCACGCCGAACACCGAGCCGATGGCGATCAACAGGTGGGTGTCATCGATGACCCCCGGCAGCCACCACATGATCGTGTTCACGACCGGAAACACCGACGTGCAACCCGTCGACACGGTCACCGACGCGAACTGCGGGCTCGGTGGTGCGGTGCAGAGCCGCCCCGTGTGGACCTACGCCGCGCAGACAGCCGAGTCGACGGTGGAGCTGCCGTTGGATGACGGCGCGGGCAAGCCGCTCGCGCAGGTGATCCCGCCGAACACGGCCGGCTTCTTCCAAATGCACTACCTGAACGCGACGGACGATCCGCTGACGGTTCACGTCACGCTCAACGCCGAGGCCCTCGCGGCCGACGCCGCGTACACCCAGACGGCGGCGTACATCACCTATAACGACGACCTCGAGATCTTGCCGACCGGCCCCAACGGTGGTGTGCCGAGTGTGGCGAACGGCGGCATCGCGACGAAGACGTGCGACACGCCTCCCAACGTGAAGTTCTGGATGCTGTCGACGCACTCGCACAAGCAGGCAGTCCGCACCGAGGTGAAGAGCGGTATGCCAGCGAGCTCCGCGATCGCATTCGAGAGCACGGATTGGGAGCATCCGAGCGCACAGAAGTGGATGTCAGCGCCGTTCTACACGTTCAACGATACGTCCGGCGCGAACAAGTTGACGTACACGTGTACCTACCAGAACGACACGGGCCGCACGATCATGTCGGGTGACTCGGCGGCTAGGGACGAGATGTGCATGGCGACGGGCTACATGTTCCCGGCCGCGGCACCGAAGTTCTGCTACTGCGTCGCGCAGGGCTGCTTCAACTTCTGACGCTCCGAGTGTGAACGTGGAAAGGCCGACCTTCGGGTCGGCCTCCGTCGTTTCGGCGTCGTTTCGGCGTCGTTTCGGATCAGTCTTCGATCTCGATGATGATGTCATCGATGATGATGATGTCTTCGGGCGTCGTCGTGGTCGTGGTCGGCGCCTTCGCCGCAGCGGCGGACGGGTCCGTGGCCGCGTCGGTCTTCTTCTCGGCGTCGGCCTTCTCCTCGGTCTTCGCAGCGTCCTTCTTCTCCTCGGAGGCCGCGACGACACTCGTCGTGCGCGGAGCGAGGCTCTCGCCGCCGTCGACCTCGGGGTCCTGACGCGCCGGCCATGCGGGACCGCGCTCGCGTCCGCCACACGCGCCGAGTCCGACGAGCGCCACGAGAGCGAACACAGCGAGCCGCCGAGCCATCGCACGATCGTAGCAAGCCGTGGTACGGCAAGCCATGCTCGTAGTTGGCAAGAAGGCGCCCGCGTTCGACCTCGACTCCTCCGACGGCCCGAAGGTCAAGCTCGCGGACCAGGTTGGCAAGATCGTCGTCGTCTACTTCTACCCGCGTGACAACACGCCGGGCTGCACCATCGAGGCGCAAGACTTCACCGCGGCGGTCCCGGCGCTGAAGAAGCTCGGCGCCGTCGTCCTCGGCGTGAGCAAGGACTCGATCGCGTCGCACTGCAAGTTCCGCGACAAGTACAAGCTGTCATTTCCGCTGCTCACCGACGCCGATGGAAAGGTGATGGAGGCGTACGGTGCGTGGGGCGACAAGGTGATGTACGGCAAGAAGATGAAGGGCATCATCCGCTCGACGGTGGTCATCGACACCGAGGGTAAGGTGCACCACCACTGGCCCAAGGTCAGCGTGAAGGGTCACGTCGCGGAGGTGGTCGACACCGTGAAGGCGCTCGCCAACGGATCGACCACGAAGGCGGCGCCGGTGCCAGCGGCGAAGAACGTCACGAAGAAGAAGAAAGCCTAGCTGCGCGCCGCGATCCGGAAGCCGACGGAGCGCACCGTCTCGATGAGATCTGGCGCGGGCAATTTTCGGCGCAGGCGAAGGATCACGTTGTCGACGGCGCGCTCGGAGACCTCGAGGTCACCTTCGCCCCACGCGAGATCGAGCAGGTCCGCGCGCGACAGCGGCTTGCCGCGCGCCTTGATCAGCTCGCGAAGCACGGCGAGCTCGACCGACGTGAGCGCGATGGTCTTGCCGTCGATCCACAGCTCGCGCCCGTAGAGATCGAGCGTGAGATCGCCAAAGCGGACGCGTCCATTCGAGATGCCCTTCCAGTGCACGCGCCGGTGCACGGCCTTCACGCGTGCGACGAGCTCGCGCGTCGACACCGGCGTCGCGACGACATCGTCGAAGCCGAACGCGAGCAGCTCCTCGTTCGCCTCCGTGTTGCCGGACTCGACGACACCGATGAGGCCCGGGCGTAGAGCGCCGGTCGCCGCCCACGCGACGAAGCGAGGCCCGAGGTCCGGAAGCAGCGCGGGCTCGAGGCTCACCACATACACCGGGCATGCGGGTGCGGCGTCGAGCACCGACGTCAGCACGACGTCGACGGACATCGCCTCTCGGCGCAGCTGGTCGACGATCGCGTGCGTGTGCGACGTCGTCACGGCGGTGACCACCGCAACGTGAAGCGGCTGAAGTGGCTCGGAGAGATCGTCGGTGGCGGGCAACACGTCCACGCCCCAGGCTATGGAACCGGAGTGACGAAACCGATGGCGCTCTGCAACCGGACGGTGACGTGAGATGCACCGTGCGAGTCACCTCCGCGTTTCCGTCGCGTCACACGATCTCTCCTGCTTGGCAGGACACGGCTAACTCGCTGTCCACACGATCGTCGCCATCGCGTTTCGCGAGGTGACGCGCCTCGCCACACACAGTCTGCAAGGTGAGCTCATCGACACGGGAGGTTTCATGGCCCACCGCAGAGACGAGTTTCAGCCGCCGCGCGTGACTTCGAAGATGCATGGGGTTGCTTCCGTGTCGCAGACGGTTTCGGAGGTCCTCCGATGAGGGCCTTCACCAGCGCCGCGCACATCGGTCGCGGGCTGTTCAACGCGCTCGCCGAGCTCGGCGCCGTGCGCATGTCGCCACCCTCGGGATCGAAGGCTGCGGCGCATCGGCTCGCCGGCGCTCTCGGGGCAGTGGCACGTGCACACGACCTGCACGTCGTGGTGCGCGGCGAAGTCCCGCGAACCACTGCACTCGTGATCGCGAACCACGTGAGCTACCTCGATCCGCTCGCGATCATCCCGATGTGCCCCGCGTTGCCGGTGGCGAAGGGGGAGGTCAGCGGGTGGCCGATCGTCGGTCCCATCGGCGCCGCCCTCGGAACGGTCTTCGTCCGGCGCGACGACCCGACGGCGCGCGTACGAGCGCTGCGCCGGGTCTACGACTTGCTCGCGGGGGGCACGAGCGTACTGAACTTCGCCGAGGGCACGACCACGAAGGGCGACTCGGTGCGCCCCTTCTGGCGCGGTACGTTCGGCGTCGCGCAAAAGCTCGGGGTGCCCGTCGCCCCCGTCGCGATTCGCTATCGCGATCCTGCGATGGCGTGGTGTGACGGCGCGACGTTCCTTCCGCATTACATGCAGCTGACGGCGCGTGCGCGCGTCGATGTCGCCCTCACGTTCGGGACGCCGATCCTTCCGCGCACCGGTGAATCCCCCGAGGCGATGGCCGCGCGCGTTCGCGGCGTCGTCGGTCACTTGCTTCAACACACGAGGTGGAACGATGCAGGACTCCGCACTGAGCTACCTACGCCACGGACAGACCCCGTTCTTTCGACTCCCCACGAGCCCTGATCGCGTCGCGAATGCCGAGGCCGCTGTGATCGGCGTGCCCCACGACGGCGGATCGACGTACATGCCGGGCGCGCGCTTCGCGCCGTACCACGTTCGCCGCGTGTCTGCGCTGATCCAGGGCTATCACCCGGTACACGCCATCGACGTGTTCTCGCGCCTGCGCTGCGTCGACGGTGGCAACGTCGTGTTCCCACCGTTCGATCGTGAAGCGATGCGCGCCGCGGTGGAAGCGGAGGTCCGCCAGCTGTCGGCTGCGCTCATCACGCCGGTCGTCATCGGCGGAGATCACTCGGTGTCGCTCCCCGTGCTGCGGGGGCTAGCGAAGCGCCACGGTCCGCTCGCCGTCGTGCACTTCGACGCTCACCTCGACACGAGCGGCCCCGAGGTCTGGGGCGACGCATATCACCACGGCACGCCGATGCGCCACGCGATCGAAGAAGGGCTCGTCGAGCGCGGCCAGCTCTACCAACTCGGCATCCGCGGTCCGCGCGGCGGCGCCGACGACGACGAGCTGGTCCGCACGCGCGAGAACACGATCGTCTCGGCCGATGCGATCGACGAGCGCGAGCCGAAACGCGTGTGCGCCGAGCTGCGCGAACGCATCGGCACACGCCCGACGTACGTCACGTTCGACGTCGACGCGATCGATCCCGCATTCGCGCCGGGGACGGGCACGCCGGTACCCGGCGGCATCACGGCGCGCGAAGCACTGCAGCTCGTACGCGGGCTCGCGGGCCTGCGCGTGATCGGTGGCGACGTCGTCGAGTACTGCCCGTCGCTCGATCACGCGGACATCACCGCCCACCTCACCGCGAACCTCGCGTGGGAGATCCTCGCGCTGGTCGCGCTCCGGCAGTAGGCGATGGTGCTCGAGAGACTGCGCGGCCCAGCCTCGCTCGTGAAGCTGACGGCGAGCTTTGTGGCGCGCGCGTCGCTCGGCCAGATCGTGAATGGCGCGATGCACGCCGTGCGGATCGGTCTTCAGGTCCGGCGCGCGCCCATCCTTCGCCCGCGCCCAACGGTGCTCGCGTCGAAGAGCGAGCTGTCTTGGGTGTGCTCGCTGGTGTCAGATACGCACCTCGTCGTGCCGTCTGCCGCGCCGGCGGAGCTCGTGATCGATCCTGGACAGTGGCGATGGCGCGAGTTGCCGACGGGCCGCGACCTCGCGGCGGGATTGCGCCGAGTACTCGCTCACATCCATCTCCATGGACCGCGCACCGTGCTGTGGTGCGGCGACGAGGTCGACAGCGGCGCGTGCGGCGAGTGGGCGGCGTGGCTCGACGTCGTCGACTCGGCGCCGCGCCTCGCGCATCGTCTCGTCCCGGGCAACCACGACATCTGCTTCAACCGTCCGTTCGACGAAGACGTAACGCTCGTTCGCCGCGCCGTGCGCGAGACCGCGTTTCAAGCGCACGCGGGTCGGCTCGCGGACTTTCCCCTCGTCGATACGATGATCACCGACGTCGGTCCCGCGAACGTCGTGCTTCTGGACTCGTGCCGGCTGCGCTCGACACATGTCTTGTCGAACGCGATCGGTCAGCTTGGCGACGACCAGCTCGCGGAGCTCGAGCGCATCCTCGCGAAGATGCGTGGACCGCTCCTCTGCATCACGCACCACCACGTGTGGCGAGATCGCGAGTTCCTCGATCCGGAGGCCTGGTACAACACGACCGTCGATTCGGCCCGCTTCGTGGCGATCCTGTCGGCGTATCGTCGCCGATCTGCGACGAACCACGTGCTCGTGTGTCACGGCCATCGCCATGCAATGACGGCGGGTGTCGTCGGCGACGGGGACGCAGAGATCGCGATCGTCGGTCTTCCATCGACGACGCTCGGTGACAAATCGATCACGGGCACGCTCGATGGCATGTTGCGGTACGGCATTGCCGGCCTTCGCCGCGACGGCTCGTGGGGCGTCGCGATGCAGAACGTGGGGCCGCTGGTAAAGGCCGGCGAACGAACGCGCGCCACACCCGTCACACCGCCGTCGACGAGCGTTCGCGCCCTGTCCGCGATCGCAAGCGCGACGGAGGTCGCGCACGCAGCATCCCCCAAAGGAGTGCGGAGGTAGATCGAGCACATCTCGTCGCCAAGACATCACGTGGGCTCCGGACGGGAGTAACGCCGCCGACACGTGACGGCGGCATCTTGATCGCGAGGAGGATCTAATGAGCCGCTACACCATTCGTACGCTCACCTCGAACGACTTCGCCGCACTCGCGCACCTGGAGAACGAAGTGTTCGGTGCGATGGGCGAGGCCGTTCTGTGTCCGCACTACCTTCGCTTGTGCACCGAGATCTATCGCGAGTCCTGCTTCATCGCGCTCGACGGTGACCGGCCCGTCGGATATCTGCTGTCGTTCGTGCACGGGCGCGAGGCGCACTGCACCACGCTCGCCGTGATCCCGGAGTATCAGAAGACGCGCGTGACCGTGCAGCTGATCGGTGCGTTCGTCCGCCACGTCATCGATCACGTCGACGTGTGCTGGTTCACCGTCAAGGAAGACAACGCGCCCGCGCGCGCCGTCCACAAGATGCTCGGCGCCACCGAGGTCGGTCGCAAGAAGGACTACTACGGACCCGGCGACGAGCGAATCGTGTCGAAGATCGATCGCGCGACGTTCGAGCGCATGCGCGACAAGTACGAGCGCCTCGGCTTCGTGCCGCGCCGTGACGTGCAGGTGGCCGCGTGAGACCGCTCCAGCGCGGGTTGCGCATCGCACGCATGTGTGGACTCGGCATCGACGCGCGCCGCGTGCGCCGGACCACAAACGTCGTAGAGCTCGCGCAGGCGTCGCGATGGATCGCGGCGAACCTGTGCTCGATCCGCGGAGTCCCGTTCGTCCACGCTGCGGCCTCGCGGGCGCGCGTCGTCGGCGTGCGTACGAACGACCTGATGCGTCTGTGCGCGGAGCTCGCGGCGCGCCCGAGTCTGGTCGACCCCGAGCTGTTGCCGCTCGCGTGGCGCCTGGCGTTGCGCGGCGTCGGCATCCCGATGCTCGACGGTCCACACGCGCGCGCACTCGACGCCGGCGTCAGCGTCGTCGTGCCGCTCGGCGCGCGACCCTATATGCTTGCCTCGTGAACGCGTTGCCCGATCGATTGCCGGCGCTCGTCGAGATCGAGCGCCTCGCAGACTCTGTGGTCACGCGCGGCGCGAAGGTCGACGTGCTCGCGACGGTCGGCGACCTCCGGATCCACGCGTTCACGTTTGGCTCGAGCGATCGCCGCCGCCCCACCCTCCTCGTCACCGGCGGCGTGCACGGGCTCGAGCGTATCGGCACCGACGTGGCCATCGCGTACCTCGTCACGCTTGTCGCGCGGCTCGCCTGGGACGAGCTTCTCCACGCGGCGCTCGAGCGGTGTCGCGTGATCGTCGTGCCACTACTCAACCCCGTCGGCATGACGCGAGGAACACGCGCGAACGGCAACGGTGTCGACCTGATGCGAAACGCGCCCGCGAGCAACCTCGGTGGAACGCCACTGCTCGGTGGCCATCGTATCTCGCGCTACTTGCCGTGGTACATGGGCCGCGACAACGCCGCGATGGAGCCGGAGGCCGCGGCGCTGGTAGAGCTCGTCGAGCGCGAGCTGTTCGCGAGCCCGTTCGCGATCGCGCTCGACCTGCACTCTGGCTTCGGCATGCGGGATCGGCTGTGGTACCCGTACGCGCGCACGCGCGAGCCGCTGCCCGATCTGCCGACGATCATCGCGCTCGACGAGTTGCTCGACGCGTCACTGCCAAATCACGTGTACCTCGTCGAGCAAACGGCGCGCGTGTACACGATCCGCGGCGATCTCTGGGACTACCTCTATGACCGCCGGCGAGCGCATGGAGGCGGGGTACTGCTACCACTGACGCTCGAGATGGGCTCGTGGGCGTGGGTGCGCAAGAATCCGTGGCAAGGCTTGTCATCGATCGGACGGTTCAACCCGATCAAGCCGCATCGCCTGAGCCGCACGCTGCGGCGCCACCTGCCACTCATCGACTTCCTGCACCACGCGACGGCCTCGCATGCGACGTGGGGGCGGTAGTTCCGGCGACCGTTCGAAAGACCGCATCCACTGGCCATGCTTGGCCGTGGCGGAGCATGACGAGATCAGTTCGCCGCGTTCTTGGTCTGCGGTGACTTCGACGCCATGAAGGCGCCCGTGATCGTGGGCACGCGCTGGAAGGAACCCGTACCCGCGGGTCCAGCACCACCGGCGTCCCAGTCGGCGGTGTCGGAGACACGCATGTCGCTGATGCGCCTGAGCGTAACGGCCTCGCTGCCGTTGATGCCAAAGCCAGTGTCAGTATCGTTGATTTGGCGTACGTAGTACGCCCCCGACGAGAGCGACATTGCGGGCAGCGGGCTGCACGGCGTCGCGCCCGTGTCGATGATGCAGTACTCGGACAGCTCGATAGCGGCGCCGGTCGCGTTCGCGATCTCGACCCAGTCGCCCATAGTGGGCTCGTCGGCCGCGACCTCGTTCACGACGAGCGTCAGGAGCGGCGCCGTCGGGTTGTTGGCGACGTTCGCTGCGTTCCGCGTGACTTGGTTCGTGCGCGCGAACGCGCCGGTGATGTCGGGAACGCGCGCCCAGCTCTCGCCGCTGGGCGAGTCGCCCTCGGCCCAGTCTGCCGTGTCTGACAGCCGCTGATCGACGATGCGGTAGATCGAGACCTCCTCGTCGCCTCCGAGCTTGAAGCCATTCGTCTCGTCGGTCGCGTCGATTGCGAAGTGCGCGCCGGGCGCCAGCGACATCGCCGGGAACGGCGAACACATCGCGAGCGCGCCCGAGTCGATGAAGCAGTACTCCGACAACTCGACAGCACTCGCCGACGCGTTGACGATCTCCAGCCAATCGGCAGGCGATCCCGCAGCGACGACCTCGTTCACGCGAAGGATGTCGAGCGGTGGGCCCGCCGGTGCGTCGATGGCTGCGTCGCCTGATGGGCGCGCGTCGGGTGTATCGGCGGGATCGGCGGCGTTGCTACAGGCGACGAGGGCGAGAGCGAGAGAGGGGAACGAACGCATGACGTGCTGCAAAGCAGATCGAATGCCACCTTCCGCGGTAGTGGGGTGAAGTGTCATCTCGAGGACTTGGCTCGTGGTCATGTGACTCGTTGTCCTTCCGCCATGGCTATTGGCATGTCCAGCTATTCGGTGCGCGAGACGGTCTCGTCGCACCCTCGATGAGGACTGCGACGCTCGCGTCACGAGATCAGTCCACGAGGAACGGTGCGCTCGCCGACGCGACGAGCAGGACGATCGTGGCGTCGCCGCCATCGGCGCCGGGCAGCGGCATCGCAGCTCCCGACGTCGTCACGCGGTCGAGCGCGAGCCAGAGGCGAACGCGCGCATCGTGGCGACGCACGCGCGACTTCGTCCGCGGCGGTCTTTCGTCCGCGCTCGCGTCGGAATTCGATCGCCACGGCTCGATCGCGATCGCGCCGCCGAACGTCGATGCGCGGCCGCCGCCCACGTAGCCTAGCGTCGCGACGCGGGCACCGAGGTGCAGCTTGTCGACGACGCGCGCGTCGGCCCACGCGCCGATCTCGAGGCCCTCGGCGTCGCCGCGATCGCCGATACCCCACGCTCGCACGACCTCGACGCCACCACGCGCCCAGGGCGTCTGCACGTTCGCGCCTCCACCCGCTCGACGATCGCGCACGCGCGCGACACCGACGGAGCCATCCCGGAACATGCCCGAAAGGCTCGCACGGATCGCATCGGTGTTCGCGACGACGACCTCGACGACCGCGGTCGTGGTCTTGCCCGTGTTGCGCTCGGGATAGCGCTGGCCCTCGCCGTTGCCAACGTTCACCGAGATCCGCGCCGGTCCGACGGTGCCGCGCACGAGCGCCGCGAGATCCGAGGTCGGCCAGCCGAGCAGACGCTCGCTGCCGGTGCGCGACAACGGCTTCAGCGTGTAGCCAGCTTCGATCGTCCGAATCCACGGATCGCCTACGAAGCCGAGCGCACTGTCGAGGATCAGCGGGCCGAGGTCGACGCTGCCGCCGACGTTCGCATATTTCACGCGGACCACCGTCGAGTCACCGTCGATGCCGAGAGCACCACCATCGCTCGCCGAGCGGATCGCCTCGAGCCGCAGCTCCGCGGCCGCGTGGTCGCCGAGCCCGACACGCGCACCGAGCTCGCCGCGATCGAGGCGCAGCTCGGACTGGTTGCCGCTTGTCTTGCTCGTGTAGCGCCCCTGCGTGACGAGCTCGAGATCGATGGCGAGCCTCGTCGTAGACCACGGTACGAATGGAATCTTCGCGTCCGCAGGCTCGACGATGACATCGGCCTTGGGAGTGGTAGACGTCGGTTCGGGCGGCGGCACCGGCGCAGGCGTCGCTGCAGGCTCCGAGGGCGCGGCGCCAGGTTCCGTGGGTGCATCGGTGGGCGTGTCCTGCGCGAAGACCGGCGACGCAACCAGCGCCGACGCCACGAGCGATACGAACGAGTACGACGTTGGCTTCACGAGACCACCTTGGAGAACAGAACGCTCACGGAGCGAACAGCGAGGTGCGCGAACGGGACCACCTCAGCGACGACTGTATGGCGATCGACCAGCGCGAGATCACCGACGACGGTGCAACCCTCGAGCCTCGTCACGGGATCGCCTCGACGAACAGCGCGGCGAACAGATCGCGCTCCACCATCAACGCGTGATCGCCGACGACCTGCTCGGCGTCGGCGAGCGCGAGCTCCCCGAGCTCGTTGACGAACGCGGCCTCGCGGTTCGCGAGCAGCGGCGCGATCACGTCGACGCCGCGCGTGCCCGCGCCGAGCGCGCCTCCCTCGGTGGGCGCGAGGCCGTGTGCGCGAGCGAGCATCTCGCCGTAGATCGCGGCGAGCGCGAGCGCCTGCGCTTGCTCGGCCGCGTTGCCCTCGGCGAGATCGGCGAGGTCGGGATAGTCGACACCGCGCTGGAACGCCTCGCGATCGCGGATCTTCACGGAGAGTCCACCGACGAGCGCGCTCCCTAGAATCGCGTCTGCATCGGGCCGCGCTTGCAGCACGTGTTGCGTCGCCGCCGAGCGTGCCCCCGGCGAGTCCCACTGCGCCGCGCCGAGGCGCGGCACGCCGCGCACGATCACGCCCTCGCGTGTCTCCTTGATCTCGATCGCGCGATCGTCGTCGGTCGCGCTCGTGGGTCCCTCGAGGACGACGTTCCAGCGATACGCCGCATAGCTCGACACGCCCGAGCCGATGCGTCGCGCGCGCAGCTTGATCGCGCCGAGCGCGTCGCCGTTCTCGAGCGACGCGCGCCACTGCCCGACGGCCGTGTCGATCCAGTCCGCGTGCTCGGAGGAGATCGTGACCACGCGATCCTCGAGGACGCCGTCGTCGGCGACGTCCTCGAGATCACCGAGCGCGAGCTCGCGCACACCGTTCACGACCGGCGCGAGCTCGTCGACGGCGAAGAGACGCTCGCCTCGCGTGCGCGAGGTGTCGATCTCGTCGTCGAACAGCGGCGCGCGTCCCTCGACGACGGCGCCCGGCGGCGAGCCCGACGCGATCATCGCCATCGTCTGCGCGTAGGCCTCGAGCACGCGTCGCGCGAGCGGCTCGCCCATCGTCGGCGCCGCGACGACAAAGCTCGACGCGAGTCGACGAAGGTCACCCCAGTAGGGGCCGTACCCCGTCGCGTCGAAGTCGTTCCAGTCGACGAACATCGTGCCGTCGCTCGCGCGGTACGTGCCGACGTTCTCGACGTGCGGGTCGCCGACGAGGAGTACGCGCGACGACGGCTCGTTGCCAACCGTGATCACGGCGCGCGCGACACCCGGCTCCATCAGATCGCGCCAGAACAGGGACGCCGTGCCGCGCAGCCACTCGTATGGACCGCGCTGCATCTTGACGAGCTTGAGCTGCACGAGCTCCGGATCGCGCTTCGCCCAGAGCCAGTTGTCGTCGGCGAGCGCGGTCAGGATCCGTTGCTCCCGCGCGGGGTCTGCGGGACTCGCACAACCGACGAGCGCCAGAAGCAGTAGCGCGAGCCGAAACACGGCGGCAATCCACCACGGGTGAGTGACACGGTCGTCGCGAGACCGCGACGCGCCGCGCACGATGCCTGTCAGGGGATCGCTGACGTCGGGTTCGAGCTCGAATGTGACAAGTTCGCTGCAAGCCGTCACAGGACTGTCGTTTTGGTTTCTTGGTCGATACAGTAATGAAGATGGGCCGTCACATCGCGAAGCTGATTCTGGGTGCGGCGCTGGTCGCCGCCTGCGCAGAGGACAGTTGGGAGTGCGAGACCTGTGTCGAGCGACCGCCCAGCACCGTGTTCCTCAGCGATCGCGGCAACGACACGATCCTCCGGTACGACGGGCGAAGCGGTGACTTCGAGAGCGTGTTCGCGCAGGGTCGCGCCTCGCGAATCGACCGCCCCGCAAGCCTGCGCCTCGGACCGTCCGGCCACGCGTACCTCGCCGGGTTCGGCATCGGGGATGTCGTTCGCTACGACGTGGCGTCGGGCGCGATGAAGGACGTCTTCTATTGGGACACGACCCTGCTCGAGGAACCGCTCGAGCTCGCGTTCCGCAACGACGAGGTGCTCGTCCTGGGTAACGACACGGGGAACGTCGTCGTGCTCGACGCGCACGGCAACGCACTCCGCGAGATCGGCTACATGCGCAACGCGCTCGACATGGTGCTCGCACCGGATCAGCGCACGCTCTACGTCGGCGTCGAGACCGACACGGCGGCGATCCAGGTCTGGGATGTTGACACTGGCATGCTCGTGAGGGAGATGGGTCGCCCCGGCGAGCTCGCGTCCGGCACGTCACTCGCGATCGCGCGCGACGGCTCGCTGTACGTGTGTGACTGGCAACGCGAGCAGATCGTGCGCTTCGATCCTGGGACCGGCGAGCTGCTCGACACCGTCATCGCGCCCGGTTCGCTGCGCGTTCCCGTCGCGATCGACTTCGGTCCTGACGGGGCGCTGTACGTGCTCGACGAGGACGGCCTACATCGCACGGACCCCGAAACGGGACTCGAGCTGCAACTTCTGGTTGCAGCTCGAGACGGTCACAACGTTCGACCGCGAGCGTTCACGTTCATGACCGAAGGGGCGATCGCTCAGGCGATCGCGCGTACTCGCTAACGTAACCCCGCTTCGCTTGACCAGACTCTCCTCCGGGTTCGCGCGCGAATTCGTGCGCGAGCTCGGTCGGATCGATCCAACCGAGCTCTGGAGTCTTCTAGTTCGACGCGGGATACGCGGTCCAGCCCGCGGTCCAATCGGTGGTGCCGATCGCTCCGCAGAACGTCGCCGTCGTGTCGAGACCGGCCGGTGGCACGCCGCAGCCCGTGAGGACCGGCGAGCCCGCCATCGGAGCGAAGTTCGGCGCCGATGGGTCCTTCGGGTTCGTCAGCATCGGATTGGTGTCCATGCGGTTCGTCGCGTTCGCGGTAAGCGTCGTAAGCTCGTTGAAACAGTTAGTCGAACCGGGCGCCGCGGGCGGACCATCGCAGTCGTTCTCGATCGTCGGCGTGGCTGCCATCGCGTCGTGATCGAAGAAGTCGAAGTTGTTCGCGTAGAGCGCCGCTGACGGCGTCGCCTTGAGGAAGTACGTGTGGTTGATCGTCAGGTCCGTGCCAAAGCGATCGCGCGACACGAAGCCGTCGACATCGAGGGCGAACGTGTTCCAGTACGCGACGACCGCGTTCGAGATCTTGCCGCCCGTGCCGCGGCGGAGGTGCCACGCGCCCTGCTTCTTCGTCGCGGCGGCGCCGTCGCCACCGATCATCGTGAGGTTCCAGATCTCCGGTGCGCTGAACGGGACCGACGTGAACACCGACGGGTGGTTGTCCGCCTCGATGCCCTTGTCGCCGCGATCCTGGCGTTGCTGGACGATCACGAACTGCGCGGTGCCTTTCCAGCCGAGGTCCCAGTCGAGGCCGTCGTCGTCGAACGACGAGATGACGAGATGCCGGAGGTTGACCGTTCCACCGAAGACCTCGATGCCGTCGTCGAGACCGTAGTGCGATTGCACGTAGTCGACCTCGGTCGCCGAGCCGCAACCGCCGAGCGTGAGGCCGTTGAGCTCGTTGGCCGGCGCGAGCTCGAAGCCTGCGAACTCGATACGCGCGTAGCGCAGCTTGCCGCAGTCGTGCGCATTGTCGGTGCCACCGTAGCGGATGCGCTCGCCAAACGACGTCGCGAAGCCCTCGATGCCGTTCGTTCCGCCGGCGACGTTGATGGTCGCCTTGCCGAGCACCACGAGACCGCCCCAGTCACCGGAGCGCGGCGTGGTGCTGCTCGACGTGAATACGATCGGCTCGTTCATCGTACCGACGGCGTTCAGCTTCGCGTCCTTCGTGATGGTGAGCGCACTGCCGTTGTCGCCGCGGACGACCGTACCCGCTTCGATCGTGAGCGTGCCGCCGGTCACCCAGACGTAGCCTTTGAGCACGTAGACGTTGTTCTTGGTCCATGTTGTCGAGACGTCGATGTCGCCGGCCGGGACGTCGATGATCATGCCACCAGGAGGCGCATCGATCTCGGGCATCGGGGGAGCGTCGATCTCCGGCTGGTCGTCACCGACGAGACCGGAGTCGTCGCCGCACGCGGTGAATGACCCGAGTGCGAGCATGGCAAAGGGAAGACAGATGGCTTTCTTCATGACGATTCCTTTCAACGGGGGGCCCAATCGAGAGCCAGTGAGAACGAGACGCCCGGCGAATAGCTGTTGACGGTGATGTCGCCCTGTTCGAGCGCCACCTTCTGGTTCAGGATGTTTCCGACGGCGAGCTTGAGGCGCAGGTCCTCGCGCATCATTCGCGACGCGACGAAGTCGAGGCGGTGCACCGGCTTTTCGTAGATGTCGGGCAGGCCGCTGATGCCGACGTCGACGATGCGCGCGCCGATCACGTTGTACAACAGATTCAGATCCGCGACCTTCGGCTTCGCCCAACCGAGGTTGACGTTCACGACGAACGGCGACTGTCCGTACAACGCGCGGTTCTTGCTCGTGAGGATCTGCGACATCGCGTCGTCGCCGATCTGCACACGCGAGCGCATCACGCTGACGTTCGTGCCGAGGCGGAAGTCGTCGAGCGCGGGCGCGATGCGACCGAGCGTCGTGCGTGCCTCGACCTCGGCGCCGATGATGTTGCCACCGTCGGCGTTCTGGAACGTCGCGTCCGCGTTCACGTTCGCGATGACCTGCTCGATCGGATCGACGAACTGCTTGAAGAACGTGCTGACCGCGAACACCTCGCTCTCCGATGGGAACCACTCCCAGCGCAGATCCGCGTTGTGGATGTGCGTCGTGGCGAGGTCGGGATTGCCGGAGATGTCGCGGCGCCGGATGTAGTCGTAGTAGAGGAACGGCGCGAGCTCGCGGAAGCGCGGTCGCGCGAGTGTGTAGCTGTACGCCGCGCGGACGTTCATGTCGGGGCGCGCCGCGAAGACGAGGTTCGCGGCGGGCAGGACGTCGTTGTCGCTCTTCGACACGTCGGTCTCGAGGCCCGATACAGCGAAGCGGCTGCCGTTGGACATCGACTGCGTCGAGTGCTCGAAGCGCGCGCCCGCGATGCCCCGGAGCTTCTCGGTGAACGGATATTCGGCGCTCGCGTAGCCCGCGAACGTATTCAGCGACGCGGTGTACGCGTCCTCCTCGAGCGTGTCCTCCTCGAGCTCGAACATCGGGCCGATCTGGACCGTGTCGAACAGCTCCTCGCCCGCCATCGAGCGATCGCCCGCTATGCCCGTCGGCTTGAAGCGGAAGCGGCGACCACCTAGCTCGCGCGACGACAGCTGCACCATCGTGCCCGCGCGGAGCTGGACGTCGCCTGCACGCGCGCGCAGATCCGCGCCGCCGCCGCCGGAGAGGTCCTTCAGGATCTGCCAGAAGTGCTGACCGCTGCCCGGCTGATCCTCGAACTGGCGCGCGCCGTTTCCGTCGATGCTGTAGAGAAGATCGCGGCTGTCGAGCTCGCGACGCTGCGTGGTCGCGACGTTCGCCTGCCAGCGCAGCTCGACGCCCGCGCTACGCACGAGGTGATGTTTGCCGTACAGCTGGCTGAAGCCGAGCGAGCGCTCGACGAACGACATGCGCGTGATGTCGACGGTGGAGCCCTCGCTGTCGCTGTACCCGATGCTCTGCTGGTTGAGGTCCTCGCCGACGTGCGAATACAGGCCGAGCACGCCGATCTCGTCGTTTGGCGAGAGATCGACGCCGACGTTGACGAGCCCGCCGAGCGTGGACTCCGCCGCACCCGTCGTGAATCGGAGGTTGTCGGTCTGGACGAGCTGATCGTTGTTCGCGGCGAGGCGGCCCTGCGTACCCTCTCGCACGGTGAAGTTGCGACGGAACATGCCGGACGCGAGGTAACCGACGCGCTTGCTACCGAGCCTCGTCGTGTTACCGACCATCAGGTTGAGGCCAAGGTTCGGAGTGACCGTCTCGCCTTGCGGTGTCCACACGTTCAACATCGACTCGCCGATGCGTTCCTGCTGCCCGGCGTCCATGTTGCGAACCGCGCGATCTCTGGGCACTGCCGAGGGCAGCGCGCGATCGCCGTTATCGAACCCGAAGAAGCCGAGCGCACCCTTCGACTGGGCGTTGCGCAGGCCGTCCTGGCCGGTGGCAACGGTGTTCGCACTCGTCGACACGCCGATCTTGAACTCGAAGCTCGTCGGGAACGAGCTCGTGTCGATCGAGAGCGTTCCGCCGCCGAACTGACCCGGAAGCTCCGCCGAGTAGCTTTTCATCACGGTCATCGTCGCGAGCAGGCTCGTCGGGAACAGATCGAGCGGCACGGCGTTGCGATCCGGCTCGGGGCTCGGCAACAGCACGCCGTTGAGCAGCGCCGTCACGTAGCGACCCTCGAGGCCGCGCAGCGCGACGTAGCGACCGTCGAGCACGCTGACCGCGACGACGCGCTTCATCGCGTCACCGGCATTCGAGTCGGGGGTGCGCGCGATCTCCTGCGAGCTGACTGCGTCGCTGACCACGCTCGCCGCGCGGCGCACCGCAAGCACCGCGGCCTCCTTGCGCGTGTCGATCTTGTCGACGATCTCGATCGTCTCCTCGCCGCCGGTCTCGATCGGCGCGGGATCGAGGTTCATGTTGATCTCGATTTCGCCCTTCTCGGGGACGGTGATCTGCTTCGACTGCTCGATGTATTCGGGCGTCGAGATCGTCAGCTTGTACGTACCGGCTGGAACCTCGAGACGATACGTGCCGTCGAGCTCGCTCGCGGCGGTAATGTCACCACCGACAACGCCGAAGATCTGGATCGTCGCCGCGGGCAGACCGACCTTCGTGTTGTTGTCGATGATGCTGCCCTTGATGACACCCATCACCGCGACGGGTGCTGGGGCAGGTGCTGGCGCGGGTGCGACCTCGGTGGGTGCCGGAGCCGGCCGTTGATCGACCGGCGCGGGCTCGGCGGGCGGAACCTCCGCTGGCGGGGCCTCCGCGGGCGGGGCCTCCGCGGGTGGTGGCGGCTCTCCAGGAGGCGCCTGATCGTCCGCATGAGCGAGGTTGACCAGGAGCGCGATGACCAGGCCAGAACGCAGGCGGAACATGCGCGCACCTTGGCAGCGTCAATTGTCAGGACCGCGCTCGTTCCGTGACCGGACTGAAACAACGCGCATCGCGATCTCGGCAAATGACGTCACCTCGGATCGTGACGACCGCTCTGTGTCAAAAGCGTCGCAAGTCGAACACCTGACGATGGCGGATGTATGATCGGACCATGAAGCACTTCCTCTTTGTCACGCTCGTCCTGGTCGCGTCTGCCGGTTGCGAGAAGGTCGAATCGAAAGTCCTCTGCGAGATCAAGCAAGGACCGAGCGTCGAGTGCGCGGTCACGCAGACGAAGGGCAAGGCCGAGATCGAAGTCTGCTGGAACTACAAGGCCGAGTGCGCGAACAAAGCGACGCTGTCGGCGCCGAAGATGTGCGCGAAGGTCAAGGACGGTGGATCGACGACCACGACCGCGAGCGGCGACAAGCTCGTGATCAGCGGAGCGTGCGAAGGCGGAATCACGGGCGCCGTCACCGACCTGACCATCAACGGCGACGCCGCGAAGTAGCGTGGGCTAGCTACGGCCATCGCCGAACCCCCGGGCATGAAGTTCCCGACACTCGACGTAAATTCCAGCCCTTCACCTTCGCCGCTCTAGCCGCGCCCCGAGCGGCGTATGATGGAGCGTGCGTTGGATCCTGCTTCTCGTCGCGAGCACCGGGTGTCGCGAGCTGCTCGGGATCGAGGCAGGCGTGGTTCCCGATGATGCCGTCACGTCCCCAGTCGACGACATGATGACGATTCCGATCGACGACATGGTGATCGGAACGCACGACGAGGACGGCGATGGTGTCCCCGACTCGATGGACAACTGCCCGGCGATCGCCAATCTCGACCAGGCCGCGGTCCCGAGCGCCGAAGCGGTGGGCACGGCCTGCGATCCGCGCCCCGGGATCCTCGACACGGGCGACCATATTGCCGCGTTCTTCTCGTTTGCGGAGAACGCACGACCGAACGGCATCATGGGCGGCGAGGTGTTTGACATGGATCGTGCGACGCTCGGTAGCGGTGAGCTCGCAACGCAGGCGCAACACACGCCGACACGCGTGTCGATCATCGCCTCGACCCCGACGTTCCCCACGGAGAACGAGTTCATCGAGATCAAGATGGACGCCTACTGGTGTCGTTTGGAAGATTGCGCCGCGGCGGGTTCGGAACAATGCGTGCGGGCGCGCGGCCCCCTCACGACCACCGAGGTCATGATCAACGCCTCGCCAGCGTTCCGGTTGGAGCTCGAACTGCTCGGCAACCAGCTCAGGTGTCGATACGTCACGTCAACAGAGGAAACTAGTGTGATGGTGGACGCCCTGCCGGCAACGGATCGAGTACGTATCCGTCCGAACCAAGTCACGCTCCGCATCGACTCGCTGACCATCTATGAGGTGCCGCCCGGAGCTGGCTAGTGGAAGTCGCGGCTCTCGACGTCGACGACGGGCCGTGACAACACGGGCACCCAGACCCGCTCCGCGATCAGGTGCACGATGCCCTCCTGCACCTGCAGCCGGCCGCTCACGCCGAGCAGCGACGTCGTCTTGATCACGTGTGCGTAGTCCGCGAACACCTGCTGCCACACGACGAGGTTCACGAAGCCCGACTCGTCCTCGAGCGTCATGAACACGACACCGCTCGCGGTCCCGGGCTGCTGACGGCAGATCACGATGCCGACGTAGTCCACGCGCGCGCCGTCCCTGCCCTTGCCCACCGTCCGTGCGTCGGGCCAGCCTTTGTCGCGCAGCTCGCTCCTGAGCGGCGCGAGCGGATGCCCGCGCGTCGAGTGATCGCTCGTCGCATAGTCCCAGAAGATCTCGTCGAGCGTCCCGAGCTTCGCGAACGTGACATCGCCGTTCACGTCGCCGCCGAGCGTCATCGTGTCGTCCTGCCGCGCCACCCAGCCCGTCACCTGCCACAACGCGTCGCGCCGCGCCGTTTCCCGCTCACCCAACGAGCACAACGCTCCGGCCTCGGCGAGCGCCGCGTGCATGCGCGCGGGCACCTGCGCGCGTCGCACGAAGTCCTCGATGCTCTCGAACGCCCGCGCCTCGCGCGCCATCACGATGCGTCCACCGTCGAGCATCTGCATGCCCTTGATCCAGCGCAGGCCCATGCGCACCGCGAAGCCGAACTCGTCGTCGACGGGCTCCATCGTGCAGTCCCACGCACTACGCGTGACGTCGATGGGCCGGAGCTTCAGTCCGTGGCGCTGCGAATCACCGACGATCGTCGCCGCCGAGTAGAAGCCCATCGGCTGCGCGTTGAGTAACGAGCACGTGAACTCGGCGAGGTAGTGCTTGCGCATCCAGCACGTCGCGTACGCGATGAGCGCAAAGCTCGCGGCGTGACTGTTGTGCACGACGAAGTCATTCGCGAGGAAGTTGTGATTTCCCTCGATCTCGAGGTCGTACGTCTCCTGTACACCGGTGGGCTCGATCGACACGATGCGATCCCAGTACACGTCTGACGTCGCGAGTCGTTCGAGCTCCGGTGACTTCAGATAGCTCGCGAGCTTTCCAATCACCCACCGACGAAATCCTCGCTTGTTCTTGCTCGTGCTTTGGATCTCGCGCATCCCGAGCTTTGTCGAACGACCGATCTGATTCCAGCTGACTCGTCGCGCCGCACGCGCTCGGCGGATCATCAGGGACACGGCGGTTGGTATGACGTCCTTCGACATACGTCCGCTCGTCGGACGTGCTAGTCGCTTGGCGCGATCCCGACGGCGTTTGCTGAGAAACCTGCGTGCGACGAGCTTCTCAAAGAGGGCGAGGCTCTCGAAGCCAGTTACCGTGACGACATAGCTTCGAACGGTGCGCCCGCAATACGGTCGCTCGCGCGTGTAGCAACGCGACACGATGCCGAGTCGCAACAAGAGGTGCTGCACGTCTTCGGCGAGTCGACGAGATGCCGTGTCGTAGTCCGCATGGAGCCCTTCGACCGAGAGTGTTCCATCGCCTTCCCACATCCGAGCGAGCAGCAACGCGAGATCTTCGTTCGCGACCTCGAACACGTCCGGCGGCAAGAATTTCGAATACGCGTCGTGATCCCAGATCCCGAGATCACGTGCCCATCGCACGGCACCGGCGAGCTCGCTGCGGTCCGCTCTACGCACTCGGACGCTGAAGCACTCCTTGTGCCTCTCGATGACCGCGACCGTGTTGCCGAACTTCTCGACGCAACGCGCGAACTCGGCGCAATGCTCCTCGTCTTGCGTGTAGAAGTAGAACGTGCTCGGATGGCAGAGATTGCCCTCTGCGATGAGATCCCCGAGGACGATCAGTTCGTGGCGTTTCCATCGCTTCCTTCCTGGCAACGAGAGCGAGCGTGGAGAGGCAACCGCATCGCCGATCGCCAGCTCGCCGAGTTTCTTCCAGCCTGTCACCGTCAGAAACGGATGCTCGGCGGTCGCTTCGATCTGTCGACCGAGGGCTGAGGTCAGACGGAACGTCTTCTTGCGCCCACTCGCTCGCGCATCGACGACTCGGCGCGGCTCGATCTTCAGATCGTCGCTGCACGTCAATGTCCTCCGTAAGCGGTGCTTGCCGGCGACGACGTCTTCGATCCGCACCCACGCGCCGGTGTCCGCATCGATCACGCGCGTCGCCCCGACCACACACTCGGGAAATCCGTATTCGCCGAAGCCGCGGATCTGCTCGAACACGCGCTCGCCGAACTCGCGCGCGATGCCCTTCGTCTCCATCGCGCCGATCAGGCGCTCGCGATGCTTCTCGATGCGACCGGAGCGCCGCCACGCAGCCATGTCGCGGCGCAGCTGATCGGCTTCGCCCGGCGTGTAGTCCGCGGCGACGACCGCGAGCTTCATCACCTGCTCCTGGAACAGCGGCACGCCGAGCGTCTTTTTCAGCACCGGCTCGAGGCACGCGTGCGGATAGATCACGGGCTCGATGCCCGCGCGCCGGCGAAGGTACGGGTGCACCATGCCGCCGGAGATCGGACCCGGGCGCACGAGGGACACCTCGACGACGAGGTCGTAGAAGTTGCGAGGCTTGAGGCGCGGCAACATCGACATCTGAGCGCGCGACTCGATCTGGAACGTACCGACGGTGTCGGCAGTGCAGATCATGTCGTAGGTCGCTTCGTCCTCTGCGGGGATCGTCGCCATCGTGAGATCGATGCCGCGGTGCTGGCGCAAGAGATCCAGGCCGAGGTGCAGCTGGTGCAACGCGCCGAGGCCGAGCAGGTCGACCTTGAACAGCGCGAGATCTTCGAGGTCGTCCTTGTCCCACTGGATCACGGTGCGTCCCGGCATCGACGCGTTTTCGATCGGCACGATGTCGTGCACCGGCTCGTGCCCGAGAAGAAAGCCACCCGGGTGGATGCCGATGTGGCGCGGAAACTCGAGGATCTCGTCGGAGAGGCGCGCGAGATGTTCGACGGCGGTGGCGCCGTGCCGGGCATCGTGATCGACGAGGCCCGAGCGTTCGAGCGCTTCGCGTTCCACGAGGCCGTACATCGAGAGGTGTTTCGCGGCGCGATCGAGCGCGGTCTCCGGGATCCCGAGCGCCTTGCCGACGTCGCGGACCGCGGAGCGCGGGCGATAGCGAATGATGTTGCAGACCATCGCGGAGTGATCGCGACCGTAGACGTTGTAGACGTGCTGGATGACCTCCTCGCGGCGCTCGTGCTCGATGTCGAGATCGATGTCCGGCGGCTCGGCGCGTTCGCGCGAGAGGAAGCGCTCGAAGAGCAGGCCCATGCGGACCGGATCGACGGCGGTGATGCCGAGGCAGTAACAGACGGCGGAGTTGGCCGCGGAGCCGCGACCCTGGCACATGATGTCGCGGCGCCGGCAGTACGCGACGATCTCGTACATCGTCAGGAAGTAGCCCGGATAGTCGAGCTCTTCGATCAACGCGAGCTCGGTGTCGAGCTGGCGGCGCACGTTGGACGGAACATCGTCGTGATAGCGACGCGACGCGCCTTCGTCGACGAGCGTGCGCAGGTAGTCGGCGCTCGTCGAGCCGTCGGGGAGACGCTCCGACGGATAGCGATAGCGAAGCGCACCGAGCTCGAACGTGCAGCGCTGCGCGATCTCGAGCGTGCGTGCGACGGCGGCCGGCTCGTCGGCGTAGAGGCGCGAGAACGCGTGTGGTGCGCGTAGATCGTATTCGTCGTTGCCGCGAATGCGCGTGCCCGCGGTGGCGAGCGTCACGCCATGACGGATGCAGGTGAGGATGTCCTGCAGCGGGCGGCGCGCGCGCGAGTGATAGAGCACTTCATTGGCGGCGACGAGCGGGAGCTCCATCGCGCGAGCGCGAGCTCGGAGGCGCGCTTCGCGAGGCACGTCGTCGGCGCGGCGATGGCGCGCGAGCAGCGCGAACAGCCGATCGCCGAACGCGTGGCGCAGATCGGCGATCAGCGCGGCGGGCGGATCCGCGTCGGCCGCGAGCGAGCTGTTCTCGCCGCCCCACAGGGCGATGACGCTTCCCGCGTTTTCGCAGACCTCGCGCCACGACGCGAGCGAGTTGCCCTTGTCGCAGCGCCGGCGCGCGGACGTGAGCAGGCGCGTGATGTTCGCCCAGCCCGCGCGATTCTGCGCGAGCAGCACGAGCTGTGTGGTCGGCGGCGGCTCGGTACCGGCGAGCGCGACCTGCCGGGGTTTTGATCGTTTCGTGCGACCGCGCCGGCCGAGTGTGCCCGGTGCGGGCGATAGCTCGTCGGTATCGGCGCCCCAGCCGGGACCGCGCCCGACGTGCGCGTCCTCGGAGTGCAGCGAGACCGGCGACGAGGTCAGCGCGGTGCCGTACGGCGCGATCGAGATCTGCGCACCACAGATCAGGTGCACGCCGAGATCGCGCGCTTTGACGTGAGCGCGGACCATGCCGTAGACACCGTCGCGATCGGTGATCGCCAGCGAGCGGATGCCGACGCGATGCGCTTCTTCGATCAGCTCCTCCGGGTGACTGCCGCCCTCGAGAAACGAGAAGTTCGATTTGCACCACAATGGCGCGTACACTGAACAATTGTCCAGTATCCTGGCGCTACAGACAATAGATGATGCAGCCGTGCGCGAGCTCCTCGCTCGATCCCCGGTCGTCCTCGCTCCGATGGAAGACGTCTCCGACGTCGCGTTCCGTCGTGCCTGTCGGTCGGTCGGCGCCGAGCTGTGCGTCACCGAGTTCGTGCACGTCGATCAGATCATCCACGACTCGCGAATCGCGCGGCGCAAGCTGGCGCTCGCGAGCGACGATCGCCCGACCGCGATCCAGATCTATGGCGCGGATCCGCAGCGCTTGCTCGCCGCCGCGCAGATCGCCGAGCGCGCCGAACCCGCGTTCCTCGATCTCAACTGTGGCTGCTGGATCCCGCGCATCGCGAATAAGGGTGCCGGTGCGGGCTGGTTGCGCGATCCGGAGGCGATGATCGCGATGGCCGCCGCGATCGTTCGCGCGGTGGCGATTCCCGTCACCGTGAAGACGCGCATCGGCTGGGGCCCCGAGTCGGACATGCCGATCGTCGATCTGGCGCGGAGGCTCGAAGACGTCGGCGTCGCCGCGATCACCATCCACTGCCGCACCGCGCTCGCAGGCCACACCGGTCCCGCCGACTGGACATGGGCCGCGCGTGCGCGCGAGGTCGTCCAGATCCCCGTCGTGGTCAACGGTGATGTCCGCACGGCGGACGATGTCGTGCGCGCGCTCGACGAGACCCGCTGCGCGGCGGCGATGATCGGCCGCGGCGCGATCGATCACCCGTGGGTGTTCCGCGAGGCGCACGCGTCGCTGCGCGGAGAACGCATCTCGCCGCCCACCGACGAAGAGCGCCGCGCGATGTTCGCGATGATCACCGCGGAGAACGTCGCGCAACGCGGCGAGCGGGTCGGCGTCGGCGTCGCCAGGCGTCACGCAAAAGTGCTCGGCGACCAAGCGACGGCGTTACGCCCGCGCCTGTTCGCGGCGCGCTCGCTCGACGAGGTGCGCGACGTGCTCGGCGCGTGAAGCACTCGGCTTTTTCGTGCGCGAAACATGATGGAAACGTGGTCGTGCGTTACTGGAGCATGACCCGCGAATCGCCCAAGCCCGTCGTACAGGTACACCACCGCGGTGCGGTCGGCGTCGACGGGATCCTGCGGCTGATCGAGCTCGCCGGTCACGACGGCCCGCTCGAGGGGATGTTGACCGCGATGTGCGACGAGCTTGCCGCGATCGCCGGTGCCGACATCGCGAGTGTCTACGTGCGCGAGGATGATCGCCTCGTCATGCGCGGAAACCACGGCTTCGCAGCGTCGGCGATCGGCACGACGCTGGAGGTCGGCGAAGGCATTACCGGCCTCGTCGCGGAGTGTATGCGCCCCGTATCGGCCGCGCACGCCGCGGCGGAAGTGGCGTACAAGCCGGTGCCCGGGCTCGGCGAGGAGCGCTTCCCGGTGTTCGTCGGCGTGCCGCTCATCGGCGCGGGCTCCGTCATCGGCGTGCTCGTGCTGCAGCGGCGCAAGCGCGTATTCACGCAGAACGAGGTCACGCTCGCGACGGCGCTCGGCGCTCCGATCACGCTCGCGATCGAGCGGCGACTCGCCTCGGCGATGCGATCGGCGCGGCTCGTCGGCAGGGGTCACGTCGGCGGTGCGGTGCTCGGCCGGGTCGGTGTCGTCCCGACGACAACGGCGCTCGGCGCTCCTCCCATCGAGCTCGAGCGCGCATTCGGTCGCCTGCGCGAGGACCTCGGCCGCGCGATGAAGCGACTCTCGGACTCGGAGGTGCCCGCCGTCGGTGCGTCGCTCGATCGCTTCGCGCTGGCACTGTGCGATGCGAGGTTGCGCGAGCAGCTCGTCGCCGTCGCCGAACAGCCCGACGGACTGCGCAAGGTGGCGAAGGAGTACGCGCGCGCTCCGTATCGCCTCGGCGTCGTCGGCAGTGCAGCTGCGGGCGTACAGGTCGTCGACATCGAGGAGCTGTGCGTGCTGCTCGGGGATCCGCGCTCGTTGCGACCCGGTCACGTGTGGATCGCCGATCGCATCCACGCGTTCGTCGCGATCGCCGCGGTGGCACGCGGAGCTGCCGCGCTCGTCGCGAGCGACGCGTGTTCGCTCGACGCCATCGCGATCGCGCGCGCGGGTGGCGTCCCGGTCGTGAGCGACGTGCCGGGACTGTTCGGCTGGGCGCGCCCGAACGATCTGCTCGCCGTCGACGGCGAGCTCGGCGAAGTGATCGTATCTCCCGCTCCGACCGAGATCGAGCGTCTACGGCGAGCGCGCTAGCTCTCGGGGAACAGCGGCTTCTTCGGCTCGGTCTCGGTCCCGACGGCCGGCTTCTCGTCGGAGTACGACGTCGAGATCGACAGCGTCTCGAAGTGCACCGCGCGGCGACGCGCCTTCACGCGATCGAGGAGATCGAAGTACTCGACCTTCTTCTCGGGCATGTCGGCGCTGCGGTTCGCCGGGTTGCGGATCGGCGGCGCGACGATCTTCTTCTCGTAGTCGATCCAGATGCGGTCGTCGGTTCGGCAGTCGTACACGCGGCACACGCGCGGGCGATTCGGGTGAACGGTGCAGCCACCGGTCTCGGGCGAGTTGTGCACGCAATAGCCGTCGCTCGCGCGCTGGCGGATCAAGTACGGCTGGCCGTAGTCCCAGCGGACGACGCCCTCGTCGAGATCCTCCGTCGAGAGCGAAAACGTCAGGCGGCAGCACCGCGCATGACAGATGTGCATGAGCTCCATGCACGGCGGCCCCTTGACCTCCGTGTCGTACTTCGACTCGGCGGCGACGTCGATCGCGACGCGTTGACTGGAGATGATGTCCTGCGCGCGGATCTGATCGAGCGTGCTCGGGATCAGTGCGGCGACCATCTGCTCGACGGTGTGCGTCGGCTCGGGCGCCGGCGTGTCCGGCGGCGATGGCAGTGGCTCGACCTTGTCGATGCGGCGCGTGAGCTCGTCTGTCAGCGAGATGACATGCGCCGCGAGCTTCAAGAGCGCGTCGCGAATGTCGAGGTCGCTCGCGTTGAGCGAACGTATCGCGCGCTCGAAGTCTCGACGCGACACGGGCGCATCGTGTTCCGCCGTTCCGTACACCTTGTTCTGCTGATCGCTCACGCCCCGAGCGTATGATGTTCGCGCGTGGCGCGACAGTGGATCGAGCGCGGACTCGGCGAGCCGGCCTTCGAACAGCTGGCCGAGAAGCTCGCCGGGACCGAGCTTCAGTCCGTGCTCCTCGAGGTGATGCAGCGCCGGTCCGCGGCGCGCAAGGTGCCGACGTGCTCGCGCAGTATGGTGCCGCTCGTGTTTCGTGCGGCGTGACTACTCGACCGCGCCCTGCCAGAACCAGCGTCGACGGTTGCGATCGTAGTAGACCCACAAGCAGTCCCCGCGGCGTAGCTCCGCGAAGTGATACTCGCGATGCGTGTCGAGCGCGTTCGCGTTGACCCACCATCCACCCGACACGACGAACGGCCCGACGATGCGCACCACCGCGCCGTGCTCGAGGTTCGACAACAGCCAGCCGTCATCGCGCACCTGCCGGACCTGCGGCGGCAACGGCTGCGGCCTCGCGAGCAAGCGCCGCACGAGTGGACGCACGAGCACGTTCTGCGGCTGTGCGCGCGTGACGTGCACCAGCCGCTCCCACCCGAAGCTCGCCTCGGGCAGATGCCCGTCGCGCAGAACAGCGCGCACCACCGCGTCGTCGCCCATCTCCGCGCGCAGCTTCGCGAGCGCCTCGTCGGCTGCGCGCAGATCGCGCCTCGGCTTCGCGGCGAACAGCGCGAGCTGCTGCTGCGTCGCGAGAACGTCGTCGGCCCACACGCGCAGCGCGTTGACCGGCGCGACCGGCGGCATGCCGGTGAGGCGCAGGTGCACGAGCCGCACGAGCGAGCGCGCGTCGAGCGTCGCCTGCGCGGGCTTGATGCAGTCGCTGCGCACCTCGACCTTGCCGACGGTATGTTTGAGCGAGAGCTCGAGGTGCAACGCGACGAGCGCCCTCCCCTTCGCCGCCAGTCGATCGAGCAAGCGATCCAGCGCGGGCTTGATCGCGAACATCAGGCGCTCGACGTCGTCGTCCTCGTCGTCGAGCAGCACGCGCTCGTCGGGCGCCTCCGGCGGCGCCATGGGCACGAGCGGATCCCACCGCTCGCCCGCCGCGAGCTGGTACAGCCGGTGTGCCTCGCGCCCGAAGCGCTCGAGGATGCCGCCGCCCGGCAAGCGAATCATCTGCCCGACGCTCGTCACGCCGAGTCGCGACAGGTGATCGCGCAGCTTCAGATCGATCTCGAGCCGCGCGAGCGGGACATTCGCCGCCGCAGTCCGCTCGTCGGCGTCGCTGCGCAGCACCGTCAGCCCGTGCCGCGTCGCGCGCGCGATCGCGTACGTCGCGAACCGCGTGAACCCGACGACGACGGCGCCGTGATAGCCGAGCTCCGCGATCGCGCGCCCGATCGCCATTCCCCACTCGGTGCCCGCTGGTCCGTTGCGCTCCGGGAACACGCGCGCGAGTCCTTCGCCGTCGAGCCAGAACGTGCCGGGCTCGCCGACCTCGACGTTGGGTGACAACACGTGGAGCTTTGCGCGCAAAAGGGCGATCGCCTCTTCGATCTTCTCGGGTGGCACCACACGCGCGCGCAGCCCCGCGCACAGCGACAGCGCATGTGCATAGCGCTGGCCGGTCAACACGCCGACCGCACGCGCGCTCTCGCACGCCCACAACACGCTGCCCTGCGGGCGGTCCTCGTCGATCACGACGACCGGATGCGCGCGCCACGCCGGCTCGCTTCGCCACACCAGCTGGAGCGGCAACGCCGGGAGATCGAGGCACGCGATACGAGACACTATACAAGTGTTCAGCTAATCAATTTAAGATGTCAATCCAATAGGTTCACTCCGGAGATCGCACCGTTCGTGCGACGATGAGCTGATGTCTCTTCGTCGTTCTCTCCTGATGTCCGCCGCGCTCCTCGCCGCCTCTTCATCCATCGCCCTCGCCGACCTCGCGCTCGCGAAGGTCGAGCCGAGCGCCTTGCCGGCGGAGGTCACGGGCAAGGGAAAACGCATCGTGCAGGCGTGGACGTGGACTGCGAAGAGCGGCGCCGGACACCTCGTCCTCTCCACGACCCAGAAGGACACGAAGCGCGGCACCGGGCGCCAGCTGTTCGCGCAGCTCTACGGACCCTCGGCCAAAGAGCTGCGGCTCGTGCGCGACGCCGTGGCGAACTGCCAGCTCGATCTCGTCGTGTCGTTCGTGACCGACTCGGTCAGCGTGACCGACGTCGACGCCGACGGGACGCCCGAGGTCGCGTTCGCGTATGACCTCGACTGCGATGCGCGGGCGAACGGATCGCCGCGCAAGCTGATCGTCCTCGAGGGCAAGGACAAGCACGCCGTCCGCGGAACGACGCGTGGCGTCGATCCCGACGACAAGCCGGTCGGCGGCGAGTTCAAGCTCGATGGCTTCAAGGGCGCTCCCGCACTCGCGACGTGGGCGGAGGCGCGGTGGAAAGAGCTCCTCGCCGTCGAGTCGGTCGCCGTCGATCCGTAGGCTCGGTAGTTCGCGCGGGCGTGCCGGGCCCACTCTCGCTACTCGCGAAACCAACGCGGCACGCGGATCGCTCCCCGCGCGATCACGATCGGCTCACCCGATCCCGCAGGCAACGGATACGCGACGAGCTCGGCAAGGCTCGCGCCGCCACCGTGATCGTGTGCGTGCCCTCCGTGCGATGCCCCGGTGCCGTGCGATGCCGTGCCGTGCGATGCGTGCTCTCGAACGAGCACGAGCCACTGTCCGTCGGGCGAAAACGCGACCTCCATGTCGTTCGCGCCGGGCGGCGTGAGCACCTTCTCGACCGAGCCGTTTACGGCGACGACAAGTGCGTGACCATCGCGCTTCAACGTGTACGCGAAGTGCGCGGTGTTCTTCGGCGACCACACGACCTGGCTCTCCTCGGCCTTCGGATCTTCGCGCTGGGTCAGGCGGCGCACACCGGTGCCGTCGGGAACCACCGCGAAGATGCGCGGGACCTTCTGCTCTCGATCACTCGTGAACGCGAGCTGCTTCCCGCTCGCGTCGATCGCCGGTTCGTAGTCCTCGCGGTGAAACGCCGTGAGACGCTGGACCTTCGTGCCGTCGACATTCATGCGATAGACCTCGCTATCGCCGTCACGCGACGACACGAACGCGATCGTGTCCTTGTTGATCGCGACCGGCGTGAAGTTGCCCTCGCGGTCCGTCGTCAGCGGCTTCTGCCCACCCGCGACCGTGAACAGCACGAGGTTCGTGACGCCCTCCGTCTGCACGGCCGCGACGATCCACGAGCCGTCGGGCGACAGCGCCGGATCGCGCACGGACATCGCGGGATCCCCGAGCGTGGTGATCGATCCGTTCGCGCCGATCCACACGAGGCGCTCGCCGTCGGGGCGGCCATCGCCGAACGACGTGACTCCGAGGACGCGGCCGTCCTTGCCGCGATACGCCGTCGGGTACAGCGCGCCGAACACCTCGTCGCTTCCCGTGCCGATGTCGCGCGCCTTGCCGTGCGCGAGCGCGATCACGCGGCGCGACTCGCCCTCGACGGTGAACCACAGCTCGCCGGGAAGCGCTGCCGCGGCAGACTCGATCACGAGCGCGGGCTTCGCGGGCGCTTCGACGGGCGCGGGGGCGGGCGACGGCGGCTGCTTCGCGGGCGCGTCCTTGCAGCCCGCGATGACGAGAAACAACAGCGTCGCGCGGATCACTTCACGCGGATCGCGTCGGCGACGACGTTCGAGCCCGACGTCCAGCGCGACAGCACGACCGTGTTCCAGCCGGGCGTGAAGTTCCACGTACCGAGCGTAACCCACTGGCTCCCGCTGGTCCGTTGGCTGACGAGCTTGCGACCGACCTCGGTGCCCGACGCATTGAACGCGATGAACGGCGCCTCCGTCGAGCGCGTGGACGCGGCCGGCCACCACGCTTCGATCGTGCGCGACCCCGCGGCCGACACGTAGAACGAGAACGTCGCGGGCGCGGACGTCTGCGAGGTCGTCGCCTGCCAGTAGCCCGTGCCGTAGTAGCCGGCGGTGCTCGTCATCGACGTCCACGTGCCCGACAACGTGATCTTCGCCCGGCTCGCGTCGTTGTTCGCCTGGTTCGAGTCGATGATGATCGGCGTGAAGCCCGTCGACGGCGGGGGAGGAGGTGGACCCGGCATATCCGGATCGTCCGCGGGTGGAGGCGTCGCGCCACCGTCACCGCAGTATGACTTCACGCGATCGATGTAGTGCGCCCACGGCCAGTTCGGTCCCGGATCGCGGCGGTTGTTCGGCTGGAGCTGGCCGTGACCGACGATGTGGTTGCGATCGCGCGGGATGTTGTGGTTCTTCGTGATCGCGCAGGTCAGCTTCGCGGACGCCTCGATCTGTCCGGTCTGGAACGACGTCTGCGACTGGAAGCCGCCGTGCTCGATGCCGACGGAGAAGTTGTTCGTCGACACGCCGTTCTTGTTGGTGAGGATGCCGCCGTTGAGCGACGACTTGTAGCTCGCGGCGATGTGCCACGCCTTTTCGTTCTCCTTCACGAGCTGTGTGATCTCGGAGCCGTTCTCCTTCACGACGTAGTGCGCGCTCACGCCGGACGACGGGTTCTTGAGCCAGCCCCAGCAGCCGGCGTACGCGCCCTCGCACGTGTGGATGATGACGAGGTTGACCGCGGTGCCACCGCGGCTCGACTTGTTCGGCGACGGACGCCAGATCGCGCCCGAATAGTCCGCGCCCGCCGCGCGTGGTGTGCCGCTACTCCGCGTGCCGACCTCGGGGTGCGCCGGGATCTTCGCGACGATCGATCCGTCCTCGGCGATGTACTCCGCGCCGGTCGAGAGCACTTCAAAGACGTCGTTCGCGTACGCCTGACGCACATCCGCGTCGTCGGACTGCGAGTACGCCTCGAGCACCGGCGTCCACGCGAGCAAGTTGTCGCCGCTCACGCCCAGGTCGGCCGCGAGGTCGGCCATGCGTGCGACCGCGGCAATGATGTTCGGCGTCAGGCGCAGGCGCGCCGACTCGGTGTCCAGGCCGGCGGCCGCAGCGCCCGCGGACAGGTTCTCGCCCCACAGAGCAAACAGGCCTGCACCCGCGGGGCGGCCCTCGTGCTCCTCGTCGCCGATGACCATGTGCCAGCGCGTCTCGACGTACGAGACGGCCTTCACGAGATCCGCGGGTACACCGTAGTCGCGCGCCGCGGACTCGAAGTCGTCATCGAGCTCCGTCGTCTGCGACGAGTTGGTCTCGACGAGAACGTCCGTCGTGCACGCCGCCAACGTGAGGAGCGTCGTTGCGCAAATCGCGCAGATTTTCGAGGCTTGCATCGCGGCGGCACGAAGCAGCCTTCGCGCCAACTACGTCGGATCACGATGTGTGCAGATGAATGCCGAGCGTGATCGTGACCTTGTAGTGCAGGGTCGATCGAGACACGCACAGCGATCGACCGCGTGCACATTGTCGTGTGCAGTCCAACCGTGCGCGCTGCCTACGAACGAGTGCAGGCTCACATGTGAGCTAACGCGAAGCGGGCGACGCCTGACAACCGTGACATCACGAACGCGATCTCTCGGCGAGGATCGCGTCGTGATCGACGATGCACAACACGCGCAGCGCGATCGGGTGTCGATCGAATTCGACGGAGAGGACTCCCCCTCGCATGTGGTTGCTCTCTCCCCACGCTGTGCCGCCGAGATCACGAAAGATGTGCGGTTGCCGTTACAAGCCGCGCGTTAGAGCCCCGAGGGGCCCCGCGCCTTGAGCGCGCGCGACCAGCCCGGCCCTCGCCGCTTGTCCTTGAGCGCGCGGACGGTGACCTCGAAGTCGCTCGATCGCGCTCCCTCTGCGCGTTCACGCAACGCCTCCACGCGCAGCGAGACCAGCGAGCCGAGGGAGCCAGCATCGCGGGTCTTCTCCGTCAAGCACACGATCGCTGCGTCGTTGGCCTGCGCGAGTGACACGAGCCGTCCGAGCATCGCATCCGAGATGCGCGCGCTCGTTGCTTCGAGGTTCGACGATCCGAAATCGATCACGACGAGCCCGAACGCCCCCGATCGCAACAGCCGCTCCGCCGCGCGCCCCGCCGCGATCACCGAGGGCGCGCGCACCACGACAAGCGCCGACAGATCGACGCCGCTGTCCGCCGCGTCCGGCGGATAAAACGTCCCCGGCGTTCGTACGTCGCTTCCCCCGCGCGTGTCGGGGTCGACGCACCACGGAACGATCCACGCGACGGGCTCGCCCTCGCTCTGTGCCTCGAACACCAGGCTCGTCGCGCAAGTCAGCGTCCCCGACGCGCCCCGCGCGCTGAGCTCCACGATCCGACCGCGCAGCGCCGGCAAACCCCATGGAGCCTCGTCGCGCGTAGTGCGTGTGAGCTCGTCGAGACGAATGACCTTCGCCGTCGCTGCCGTGCCACGTGCGCGCGCGAGGAACTCTCGAAGATCATCGTTCATGAACATATGTCCAGTACCAGGTCCCCCTGACAACGGCGACCTCCTCGCCGAGACCGGCGAGATCTCCTCGGCACTCCCGCTGCGATTACTTCGTGATCGCGTACCGCAGCGCGACGACATTTCCGCGCCGCATGACGCTCGCGTCGAGAACCGACTCGTTCTTCGCACGTTCGAACTCGTCGCCGAGGTTCGTCATCGAGATCGGCCGGCCGTTCACCGACAGGATCGAGTCGCCGTTCTTGAGCCCGAGTGCTGCCCACACCGATCCCGGACGGATCGCGTAGAGCTTCACGCCCTCGACGAGGCCGTTCCGGATCGCCGGCACCGGCCGCACGCCGAGCGACATCCCCGACTGTACGTTCGTGGCGATCTGCATCATCGTCGAACGTGGCAGCTCGAACTCGAAGTCGGTGATGCGCTTGATCGTGTCGCTCATCGGATCGGGCGCGAGCGGTGTCGGCGGCAACCTCGACATGCGCCCGCTTCCGCCGGTTCGCGCCTCGCGCAGATCACCCTCGAGCTCCCACTTCACGAGCACCGGCTTGCCGCCGCGCACGAGCTCGACGTACAGCGTCGTCGCGTTCGCGAGCCCCGCACCCGCCAGGGCGTCGTTGACGTCGAACTGGCGGCGCACGGTCTTGCCCGAGATCGCGGTGATCACGTCCGTCGACTCGAGCCGCAACGTCGCGAGCAGCTCTGGATCGTTGATGCGCACCCCGATCAGCCCGCTCTGATCTGTCACGGGCTCCACGGTGCCGCGATCCATGCGCACGACATCGCGCGCGTCGACGACGACGATCTCCGGGCCATCCGCCACGATCGGTGCCCGCGCCGCGCTCCCACCGGCGATCGGCGTCGAGCTCGAGCCGCGTGTGGCGACGACGACGACCGCGATCGCGACGACGAGCACCGCCACCGCCGCGAGCCCGAGCGCGAGCTTCGCGGTCGTGCTGGTCCCGCCACCGCTGGGTGCGTGCACGTCCTCCGCGTAAGCCATTCTCGGAGCATGCCATCACCGCATCGCCCGAGCACGCCCCACGCAGGACACGCGCGGTGCACGTCGGGAGCACATCTCCACCGGCGCGACATACACGTCGTGCCGCGCCGGGCTCCCATGCGATTGTCTCGCGGGCGCCCGCCGTGCGTCCGCGCGCGCGATAGGATCGGAGCATGTCCTACGACGACGCCGCCCGCGCCCTGTTCCAGGTGCCGCACGGCCAGTTCGTCGCCGAACGCAAGCGCCTCGTGACCGAGCTCAGGGCCGCCGGCGACAAGCTGGCTGCGTCGCGCATCTCGCGCCTGCAGCGCCCACCCGTCACCGCGTGGGTTGTCAATCAGCTCTACTGGCACGCGCGCGACGCCGTCGACGAGTTGTTCGCGCTCGCGGCTCGGCTCCGCAACGGCGACCTCTCGGCGTCCACCGCGCACCGCGAGGCGGTCGCGAAGCTGCGCAACCGCGCGGCCGCGATGCTCTCCGACGCGGGTCACGGGGCGAACGAGGCCACGCTGCGCCGCATCGCGCTGACGCTTTCGGCGGTCGCCGCCGCCGGCTCGTGGATGCCCGACGGCGAAGGCATGCTGTCCGCCGATCGCGACCCGCCGGGCTTCGACGCCATCGCGGTGATCAACGAGCCGCTGGCACCGCTCCCCGAGAAGGTCGAGCCGGTCAGGTATGACTTCAACGCGCCCATCGCACCCATCATCGTCGAGGCACCCGCCGTCGCCGCGCCTCCTGCCCCCAAGCGCAACGCGATCGCGGAGCTCGCCGCCAAGCGCAAAGAGATGGCCGAGGAGGAGAAGCGACGCCGCACGGCCGAGCGCCGAGGAGAGCAGTACGTGCCGCCGGAGAAGTCCGGGTCGAGCGCGCCGAGCTCGAATGCGCCGAGCGCGACATCCAACAGACCGGCATCGAGCGCACCGTCATCGAGCGCACCGCCATCGAGCGCACCGCCATCGAGCGCACCATCGAGCCCGACGCAGTCGAGCGCGGGGCCATCGAGCATCATGAAGGCATCGCCGTTCACGCCGCGATCTGTGCCGCCATCCGATGCCCACGATGCCGACGATTCGAACGATCCCGACGATTCAGACGATTCGGATGAGGTCATCGCGCCGCCGCCGCGCCCTCGAACGCTATCGCTCGTGCCGCCGCTACCTCCCGAACCGGTCGAGTCCGATAGCTCCGACCAGGGCGATGACGATACCGATACCGACGATGACGACGACATCGATAGCGCGACGGCGTCGAGTGAGTCTGCCGGTGCGGACGACGACGTCGATGCCGACTCCGATGGCGATGACTCCGAGGACGACGCGGACTCCAAGGACGACGCGGAGAACGCCGACGAGATGGACGCGCCGGTCGTGGCAGCACCTGCGAAGAAGGTGAGCGCGCTCGAGCAGCTTCGCGCGCGCAAGAAGCAACAGGCCGAGGAGGCGGAAGAAGAGCGCCGCCGCAAGTTCATGGAGGACGGCGGCACCCGCGACAAGGTGATCGCGAAGCGCATGATGGAGGCGCAGGACCGCAACCGCGACACGAGCGACACGAAGCGCGAGCGCGTCGAAGCCGCGGTGCGTGCGAAGCTCGATGCCCAGCGCGCCTCCGACGAAGCGAAGCGCATCACCGGTTCCGGTGACACGGACGACGATGATGGTGACGATGACGACGAGGACGAAGACGACGCGCCCGCGTTGACCGTCGAGCGCGGCGGCCGCACCGATGGTGGAGCGCCGAAGGGTCCACCGCAACCATCGGACCTCGTGAACGCGCTCGCCAACAAGCTCGGTGCAAAGCCGCCCACCGCATCGGATCCCACGAAGCCTTCGAGCGGCGCGTCGCTCGGCGCCCCCGCATCGAAGCCGTCGACCGGCGCCTCCGCCGCACGACCGGGAACACCCACGTCGAACCTGCCGACCGGCGCTTCCCCCGCACGACCGGCACCACCCGCGTCGAACCTGTCGACCGGCGCTTCGCCCGCACGACCGGGCCCCCCCGCGTCGAACCTGTCGACCGGCGCGTCACGGGCGCGACCCGGAACGCCGGCGGCGTCGCCGAACCTGTCGACCGGCGCATCGCCCGCGCGTCACGTGCCCGAGACCACGCATCCGCCCGGATCGTTCCCGCGCCCGCGAACCCCATCGCCATCGACGCTCGCGCCGAGCGCGCCGTCGTCGAGCGCGGCATCGAGTGCGAAGCCCGGCCCGATGACAGACGCCGAGCGCCGCAAGATCGATGCGCGCGCGAAGCTCAAGGTCGAGCTCGAAGGTCGGCTACGCACCGCCAACGCCGAGGTGCTCGCGGCCGAGCAACGTGTCGAGCAGCTGACGGCCGAGCTCGCGGAGGCCGACGACGCGCTCGAAGCCGCGCGCGCTGCCGTCGAGGATCTTCAGGAGAAACTCGACGCCCTCGACTGACGAAGCTAGCTCGGCGTTTTCCGCGGAAACGCCCTGCGAGCGCGGTCACGAAGCTACTCGATCACGTCGTCGGGAAAGTCGAACACTTTCGTCCGCGAGGGGGGTGGCGCTGGCAGCCGTGGTGCTTCGATCGCGAAGGGTGCGGGCGCCCTCGCCTGCGGCAACAGATCGCGCGCCGGTGACGAAGAGCGCGGCGAGGCGACCGCGGCGCGCTCACGCAGGCAGATCGCGACGTGCACATCGCCCGCGCGCGACGCGAAGGCGTCTGCGATGCACGCGTCGAGCTGCGTCGCGTGCTCGCGGCCGTCGCCGCTGTGCTCCGCGAACGCGGCGAGGCGCGCGCGGGCAGCGACGCGAACGTCCGGATCCGCGGATCCGGTTAGGTGGCGATAGTCCGCGTCGAGGTTCGCGGTGGGGGCGCGCTTCGCGAGGATCGCTTCGAGTGCGAGGTCCGCGAGGAGCAACGTCACCGTGTCGTTCGGGTGCTGCACGCGCGATAGCTCGCGGCGCGCGATCGACATGACCGACGGGTCGCGCACGCGCGGACACAGCCCGTCGACGAGCGGCACCGGGCACGCCGCCGTCGCGACGATGGTCGCGATCTCGACACGCGCTCTCGTGTCGCTCGCGAACGAACGCGCGAGCGATGGCGGACGAGACACGATACGAACCGCCTCCGCGCGGCGGCGCGCATACGCTGCGCCGGCACGCGAGGTCCGCTGGGATGCGTTCGCAGCGTGTGACGTGTGCGGCACGGCGCCGTCCGACGCGTGTGTCGCGGCGCCGTCGTCGAGGAGAAGTCCGGCGAGCGTGACGCCGACGAGCGCCGTGCGCTCGCGAACCAGCGGCACGGTGCGCACGCGCCTCGCGAAATCGTCGAAGATGCGGACAGCAACATCGAGGTCACCGGTGGCCTGTCGCCAGTGGATGACGTCCTCGAGCACCTCCAGCGCGTGCGTCTCGAGCGGGTGGTCGCTAAGCCAGCGCTCGGCGAGCGTCGCGACCTCGTCGATGCGCCCGGTCCTCTCGAGCACGCCCAGCAAGCGAAGCTCGCCACGCATGGTGAGCTGCGAGCCCGGGAAGCGCTTCGTCATACGGCGAAGTACCTCGCTCGCTCGGTCGTACGAGCCGCCCTCTTCGAAGCAGACGAGGGCGTTGTAGAGAAGCTCGTCGTGTCGGTCGGCGGCCGTGTCGAGGATCGACAGGTACGCGTCGCCGCATTGATCGAAGAACGCGAGGTCGCCCGTGGTCTTCGCTCGCTGCTCGGCACCTTCGGCCTCGCGGCGCAGACTCTGTGTGTAGATGTGGTGCACCGTTCGCACGAGCTCCGGTCGCTTCGCGAGCAGCACCTTGTTCTCGCGGAGCTTGCTCGCGAATGCGACGAGCTCTCCGTATCGCTGCTGGCGGTTGTACGCATCGAGCACGTGATTCGCGCTGAATTCTGCGACCTCGTGCGCCGGATGGTTCGCGACGATGTCGAGGAAGATCGGGATCGCTTTGTCGAAGTGATCGTAGCGACGCCAGACGCTCGCGCGCTGGAACGCGAGCGACGCGATCTCGTCGGCGTTCGTCTCGAAGCGCGCCACGATGTCGAGCACGCGGATCAAGCGCTGATCGCGCGGCGTCAGAGCCTGCGGGGCAGGGATGCGCGCGAAGTCCGGATCGAACTCTTTCGGCGGGTGCTCGCGTATGCGTGGATCGACGTTCAGCGCGTTCTTGAACGCCGCGAGCGCGGCATGCGACGCGAGCGCGAGGTCCGCAACCGGGAGCGTGCCCGCCTCGGCGATCTCGACAAACGCGACCGCCGTGTCCTCCCACAGATCGCTCTGCGCGGGCCCGCGCGACGCGGCCGCGACCGTCCACTTGCGCTCCGCTGCGAGGACCGCTGCATCCTTCGACGCGAGGGGTGCGTGGGAATATTTCGGCGCGGCACGCGCGAGCTCGCACAGCAGCAGCACGACGAGCAGCGCACGCACATCGCTGGGACAACACGCCCGCATGCCGGGTTGCAGCTACCTGGTCGCCTCGGGCATTCGGTCCCTGACGCACCGAAACTAGTTCGACGGCGAGCTTCATCGTTGTTGCGTCCGTAGTTCCCTCGCCATTTCGCAACGATGGATGCGCCGGGCGCGAATACGAGATCCACGCGTGCCGCGGTACGAGACTCGTCATGACGACTCATGGCTCGGAGCTTCCCGACCGAGATCGTCGCGCGCACGGATGGCACCGTCGTGGTGACGAACAAGAACCTGGAGGGCCGGGTTCCCGAGGCCGGTGCGCTCCTCGGCTATCGCATCACGCAGATCGCATGGGACGACCAGAAGCAGCGCCCCATGGTGCGCAAGCGGAGAGCATGCAACGAGACCCCACCAGCAACTGCGACGAGGCTGGCTGGTGGAACGACTCGCCAGAGCTGACCGTTCCTTCGCCAATCATCCAGGGAGGAGTCTCCAATGCTCCGCCTGCACCCGAGACAGCGCACGACGTCGCGACCGATGAGACCCCGACCGATCGCCCGCCGACGCCCGACGAGATCGAACGCTGTGCGCGGCTCCTCGTGATCACCGCCGCATGCGGGCTGGACGACGATCTCGAGTTCGGTTGGATGCAAGGTAAGAAGCAGCGCAAGAGCATGGTCACGGCGCGCAGCGAGTGTTCGGTCTCGACGATCGGATTCACGGAGGGCGGGCGCGAGTTGCCGGTGAAGCTCCTCGACGCTTCTCACCTCGCAACCCTCGAGACAGCGGCGAAGCGCGGGTGCTCCGATCTGATGCGCACGCTCGACCAGGTCGATCCCCGGATCGGAGAAGCCGGCCAGAGCGCTCCGTGACTCGACGCACCTCACGATCGATCGGGTCGGTCGACACGGAGATCAACGTCTGTTCGTGTGATCGGGTACGTGATTGGCGATACGCGGGCGTCGGACGATTGGCATCGGAAATTGAAACAGGGAGAAGGGGAGAGAGGGGAGCCAGAACGGTCTTGTCGCTTCGCGACGGTTTGGATCTGATCGGAAATCCTCGGCGCCATGGCGTCGTGGCGGTAACTCCGAAATGGCGCCGTCTTCCTCGACTCCGCGTCGTGGCGGTAACGTCCGAACTACGGAGTCTTCGGCGCAGGCGGCGTCCCGCTTGGCGGCGTGCCCCCCGGCGGCGTGCCCATCGCACCGGGCGGACGCCCCCGTGGTGCGCTGAACGTGGCGTCGACCTTGAAGGTCTTCTTATCGCGGACGTACGTGATCGTCGTCTTCTGTCCAGGCTTGGCGGCCTGGAGCACGTACATGAGGTCCCGCACGTTGCCGATCTCCGTCGTGCCGATCGCGATGATCAGGTCGCCACCCTTGAGGCCCGCTGCGGCCGCTGCGCCGTCCGGCGTGACGTCGGTCAGGAGAACGCCCTTCGGCTGGTTCGGATCTTCGCCGTACGACGGCACCGTGCCGAGCGATGCACCTCGCCGGCGCATGTCACCGCCGCGCAGCATCTCGGGCGGCGACTTCACGTACGTGAGCGATGCTTGCTTCGTCGTTGCAGCCGCGACGTCCGCGACGATCTGCGAGACCTTCGCCGCACCGATCGAGTTGATGCGCTCGATGTCGTCTTTCGCCGTGTGGTACTCGAGGTGGTTGCCGGTGAAGAAGAACAGCACCGGCGAACCGGCCACGTAGAACGGCATGTGATCCGACGGGCCGTAGCCGGAGCCTCCGATCGTGCAACTGATCTGCGCCGCCTGGCACGCGGGCGCGACGATCGACTTCCACTCCTTGGCCGAGTCGCCGCCATTCACGTGCAGCTGCGACATGCGCATGCGGCCCACCATGTCCATGTTCAGCATCGCGACGATCGGATCCTTCGTCGGCGGGTTCTTCGCGTAGTAGAAGGAGCCGAGGTCGCCCATCTCCTCGGCGGAGAAGCCGACCACGTAGACATCACGCGCGAGCTCCGCCTTCTTCGCGACGAGCGTGCGCGCGACCTCGATCAGCGCGGCCGTGCCCGACGCGTTGTCGTCGGCGCCGTTGTGCACGTCGTTGACCTGCGGATCGAGCGCGCCAGGCCCGCCCATGCCGAGGTGATCCACGTGCGCGCCGATGACGAGCACACCCGGCAGCTTCTGCGGTGCACCCGCGCGGATAACGCCGACGACGTTCGACGTCTTCGTGCGAACCGGCTCGAGCGCGACCGTCAGCTTCGCCTTGTGGTTGCCCTTTAGCAGCGCCTCGCCGACCTTGCGCGTGACGACGATGATCGGGATCAGCGACTCGCTCTCCGCCGCCGCGAGCTCCGGCAGCTTCGCTTCCTCCTGCGATGGATCGCCCGCATCGACGATGATGAGCGCCTTCGCACCCGAGTTCTTCGCGACGAACGCCTTGTTGCGCAGGTCACCGAGGCGCGCCTGCGTGGTCGCGTCGAGCTTCGAGCGCGCGTCCGTCGCCTGCGTCGGCGTGAAGCGGAACGCGAGCGCGATCTTCCCCTTCACGTTCTTGCCCTGGTAGTCGTTGTCCTTCTTGCAGCAGTCGTCCTTGATGCCGTAGCCGACGGGCACGATCTGCCCCTCGACCGTGCCCGATCCGCTCGCCGCGATCGGCGTGAAGTCCCCGTCGGCGATCGGCTTGCCGTCGATCACGAGCGCGGTCTTCGCGCCGCGCGCGACCGAGGTCGTCACGTCGAACGGCTGCCTCCAGCCCCCGTCGATACCCGGCTCCACGCCGAGCGCACCGAGCTCCTTCTCGACGCGAGCGAGCGATGCCTCGAGGCCCTTCGTGCCGACGGCGCGCCCGTCCTGCGCGTCCGCCGCGAAGAATGCGATGAGCTCGCGAATACGATCCCCCGCCGTCGGTTCCGCGACCGGCACGATCGGCCCGTCGACCCAATCGACGAGGAACACGTTCGTGTCCCGCTCGCCGGCGGGCGTGCCGGTCATGCGGTACTTACCGTCGATGACATCGCGCCGGTTCGACGAAAACGCCAGCGTCTTCCCGTCGGGAGAGAACATCGGGAACCCGTCGAAGCCCGGGCTGAACGTGATCTGCTCGAGCTGCGTGCCGTCGATGTTGATCGCGAACAGGTCGAACTCGCCGCTGCGCGGGTTCTGCCAGTTCGACGAGAAGATGATGCGCTTGCCGTCGGGATAGAAGAACGGCGCGAACGCCGCGCCCGGTAGGTACGTCACCTGACGCGCGTCCGTGCCGTCCGCGTTTGCGACGTAGAGGTCCATCTTCGTCGGCTTGACGAGATCCTTGGCGAGTAGCGCCTTGTACTCCTCGAGGTCCTTGCCCGTCGGGCGCGACGAGCGCCACACGATCTTCGAGCAGTCGGCGCTGAAGAACGCACCGCCGTCGTAGCCCGGCTGATCCGTCAGCTGCTTCACGTTCTTGCCGTCGGCGTCCATGCGCCACAGCTCGAGATCGCCGGAGCGATCGGACGTGAACAGGATCGCGCCGTCCTTCGCACACACGGTCGCCTCGGCGTCGTAGCCCTTCGTGTTCGGCGTCAGGTTGACGAGGTTCGTCCCGTCGGCGTTCGCCTTGTAGATGTCGTATTCGAACAGCCCCCACATGTAGCCGCGCGTGTTGTCCGGCGGCGTCGGGCACACGGGCGAGTCCTCGTGCGTCGAGCCGTACACGATCTCCTTGTCGCCCTTCAAAAAGTACGCGCACGTCGTACGGCCCTTGCCCGTCGACACGAGCGTCGAGGATCCGCTTTTCGTGTCGAGCACCTCGATCTGATCGCAGCCGTACGGCTTCTTGTTGGTCTGATAGATAAGCCGGTCGCCCGCGAATGACCAATACGCCTCCGCGTTGTCAGCGCCGAACGTCAGCTGTCGCGTGTTCTTGAAGTGCGCCTCCTGCGGCAGCGCGAGATCCTTCTGTGCCGGCCGAACGTCCTCGGCCGGCATCGTGATCTGCTTCGGTGCCGGCTTCGGCGGACAGCAGGTGGCGAGAGACAACAGCAACAGCGGCACACCCTTCATGGCGCCGAGAGTAACAGGGTATGGTTCAGCGTGCTCTCCGTCGCCGATGCTGCTCGCCGCGTCATCGAGCGCGTGCCTCGCCTCGCGACCGAGCTCGTCCCACTCGACGCCGCGATCGGTCGCATCCTCGCGACGGCGATCATCGCGGACCGCCCGCTCCCCGGCTTCGACAACTCCGCGATGGACGGCTACGCGGTCCGCGCCTCCGAAGTTCCGGGCTCGCTCGTCGTCATCGGCGAGGTCGCCGCCGGTGCGGTTCGCACCGAGCCCACGCCCCCCGGTTCGTGCGTCCGCATCTTCACCGGCGCACCCGTGCCCGCCGACCTCGACACGGTGGTCATGCAGGAGGACGTCACGTTCCCGGCACCCGATCCCACCGCGATCGATCATGTCGTCGCGTCCGCTCTGGCCACGCATCCCACGTTCCCGCACGCACCACGTGGCGACAACGTCCGGCGCGCCGGCGAAGATGTCGCGGTCGGCGACATGCTCCTCACCGCCGGCACGCGCATCACGACGTGGCACGCGGGGCTGCTCGCCGCGCTCGGCGTCGCCAACGTGCGCGTCGCGCGGCGCCCACGCGTCGCGATCATCGCCACGGGCGACGAGCTCGTCACCATCGACACGCCACCTGGTCCCGGCCAGCTCGTCGCCTCGTCCTCACACGCACTACTCGCACTGGTCCACGAATGCGGCGGCGACCCGCACGTGCTCGGCATCGCGCCGGACGACATCGGTGCGATCACGACGATGATCGAGACCGCGCTCGGCGAGGATCGCACACGCATCGAGGACCACGCGGGCTTCGACGTGGTGATCACGACGGGCGGTGTCTCGGTCGGTGACCGCGACCACGTCCACGCTGCGCTCGCCGCCGCAGGCGTCACGCGCGAGCTCTACAAGGTCGCGATGAAGCCCGGCAAGCCGTTCGCGTTCGGCACTCGTTCGGTGGCCATCGACGCTCGCCCGACACCGGTCTTCGGCCTCCCCGGCAACCCGGTGTCGACGCTCGTCGCGTTCGAGCTGTTCGTCCGCCCCGCGCTCCTCGCGATGCAAGGTGCCACCGTTGTCGATCGCACGCGCGTCCCCGTCACGCTCGCGACGCCCTACCGCAAGCAAGCCGGCCGCGCGCACTACCTGCGCGCCACCGTCGTGCGCGACGGCGACCGCCTCGTCGCACACACCCACGCGAAGCAAGGTTCCGCGATGCAGTCCTCGCTCGTCAGCGCCAACGCACTTGTCGAGATCCCCGCGGACACGACCGAGCTCGCCGTTGGTGCCCACGTCGCGGCGATCCTCGTCGAGGTTGTATGAGCCGCGAGCAACCCTCGACGCACTCTCGTCCAGGCTGTATGACCACCGCCCCGCTCGCGTGCCCCCGCGTTCTCCCGAGGCTGCAATGACCGACACCGCGCCCGAACCCCATCGCATCACCGCGGCCGAACCCGGCCGCGCGGACAAGGCCGTCGCGCGCGAGTTCCCAGCGGCGGGCCGCACGCGCATCGCCGAGCTGTTCGACGAAGGCCTCGTCCGCATCAAGGGCAAGCGCGCGAAGAAGGGCGACTTCGTCGAGGTCGGCGAGATCATCGAGCTCGCGCGTACCCCCGAGTCGACTGCCGACGCACGACCGCAGCCCGATCCATCGTTCGTGCTTCGCCGCGCGGGCGAGCCCGTCTCGAACGCCACGAGCGCCGACGGCGAACCGCGCGAGCTCGTCATCCTCCTCGAGCGGCCAGACATCGTGGTCATCGACAAACCCGCCGGCATCCCCGCCCAGCCACTGCGCGCCGGAGAGCTCGGCACGATCGCCAACGCGCTCGCGCATCACTTTCCCGAGTGCGCCGCCCTCGGTGACGACCCGCGCGACGGCGGCCTCGTCCATCGCCTCGACATCGGCACCTCCGGCGTCCTCGTCGCTGCACGCACCGCCGATGCATACCGCGCCCTCCGCGACGCGTTCGGGGACAAGCTCGTCGACAAGACCTACCTCGCGATCACCGAGGGCCGCCCCGTGTCGCGCGAATCCGAGGCCCCGCTCGCGCAGCGCGGCAAGAAGGTCGTCGTCGACCAGACCGACGGCCTCGCCGCCTTCACGTCCTTTGCCGTCGAGCGCACCGCCGGCACCCTCGCCCTCGTCCGCTGCACCGCTCGCACGGGCCGGATGCATCAGGTCCGCGCACATCTCGCCCACCTCGCGGCTCCCATCCTCGGCGACACGCTGTACGGCGGAACCCCGCACGGCGACGGCTTTTTCCTACACGCGTCGACGATCGCGTTCACGCTCGGCGGCGAGCGCATCGAGGTCGCGAGCCCGCTCCCCGCGCGCTTCGACGAGGCTCTCGCCTCCACTTGATCACCCCTCAGCATCCGCGTGAGGTGGTCGAATCGATCGGGCGATGCCCGCCACCAAGATCCACTGCACCGTCTGCCGTCGGGCGAACCATCCATGGCGCAAGTTCTGCGGCGCGTGCGGCACCGGCTTCCCGAACGCGTGCAAGTGCGGCTTCGTGAACACGGCCGACGATCGCTTCTGCGGTGGCTGTGGAGGCGCGACCCGCGCGACGTTCCGCGTCGCACCGCTCGACAAGAACGAAACGATACAGATCGCGATCGACGAGCTCATCCCCAGCGAGAAGTAGCCTCGGCAAAGCGTAATGATGCCTTCGATGTCGCGGCCAAGGCGAACCAACGTCGAGGAATTCGAGTTGCGCGTTGCGATTTTCGATGTCGTGCCTACGCGAGCTGTCGCCGGCTCCGCGCGGTCAGCAACGTGCTACTTCTTGACGGTTCGCACGGGGCGGAAGCCGACTGTCTGTGCTCCCATGTTGCTGTCGATCCCGCCGTCGCGGTACTCGATGTTCGTCCGAGACGACCCTCGGATCGTGCGGTCCGCGTACATGTCTGTCATCTGCAACCCGCCGATCACGGGATCCGTCTGCGGCTTCTCGAACGCATCTACTTGATGCAGGTCCCAGGTGAGCTCGGCGACGTTACCAAGCATGTCGTAGAGGCCGTACGCGTTTGGGCGCTTGCCGCCGACGGGCATCTTCTTCCACCCGGTACTGATCCCATTGACCACGTTGTCCTCGGGCTGGGCGATGTCGTCGATCGGGCCATACGCTGATTCCTTGGAACCGCCGCGACCGGCGTACTCCCACTCGGCCTCCGTCGGCAACCGATACCCGGTGCAGTCGAGCCCCTTCCAGGTGATCGGGGCCGTCGGCGACGCGTTGTTGCGGGTCGGGGCCGGAGTGGGGCCGACGACATAACAAGCCTCCAGCTTCTCGAGCTTGGACAGCGCGTTCAGATACGCGATCGTGTCCTCCCACGAGACGTACGTCACCGGACAGTCTAGACAGCCCGCTTTGTACCTGATCGGCATCTTCTTCATCACGAAGAACCACTCGGCCTCCGTCACCTCTGTCGTCTTCATCAGGAAGGGCCGCGTGATCGTCGTCATGGATCCGATTTCGCTCGGTCTTCCCGAAGAGCCGTCTGCTGGCCGCGGCGCCCCGATCAGAAACGTCCCTGGCGCGATCGTGACGTATTGCTTCTGCTGGGGTGGCATCGCCTTCAGCGGCGCCGGCCACGGATCGCCTTTGTTGTTCCGAGCTGCAGACGATGTCAGGTGGGCCATCTTGTCTTCCTCGCTCGCACCACCGCCGCCATCACCACTGCCGCCCTCGCAGGTCCACGCACCTTTGTTTTTCAGCAGCTTCTTGTACTGGCCGTTAGACTTCACGCACGCGCTGCACTGCTTCTTGGCGCCTTTGTTGCTCTTGAACTCCTGGTTGCAGCCGGCCGCGGTGGTAAGGGTCTTGCGGTCGGCCGCCGCATCGCCGGGCGATCCGAGCCATGAATAAAGGAAAGCGATTGCTACTGCGAAAGCGAACGTAGAAGAACGTATCGGGGTCATGGGGCTCCTGGAGATGACAGTGCAAACAACCAAGACGACAAACCGAACCCTCCCACCACATTCGCGTGGTGGTGCTCGGTCCCATCGCGTGGCGCGCATGCGCGCCAAAAGCATGAATCAGACGGTGCGCGACAAGCAAACCGGGTTGGTGAGGTCGCTAACCCGCCGAGATCGTTGGCCGGAGCCGACGCTACTGCGTGCCGACCACAGCTCGTACGGCCACCACCGCATGAAAGGCTTTGCGCCACTGCTCGGCGCGCCGCGCGCTGCACACGACGATGCCCCGATGATTCTTGGGCGGCACGAGAGCGAGCATACGCGGATCGAACCTCGTGGACCGGTTCACGGCCCGAGCTAGTTGCAGTTGCACGGGCAGTCCACCATGCCCTCGTCATCCATGCAGTGCGTGAACCGGTTCCGCCGCTGGCACTCCTCGAGGCACTTCATTCGCGTGCTCTTCGCGGGCTTCTTGCGCTTCGCCGGCGGCGCGTCGACCGCAGCATCGACCGGTAGCGCAGCATCGACCGGCATCGAAGCACCGACCCGCTTTGCAGCATCGACCGGTACATCGACCGGCGCCACCGCATCGGCCGGAGGCTCCACGTCGATCGCGGCGTCGATCAGCCCGTCGACGATCGCAGCGTCGCTCGGCGCAGCGGTCGCCGCTCCGCTCGCGGTCGCAGTGTCGCTCGGCGCAGCCGTCGCCGCATCGATCGCGATCGCGACCGGCTTCGGCGGCGGCACCTCGCCCTTGCACGCAAACGCCCACGCGAGCGCTATGCAGGCCGCGCGAGATCGCATGCTTCGAGCAGACACAACATGCGCCCGGTCTTGAGCCGATCGGCGCGATCGGTCTGCGCCTCGACGATGTCCGCGTTGGACTTCTTGCCATCGAGCGTCTCGCACAGCTGCACGAGTCCCTTCACTTCGAACCGCTCGGGTCCGACGCGACGCGTGCGCGACGCGCGCAGCTTGATGGAGCCGTATTTGGCGATCCAGCTCTCGATGTGATCATCGGACAGCGCCATCGCACCGGCGCCGAGGATCTCGAACGCGTTGAAGTCGAGCGGAAACGCCTCGCGCGGATTTTCGCGTCCGGCGTACCAGCCGAAGCTGCCCTTGTTCCACGTACAGACGTCGATGATCTTGGAGCGCACCTGGCGCGTCAGGTGACGGAACACCTCGAGCGGCTTGAGCAGACCGAGCCCGACGAGCGTGTCACCGAGCTTGCCGCCATAGTGCGGCATCATGGCGAGCGCCATCGCGAGCTCGCCGTCGGAGAGGACGCCTTTGCTCACGAGGTAGTTGCCGAACAGCTCGCTCGCGACGTTCGACGAGACGTATTCGGGCTGCCCGTCGCGAACGTAGATCTCCTTCTTGATCCCGCCGACCGCGACGACGAGCAGGCCCGTCGCGCGCGCGGTCATCAAGCGGAACAACACGCGCAGGGGCGACGTGATGTGGAACTCGCCCGCATCGTCGGGCGGCTCGGGAATGTCGGCGAGGGCGGGCGGCGTGGGGGGACGTTTGCGCGCGAGCTCCTCGGGAGGCGGCAGCCTGATGTTGCCGCGCGACTGTACGGCGGGATCTTCGGTGAGATCGTCGAACGCCCGCATCTGCGAGTCTTCGAGGCGCGACGGCGCGTCGTCGGAGAGATCGATGTCGATGCCGCCGTCGTCGGGCAGCGTGATCGCCTCGACCGCCGCGCTGATCGTGTCGGCGATCGGGACTTCGACGGTACCCGGGGGCTCGAGATCGAGGGTGATCTCGATCGCGTGGCGCGGCGCGCTGCCGGCCGCGGTGCGCGCGGGCGCGTGTGGCACGGTCGGCTGCATCGGCGGCACCTGTACGGAGGGCCTCGGCTGCGGTCGCCCGGCGACGGTATCGGCGCGCTTCGACACGCCCGGTGTCGCAGCAGACGCGGCGAGGTCGCTCACCGAGACGGGCCGTTGCCTCGGCTCGTCGGCGGGCTCGTAGCTCATCTGGATCACCGGCATGGACGGCCCGTCCTCGACGATGATCATCGGCGCTGCGTCTTCGCTCGGCGCGCGGCCAACGAGCACTTCCTCCCCCGCGTGCACGGGTGCAGCCGTGGTTGTCTTCTGCCGGCGCTCGACCACGGCAGCGTGCAGCTCCTTCACCACGTCGGCGACGTATTTGGGCTGCATGCGATGGCGATGCTCGAACAGCCACTCGGCGATCGCGTCGCGGAACTGCGCGGCGCTCTGATAGCGCTCGTCGACCGGCTTCTTGAGCGACTTGCGAACGATGTCCGACAGCGACGGATCGATGTCGGCGCCGTACTTTTCGTAGCGCTGCAGCTTCGCGTCACGCACCATGAGCAGCACGTCGAGCTCGTTCGCCGCCGCGAACAAGCGGCGTCCGGTCAGCAGCTCCGCGAGCACGACGCCGACGGAGAACACGTCGCTGCGCGCGTCGAGCTGCTGCTCGATGACCTGCTCGGGCGACATGTAGCCATATTTGCCCTTGAGCGTGCCGGTCTTGCTCTTGTGCGCGCGGTCCGGATCCTTCGCGCGCGCGATGCCGAAGTCGACGAGCTTCACGTCGCCGCGCACGCTGAGCAGCACGTTCGACGGCGAGATGTCGCGATGCACGATGCCCATCGCGACGCCGTCTTCACTTTTGAGGTTATGCGAGTAGTCGAGCGCGTCGAGCGTCTCGTGCGCGATCCACGCTGCGAGCTCTGGATCCACGCGGCGGCGACGCGACGCGAACTCGCGGAGCAGCGCGAGCACGTCGATGCCGTCGACGTACTCCATCGCGATGTACAAGCTCGAATCGACCTTCCCGAGCTCGAATGTCTGGGCGATCTTGGGGTGCACGAGGCGCGCCGTGAGCTTCGCCTCGTCGATGAACATCGCGTTGTAGGTCTCGTCCGCGACGAGGTGCGGCAGCAGCCGCTTGATCACGACCTTCTTCTGGAACCCGTGCTCTCCCGGCGCCGTGGCGATGAACAGCTCCGCCATGCCACCCACGGCAAGACGTTCGACGAGCTGATACCGGCCGAAGCCGATCGGGAAGTCGCCCACGACAACAAGATCGTATCACAGGCCTTTGAAACGCCTGCATTCGCCGGCCGCACGGCTCGGGTAGCAACTAGCTACGCCGCATCAATAAGTGACCGCTGCGTTCCACTGCGTGCGCCACGGCACTGTCGATGCGATCGAAGTGCTGGAATGCGAGTCCGACCTCCGAAGTCATCGTAGCGGCGCGGTCACGCAAGGCACGACGCCCGCGACACATGAGCACCTGCAGCGCGCTGCCCTCGGCCTGATCCAGGAACCCTTTGTAGCCTGCATCGAAGTTGTGCTCGGCGCTCTCCGCGAGGCCATTCACGTCGACGATCAAACATGGCGATCCCGTGCCCACCGCGAGCATCCACGCCCGCGAGAGCAGCCCGTCGATGACCCCCGCGTTCGGTGCACCGACGAGGAACACCGCCGGCACCTTCGGGAGCAACTCCACCACGGGTGTGCCTACCTCGAGCTGGTCGTTGACGCGCTCGCGCAGACTTTGCAGTCCCGACGCCGCGAACGTGTCGAGCGCGACGACGGTGAGCCACTCGAACAAGCGGGTGAGCGCCGTCGCGTCGTCCTGCGAGACCATGCCGCCCACCACGTCGCGCAGCTCGAGAAGCAGCGCCGCGATGTCGAAGCCGGTCGCACCCTCGCTGGCGAACTGCGCCCCGAGAAACGCGGCGGATCGCTCGAGCTCGCGCGTCGCGTCGCTACCCGGCCGAAGCTCGGAGCTCGTCTTCGCTGCAACTACGAGCGCCTCGACCAGGTTGGACACCTGGGACGTGTAGGTCGCCGCCTTGGTCGCACGCCGAAAGCGCAGTGACGACCGCTCGAACCGAACGATCCACGCCGCGAGGATCTCGCTCGATCTCTCGCGGAGCACACCCACGAGTCCTGGTCCCTCGCTCACAAACCCGATCGTAGCAAGCGAGCCGACAAGTCGCCATGATACGGTGGACTTGCCGTGAAGCTGCTATCCGTGGCGAGAACCGACGTCGGGCGGAAGCGTCAGATCAACGAGGACGCCTTCTTCCGCGATGACGAGCGTGGTTTCTACGTCGTCGCCGACGGCGTCGGTGGACACAACAAGGGCGAGATCGCCAGCCGCGAGGCCGTCGAGCAGCTGACCATGTGGATCTATGGCGCATCTCGCGACCTCGACCGCCTCGTCGAGCGGGTGGTCGCAGGCGACGCGGATTGCGTGTGGGAGATCCGCCGACTCCTGGAGTCCGGCGTGAAGAACGCCTGTTACATGGTGTTCGGCATGGCCGAGCTCGATCCCGAGAAGAAGGGCATGTCGACGACGCTCTCCGCCATGCTCGTCCGCGCGAACCTCGCGTTCGCGGTGCACGTCGGCGACTCGCGCGTGTATCGCGTGCGCAAGAACAACGTCCTCCAGCTCACCGAGGACCACACGCTGATCAACTACAAGGTCAAGCACGGCATGATGACGAAGGCCGAAGCCGAGAAGGCCGCGGGCAAGAACGTCATCACGCGCGCCGTCGGTCACAAGGACTACGTTCAAGTCGACACCGCAGACATCGATGTCGCGAGCGGCGATCGCTTTCTCTTGTGTAGCGACGGACTCCACGGCTACTTCCAGAACGACAAGGAGGTCGCCGACCTCTGCGCAGACGGCGCGCTCGACGAGTGCGCCGAAGCTGCAATCGCGCTCGCGAACCAGCGCGGTGGCAAAGACAACATCACCGCCGTCGTGATCGAAGCGACGTGACGTTCTTAGATAGGCTCCACGATGTGGTGCCGTTTCCGAGTGAGTGGGTCCAGCAGTTCGGGTTCCACCTGACCACGGTCCATGCAACCGAGCTCGGCGGTTCCGGTATCACGAGCGCATCCGACCGAGTCCTCCGTTCGTGCGTCTCGTCGATCGGGTGTTGGAATCGGACCCACCGTTTCGCGCCCATCAGCTCGGAGCGCTGGAGCGCGTCGTCATCAGCGAGGGCGAATACGGCGCGTGGATCCGGATCGACGGCGTCCGTGACGGCGCTCGCTCCGCGCGTTTCATCGGCGCCGTGTTCGCCGAGGACTTCGCGGCGATGCTCGAGTGCGTCGCGATGCGATTGCGGCACTTCGACGAGCTCGCGGTGCGATCGCGCGCGCTGCTCCGCGAGGTTCGCCTGCAGCTCCGCGAGCGCCCGCGTCGGTTCTACTATGCGGCCCCCGTTGGGTGGCAAGCGCTTCTCTCGGGCGTCACCGCGAACTGGTACCCGCCGGACTTCCCGAACAACCTGACGACGATCGCCGGGTTGCCCGCCGAGCGCGTCACCTCCACGTCTCGAGCGCTGCACGACGAATCGGAGCGCCTCGTGATCGAGAGCTCCTCTCGTGACGAGCTGACAAACGCGAGCCCGACCACTCAGAGCGGCACGCTGTTGCCGCTCCACGGGAAGCGGATCGGGCGCGCCGAACCGATCTTTCGCGAGCTCGCGGTGTTCTTCGTCGACGACGTCGCGTATCGGATGCGCCTCGAGACGACCGCCGCGGCCGCGCGCGCCATGTCACTCGTCTCGACAAAGACCATCGCAGGCAGCGAGACCTCTTCGTTGTCGCGGGTGGCGACCGCCGACATCGCGAGCAGCGTAGGCATGCGCCGGGTTCGCCGTTCGTCGTTTGTGTGAAGGACGTTACGACGACGCGCGTTATTGCGACGTTGAAGGAGCTTCCTCACTACAGCGAGCTTCGCGAGATTCGCAGCTGCGAAGGCTCCTCGACCTGTAGCAGAACACTTTAGGGAGAAACGAGAACACGGCGGATCAGTCCAATGACAAACAGGAACCCGACCGACACGATCACACAGTCGGACGTCGCGAGTCGGTGCGACGCGGAGGGGATCGGAAGCGGACTTCGCGCAAGCTGTCGCTGTAGCAAATTGCTGCACCCTCTCTGCCAACGTAGCTGAGACACCGGCCTCCCCGAAGTTCAGTGTCGAGGGCGACCGAGGAATGCACGATGATAAATCTGATGGTGAAACCAACCGAGGTCTCGGCGAAGGCGAAGCGTCGC
>JBJXGN010000220.1:0-3253 GCA_046160585.1 Kofleriaceae bacterium
CTCGATGTCGTTCGCGCGATTCGGGCCGCCAACGCGCCGCAAGAGGCCCCGGCCATCGCTGCCGAAGCGTGACGACGACGACGATCCTCCTGCTCGCGCTCGCGGCGTTCGCTGCGGGTTTGGTCGACGCGATCGCCGGAGGAGGCGGCCTGGTGACGGTGCCCGCGCTGCTCGCGGCAGGGCTTCCTCCGCAGGTCGCGCTCGCGACGAACAAGGGCCAAGCGTCGTTCGGCGCGGTGAGCTCGTTCGGCTCGTTCTGGATTCGCGACGGCATCGATCGAAAACGCGCACCGCTCGGCTTCGTGTTCGGCTTCGTGGGAGCGATCACCGGAGCGCAGGTCCTGCTCCTCATCCGCCCCGAACCGCTGAAGCCGATCGTCCTCGTGCTCTTGTTGGTGGCGGCGGGCATCGCGGCGTATCCGCCAAGGCCCGAGGCCGCGAAGGCGAAGCCGTGGGCGATGATGGCGCTGCCCGGGATCGCGTTCGGCATAGGCTTCTACGACGGCTTCTTCGGCCCTGGCACGGGCACGATGCTCATCGTCGTGTTCGTCATCCTCTTCGGCGACACCCTCACGCGCGCATCGGGCAATGCGAAGGTCGTGAACCTCGCATCGAACCTCGCGGCGCTGTTGCTCTTCGCGATCAAGGGCACGGTGCTCTGGAAGATCGCGCTCCCGATGGCCGTCGCGAACGCGACCGGCGCATTCGTAGGCGCGAAGCTGGCGATCAAACGCGGCGACAAGTTCGTGCGCTTCGTCGTGCTGGGTGTCGTGACCGTCCTTGTCGTGAAGATGTCCTGGGACCTCGTGCGATAGCGCGTGACCTCGGCGACGCGATCGGGCGCCCTGCACGACGGCTAGGCGTGTGATGGTCGCTCGCGATCGCCGGCATGCAGCGGAAGCCGCAACGCGAACGTCGTTCCCGTCCGCTCTCCCGGCTCGACGTGCACGTCGCCGCCGAGGTCGTCTGCGATACGACGAACCACCGCGAGGCCTAGCCCTGTTCCCGTGGGGCGCGTCGTGAAGAACGGCTCGAAAAGGTGCGCGACCACTTCCGGTGCCACCGGTGCTCCGTCGTTGTGGACGCGAACGACGAGGCTCCTGTCGTCGATCGATGCCACAAGAGATACCGCGCCGTCGACGGCGACGTTCTGGAGCGCGTTGACGAGTAGGTTGACGAGCGCTCGATGCACGAGCAGCGGGTCCGTCTCTACCGTCGGCAGGCCAACCGGGACGTCGACATCGACCACCCTCGCGTTGCCTTGGAAGATCGAGTCCTGGCGCGCCGCGTCGACCGCTTGACGGAGGAGCGGCGCGAGCTCGGTGCGGCGCAGCTCGACCAACGACGGCCGCGAGAAGTCGAGGAGATCGACGACCAGCCGCTGCAGGCGATGCGCCTCTTGTTGGATGATGTCGAGGAGGTTGGGCATGTTCCCGGAGGTAGGCGGCATCCTCCGAAGGCCAGCAATCGCATTGAAGACGACGCCGAGTGGATTGCGAACCTCGTGAGCCATCACGGCCGCCATCTCGCCCAGAGCGGCGAGGCGTTCCTTGTGAACGAGCGCGCTCCGAAGGTGCTGCATGTGGATGGCCGCGCCGAGGTGCGCGGCGAAGAGCTGGATCGCGACGAAGTCATGCTCTGTCACGTCTCGCCCGGTTATCGCCAACAGGTGGGTGAGCGTTCCATTCGTGAGGACAGGACACCATGCGCTGCAGGACACTTGCGCCCGCTCCATGCTGGCGCCGAGCGCGCTGGCCTTTCGAACGGGGCCGGCGAGGAGAGTCGGGAGATTATCGAGGAAGACCGGTTTCCCGGTCCTCACGACCTCGGCGAGAATCGGCGTCCTCTCGAAGGGCAACGCGACGTCGATGATCGACCGGCCATATTCGCCTACCGGGTCGCCCGGCGACGAGATCACACGCCGCGTAATCGATCTGCCGCCCTCCAGGATCTCCGTGAACGCAACGACCCAGCCCAGCGCGATGAAGAGTGAGCTCGTCGCATCGAGGAGCTCGTCGGCGTCGAGCAGGGCGCTTCCTCGGGCGAACATCTCGGCGAGTCGGCCCATGAGGGCTTCCGCGCGGGTGATGGCGGTCACGTCGCGGGCGCTCAAGACGAGCGCGTCGCCGGAATGACCGAACCGGACATCCGCGGTGATCTCGCTGCCGTCACTCACACGCACGAAGCGCAATCTGCACCCGGCAGGCATTGTCCATCCGCTTCCGCGATGACGAACCACCTGGTCGAGACGTTGGCTCTCCCCTGGCGCGAGAAGCTCCTCGAAAGAACGGTCGACCAGCTTCGCGCCCAGGAGCGACGTCGCGGCCGTGTTCGCCCACTGGACGCGGCCTCGCTGGACGACGAACAGCGCGTCAGGCAGCTCGGTCAGCGCCGCAAGGTCCACGTCCGCGCCGAGTTCCGCCACGGCCTGGAGCATTCGCGCAGCGCGCGCGAGCGTCAAGCGGCGGCGATGGCGTTCCCATCCAAACCGCGCGGCGCGCGACCGATGCGCGGCGATCCGACGGAAAGTCCTCGCATGGGCGCCACGAGCTGGACGCCCGACGACCCCGGCTCACGCTGGGGGAGGCGCTGACGCGACGTCGTCGCCGGGAGTCGAAGCGGCTTAACAACCGGCGGCGCTTCAGGGTAGCGTCGCTTTCCGATGTCCGATCAGCTGATCATCGCGACCCGGAAGGGAACACTCCTCGTCGATCGTAATCAAGGCCGCTGGACGCCGCGTCCCATCGCGCACGCCGGGATGTCGATCAGCTACGCGGCGCGCGATCCGCGTGACGGGACGCTCTGGACCGCGATGGATCATGCGCACTGGGGGCCGAAGCTCTCGCGTTCGAAGGACGGTGGCGCGACGTGGGAGAACCTCTCGCGGATCGCCTACCCGAAGGGAGCGCGCTTCGTGGAGCAGCACCTACCGACGCCGGGCACCGACGTATCGCAAAGCCGACGACGTACAAGGAGGCCGCCCTCCTCAAGGTCTGGGTGCGGGCGTTCGGCGGCGCCGCCGAGCCGGGCGTCATCCACGCAGGCACGCTCCCGGGCGGCTTGTTCACGAGCCGTGACGGCGGCGATACGTGGGAGCTCAACCGGCCGCTCTGGAACCACGAGAGTCGCGGCGGCGATCTTTTCGCGGGCGACGCGACGAGCCGCAACGACTGGGGCGGCACTCCGGCAGCGATGGCGTACGGCGAGTTCGTCCCCGGCATCCACTCGATCGCGGTGGACCCGCGCGACTCGA
>JBJXGN010000221.1:0-8499 GCA_046160585.1 Kofleriaceae bacterium
GGGAGGGACTCGTGAGGTGGCGACCAATCGACGGCGATCCGCCAAAAGGTTCGCCTCGGTCACGCGCGGCGCGCTCGAGCTGCTCTCGAGCGCGTGACTACCGGCAGTACGCGGTGCCCCACGCATCGACGAGACACGAGCCACCGGGCTGTGTCGCGCAGAACGCAACGCCCGTGCTCAGCATGCAGTCGTAGCCACACGCCTGGTGACCGTTTGCGCCCATCAGGCACGTGCGTGGCTCGGTCGAGATCGTGGCGGAGATCGTGATCGAAGGAGACGACTCGACGGCGACGTAGCCGAAGGGAGGCGGCGGAGGCGCAGGCGCCGCTACCATCGCCGGTGCGCCATAGCCGAACGGCGGCGGCGGTGCGGCCGCCCAGTTCACGGGTGGGTCCTGCGGCGCACAACCAACAACAGCGAGGGTGAAGAGCGCCATCCGACCGACCATGCGCGGGTTGTAGGCCGGTCGTCGTCGTGGGTCAACGCGATTCGTTCACGCGGGAACCGCGACCGGTGCGGGCGCCGATGCTGCCCGTTGCTCGCGCTTCGCGATGTCCTTTGCCTCGCGCTCCGTGCCGACGTACGGCTCGCGCGTGCCCATGATGTGATCGAACCATGGTCTCGTCACGCACCAGTTCGCGTGCTGGTTCGGACCCATGTGGTGATCGTAGTGCCAGGGGAGGTGCTCGCGCGCCCACGCGGGATCGAGATGCGACCGCTTGTGCACGCGGTAGTAGTTGATGCCCGAGTAGATCATCGTCCCGACGAAGAACGGTGCGATCGGCGCCAGCGGCAGCAGCGCGATGCCGGTGACCGTGAGCGCGAACACCTCTTTGCTCTGCCCGTTCCACTTCCGCAGCGGCGCCTTGTAGTCGGCGTCGAGGTTGCCGTTGCGCCGCGCGTTCCGATGATGCTCGTACCAGTGGAACGACCAGAAGCTCTTTTTGTTCAGCGCGAGGCCGTGCTCTACGTACTTGTGAAACGCCCACTCAGCAGCATTGGCGACGGCGAGACCGATAGGGATTCCGAGCATGACAACCTCTGATGTAGCGCTCTTGAAATAGTGACCGACCAGTCACATTATTACTCCGTGGCCCGACCACGCACAAGTCCGAAGTTGAAGCCCCCCAAAACGCCGCGGCACCGCCCTGGCCCGGAGGGCGGAACGCGTGACACCAATCGCAAGGCAAACCTGGATCGCCTGTGCGATGCAGGACTTGCGCTGTTCCTCACCGAGGGAACCGCCGCCGTCACGATCGACCAGATCGCCGCCCGCGCGGGTATGGCCAAGGGCAGCTTCTACCGCTACGTCGAGGACAAGGCGGAGCTCGTCGCGCGGATCCTCGAACCGATGGTGACCGACACGCTCGGCGCGCTCGACCGTTGCGAGCAGGCGCTGCGCACCGCGAAGCCCGCGCAGATCACGGCCGTCTACCTCCAGCTCGGCATGGAGCTCTCGCAGGCGATCCCGAAACACGCCTCGCGCGTGCTGCTCTACCTCCAGGAGGCGCGCTCGCCCTCGGGCGGCACGCGCGCTGCCGTGCACGCGTTCGCGGATCAAATCGCCGCGCGAGCCGTCAGACTCACGGAGATCGCGCGCGATCAGAAGCTGATCCGCAACGTCGATCCGCAGGTCTCGGCGATGGCCGTGATCGGTGCGGTCGACGCGATCCTGTTCGCCCACCTGCGCGGACGCGATGTGTCCCGCGCACGCGCGTCGGTCGTGATCCCGGAGCTCGTCGAGCTCGTGCTGCGCGGCATTCGCGAGTGATCGATCTCGTGCGAGCTCGACATCATCATCGTCGGCATCGTCGAGCCTCGCGATGCGGAGCTAGACTCGCGGCGATGCGGACGTCGAGCCGCCAACGAACGCTGGACCGACGAGAACGCTCGTGACCACGCTGTGTGGTTCTGTGACCGGCCGTGGCCCAACTACTCAGGTACGGAGAGACTCGAAGTCGACGTCGAAGCGCGCGAGGTACTTTCGCAGCCGGTCGGCGTCGTTCTTCGTCGTGCGCGTCGCGAGCGAGCGCGCGAACAACGTGCGGCCCGCGGCGGAGAGCGACGGTGCGGCTCGGCACACGGCGATCACGTCGGCGAGCTGCACGCGATCGAAGCGATCGAGCTCGTTCGCCTTCTTGCCGAGGACCGCGTCGAGATCGTCACCGCGGGTCACCGAGCCGAGGCGCGCGATCTCGATCTCGACATCCTTCGTCGAGATGCGGCCGCCGTCGGCGAGCGTGCCCATGCGGCGGATCGCCGCGCCGAAGTCGCGAAAGTTCGCGGGCCACGACGCGGACTCCGCGTAGCGCACGAACGCGTCGCGGGCGGGCTTCGCGAACGACACGCGCTGGCCGAGCTCCGCCGACACGCGCTCGAGCTCGTAGTCGAGGTTCGGCACGATGTCCTCGGGCCGCTCGCGCAGCGCGGGGATGTGGAACGTCCACAACGCGAGGCGCGCGAGGAGGTCTTCGCGAAAGCGACCAGCGCGCACGTCGGTGGCGAGGTCGCGGTTCGTGCCCGCGACGAGCTGGAAGTCACTCGTGACCTGCTTGTCGGCGCCAAGTGGATAGAAGCGCCGCTCCTCGATCGCCGTGAGCAGCATCGCTTGCTCGTCGCGGCCGAGCTCGCCGATCTCGTCGAGGAAGACCATGCCCTTGTCGGCCTTGCGGAGCAGACCGGCCCGCGCCTCGGACGCTCCAGTGAACGCGCCCTTGCCGTGGCCGAAGAGGACGGACATCGCGATGTCACCGCGCAGCGTGGCGCAGTTGACGGAGACGAGCTCCCCCGCGAGGTGCTGGCGCGCGCGCTTGAGCTCGTACAGGCGCTGGCACAGCACGGTCTTGCCGGTGCCGGTCTCGCCGGTGAGCAGCAACGGGTCGCGCGATCGCGACGCGACCTGCTCGAGCTCCTCGATCATCGCATTGAAGCGTGCGTTGCGAGTGTCGATGCCCGCCTTGAGCAGCGAGGCCCCGCGCGCTTGTCGTGCCTTGAAGCGCGCGGCGAGGCGGTCGAACTTCGCGACCTCGAGGTCGATGATCTCGATCAGGCCACCCGGGCTCTCGCGGATCGCCGCGCGTCCGCCGCGCGCCGGCGAGGATTGCAGTAGCACCCCCGGCATCGCGCGTGTCTCGCACAACAGGAACAAGCAGATCTGCACGACGTGCGTGCCCGTCGTGATGTGGAGGTAGTAGTCCTCGTTCGCGCGCCACTTGTAGCTCTCGGCGAACGCGTCTAGCGCCGCGTAGACCTCCTCGAAGTCCCACGGGTTCGCGAGCGGCAACGCGTTGACCACGACCTCGGTGTGGGGCGCGACCTTTGCGATGTCGGTGAGGATCTGCTTCGCGAGTACCTCGCTCTGCGGCTGGATCAAGAGCTCGAGGCGATCGATCGGGAAGTCGGGCTGCAGGCAGATGCCCACGGTCGGACGCCACCGCTGCCAGCGCTGCTCGGTGTGCCCACTGTCGAGCTGGGTGCCGAGCAGACCGATGACGACGTTCTTCGGTGACATATCTCAGCGGATAATACACTATCGCTCAAGATATAGATCGGCATCGTAAGAACCTAGATTTACGCGCCGATCGAGTTGGTTTGTGACCTGCATAGGGCAGGCTCGCTATGACGAACTACCAGCTCATCAACACCGACGGCTCTCCGATCAAGGCGTGGACGCAGGGCGTCCCGTTCGAGGCGGAGGCGGAGGCGCAGCTGCGCCGCGTGGCAGCGCTCCCGTTCGTTCACCAGTGGATCGCGGTAATGCCGGACGTGCACGCAGGAATCGGTGCGACCGTTGGCTCGGTGATCGCGTGCAAGCGCGCGGTCATTCCGGCGGCGGTCGGTGTCGACATCGGCTGCGGCATGATGGCGGTGAAGACGTCGCTTCGCGCGGACCAGCTCCCGGATGACCTCCGCGCGCTGCGCCTCGCGATCGAGGCAGCGGTTCCGCACGGCCGCACCGACAAGGGCGGCGCGAACGATCGTGGTGCGTACGGCGATCCGCCCGCACGCACGGTCGACGCGTGGAAGGCGCTCGAGCCGGGCTACGCGCAGATCCTGTCGAAGCACGCTTCGTCGGGTAACGCACAGCGCGTGAACCAGCTCGGTACGCTCGGCACGGGTAACCACTTCATCGAGCTCTGCCTCGACGAGGCGGGTGCTGTGTGGGTGATGCTGCACTCGGGTTCGCGCGGTATCGGTAACCGCATCGGTTCGTACTTCATCCAGCGCGCGAAGGAAGAGATGCGTCGCTGGTTCGTGAACCTGCCGGACGAGGACCTCGCGTACCTGCCGCAGGGCTCGGACCTCTTCGACGACTACGTGCACGCGGTCGAGTGGGCGCAGCAGTACGCGCGCACGAACCGCGAGCTGATGATGGCGGCGACGATCGAGGCGCTCCGTGCGACGGGCCTGCTGCCGGAGTTCACGGCGCATCTCGAAGCAGTCAACTGCCACCACAACTACGTGTCGTTCGAGCACCACTACGGCGCGAACGTGATCGTGACCCGCAAGGGCGCGGTGCGTGCGCGCACGGGTGAGCTCGGCATCATCCCGGGCTCGATGGGCGCAAAGTCGTTCATCGTTCGCGGGAAGGGTAACCCCGAGTCGTTCACGTCGTGTTCGCACGGCGCGGGCCGCTCGATGTCGCGCACGAAGGCCAAGAAGATGTTCACGCTCGACGACCACGCGGCAGCAACCGCGGGTGTCGAGTGCCGCAAGGACGCAGACGTCATCGACGAGACGCCTGCTGCATACAAGTCGATCGATGACGTGATGGCGGCGCAGGCCGACCTCGTCGACGTCGTTTACACCCTGAAGCAGATCGTCTGCGTAAAGGGCTGAGGCCGTAAGGCCCAAGAGAAAGGAGAATTGCAATGTCGGAAGTTCAGAAGCGTGACCTCGTGCTGCCGCCCGGCAGCTACGCGTACATGCAGGACGTGACCAAGGGCGTCGTGAAGACGTATTCGGGTCCGACCGTGATCAACCCGACCGCCCAGGAGCGGCCGGTGATCTACGACGCGGAGAAGAACACGTTTCGCACGGCGTCTTCGCTCGAAGAGGCGATGCGTATCTCGCCGATCGCGGCGGAAGGTCACTACATCATCCTTCGCAACCCGGCGAAGGGTAACAAGCATCCCGACGAGGGAAGCGCGCAGCCGAGCGCCGAACAGGAGATCGGTCGCACGATCATCGTGCCGGGCCCCGCCACGTTTGCACTGTGGCCAGGTCAGGCAGCCGAGGTCGTCGAAGGTCACCACCTGCGCTCGAACCAGTACCTGCTCGTCCGTGTCTACAACGAAGACGAGGCGCGCAAGAACTGGAGTAAGGCGGTCGTGAAGCCGGCCGACGGCGAAGTTGCTACGGCAGCGGTGTCGTCGGCGCCGGCGGATCTCACGGTCGGCAAGCAGCTGATCATCCGCGGCACCGAAGTGTCGTTCTACATCCCGCCGACGGGCATCGAAGTCGTTCGCGACGGCGAGTGGTACGCGCGTGAAGCGCTGACCCTCGAGCGTCTCGAGTACGCGATCCTCGTCGACGAGAACGGCAAGAAGCGCTACGAGGTCGGTCCGCAGGTCGTGTTTCCGCTCCCCACGGAGCGGTTCGTCGAGGCGCGTGACGACGGTGGTGCTCGCAGCAAGAAGTTCCGTGCTGTCGAGCTCAACGAGATCCAGGGCCTTCACATCAAGGTGATCGCGAACTACGTGGAGAACGGCGTCGTGCATCGCGCCGGTGACGAGCTGTTCATCACCGGCAAGGACACGGCGATCTACTTCCCGCGCGAGGAGCACTCGGCGATCAAGTACGACGGCAAGGCGAAGCACTTCGCGACCGCGATCCCGGCCGGCGAGGCGCGCTACGTGATGGATCGACTCACGGGAGCGATCCGCACCGTGCGTGGCCCCGCCATGCTGCTGCCGGACCCGCGCCACGAGGTGATCGTCCGCCGCGTGCTCAGCGACCGCGAGTGCTCGCTGTGGTACCCGGGCAACGCAGAGGCGCTCGCGTACAACCAGGGCGCGCGAGCCCTGTTGTCGCACGTGCCGACGACGCGCCAGGGCGTCCTCTCGGAAGGCGACGTCGAGCGTGGCGGCAAGCGGGCGATGAAGGCGGCGAACGCGGGCGGCATGGTGATGGAGGCGTCGCGGGTCAGCGGTGACCAGGCGCTCGTCACCGACGAGTTCTCGCGCGCGAGCACGTACTCGCAGCCGCGCATGATCACCCTGGACAACAAGTTTCAGGGTGCACCGCAGATCAGCGTGTGGACCGGCTACGCGGTCCTCGTGACGTCGAAGACCGGCCGCCGCCGCGTCGAGCACGGGCCGGCGACGGTGCTGCTCGACCACGACGAGGTGATCGAGTCGCTCTCGCTCTCGACCGGCACGCCGAAGTCGACCGAGAGGCTGCACGAGACGCCGTACTTGCGCGTGGAGAACAACCAGGTCGGTGACGTCGTCGTCGTCGAGACGATCGACCACGTGAACGTGACCTTGAAGCTGTCGTATCGCGTCGACTTCCAGGGCGATGCCCTGAAGTGGTTCGCGATCGAGAACTACGTGAAGCTCCTCTGCGACCGCATGCGCTCGCTACTGAAGGGCGAGATCCGCAAGCTGACGATCGAAGAGCTCTACGTCACGGCGATGGATCGCGTTCGCGCGATCGTGCTCGCGGGCGGCGAGTTCCCCAACGGCATGCGGGTCGTGGACGTCGACGTCCTGAAGGTCACGCTCCAGGACGAGAAGATCCGCGCGCTCCTGGACCAGTCGCAGCACGACGTCGTGCGCAACAACCTCGATCTTTCGAGCCTCCAGCGCGAGCTGGTGTCGACGCGGCAGCGCCGCGCGATAGCTCGCGAGACCGCGGAGATCGAGGCGGCGACGAAGATGCGGATGGACGAGCTGGCGCGTGAGCTCGCGGCGAGCGAGCTGGCGACGGCACTCGCGAAGCTGGCGAACACGCTGCGCGAGTCCGACGAGAAGAAGAAGCTCGTGGCCGCGGAGGCCGAGATCGAGAGCTTCAAGGCCGGCGCCCGCATCGAGCGTGTGAAGCGCGAGCGCGAGGTCGAGCAGGCCTTCGAGGCGGTCGCGCAGCAGAAGAAGATCGAGCTCCTGCGTGCGGAAGCGGAGGTGGCGGTGCAACGGTTCACCGCGGCCTCGGGCAACTTCAGCGAGGCGCTCGTCTCGCTCGGCAACCACGACACGATGGTGAAGGTGGCGCAGGCGTGGGGCGTGTCGCGCGTGATCGAAGGCGAATCGCTCGGTGACACGCTCTCGCGCTTGTTCCACAACACGCCGCTCAAGCAGCTGGTCGACAAGCTGACGCCTGGGACGAACGGTCAGGGCGACTGAGTCTCGGCGGCCAGGATCCGCGAGCGTCCCGCTTCGGGCGGGACGCTCGCGTCTAGGGTGAGAGACCATCGAGTGCGAGGCGCCTCGGCATCTGGCCTGGAGCATGTGCACCGCGGTCCGCTTCTGCGGCACGGTCGCGACGATGCGCCCGCACCGGTGGATTCGCCATGTCATGCTGAAGTGATGTCGCGCTGCGGTTCCTGGCTCGTGCTGCTGACCCTCGCATGTGCGCCGAAGGCAGCGCCGGGCGGCGCCGAGCCGGCCACGGAGGCACCGGTCGCCGCCGCGCCCGTCGCCGAGACGCCCGAGCAAGCCGCCGCGCCGTTGCCTCCCGCCGATCCGACCACCGGCGAGGCGCGCGAGCACGAGGTCGTCGCGCTCGTGCTCGAGACGGGCCCGATCGGCGACGGCGCGTGCGTGCAGCGGTCCTATCGCGTCGAGATCGCCTCCACCGTCCGCGGCGAGCCGCTCGCATCGCCGACGTGGGTGCACTTCGAGCGCTGCTCCGGTGCTCCCGATCCCGGCTTCGACGCCAGCGGGCTCGTCGTCGGCACGACCTACCGCCTGAAGCTGCGCGACGGCGCCAGCGACAACTTCGGCGACGATCCGATGATCGTCGGTCTCGAGGCCGGGTAGAGAGGGAGCGCCGCGCGCGACCGCTGGAGGGGGCCACGCATCCGCAGGTAGGTCGTGCGCCGTCACGGGCCCCGCGCCCGAGCTGTTGTTCACCGTCGGCCGATCCCCAAGACTCGCCGCTTCCGGAAGGCGACTCGTCGCGGAGCCGGCGTATGATCCGATCCGCATGTCCCGCTCCGCGCTCGCCCTTGTGCTCCTGCTCGTCGCTCCGCTGCCCGGCTGCGAGGCGATTTCGTCGATGTGGGGCATGGCCAGCGTCATGAAGGAGATCGCCCAATACCTCGAAGACGATCTGAAGGCCGAGCTCACCGACGCGAAGATCTCCAAGGCTCTCGAAGTGACGCCCGCGCTGCGCGAGTTCTCCAAGACCGCCGAGCACAAGTGGGACCTCGACCCCGGGTCCCCCGACTTCGAGAAGTTCGCGTCGGCGATGGGCGCGATGTCGGACTACATGGCGTTTTTCGAGACGCAAGACACGCGCCTGACCGAGTACTACGTCGACATGGTCAAGATCGCCGAT
>JBJXGN010000222.1:0-29531 GCA_046160585.1 Kofleriaceae bacterium
CCCTTGTAGCCCATCATTCCCTGGATGACGCCTTCGCTCGCTTCGGCGATCTCGCCGGCCTCGCGCAGGCGGTCGGCGCAGTCCTCGCAGACCTTTCGGGTCTTCCCATCGACCTTGACGGAGACGAGCTTGTCGACCTCGTCTTTGCATTCGCGGCATTCGGCCATGTCGCATGGTAGCGCGGCTCCGGAGCGGAATCATCGCCACCCTCGGAGCCGCGATGTCATAGGCATCTGCGAACGTCCGCCCGTGCTTCCCGACCTCCTCGATCCATCGCGCTCCGACTCCATCGTCGAACCTCTCGGCGATCGTCCGTCCAACCCCCGGTTGGGTCACGGCTCGGGACCCACGACCACGCAGCGCGCCGCCGCGCCGGAAGTGTTCGGGAACATTTTCATCGGGATCGCCGGCATGATCGGTGCGGGCAAGTCCACGCTCGCCAAGGCGCTCGGTGACCACCTGGGCATCGACACCTATTACGAGCCGGTTGCAGACAACGAGTACCTCGCTGACTTCTATCGCGACACGGCCCGCTACTCCTTTGCAATGCAGTGCTACTTGCTCAATCGCCGCTTCCAGCAGCACCAGGAGATCATCTGGCGCCAGCGCTCGGCGGTGCAAGATCGCACGATCTACGAGGATTCGATCTTCGCGAAGATGCTCGCGAAGACCGGCCTCATGGACGATCGTGACTACCGCACGTACGTCCAGCTGTTCCGCAACATGAGCAACTTCATGTGCAAGCCGAGCGTGATCGTGTTCCTCGATGTCTCGCCGGAGTCGTCGGCGGAGCGCATCCGCCAGCGCAGCCGCGATGTCGAGTCGAAGATCGAGCTCGGCTACCTGCAAGCGCTGTACGACGGCTATCAGGAGTTCGTGGAGAACATCTCCAAGGTGATTCCGGTGATCCGCATCGACTACGAGCGCTTCGCGACGGCCGAAGAGATGGCGGAGGTGATCAAGCGCGAGTACCTCGACGCGTCGTTCCTGCGCCGCGTGACGTCCTTCGATCCCGCGCGCTGAGAGAGCGTGCGACGATAGCCGCGTGCGTGGCGGCTTGCTCCTCGTTCTCGGCAGCGAACCTGCTCCGCACGAGCCACGAGCCCCGACCGCATCGAAGCGCCGCTGGCCCGCGATCCGCGCCGCGTTGATCGCGTTCGCGATCCTCGTCGGCACGATCGACGGTTGCCCACTGCCGCCCGAGCCGCACGTGACCGCCGCGCAGCGACCGTTCGTCGACGTGTTACGTCCCGTGCAGCAGAAGGCGCTCGCGCCGTTCACGTGGATCACGCGCGGTCTTCGCTTCTCGCAGCGCTGGGCGCTCATGCAGGTCGGCCCGCGCGAGCGGTTGCGGTTCACGGTCGAGGGGCGTACCTCCGTGGCCAGCGCGAACGCACACGTCGCCCCGACCAACCCAAGCGAATCGAGCGCTCACGCGCCTCGCACGTGGGTCGTCCTCTATCGCGCGAACGATCCCGATCACGACACGTTCGCCGACGTACTCGAGACCCATCACGTGTGGGGCGTGTGGAACCCGACCGATCGACCGATGGGCCAGTACCCCGCGTTCGTTCGCTGGTTCACGGCCCACGTGCTCGCGGAGCGTCCTGACCTCGCGGCCGTTCGCACGAAATACGAGAAGGTCATCCTCGAGGACGGCGAGCTGCGCGCCACCGGCGAGTTCACGTCGGCGATGACGCGCGAACGAGGCGCCCGATGAACCGCGCTCGCACAGCTGGTGGGATCCACCACTTTCCGAGGAACGTGGGGTCCGACCCCAATCGCGCGCGAAACTGGTCAAATCCACCACTTTTGTCTAGCGAGTTGGACAGTGTCCGCCCGGCGGACAACAGGTTGGTGGTTCGAGGTGACCGCTGTCCGAGGGGCGGACAAGGAGCTCGGGCGTGAGCGGTGTGTGGGTTGCGTGGGTCGCGTTCTGGGACCGACGCGAGTCGCCGACGGCGCTCGCGCTGGTGCGCATCCTCGTCGGTGTGAGTGTGGTCGGTGACCTCGCGAACACACTCGCGCGAGGCCTCGTGACGCCGCTTTATTCGACCGCGGGCTACGCGAACGCGTACGGTGGATGGGGGCGTGTTCTCGGCGACGATCCGGGTCCCGTGCTGTTCGCGATCGTGCTCGGTGCAGCGATCGCGATGACGCTCGGCGCTGCGACGCGCGTCGCGTGTATCGTGTTCGCGCTCGCCGGAGCGCAGCTCGCGTACATCGCGCCGGACGCGGACCGCGGCATCGACATGATCGTGCGGATCGTCGCGCTCGTCCTCGCGCTGTCGATGTCGCACGCGCGGTGGAGCGTGGACGCGTTCGTGATGCGCCGTGTCGGCCGGCCGATGCCCGCCGAGGTGCCCGCGTGGCCGCGCTATCTGTTGATGCTGCAGCTCGTGTGGATCTACTTCTCGGGCGGCCTCAACAAGAGCGGCGCCGAGTGGGGACCGCTCGGTGGTTTCCGCGCTCTGGAGAACATCGTCACCGATCCGAACATCGCGCGCCTGCCAGCGGGCTGGATCGCGCCGCTCACGCCGCTCGCGCGTGTAGCGACGGCGGCGACGATGGTGTTCGAGCTCGGCGCACCGCTGTACTTGATCGCGTACTACTTCGCGGACACGCGCGCGCGCCTAGCCGAGCAGCTGGCGCGTGTGGGGGCCGGGCGCGTGCGCCGCGTGTTCGAGGTGCACGTGCGTCGCGTGTTCGAGGTGCTGCGCGTTCGCTGGGTGTGGATCGCGCTCGGCGCGTGCTTCCACGTGGGCATCGCGATCACGCTACGGCTCGGGATGTTCCCGTACGCGATGCTCGCGCTGTACCCGGTGCTGTTGCGCCCCGAAGAGCTCGCCGCGATCGCCGCGCGTGTTCGGCGCGAATGACAACGGTCGGAGCGGCCGATCAGGCCAGCCTCGCGCTCCGGCGCAGATGACAACGCAGGTCGCGGGACGACAACCGGTGCGGCGACGCGCCGCAAGACGACGAGCGAACGTCAGCGACGGAACGGCGAGACGCCGGCGAAGCGCGCTTCTTCGCCCAGCTGATCCGCGATGCGCAGGAGCTGGTTGTACTTCGCGATGCGATCGGACCGCGACGCCGAGCCCGTCTTGATCTGGCCCGCGTTGGTCGCAACGGCGAGGTCGGCGATGAACGAGTCCTCTGACTCGCCGGAGCGGTGCGAGATGACCGCCGTGTAGCGCGCGTGCTGCGCGGTGCGCACGGCGTCGAGGGTCTCGGAGAGCGAGCCGATCTGGTTCACCTTCACCAGGATCGAGTTCGCGATGCCTTCCGCGATGCCCTTTTTGAGGCGCGCCGTCTGCGTCACGAACAGGTCGTCACCGACGAGTTGTGTCTTGGCACCGACCCTGTCGGTGAGCTGCTTCCAACCCGTCCAGTCGTTCTGATCGAGACCGTCTTCGATCGACACGAGTGGATACTTCGCGACCCACGAAGCATACAACTCGACCATCTCCGACGAGGTCAACTCCTTGCCTTCGTACTTGTACTTGTTTGTCTTCGCGTCGAAGAACTCCGACGCGGCGACGTCGAGCGCGAGGAAGATCTGCTCGCCGGCCTTGTAACCGGCCTTGCCGATCGCTTCGAGCAGGAGCGAGAGCGCCTCGTCGGCGTTGTCGAGTGACGGCGCGAAGCCACCCTCGTCGCCAACGTTCGTCGCCTTGCCGCGCGAGGACAGGAGCTTCTTCAGATGATGGAACGTCTCGACACCGGCGCGCAGCGCGTCCTCGAAGTGATCGAAGCCCGCGGGCACGATCATGAACTCCTGGATGTCGAGGTTGTTGTCGGCGTGCGCGCCGCCGTTGATGACGTTCATCAGCGGCACGGGCAGCGTCACCGCGCCAACGCCACCGAGGTAGCGAAACAGCGGCAGGTCGTGCGCGAGCGCGGCGGCGCGCGCCGTGGCCATCGAGACGGCGAGGATCGCATTCGCGCCCAGATGCGACTTGGTCGGCGTGCCGTCGAGCGCGAGCAGCGCGGCGTCGACTGCAGACTGGTCCGTCGCGTCCATGCCGATCAGCGTCGGCGCGATGATGTCACGCACGTGATCGACGGCCCTGAGCACGCCCTTGCCGAGGAAGCGCGTGGCGTCGCCGTCGCGGAGCTCGAGCGCTTCGTGCTCGCCGGTGGAGGCGCCCGACGGGACGATCGCGCGGCCGAGCGCACCGCTCTCCAGGCCGACCTCCGCTTCGACGGTGGGGTTGCCTCGGGAATCCAGGACCTCGCGAGCGTGTAGCCAAACGATCTCGGTCATGCGCGGACACTAACCGAACGCGACGGCTCGATCACGCGCGCCGAGTGAGTTACACACCCCGGATGCGAGGCATCGTGATCGCGCTCGCGCTGTCCCTATCAGGGCTCGCGGGCTGTCCCAGGACGGCGGCTCCCGTCGCGCCGAGCACGCTGACACCGGCGGAGGTCGTGACCGCGGGGAAGGCCACGATCGAGAAGTGGCGCCAGGCCTACGAGCTGCGCAGCGCGGACGCGCTCGGTGCGATGTACGCGCAGGACATCGACCTCGTGGTCGTGGTCGAGGGTACGGCCCTTCTCGGCTGGGATGCCGTCGGCGGCATGTTGAAGGAGCGCCTGAAGCTCGCCGACAAGATCTTCATCCGCCTGAAGGACACCAGCGTCGTCTCGCTCGGAGCGGATGCCGCGTTCGCGTACGCGACGATGACGCGAGAGATCGTAGCTGCCGGCGGCTCGACCTCGGTGACCGAGAACGGCATCGTCACATTCGTGCTGCGCAAGTCCGGTGACAACTGGGTGATCGGCAGCGAGCACTACTCGTACAAGCGAGCGCAATGAGCGAGCCCCGCACCATCGGCGTCGCACTCCTCGGTCTCGGCAACGTCGGCGGCGGCGTGGTCAAGCTGCTCGACGAGAACGCCGCCGCGATCGAGGCGCGCCTCGGGGCACGCATCGTGGTGCGGGCGATCGCTGTCCGTGATCCGGACAAAGTGAACCGCGTCGTCGACGTCGATCGCGCCCTGCTCACGACGGACGTCGAAGCAGCGATCGCGCGCGACGACGTCGACATCGTGTGCGAGCTGATCGGTGGTACGACGCAGGCGCGCGACGCGGTGCTCTCCGCGATCGCGCGGAAGCGCCACGTCGTCACCGCGAACAAGGCGCTGCTCGCGGAGCACTGGACCGAGGTGTTCGCGGCCGCGGAAGCGCAGAACGTCGACGTCTACTACGAGGCCGCGGTGTGCGGCGGCGTGCCGATCATTCGCGTGTTGCGCGAAGGCCTCGCTTCCGATCGCGTCGAGAAGATCCACGGCATCGTCAACGGCACGTCGAACTACATCCTCTCGACGATGACCGAGACGCGCCGCCCGTTCGCGGACATCCTCCGCGACGCGCAGGCGCTCGGCTACGCCGAAGCGGATCCGGCGCTCGACGTCGGCGGCGGCGACGCGGCGCACAAGCTCGCGATCCTCGTGAACCTGTGCTTCGGGACGCACGTCGATGTCACTGCGATCCCGACGGAGGGCATCGACGTCGTCGAGCCGATCGACATCGCGTACGCCGAGAAGTTCGGCTTCGTGATCAAGCCGCTCGTCATCGCGCGGGCATCTCATCTTCTTGGCGGCCACGCGATCGAAGCGCGCGTGCACCCGGCGCTGGTCCCGCAGAACTGGCTGCTCGCGGACGTCAACGGCGCGAAGAATGCCGTCTACGTGCACAGCTATGCGCTCGGCCCGTCGATGTACTACGGCGCCGGAGCGGGCATGTTGCCGACTGCGATGTCGGTGGTCTCGGACGTCATCGAGATCGCACGCAACATGTTCGCTCGCGCTGCCGGCTCGCCCGCACGACCGCGTCCGACGACGCATCGGCCGCTCGTGCCCGTCGAGGATCTGCGCAGTGCGTACTACCTTCGCTTCGGCGTGCAGGACCAGCCCGGTGTACTCGGCCAGCTGATGACCATCCTCGGCGCGCAGCGCGTGTCCATCGCCCAGGTCGTGCAGGATGCGGGGGCCGCTCAACACGATCAGCCGGTCTCGGTCGTCGTGCTCACGCACGATGCGCGCGAGGGCGATGTTCGCGCGGCGCTCGCAGAGATCGATCGTCTCTCGATCGTGCGCACTCCCACGCGCGTGATCCGGATCGCGAGCTGACATGCTGCACGACATTCGCGTGATCTTCGGTGACACCGACCAGATGGGCGTCGTCTACTACGGCAACTACATGCGCTACTTCGAGAGCGCTCGCGCCGCATACTGGCGTGCGCTCGGACGTACCTATCAGGACCTCGTCGACTGGGACGTCGCGATGCCCGTCGTCGAGGCGCACTGCACCTACAAGACGCCCGCGAAGTACGAGGACGTGCTCGCCGTCGAGATCGAGGTGATCGAGCTGCGCGGCGCGTCGCTTCGGTTCGGCTACCGCGTCACGAAGGGCACGCCGGCGGTCCTCGTCGCGGAGGGTCACACGCGCCATGCGATCGTCGGCTCGAACGGTCGCCCCAAAGCGTTGCCCGAGCAGCTGCGTGGGGCGATCCACTACGTCGGCCCGGTCGGCGACGGACCGAAGACGCAGGCACACTGAGCCGAGGATCTCGACGACGCGTGCGTCGACACGAGACGTTTCTCGACGAGGTTCGCCTGCGCGTCGAGACGAGGGCGCTATCGATCGAGACATTTTCGGGAACCAGGGCGCCTTCGGATGACCCGTTCTCGACGCGGGCGAGGCCTGAAGCTCGATTCCTCTCGTTGATCGCGGGGCGATCCGGGCGGTACACCTCCCGGATGCAAGATCGCAACCTCGCCCTCGAAGTGGTTCGCATCACGGAGGCCGCCGCGCTCGCATCGGCGCGCCTCATGGGTCGCGGCGATCGCAAGCACGCGGATCACGTCGCCGTCGAGGCGATGCGTCGCGCGTTCGACGCGATCGACATTCGCGGCACCGTCGTGATCGGCGAGGGCGAGCGCGACGAGGCGCCGATGCTGTTCATTGGCGAGACGGTCGGCGCCGGATGGGCGCGCAACGATAGCAACTCGCTCAAGGTCGATATCGCGGTCGATCCGCTCGAAGGAACCAACCTGTGCGCGACGGGCGCGCCCGATGCGATCAGCGTCATCGCGATCGCCGACGACGGCCAGTTCCTGAACGCACCCGACACGTACATGCAGAAGATCGCGGTGGGCCCCGAAGCGCGCGGCCAGATCGATCTACGCGAATCGCCGACCTGGAACCTCGAGCGTATCGCGAAGGCAAAGGGCAAGAAGATCAGCGACTGCACCGCGGTCATCCTCGACCGCGATCGCCACTCGGATCTGATCGCCGAAGTTCGTCAGGCAGGCGCGCGCATTCGCTTGATCGGCGATGGCGACGTGAGCGGCGCCGTCATGACCGCGAATCCCGATTCGGGCATCGACGTGTTGTTCGGCACTGGTGGTGCACCTGAAGGCGTGATCGCGGCGGCGGCGATGAAATGCGTCGGCGGCGAATTGCAGGGCCGTTTGCGCTTCCGCAACGACGAAGAGCGCGCGCGCGCGAAGCGCATGGGGGTCAAGAGCGAGGACACGATCTACACGACGGAAGACCTCGCCAAAGGCGACGTCATGTTCGCCGCCACGGGCGTGACCAAGGGCTACCTGCTCGATGGTGTTCGCTTCTTCGGCGACAGCGCGAAGACCGAGTCGATCGTGATGCGCAGCAAGTCTGGAACGGTTCGTGTCATCAACGCGACGCACCACTTCAACACGAAGCCGAAGTACTCGTGGGCCACGGGCCTCGAGCCCTGAATGTTCTGCTGTCCACCCAGCCGTGCCCTCAGTTTTCTGAGCGCCGTGGGACTTATCTCACGAGAATCTCGCGTGCGCGGATGGCACGAGTGTTGGACGATGGTGTCTCGATGATTCGACTCTTGGTGATCGGTGTGTTGCTCGTTGCGTGCAACGAACGCGGAATGGGCGGCCGGTTCCCCGACGGAGGCGGATCAGGGAGCGCCTGTGGTGGCTTTGCGGGTACGAGCTGTTCGTCGAACGAGTTCTGCGACTTCGCGCGCAACTCCTGTGGTGCAACCGACGAGCAGGGAACCTGTCGGACTCGTCCGACCGCGTGTCCCGATCTATTCGATCCAGTCTGCGGTTGCGATGGCGTCGTTCATTCCAACGTATGCGATGCCAACGGCGCCGGCACGGACGTCAGTGCGATCGGTTCGTGCCCGGTGCCGGCGGGCGAGTTCACGTGCGGGTTCAGGACATGCGACCTCTCCAACGAGTTCTGTCTTCGTACCGTCTCGGATCGCAGCGGCGAGCCGGACTCGTTCTCCTGCATGCCGCTTCCGGCGGGCTGCACGAGCTGTGGATGTATGACGGACGAGCCGTGCGGTGACTTCTGTGACGGTACGGCCGCCAGTGGGCTCACGCTCACGTGCCAACTGATCTAGAGGTCGGGTTCGCCGACTACGAGACGCGCGCGTGGGGCGCACGAGGATCTCGTGCACCGTATCTCGCGCACACACCACGTCGAGCGGCGCGATCCGCGAGCTGCGCGGTTAGAACGTCGAGTCCCAGCCGATCGCGGGGAACCCCGAGGCGCCGACATCCGATGGGCTACGGGAACGTGAAGTTCACCTTCGTCGTCTTGTTCGCCGTGATCTTGATCTTCCTCGTCACCGTGCCCTTGTCGGGGTTCTTGAACGTCAGCGTGTACGTCCCGATGGGCAACGCGCGCTCCGCGAACGGCGTCTCGCCGAGCAACTTGCCGTTCATGTACACGGCGCTGTACGGCACCGTGCGCGCGGTGAGCTTGCCCGTCTGCGGCGGCTGCTTGCCCGGCTTCTTCCGCGTGAACGCGATCTCCTGCACGACGTCGAGTCCGCGCTCCATGACGACCTCGCGCTTCTCCGGCAGGTAGCCCGGAAACTCGGCGTTGACCTCGTAGTGCCCGGGCTCGAGAGCGAAGCGCGCGGGATCGATGCGCACCTCGTCGATGCCCTTCACCGTCACGACGCCGCCCGTCGGCTGCGTGCGGACCTCGAGCACGCTCGTCGGTGGCGCGCCGGCATCGGGACGGATTGTCGGCTCGCGCGCGGCGTCGGGCGCGCCCGCGTCGGGCGGTTCGAGATCGATGTGCGGATCGAGGAACTGCCCGCCGTCCGTGTCCGCGCCGACGCCCCCTCCGTTCGTGTCGACGCCCGCGTCGTTCGCGTTCGTACCGGCGCTCGAGCCGTTCGTGTTCGTGCCGTCCTCGCCGATGGTGCCGGCGCCCGCGCCACCCGTGCCCGCACCGTTCGCGCCGATGTCCGCGTCGTTCGTGTTCGTCCCGTCACCCAACACGACCGTATCCCCCTGCACGACCGACGCGTCTGTCCTTGCGGGCGCGCTTCTGCCGCACGACTTCGCCGCCAGCGCGACGATGAACGACAGGACCGCGACTCCGGCGAGCGCGCCGATCAGCGTCGCGTTGCGCCCGCGCAGCGATGGCGGCAGCGACGCGAACCACTGCGACGCACGCGCGAGCCACGCCGGCCCCCCGAGCGGCTGAGGTTTGGTCTCCGTCGGTGGCGCAGGCATCGGCGTCGCGCCGCGACGCGTGACCTCGGTCAGCGCGGCGAGTCCGACACCATGTTGATCGCGCGCGGTATCGGGATCCGGGCCGGTCTGCGCACGCATGCGATCGCGCGTCGCAGCCTCACGATCGCGATCCGTCGTGGTGTGCGAAGGGACCGGCGTCGACATCGCGGTCATCTCGGTCGATGGAGTGCCGCGGATCGGCTCGCGTGCGGCGGTCATCTCGGCCGACGGACTCTGCGGATCGAACGTCTGCGGCTTGAGCAGCGTCGCTTCGCTCGACGGGCCGGGCTTCGCAATGCCGGTGCTCGGCGTGCTCGCGGACGGCGCCGAGGATGCCGTGCGCGCGCGGTTCGGTTCGGGCAACGTGCGTCGCGGCTCGACGATCCCCGCACGTGGACCTTGAAGGCCAGGCCGTCGCGGGTTCGGGTCGATCGGCGACTTCGGCCGCGGATCGTTCGCCGTGCCTCGCGCATCAGAACCGGGCGCAGCACTCGACCTCGCGCGATCGGGTGTCGCTCGCGGATCGGGTGCCTCGCTCGTCGAGCGTACCCGCGGATCGGGCGGGCGTCGTGCGCCTGGATCGGTCGGCGACCTCGGAAACGGATCGGCCGCGCTTCGCAGATCGGGCGCCGCGCTCGTCGTTCTCGCGCGTGCGGGATCCGGTGTACTGCGCGGGCTCGTCGCCTGGCTCGGCGAGCGCGTGCGTGGATCCGGCATCTTGGTGCGGGGCGCGGGCGCGACAGGTTGCATCTGCACGGGGCGGACGAGGTTTCGCTCGTCGATAGTGATGCGCTCGACGTCGTTCTCGTCGTCGTGATCACCGTCGGAGATCAGCGTAGCCTTCTCGTCGGGCTCACCGTCCAAGACCGCGATCGTGTCGGCGCCCTCGAGAATGTCTGCACCGGTCACGCGCGACGCCGCGATGAGCTCGTGCGCGGGCGTGTCGGGCGCCGCGGATGTCCCTTCGGACACGGCGGTGCCGGAGTCGCGCGGCGTCTCCGTGCTGCCTTGTAGCGTGCCGGGCGACGCACGCGTCCCGACGGACACGCCGGGGATCGCGGCGTGTTGGCCGGTCGATGGTTGATCGCGCGGGAAGCGCTGGCGGATCCAGCTCGCGAGCTGCATCGACGTCGCGATCTCGGGCGACGACTTGATGTACGCCTCGAGCGCCTGCGCGAAGTCCATCGCGGTCGCGCGGTTCTCGCGGCGCGTCGCCATCGCCCAGCCGAGCGCCTTCGCGAGCGCGGGCGGTGTCTTCGGTGCCGCGTTGGTGATCAGTGGCAGCTTGCCGTCGCGGATCGCGCGCATCGCGTCGACAGCGTCGCCGCGTCCGACGATCGTCTTGCCCGCGAGCAGCTCCCACATGACGATCGCGAGCGAGAACACGTCGCTGCGGCCGTCGAGCGGCGACGCGATCGTCTGCTCGGGCGACATATAGGCGTATTTGCCCTTCACCTGGCCAGGGTTCGTGAGCTGCTCGCCGAGCGCCGCGGCCTTTGCGATGCCGAAGTCGCAGAGCTTCACGATGCCGTCGAACGAGACCATGATGTTCGCCGGCGAGACATCGCGATGCACGAGGCCGAGCGGCTTGCCGTCGCTGCCGCGCAGCTCGTGTGCATAGTGCAGCGCCGCGGCCGCATCGGCGCCGAGTCGCGCGACGAGGACCGGGGGCAACTTCTCCGTCTCCGCGCAGTACTTGAACAGCTGCCCCGCGTGGACGCCCTCGACGTACTCCATCGCGATGAAGTAGTCGCCGTCGTGTTTTCCGAAGTCGTAGATGTGCACGACGTTCGGGTGCGTGAGCTGCGCTGCGAGCTTGGCCTCGCCAAGGAACATCTTCACGAAGTCGGGCGCGTCCGCGAGGTGCGGGAGGATGCGCTTGACGGCAACCCGGCGGTCGAACCCTTCGAGTCCCCTCTGCTGCGCGAGGAACACCTCGGCCATGCCGCCGCGCGCGATGCGCCGCAGCAACGCGTACTGGCCAAAGCGGATCCCGCCGACAGCGGACGAGGTCACCGCTTCATCTTATCCGCGAACCGGTGCACACAGGAGGTTGCACTCGACGAGAAGGCAGAACTTGTGGCCGAACTTGTCGCGAGAAACCTCGATCGGATTTCCTCGGATGTCTTACGATGCGTGCCCATGAAGCGGGTGTTTCTCGTCGCGCTGCTGTCCGCGTGTATGGGCACCGCCGAGCCATCCGAGCCGGCGATCACCGTGGGTGGAACGTCGACGCTCGTGGACCTATTCGCGCGCGTCGGTGCCGAGACGAGCCTCCCGCCCGAGCTCCTCGCAGCGATGTCGTACGTGCAGACCCGCTTCTCGTTCGCGAACAGCGACGAGCACGGCATGGCCACACGTGGTCTGCTCGGCCTCTCGGAGCGCGATCTTCTCGCAGGCGCGCGACTCGCCGGCGTCACCGACGAGGCCGCCCTCTCCGATCCCCTCGCCTCACTGCGCGCATCGGCCGCGCTCGTGCGCAGCCACCTCGGCACCGCAGCCACGCTCCACGAGATCCTCGCGGCGCTCGCACCCGACATGCGCGACCGCATCACCAGCGTGCTCGCACGTGGCGTCGACAGCATCGACGATGCAGGCGCATCGGTCATCATCGCGGCCCGCCCGCACCTTCGCGACTCGTTCTCGACGGTGACGCAGCAGCTCGGCAACGCGGACTACGCGCCCGCACTGTGGGTCGCCGCGTATAGCGGCAACTTCGCCGTCGGCAACCGCACCGCGATCAATCAGATCGTCGTCCACAACGTGGAGGGCAGCTACGGCTCGTGCATCAACTGGTTCAAAGATCCCGACGCAAACGTCAGCGCTCACTACGTCGTCCGTTCCGTCGACGGTGAAGTCACGCAGATGGTGAAGGAGAAGGACGTCGCGTGGCACGACGCCTGTAACAACACCAACACCATCGGCATCGAGCACGAAGGCTACATGAGCGCGCCCGAGCGCTGGTTCACCGAGGCGATGTACGCATCGAGTGCGAAGCTCGTCGTCTACCTCGCCGACAAGTACGGTCTCGCGAAGACGCGCGCGAACATCCTCGGTCACGGCGAGGCCAACGACTGCTCCTCGCACACCGATCCCGGTCCCGGCTGGAAATGGGACCACTACATGGACCTCATCACCACGGGTGGCGCGCCGATGCTCGACGCACAGGACGTGACGATCGACGCGCCCGAGTCGCTGACATCCGGCGAAAAAGGCACCGTCACGATCCACGTGCGCAACAACGGCACCGCCGCGTGGGACCTCGACGTCACGCGCCTCGGAACCGCGGTGCCCCAGGATCGCGCGAGCGACTTCTTCGTCGATGGCGACTGGGTCGATCCGACGCGCGCCACCGGCACCGACGCGCGCGCCCTACGCGGTGAGACCGGCACGTTCACGTTCGAGGTGATCGCGCCGAGCGTGCGCGAAGCGACGATGTTCGACGAGGGCTTCCAGCTCGTGCAGGACAACACGACCTGGTTCGGCCCCGAGATCCACGTGATGCTGAACGTCGTGCCCGCGCCCGAGGAGGGCGGTTGCGCGACGGGTGGCTCCACAGGCTGGCTCGTCGCGTTCGCGTTCGCGCCATTCGTGTTCCGCCGCCGCCGCCGCGCATAAGTGCGCGAAGCCGCTCGCGAAGATTCCGCGAGAAAGCACGCAACCCGGACCCGTGAGCCGCGACAGGGCGGCTCATGTCGAACGAGTTTCTTTCGCCCGCCGTGGGGAACGCTTCACATGTCGCGACGAGCGCGATCACGTCGACGTCGACCGCAGAACCATCGGCGCTTGCGAACTGGTGGGAGACGCCCAAGAGCGAGTATCGCAAGCCACTACCTCATCCCTTCGCCGGAGATGATGACGGCGGTGGGTACGCGACCACACTCGATGCGCTCATCGGACGCTCGGACGTGAGTCGCGCCGATGCGGGCGAAGCGGTCGCACCGAACATCGGAGGCGGCCATAAGAGCCACGAGATCAAGGTCGAGCTCGGAGATGGACCGATCACGGGTGGTTTCACGATGACCGTGGAAATGGGTAAGACCGGCGTTGTCTCCGGCGACAAGTGGAAGGCACTCGAGACGACGGCGGGGACCAACCTCAAGAACCTCTCGGAGAAGATCGAGCTGTCGGCGCTCAGCGGCGAGCTCGACGATGTCGCCGAGTTCGCGGGCTTCAAGGTGGCGATCGAGGTGAACGTCGGAACCGTCAGCAAGGAAGGGACGGAGTCGGACTTCGATCTCGGATCGATCTCCGTGAAGATCGTCGGCGATGCCAAGCGGATCTTCCAGCAGCAGCTCCCCGAGGGAATGACCGCGTCGCTCGACGGGCGCATCACCTTCGCGGTCGGCGGCAAGCTCGCCGCGAAACTTGCCGAGGTGGCGGCGGCGAAAGCAGCGCAACGAGCGCTGACCGAGCAGGCAGACGAAGCGGCACAGCAGCTCGGCAAGCAAGCCGACAAGATCAAGGGTCTGAAGGCGAGCCTCGAATCGCCAGGTGTGCGCGCGAACTACGGGGCGAAGGGCCTGATCGAGAACAAGCTGGCGACGGCGAACAAGGAAGCCAAGACCATCGCGAAGAGGCTTCGCGGAATCATCGACAAGCTCGACGGTGCGAAGACCAGACTCGCGAGTGCAGTGGAGCGCGTGCAGGGAAAGCTAGCGAAGCGGCTGGCGAAGACAATGCAACGGCAAGCCGTGAAGAAGCTGAGGAGCGTGCTGCTCAAGGCGCTGCCCGTCCTGAACGTGCTGTCGACGATCGTCGATATCGCGGACGTGTTGATCAACATCGCCGCGTTGATCGCAGGTGCGGACGGCGACGGCGAGGGTGATGACAGCGATGGCGCCGGAGAAGGTGGCACCGCGAACGCCCCATCGAGCTCGCCTGCAGCCGACGAGAAGAGCGCGAAGGAACCGACGTCCGCCGACGACGTGCCGTATGGGCCGCAACCGAAGAAGTCAACCGATGCGAACCCCGAGAAGCTCTCGCCAACTGCGGAGAAGGTGATCGAGTCGATGACACGGCCAGGACACGGACTGTCACTCGAGGATCATCACCGCCAAATGCTCGACCACATGATTCCGGCGGATCTCACGCCAGAGGAACTACAAGAGCTCGTCGCCATCCTTCGCTCCGAGGGCGCGGTCGCTGGCAGCCCCGAGGATGTGCTCGCGGCGGTTCACCAGGCCGTGCGGCGCGTGCGCGACAAAGGGCAGCTCGTGACGGTGAACGGCGTCGCGCGCACGTACGACATCGATGGCAACGAGGTGCAACCCGGCGGCGACCAGAACGCCCACGAACCGAAGCGCTCGTCGGGCGACGGCCCGATCACGTCGCCGAGTCAGCTCGATGAACCGGTCACGCTACAGGAGATCGTGCAGCACGGTGATCCGGCGATCGTGGGCACCTGGTTCGATCTCGATGGCGATGTGCTCGTGTGGGGAGCGGGTGGCCGCGCGTGGGAAGCGGCGAACATCGGCGCAGAGATCGAGCCCGGAGCGGACTTGAAAGCCGTCCAACCTGCCATGCTCTCGCGAGATGGCGACGGTGGATGGGAAGTGAGCGTGACGTTCGAGTTCGGACTCGCACGCCAGGTATCGCACAGCTACTTCGTCCAGGTGGGCGGTCAGAACGATGGATTCGGCGCACTCGCCGGCAACTTGAAGTTCGTGAAGGTTTCGGTCATCGAGTAACTTCGCGGACACACCTAACTCCTATCGACGTGCTGGGCATCAGGGAGTACCGATGCTTTGCCCGGAGGAAAGGCGGACTGCTACCACGGTCGGCGCCACGAGCGACGCTGCCTGGTTCGCACTTCTTGGGGGCGGTGCCGCCGGTGCAAACTTCTTCGCACTTCGTCACCTGCTTTGGATCGACGCAGGGCTCTACGGCGCAGTCGAAGTCCCGTGAGAAGCAGTCGGCGACTCGCTCCGAGACATTGCCACCCAGATCCACGATTCCCGTCGCAGACCGATCCTCGGGGAACGATCCCACGTCAGCAACCCGTCCGCGCTTTGGCTCGATGACGCCAAAATGGTTGGCGACGCCGACCTTGTATTCGTCGCCCCACGGATAGACCCGATCGGTCTTCGTCGCCGGATCGTGACGAGCGGCAAACTCCCACTCGGCGGACGTCGGCAGCCGCTTGCCGGCCCACTCGCAATACGCCACCGCGGCGGCGAGCGTCGCCTCGTCGATCGGCTTGCGTTCGAATCCTGGCTTGACGGGGATCTCTTCGCGGTCCAGCTCCAGGCCTTTGGATTCAAGCGTCCGGAACGTCCCGTCCCGCCGTTGAGACGAGGAAACCGACAGGCAGTACTTCTCCGCTCGTTGACATGGCGTGCGCGAGCTATCGCGCAAGAAGCGCGCGTACTGGTCGAACGTGACTTCGTGCTGGTCCATGTAGAACGCGCGCGAGATCCGCACGCGCTTCACGGGCCCATCGGTCTCGATCGGATCGTCGGTGGGCGTGCCCATGGTGAACTCGCCCGCGGGGACCAGACACATCGGTGCTGGATCGTTATCTGGTCGCGGTGCGTGCTTCGAGCTGCAGTCCACTTCGAAGCTCTTCGCGACTGGCACTGTGGGTGTCGGCGTGGGCTTCGCCGTGTCGCCCACCGGCCCCGTCGGAGCTCGCGACGAGGTCTCGCCGCACGACAACACGCACAGAAGAGAACCCGACCCTACGATCAGCAAACGCCTCATGAGAAATCAGCCCAACTCTTGGTTCGGTCAACGTAGGACGCTCACTCGAAGCGGTCCGACGCGAAGCATACACGCGTGTGGCTGCGCAAATGACTCTCGCGATGGCTCAGGCTTCGAGCGTCTTGAAGCCGCGGCCCTCGAGCAGCCGGTCATCGGCCGTGACGAGGACCAACTCGTAGACTGCCGCGGTCGCCGCAATGAAACGGTCCGCAGGATCGGCATGTGCGAGTCCAATCGTTCGCGACTCGAGCGCGACCTGGTGCGTGACAGGCGCTTCCGTGAGCGAGCCCTCGGCAAGCACCCGATCGAGCCAGACCTGCGCGGGCTCCTTCACGCGGAGGCGCTTGGCCTCGATCAGCAACGACGCTTCCCACACCGACACCGGCGAGAGCCACAGCTGGTTCTTCGTCGACCGGAGCTCTCGATCCGTCCGGTTCGAGAGACGCTTCGGATCGAGCAGAATCCATAGCCACACGTGAGTGTCCAGGAGGAGGTTCATCGCTTCTTCTTCGTTGTGAGGACCTCCCACTCGACGTCGAGCGGGGCGACGAGATCGCCGACGATCTCAGCGCTATCCGCCATCGAACCGAACCACGAGCGGGTGTTCTCTTCGGGGACTGCTGTCGGGGGCATGATGTCCGCGATCGGACGACCGAATCGTGTCACACGGAGCGGGCGACGAGTCCGGCGGACGCGCTCGAGTGCGGCGAGGCACGTGGCCTTGAACTTCGAGATGGGCATCGAGTCCATCGTCGAAGGGTAGCATCGACCATGGCTTCGGACCATGGTCAACTCGTCGGACCCACGCTGACTTCAGAGCCAACCAACCGAAGAAGCTGTTGCTTCGTGCAGCCGTCCTACTCGCGAAGGACGTGTAAATCTCGCTGTCCGCGACTACGCTCCGGGTTGCGTGTCGCGCTGGCTCGAACAGCCTGCGTCGTGCGATGGTCCGCGCGTGATCACTCGCGCCGTCGTCGGACTCGCGCTCGCCGCGCTCGGCGGTGGTGCGTGCTCCGACGCGGTGACGCTCGAGATTGCGAGCGACCGCCCGGTGCCCACCGCGATCGACGCGCTATGCGTGGGCATCGCCGACACGGACGCACGTGGTGGCCACTTCGGCGCGCCGTATCGCCTGGAGGGCGATCTCGCGTCGCTGCCGCAGACGCTACGCGTAGAAGCGGGCTCTGCCGACGAGGCGTGGGCGTGGGTCCGCGGTGATCGCGGCGGCGTCCCCGTCGCGCGCGCGGCGAAGAAGGTCGACTTCGGTGACGACGTCACGCTCACGCTCGATCGCTGCGAGCGCGGTCCCGGTGGTGCGCCGTCGATAATCGGCGACCCCGTCGGCCCCGCCGGCGCGAAGCTCGCCGCATCGCAAGGGCAGGGCGGCACCGTCGTCGTCGCGATCGGTGCCACCGCGAACCTGATCGACGCGAAGGGCGGCTCGCTCGTGGCGGACGATGCCGGCCAGGTCGTCGGGGTCGTGCTCGACGTCATCGCCGCCGATCTCGATCGCGACTGCGACGACGATCTCGTCCTCGTCGTCCAGGGCGCACCACCGAGGCTGTGGCGCCGCGACGGCCGGTTGTTCTCCGAGATCGGTCCCCTCGGCGCGCTCGCCGCGGCAGCGGTCGATGCAGCCGATGTCGATCGCGACGGCGATCTCGATCTCGTCGTCGGTGGCGGAGGCACCCTCGCGCTTTACCTCAACGACGGCGCCGGCGGCTTCACGGAGGGCAACACGCAGCTCTCGTCCGGAGGTCGCGCGATGGACGTGCGCGCCATCGCGTTCGGCGATCTCGATGGGGACGGCAACACCGATCTCGTGGTCGGCCAGCGAGCGCAACCGCTCGTCGCGTGGCTCGGCGATCCAGACGGCACCGGTACGTTCCGCGCGGCGGACGCGGTCGTCCCGCCCGTACCGCTCGACGTCGCGAGCCTGACGCTTGTCGACGCGGATGGCGACTTCGATCCGGATCTCGCGGTCGCGCTCACCAGCGGTCCGCTACGCCTCTACATCGATCGCGACGGTCGCCTCGAGGATCAGACCTTCGTGCGTCTCCCACAGCCCACGCCGTTCGCGTTGGCGATCGCGTTCGGCGGCTGGGACGAAGGCTGCGAGCCCGACGCGATCCTCGCGCGTGACGGCGCGAGCGCGTTCCTCAGCGGCACGCCGACCGGCGAGCTCTCCGCCGACGTCGACGCGCCTCCCGCCACCGACGCGATCTACGCCGACATCGACGACGACGGCGATCTCGACGCGATCCTCGCGACCGCGGAAGGAGTGATATGGCTCGCGCGCTGATCCTCCTCGTTGTGGTGATGCTCGTGTCGCCGCTCGCATCGTCGCTCGGGCTGCAGGTCGCTCATGCGGAGCGCCCCGACAAGCGCCCGGCCCCGCCAGAGCCACAGCCGCGTCCCGACCCGCAGGTCGATGCGAAGACGATCGAAGGCTTCCTCGAGCGCGGACAGAAGCTCTATGACGATGCTGAATACGCCGCTGCGATCCAGACGCTCACGCCCGTCACGCGCGACGCGCGCGCCACGCGTGCGCAGCGCTTGCGCGCGCTCGAGCTCATCGCGCTCTCGCAGTTCATTCGCAACGATCAGGGCGCCGCGCGCGCGACGTTCGAACGCATCCTCGACATCGATCCGGGGTACCAGCTGCGCGACACCAGCGGCTCGCCGAAGATCCGCGCCTTCTTCGAGGAGCTGAAGAGGCAGATCATCCCGGGCTACGCCGACGCGGGCGCCGACCTCGAGCACGCGGCACCGACCTCGGGCACCGCGGGCCGTACGCTCGAGATCGAAGCGCGCGCCACACGCGGCGGCGAGCGCGTGTTCGAGCTCGTCATCGCGACGCGCCGCCGCGGCGAGCTCGCGTACGAGTTCGTCACCGCTCTCCCGCGCGGCGACGCTCGCTGGCGGGCACGCCTCACACCGGACGCTGCCCAGAAACCGTACATCCTCGAGTACTACGTCGAAGCACGCGACGCGGGCGGCGCCGCCATCGCGCGCATCGCGGCTCCCGACTCGCCCCTCGACATCGCGCTCTCCGCCGGCGGCATCGACCCTCCGAAACGTGCCTGGTACGCGCGCTGGTACGTCGTCGCGGGCGTCGCCGTCGTCGCGGCGGGCGTGACCGGGCTCGTCATCGGAACGAGCGGCGGTCCCGACAACGGGTCGCTGCCCCCGGGATCGGTGACCGTTTCCCCATGATCGATGACTGATTCCATCGGTTCTCGCTCGCATTCACCGTCGAGAAAACGTGCGCGGGTCGCGCAATCGTCGTCGATCTAGGCGAAATCGCGCTCGCTTCGCCACACACATCACAGGATCGCAGGTCCGTTCGTTCATCGCCGAGGGCTCGATTGCGACCTCGTTGCACCACATGACGCGACCGCACGTCTCACCGTCACATAGCGAGTGTTAGGTGCCGCGCGGGCGCCACGTGACATTCATCATCGTCACGTTTTCTCGACGAGGATTAAGTGTTTTCACCCTCGATGCAGCACCCGCGAGCAACGCGCGAAATGGGCTTGACCCCCGGGAGCACAATCAGTAGGGTCCCGCAGGTTTTTGGCAACCGCCGTGAGTTTTGGGGAATTCCCAAACGGCAACGAACTTCCAAGGAGTCGGAGAAGATGAAGAAGCTAGCTTTGGGAGCCCTGTTCGTCGGGCTCACGGCATGTGGTGGGGGCAGCAACAGCACTGTCAGCCTGATCGACGCCCCTAGTGGCGGCGACGGTGGCGGTATGACCTGTAACCCGCTCACGCAGACCGGCTGTAACACCGGCGAGAAGTGCACGTGGATCAGCGACCAGGACAACCCGCCGATCGGTCACGTCGGCTGCGCGCCCGAGGGCGGCGTCGGCGGCACGCCGATCGCGCTCGGTGGCGCCTGCACGGATCCGGTCGCCGGTCCGATGGGCTACGACGACTGCGCCAAGGGCACGGTGTGCCTCTCTGGCGAGTGCAAGCAGATCTGCGATGTGAACGGTGGCGCGCCGGCATGCGACGAGAACAACGCATGCACGCGCTACGCGGACTTCTTCGAGTCGGGCGGCACGGCGGTCGCCGGCGTTTGCGACCCGGCGTGTGACCCACTCACGCAGGAGCTGAAGATCGGCACGAACAAGGCGGGGTGCGGTTCTCCGAACCCTGCAATGCCGAGCAAGGGTTGCTTTGGCTACGACGAGTACAGCTGCGCGCCATCCGGCATGACGAGCTGGCCGCTGACGGACCGGATGATGCCGCGGACGAACCCCGCGGGTAACCCGTACCTCAACGGCTGCGCGCCGGGCTTCATCCCGCTGTTCTTCGAAATGACGGGCTCGACGAGGACGCTGTGCACAGGTATCTGTGCGGCGCTCGAGATCAGCAATGCACAGCCGGCCGGTAACGCTGACGGTGATGACACGGCTCTCGGCAAGGCACCGACCGCTGCAGGACCTGTTGCGGGTGGTGCGACGTGCGCCCTCACAGCGCGTGGTTCGGGCCCGGCGGTCGGATCGCAGTGCCGGTTCCTGTGGCCGTACCTCGAGGACGACGCGACGGGCGAGTTGCCGATCGCGTTCGAGCGCGACTACGTGGACAAGATCGGTGTGTGCATGTCGATCTCGTTCTTCGATTACGATTCGAACGCTGACATGATGCCCGACATGGACTACCCGAACTGCGCGAACCTCGTGCCGACGGGTGCAGCGAACATGTTCGACAACGCGGCGTTCTGGGGTTGCTTGAAGCGCTCGAACACTCCGATGGCGCTGACGTCGTCGGGCAAGAAGGCGCAGCTTTCGCCCGCGCTGCAGAACGTTCGCGTTCCGAAGCAGGTCGAGATGGAGCTGGTTCGCCACTCGCTCGATTGATCACTAACTGCTTCACGTGAGCAGCGAGAGCCGGCCTTCGGGCCGGCTTTTCTCGTTCGTGTGCACCTCATCTGTCGTTGGCGGCGTCATGCGTCCGCGCGGCGCGATGCCGGCGCGCGGGCGGTGTAGCGCACGATGCCGCTCGACATCGGCGCCTTCGAACGCGCGCCGTGATCGCTTCGTAGCGCGCATCGCGATCGCTACGTCCGCGCTCGCGCTGGGGACAGGAGTCTGTCCGGCGAAGGGGCTGCACTCCGGACACTCCGGACAAACGCGATCGCGGTTTCGCACGATTGCGACGGCACATTTCTCGAACTCGGACGCAACCGCCATCCGGTGCCCCAGATACGAGCGCCGCACCCACGAGGGAGTCCTGTGTCCATGAGCTTCGATCAGAACCGAACCCAAGCACTCAACGATCATCGTCAACGTGGAGCCGTCGTCGCGCTCCGATCCATGAACGGCAACGTCTACCCGCTCGACCTTTCGCTCCGGCGATGGGTCCTCGGATCGAACGAGAGCTGTGACGTCGTCGTCGACGACCCGTACGTGTCGAGCACTCACTGCACGCTCGAACGCAAGCCGGGCGGCGCGTTATTGGTGCGCGATCGCCAATCGCGCAACGGGACGTATGTCGACTCCAACTCCATCGAGGCCGGCGAGCTCCGCGCGGGCGCACATCTCGTGGTCGGGAAGACGACGCTGGTCGCGCAGTCGGCGCCCGGCAAGGAGCCGCTGTCCGCGATGGAGACGATGATCGGTCGCGATCCGGCGCTCCTCGCAACACTGGAGCAGGCGAGCAAGGCGGCGCACCGCGACTGCAACGTGCTCGTGGTCGGCGAGACCGGCACCGGCAAAGACTTGCTCGCGCGCATCATTCACGAGTCGTCGCGGCGAGCGGCGGCCAACTTCGTGCCCGTAAACTGCGGCGCCATTCCGCGTGAGCTGATCGGATCGGAGCTGTTCGGGCACGAGAGGGGCGCGTTCACGGGGGCGGCGACCGAGCGCGACGGATACTTCGTGGAGGCGCACCAGGGCACGCTGTTCCTCGACGAGATCGGGGAGTTGCCGTTGGAGTTGCAGCCGCACCTGTTGCGCGTGCTCGAGTCGCGGCGCGTGCGGCGCGTTGGCGGATCGTGGGAGCGGCCCATCGACGTGCGGATCGTGTCGGCGACGAACCGCATCGACAACCTGGGCACCGAGTCGTCGCGGTTGCGCACGGACATCTATCACCGCCTCGCGACAGTGGTGCTCGTGCTGCCGCCGCTGCGCGAGCGCATGGGCGACCTTGTCGAGCTCGTGCAGGCGATGCTCGACGAGTTCGCGCCGGATGCCGGGGCGCGCACGGTGAGCGATCAGGCGTGGAAGGTGCTCGTCGGGCACTCGTGGCCCGGCAACGTGCGCGAGCTGCGCGGCGCGGTGTCGCGCGCGGTCACGCTCGGTGGCGAGGAGCTCACGCCCAGCGACTTCTTCCCGCAGATGCACCTCTACGGGCGAAGCCCGCAGCTCGCGCTGCTCGCGGATGTCGAGGCGAACAACCTCGTGCCGTATCAGGCGATGCTGCGCGGTGCGATGGAGCAGGCACTGATTCGCTTCGGGACGATCCGCGCGGCGGCGGAGCATCTCGGGATGGCGAAGTCGACGTTCGCGGACAAGGCGAAGGCGTGGGGCCTCATTCCGCGCCGTAAGGTGAAGCTGCCGAAGCGTGCGGCCCCCGCGCCGATCATCAACCCCGACGAGACCGACGAGATGGCGGATGCCGACGAGGAGAGCGATTCGGACTTCGGCGACGAGCTGTCGATCGTGCACGGCGGTATCGTGAAGGCCGTCGTCTAGGCTGAACTTCAATCGAGGTCGAGCAGGTTCTGGAAGGGCTTACGGGACTTCCAGCGATAGGTACGAAAATCGCGTCGGTCCGTGGAGAGAATGCGCCCATCGTTTCGCTCCTCCGCGAGGATGACCAGGGACGCGTCGGCGAGGTCCATCGGGAGCTTCGCGTACTGCTTCATGAGCTCCTCGAGCCTTGGCCAATGAGTGACGGTGAGCTCGAAGAGCGAGAACGCGCCCGCCCGTGCGCCGGCAACGAAGGAGAGCAGGGACTGCGTTCCCAGCCGCGTGGCGAGCAAGTGTGTGGTCTCGGTGATCACGGGCCACGTGGTGATGAGCCCCTCCGCGAGCCCGTCCAGTGCATCGACGGCGATCTCGTGGTCATCATCTGCGCGGTTGGCGAGCGCGACGAAGAAGCCGGTGTCCGCGATGATCACGTCTTGCTTCTCAGCGTCCGGCGCAAGCTGCGCTTCGCGTCGCGTGCGAGGTTTCGTGGACCTGTGCCCGAGCCGATGAACCCCGCGGTCGCGAAGGCACGTGCCGGCCCTGACGTCGACGCCGGTCCCTGTGTTGTCCACGCCACCAGTGCCGCTTCGACGATCTCGGTGATGGTCATCCCGGTCTGACGGCGGATCTCCTCGATCTTGGCAGCTAGGTCCTTGTCCAGCCGAGCGTTGATGCGTGCCATGTCATACGAAGTGTATGACAGAATCTACTCAGCGTCCATCTGCATCTCGAAACGCCGGGTTCCGCTACTCCTCCTGCGCTGCCTGTCGAACGGAGGCCTCGAACGAAGCGACGTGGGCCGGCGCGTGTGTCACGAGGTACGTGCGGATCGAGTCGATATCCGCACCTGCCTTGAGAAGCTCGACGACGTCGGCACGGTCCTTCTGTCTGCCTGCCTTGAGCTTCAGGTAGACAAGGGGACCGATCTCGATCGCGGAGCCCGGCTCGGCGTCGAGCGTGGTCGCGAGGTGAGCTTCGCCATCGCCGACCGACAGAAGGTCAATCGCCACCCCGTCGACCTGGATCGGGATTCCCGGGCGCATCATCACGAGGCCGCCGGCGTGCCGCTCGAACGCTTCGTCGCCGACGAGGAAGTCGACATCTTTCGTCGCTCGCGGATGTCCATTCGCACCAACGGCGAGCCCACCGACGACGACATGGCGGACACCAGCCGCACGGAGAGCGGTCGATGCAACACGCATGGCGTTCAGGACCTTCGGGGCGACGACATCTTCGAGTAGCGAGAGATCAGGTTTGCTCACACGACCTCGAGTGCTGGCGCCGAGCGAGAGGTGGGGGCGCGTCAGCATTCCTCGAGTATGGCGTACTCTCGCCCTGTTCGTGGTGGCCATCGAGGTCGCAGAGCGCGACACGGACATCGCGTACATGAGACGGCCTTGACCAAGACGCGGACCTCATGGGGCGCGCTCACGACTTCCATGAACGGATGATGCCGGAACGACACGTGTGAGCACCGACCGACCTCCGGAATCCGCGATCACGGCTATCATATCCAGCGTGGACGGGCACCGCACCGCCGAGCTCCGGAGCCTCGCGTACCACCGCGAGATCGCGCGGCGCATGGTCGCGGATCCCGACCTGCTGAAACGTGCACGTGCGGTGGCCGAAGCCCGGCTTGCTGCCGGAGTGCACGGCGCCAAAGCGTGGCTCGAGGTGCTCGACGCTCCGCCATCGGTGGTCGCGGAAGTGCTCGTGGTGGAGGACGAGCGCATGACGAACCTGCGACAGATGACGCCGTTCGTGGGAGTTCTCGACGCGCGAACGCGGTGGGCGCTGTGGAGGACGGTGCGATGAATCGCTCCCAGCTCGAGCACGTGATCCGTGCGTCCGCGGCAATCTCGGGCGATGACGAGATCATTGTTGTCGGGAGTCAGTCGATCCTCGGCAAGTTTCCCTCGGCCCCGCCGGAGCTCTGCAAGAGCACCGAGGCCGACGTGTATCCCAAGAACAAGCCCGAGATGGCGGACCTCATCGATGGCTCGATCGGCGAGCTGTCCCCCTTTCACGACACGTTCGGGTACTACGCACAGGGGGTCGGTCCCGAGACTGCCATCGTGCCTGCCGGATGGGAGTCACGGTTGATCGCCGTGACCAACGCCAACACCCGCGGAGCTGTTGGGTGGTGCCTCGAGCCTCACGATCTCGTGCTCTCCAAGTACGTCGCGAACCGGGAGAAGGATCGCGAGTTTGCGATCGCAGCACTCCGACACTCGCTGGTCGATCCCGACGAGCTCCTGCGCCGCGTCGAGGACTTGCCTGTCGGTGAAGTGCAGCGGGCAAGAATTCGTGAGCTAATCGAGGTAGATCGTGCGACCGCCACGCGGTGAGGTAGAGCGTTCAGAACTCAAAGCCGCGACCGAACGTGCACAGCCACGCGTGGAGCTGGGATCAGAACGGCATGTCTCGACCAGAACGTCGTAGGTCGGGGACCGTGCGCAGCCATGCCTGGAGCCGCTTCGGATCCGCGATCGCTTCGAGATCCCTGCGCTGCATCGCGATCGTCTCGCGCAGATCGATCGTGTCGTGATGGAGCGCGGCGAGGATGTCGTTGGGCGAGATGCGCATCGGGGGCGGCCGATCGAGCTGCACGCGGAACGGGAGCTCCAGATCTTCGAGCTCGGACGTCAGCTCGCGCGCCTGCTGCTCGAGGATCCGCGTGTAGTGCACGAGCCTGTCTTCCGCGATGTCACGCGCACTCTCGTCGACCTTCTCGAACGTCAGTTGCAGCTCGAGGAGGCGTAGCAGGTCCTTCTTCGCGTAGGCCGCGTTGACGTCCTGCATCAGCGCGGTCTTCCGCGCGCGCTCGGTATCGTCGCGCTCGAGATCCGGGTGGAGGGCCTGCGCGAGCTTGCGGTACACGTCCTGGAGCACCTTGCTCGCGTCGCGCTGCTGCGATTCGGCGAGCATCTCTCGTTCGATCTGCTTGCGCGTCTTCTTCCGTCCGCCGCGGCGGCGCTCGCCGGTGACGTTCTCTTCCACTTGCTTTTCGCGCTCGCGCTCCATCACCGCCGCGACATCGTCCATCGTGCGGACGTCGTCGCCGAGGTCGACGCCCATCACCTCCATCATCGCCTTGAGCGAGGCGACGGCATCGCTCTCGAACGCGCTGGCCTCCGTGTCGTACGAGTGCTGCGCGTATCGATCGTGGATCGCCTTGAGGTCTTCGTGGCCATCCTCGATCAGATCCACGACGATCGTGCAGACCAGGCGCTCGAGCTTGGCGCGCGCCTTCTTCGCGACCGTGCCCGCGACGAGCAGCGCGTCCAGTCCCTCGACGAACTGACGCGCGAGTCCGCGCTGCGTCGTGAGCTCGGCGTGATAGAGCGCGACACCGCGGTCGATGTTCGGCCGCTGCTCGCGCCACTGGCGAACCCGCGCGCGTAGCCCTTCGACCTTCTTGATCTGGGCGGAGAACTTCTTCTGCGCCTTGCTTCCTGCATCGCGAGCGCGCTGCGCGATCGCGATCTCGACACCGGTCTTGGAGGCCGGCGGCTTCTCGCGCGGCGCACGTGGCCTGCGCGGCGGTGTGCCACCTCGAAGCTCCAAGAGCCGTGCGTGCGCCGGGTCGGTACGATCGACGACCGCCGACCGCCAGAGCGACTGATGGCGCCGGAGCGTCTCGCGATACCCGTCATCGCGGATGTGATCGTGGACGACACCCAGGAGGTCCTTGGCGAGGCGATCCGCCGGACCCGTCGTGTCGAGGGATGGGAGATTTGGATCGTCGAGATCCCACGGGATGAGTGCAGCGACTCGCTCCTGCGGGGTGGCCTGCATGACAAGCAGTACGACCGTCGAGCATCCACACTGCGGATCGGAGCAGTAGAGCTCGCGAACCGCAAACGTGCCGCGTGAAGCGCCTCGTGGTCCGTCGAGGCCGAACATGAGGTACTCGCGTTCCGCGATCTCGCGGAAGACCTGGTGGAAAGCCGTCACGGCCGCAGACCTTGCCACGGGTGTCTGACAGTGGCTACCGAAGGATGTGTCTCGGAACCCCGCGTGATCGTTGGTCGATGACGCGAACGTAGAAAGTTCGCAACTCGCGCCGACCAGTGGATACGCGGCCGACATGAGCGATCATGCGGGTAAGAAGTGCTCGAACGGCGCTGACGTTGCGACGGGCGCGGGTGAAGCCGGTCTCGTTGCATTCTGGGCAGGAGGCCAAGGCGCAGTCGGCTACAACGCCGGCGACCTTCGACCTCACGGCAAGAAGGCGGACTCGACGGTGATGTTGGATTACATCGATGACGATCACTCGGTCACATCGGATCCGCGATTCTGGGGCGACGAGCTTCGGCAGAAGCGGTTCGAAGACAAGCGAACGCAGGATGCTGTGTTGGAAGCGCGCCGCTCCAAGAACGCCGGCACGCTGCACGACATCCCCGCGGCACGCCGGATCGAGGAGCAGGTGGTCGGTAGCACGCATCGATTCGTGATCGCGAGGCCGCGCACCTCGAGCGATCTGACGGCGCTGATCATGCCGACGATTCGCTCCACCAAAGACGAGCATCATGGGTTCACCGCCCTGCTTCCTCCGACCGGGCTCCACGTCATCAACGCCGGTGCCAGTGACGACGAAATCGCAGTCCAGTTCGAGCCGCAACAGGCAGGGCCAGTGTCCGCCGATCTCGTCCTCGACGTTCGCTGGACCGACGGAAGCGTCGACACGCGGGTCCTGAAGCTCCACGCCACGGCTCGCCTTCGCACCGAGATCCCGGAGTGAAACGCGCCTTCGTAGTGCTCGCGCTCGTAGGATGCGAGACGACGCCTTCCCCACCCCACACAGCGCCTCTCGATCGCTATTCAAGCGGGCGACGCATTCGAAGGCGTCCGACGGTGTGTGGGTGAGCTGTGGTCGGCGATCGAGGATAAGACGGAACATGTGCCGGCGTTCAGAATTGAGACTGAACCGGTGAGCTGCGTGGAATGGCAGGCGTGCCTGACCGCAGGGAGGTGCCGAGAACAGAGCGGAGCGGACTGCAGCTACAACACAATGCTCGTGCGCCTCCGCGGAGCGGAGGACTTCTGCAAGTGGGACGGCGCCCGCTTGCCGCGAGTGGTGGAGTGGTCCCGCGGAGCACGTGGTGACACGAAGACTCTTCGCGCCGACGAAGCGGGGAAACCGTGCGTCGAGGTCAGTCGCCCGTTCAACAGCACGCCGGGCCAGGTTCAATGCTCGTACATCGGGCCGACGGGGATGACCTTCACGATGACGAGAGGTGCCGAAAGCGAGTGGACGTCTGATGTCGATTGCGCCGCCGACGACGGAAGACATTCGGTCGCCGTTGGTCTCGAAGACAGCGATACGGTCGTGCGCACGTTTGGATCGATCGCCGCGTTTCGGTGTGTACGCGACGGCGCGTCACCGGCTCGATAGCCGACTTACTTCGCTGTCGACGACTCGATCTCGCTCTCGTCGACGGTCAGCGTGCCATCGGCGCCGATCGCACCGCTGATCGTGAACGTCACGGGCTTGCTCTCGCACAACACGTCGCCCGTCGCCGACGCGGTGAAGCTCGTGCCGTCGCTCTGGTACGAGTACTGGAAGTAGCCCGGGCGATCGATGGAGACGAAGAGCTCGTCCCAGAGCGGATCGCGCCACTGGGCGGCGTCGACCGGACACGTCTTCTCCGGCGTCGAACAGCACGGCTGCGCGGGCGTTGGTCCGATCGAGCCCTCCGGTAGCGCGCCCTTCTCCTCGACGATCTGCTTCGCGGTGCGGCTGATGCTCTTGAGGATCACGCGGCCCGTGATCTGCTTCGACTTGCGGAGGTAGTCCTCGGTCTCGTTTTTCGCGCCGCAGCCGGCGAAGAACAGCACGAGGACGAGCGCGCGCCTCACGACTGCGCCGCGCGTTGCCGGAGCACGTACTGGAGGATGCCGCCATGGACGACGTATTCGACCTCCTGCGGCGTGTCGATGCGCGCGGTGACCTGGAACGTCTTGTCGCCTGCGCGAACCGTCAGTCGCTTCTTGGGCGAGACCCCGGCCGCGATGCCGTCGATCGTGACGAGCTCGTCGCCGGTGAGGCCGAGCGAGGCAGCGTCCTGACCCGCGTCGAACTGCAGCGGGATGACGCCCATGCCGATCAGGTTCGAGCGATGGATACGCTCGAATGACTTCGCGATGACCGCGCGCACACCGAGGAGCAGCGTGCCCTTGGCCGCCCAGTCACGTGACGAGCCCGTTCCGTACTGCTCGCCCGCGATGACGACGAGCGGCGTGCCGTCCGCCGCGTACTTCATCGCGGCGTCGTAGATCGCCATCTGCTCGCCGGTCGGGATGTACTTCGTGAAGCCGCCCTCGACGCCCGAGAGCATCAGGTTCTTCAGGCGGATGTTCGCGAACGTGCCGCGCACCATCACCTCGTGGTTGCCACGGCGCGCGCCGTATTGGTTGTAGTCGGCGCGCTTGACGCCGTTCGCGTCGAGATACCGTGCGGCGGGCGAGTCCTTCGCGATGTTGCCCGCGGGTGAGATGTGATCCGTCGTGACGGAGTCGCCGAGGATCGCGAGCAGTCGCGCGCCATTGATGTCCGCGAGCGGCTTCGGTGTGGGGCCGAGGTTGT
>JBJXGN010000223.1:0-37362 GCA_046160585.1 Kofleriaceae bacterium
TCGACCCGTCCGTGCAGTCGCCGTCGACAGAGAAGAAGTAGACGGCCGCGCCCGCGGCGCCGAGGGTCGCGATGCCCGTGATGACGGGCCAGCCGCCCCAGCGCGGTTTACGTTCTTGGGGCTCCACCACCACGACGTCTCCGTCGCGTCTCGTGATCGTCGTGTCGGTCGTGTTGCCGGGCGCGCCGGGGCCGGTGAGCACGACAATATCGTCGCTCGCGGGCTCGCCGGCCAGAAAACGCGCGAGCTGGTGCTTGCTCGCATCGCTCGCGGTGAGCGGCACGGTGCCGCGTCGCTCGTCTTTGCCCGACAGGTTCACGAGCGCGCCGAAGATAACGCCGGCTTTCGCGTCGATCCCGACGACCACCACCGCACGCTCCTCGATCGCGAGCGCTACCGTCGAGGCGTGTTTCGCCTCGAATCGTTCGCGCTCGCCGGAGCCGTACTCGAAGCCCGTCCACGTGGTCGTGTTCAGCGCTGCGTCGAGGTCGAGATCGATCGAGACGGTCGCGTCGACCGCCGAGCTCACCTTCACACGATACGTGCGCGACTGCTTCGCACCGTCGCGCGCGAAGATGCGGTACTCGCCCGGCAAGAAGTTCCGGACGACATTGCCATTCTGCTCGAAGCGCTCGTTGACGTAGACCTCGGCGGTCGCCGGTGCCTTGACGATCAAGCGGCCTTGCGACTGCTGCGCGAGGTCGCGCTGGATCTCGGCGAACTGCTTGGCCGCACTCGGGCCCCAAATGTTCGACGGCACGGCCGCACCGGGGAAGCTGCGCGCGAGCTCCTCGAAGGTGGCCCGCGCGGTCTTGGGATCGCCGTTGCGGTCCTGCGCGAGCGCGAGCGCGATCAGGCCGTCGAGCATCGTCTGGCGTAGCGACTGGTTCTTCGCGAACGCGCCGGAGTTGTCGTGGGCGGAATCGATCAGAGGGCCGAGCTTGGCGACGGCCGCCGCGTAGTTGCCACGGATGTACTCGTTCTGGCCATCCTTGAGCAGCTGCGCGAAGTTCTTCGGCAGGCTGTTCTGGAGCGGCCGGCTGACCTTGCCCTCGTACAAGCGGCCGATGCTGTCGCCGGCCTCGAAGCCGCGTTGCGAGAGCTCGCCGAGCAGTGGGCCGAGCGTCTTGCCCGCGTTCGCGGGCCGATCACCTTCGTACGATTCGAGGACGATGCCGTCCCTCGCGTGTGCCACCGACGCCCAGGCCACGACGATCGCCACCCCCACCCAGCGCTGCATGCTACGGAGAGACCTCATCTGCGCCCATGTCACTACGTCCATCGATCGGCCGCATATTGCCATCGATGTCCATGGAAAGCGTCGCGTTGGTGTCCGCTGCATTCTTCGCCGGACTCCTAGGCGCGATCCGATAGAACATCGCGCTCGACGGCATCGTCATGGTCCTGAACATCGGGTTGCCTTCCAGATTACCCGTGCCGGCCGGTCGATCGCCGGGCGTGAAGAACGAATACGAGACCTCACACTGCGACGTGTCGTTTCCGACGATGATGTTGTTCGACATCGAGAGGCTGTTCGCACACGTGATCCCGCGGTAGTTGGTCGCGCCGCCACTCGAGACATTGTCCGCGACGGTGTTGAACTCGAAGGTCGACGGTCCCTGCGGTAGTAAATACGCCCCACCGGTGCCGATCGTCGTCGTGCCGTTCTGCGCGATGATCGTGTTCGTGATGTCGAACTGCCCGTTCACTAGATAGATGCCTTGGTTGCCCGTGTTGTTCGCGATCACGGATCGCCGGATCGTGACGATGCCGCCGTCGGTGGCGCGCACCCCGGACCCGTAGTTGCCGTCGATCAGCACGCGCTCCAGCACGAGCATCGCGTTCGTCTGGCCCGCGATCACGATGCCGTTACCCGTTCCGCCCGTCGACGTGGCACCGAAGATCCGCAGTCCGAAGATCGCGAGCACGGTCGAGTCGTTCGATACCTCGATGATGTTCCCCTGCGACGACCGCGTGACGCTCGCACCGGGGTCTGCGTAGATCGTGGTCGAGCGCTCGTTGAACTGCACCACCGAGTCATGGCTGATGGTTCCGCTGACCTTGATGATCGGCCGCGTCGTCTGCTCGGCTACCTGCAGATCGCTGCACGGCATGGCGAGGGTACATTCGCTTCCGGCTCCGGTCGCCGCCACGTACGCGACCATGTTCGGATCGGCGCAGCGCCCGCCCGTTTGACACACCCTCGAGTCGCACTCCGCGTGCAGCGTGCAGTCGCCGCACGTGTTGTCGGCGCCGCACACGCGGCCTTGCGTACAGCGCGCGTCCTCCAGGGGAGTGCACTCGACGCACTCGCGATCGCCGGTGCACACGGGCTTCGCAGGATCGATCGCCACACACGCCGCGTTGTCGAGACACCCGGTCCCGCCGTCCTCGCCGTTGGTCGGGCAGTTCTCGGTGTCCTCCGGATGCATCGCGCAGTACTTCTCGCTCTGCTTCGTGCAGCCAACGACGAGAACAAGAAGAATGGCGAGCTTCATGGCAGCCTCCGATCGTGTCATCAGAATGCCCCGACCCACCCGAGGGTCGCCCCGCCCGGAACCACCGCGATCGTGGGTGACGAGTCGGGCGTCGCGCTGCTGCGCATGTACCACCAGGCGCACACCGCGATCGCGACGACACCGACGCCGGTCAAGGCGATGCCACCTGCGCGCGTGTCGCGATACTCCGGCTTCTGGCCGGTATCTTCTTCGCTCGTCACGATCAACGCGATCCCGATCGCGGTGAGCGCAACGCCGGCGCCGATACCGACGAGCGGAAGCTTGCTGCGCGACGCCACCGGCACGAGCTGCAACGACAGCGCGGTCTTCTCGCCGCCCTTGATCGCGATCGTACGCCGCTGGGTCGCGTAGCCCGGCGCGCTGACCTCGACGACGTGTTGGCCGACAGGCAAGGCGGCGCCGGTCGTCCCGTCGGCGCCGTCGATGCGAATCTGTGCGGTGGCCGGCGTCACGGAGAGCTCGAGGGTCCCGACATCGACCCGGGCCTTGCCAGCGAGCGTCGACATTACCTCGTCGATCGTCGAGTGGATGGTCGTCTCGGTGCACGCCGAGCACGTGCGGCGCGCGGCCATCGGATCGGAGCCCTTCGAGAACCAGTAGGCGGTGAGCGTGATGTCTCGGACCGTTCCCGTCGCGACGAGCTCGGCCTTCGCGAACACGACACGCGGCGCCTGGCCCTCGGTCTCGACGATCCTGCGCGCGCACTTGAGGTCCTCGATCACGAGGCAGTCGATCAGCTGGCCGAGTCCATCGGGGCGCAGCGGCGCGGCGATGAGCGTGTGACCGCGCTGGCGCAGCCACTCCTCGATCTGCGCGGCAAGCTGCGGCTGGATCGCCGCATCGCCGGTCACGACGACGCCGACGCCATCGGCGCGCGCGCTTCGTGCCGCGAGACCGAGCATCACGAGGAGGACGATCGAGGCTCTCACTTGATGATCTCGATCTTCGCCGTTTTTCCCTCTTCGATCACGACCGATCGTGAATCTCCGTTCGAGAACTTCACGCGGTGCTTTCCGACCGTGACCTTCCAGGGCGGGTTCCGGATCGGCGTATCCTTCGAGCGCCCGTCGTCGAGCGTGGCGGTCATCAGCGGGCTCGTGATGATCTCGAGGTAGCCATACTTCTTCGCGGCTGGTCGGACCTGGGCGCTCCCTGACGCTGACCCCGACACGGTCGAATCGACCGGCGCTGCATCGATGGGTGCGGGCGCCGCGTCGATCGGGGGCGCCGCGTCCGGCGTGACGGCCACGATCGCAGCATCTGGAGGCGATGTCGGTGCCGACGCGTCGGTGGGTGTCGGCGCACCGCTCGCGACGCTGCCGCCCGCCTCGCCGGGCCTGTCCGGCTTGGACCGCATCGAGGTCACGATCGCGAACGTCCCGCCGCCGGCGATCAAAGCCGCGACGAGTCCGAGCGCGATCTTCTTGCCTGTCGACATCCCGAGCGCCGGCCCGAGCGTGCCGGTCTTGGCGCCGCGCATCGCCCCGATGCTCGCCGCGGGCTGCGCGGGGCCGACCGCGTGGTGCTGCGGATGGTGCGCGACGATCGTCTGGGCGTTCGCGACGTGCGCGGGCACGGGCGTGAGGCCCGGGTTCGAGCGGCTCTGGCGAAACGGCGCGTCGTGCGGAAACCGCTCGGTCATCAACCGGATGAGCTGCTCGCGGCCGGACTTCGGCGCGTCGTGGCACTCGAGGAGATCCGCGATCGCCAGCTCGGCGGTGCGGTAGCGCGACGGGAGATCGCGCTCGAGTAGCTTCATGACGACCTTCTCGAGGTCCTTCGGCACGTCGGGCCGCAACGAACGTGGGCGCGGGATCGTGCCGAACAGCACGGCGGCGAGCGTCGTGCGCGTGTCTTCCCCGACGAACAGCCGCCGCCCGCACAGCATCTCCCACAACATCACGCCGACGGCGAACAGATCGCTGCGACCATCGAGCCGCTCGCCGTTCGCCTGTTCGGGGCTCATGTACGCGGGTTTGCCCTTGATGAACTCCGAGGCGGTGGCCTCGCTCGCGGAGCGTGCCTTCGCAATGCCGAAGTCGCTGACCTTCAGCGCGCCCTCCCACGACAGGAGCACGTTGTGCGGCGATACGTCGCGATGGATGATGCCGCGCATGCCGTCGCCGCCGGCCTGGCCCGCGGTGATCGGCAGGTCGTGCGCGTAGCCGAGCCCGCGTAGGATCTCCGTCGTCACGAAGATCGCGACGGGGAACGGGAGGAGGCCCGTCGACACGAGCGCGTCGAGGTCCTTGCCCTCGATGAATTCCATGACGAGGAACAAGCGGCCCTCGGGATCGCGATCGAAGTCGAGCACCGACACGACGTTCGGGTGCTGGAGCCGCGCGCTGATCCGCGCCTCTTCGACGAACATCTTCGCGAACGCGGGGTTGTCCGAAAAGCCGGGCAACACGCGCTTGATCGCGACCTTTCGCGAGAAGCCCTCCGCGCCGACGGTGTGCGCGATGAACACCTCAGCCATGCCGCCACCGCCGAGCCGGTGATCCAGTTGGTACTTCCCCAGGACCCCTGCCATCGAGGCCTCGACGATACCGCAGCTACTAGCGGCGTGCGAATGCGTGTGGGCCGGTCACATCCCTCGACGCGAAGTAGCGCTTCGTCGCATCGACGTGCAGGTCGAATGCGAATTCCTCGTCGAGCCCGTCCGGGCCGAAGATCACGCCGCGCTCCTGGGTCTCGGCATCCGCCTCGAACGCCGGGAACGTCGAGGCATCGACGGGCTTTGCGACACTGAACAGCAGCAACCGATTGGGGCGCGGCCGACTCGATCGCCAGTGCAGCTGCTCGACGTCGGGATCGATCACGACGCCGGTCTCTTCGACGACCTCGCGGGCCGCGCCGATGTTCCACGCCTCGTGCTCCTCGAGAAACCCACCGGGGAGCGCGAGCTTGCCGATCGCGGGGGGCAGGTTGCGCCGCACGACGAGGACGCCGGTGCGCTCGCCGTCGACGACGGGGACGATCGTGACGCACACGGGGATCGGGTTCGCCCACGTCTGGTACGCACATCCGGGGCACGTCCGCGGATACGCGTGTGGCTCGGTGTAGCGGGTGCCGCAGTAGGAGCAGAACGAATCGCGCGCCAGAGGCATGGGACTACGATGAGCCCGCCCGCGCTCTGGGTGCAAGGCGTGCGCGCGCGCTTTGCGGCTCACGCCGACGTCGCTCGATCCCAGAACCCGGAAAATAAACAGGGAGAAGGGGAGGGAGGGGAGCGGAGACTATTTTCGCTGCGCGAAGAAAGCACTCATTCGTCGACTGAGAACGCAATTGGGGCTGACTCATCGTTCGTAATCGCCAAACGATCCGAGATGGATTCGATCGATTCGACGTCACGAACCCCCAAAGGTCCTCTCCCGTCACTCCCCTTCTGCCTGTTGTTTTTCCGACCAGATCGATTCGGTTCGGACTAGATCGACTCGACGTCGCGAAGCGACCAAAAGGCCCCGCACCTCTGCTGTTGATCCCCCGACCAGATCCACCCGGTCCCGACTAGATCGATTCGACCGACGCATGCCCGTCGCGAGCCGTGTGCGGGATCCAATGGCCGTCGCGAGCCGTGTGCGGGATCCAATGAGTCCCGCAGGTCTACCGCGGGATCAACGAGTCCCGGCCATTCTCGCGCATCTGCTTGCGCCACGTCTCGAGGAAGCGAACGAACGCTTCGGCGAGCTCGGGATCGAACTGGGTGCCCGCGCAGCGATCGATCTCGCCGACCGCGACCTCGTGGGGCAACGCGCGCCGATACGCGCGGTCCGACGTCATCGCGTCGTACGCGTCCGCGATCGCGACGATGCGCCCGACGATCGGGATGTCGTGTCCGCGTAGGCCACGCGGATACCCGCCGCCGTCCCACCACTCGTGGTGACACCAGCAGCCGTCGATGAGCCCGTGCAGACACGGCACCGGCTCGAGGATGCGCTTGCCCTTCGCGGGGTGCTCGCGAAACACCGCGACCTCCTCGGGCGTCAGCTTGCCGGGCTTGTTCAGCATGTCGTAGCGCACGCCGATCTTGCCGACGTCGTGCATCACGCCCGCCTGCACGATGTTCCGGATCTCGGCGTCGGGGAGCGTGAGCCCGCGCGCGAGGATCTCCGAATACACCGCGACGCGCTCGGAGTGACCGCGCGTGTACATGTCGCTCTCTTCGAGCGCCTGCGCGAAGCCGGCCACCGTCTGCTGGAACATCTCCTCGAGCGAGAGGTTTGCCTTCACGAGATCGTCGTTCGTCGAGCGCAGCTCGCCGTAGAGGCGCGCGTTGTCGATCGCGCTCGCCGCGCGTGACGCGAGCACCGCGAGCATCTTGCGGTGGCCTTCGTCGAACTTCTTTCCCGGCGTGAACGAGAACACGTTCAGCATGCCGACCATGCTCGCGCGCACCTGGAGCGGGACCGCGATGAACGACGCGAGGTCCTGCGGCGCAGCGTGCTCCGTGAAGTACCGCCCGGCCTTTCCTCCATGGACGAGGATCGGAACACCCAGCGCGAGCTGCTCGCTGATCGCGGCGAACGCGGGCGACGGCAGGCCGGTCGGCGGACCACCGGGACCGTGCGCGCTGACGATCTTCACGCGCTCCTCGTAGGTCCCAGATCGTGGATCGCGGAGGTGGAGCGTCGCGACGTCGGCCTTCACCTCGTCGAGCGCCGCGCGCAGGACGACGTCGAGGATGTGCTCGATATCGTGAGACAGCGCGATCGCTTCGGACACCTTGTAGATCGTGAGCGCCTCGCGCAGGCGGATGTTCTCGGCCTGCAAGCGCTGGCGGTACAAGGCGCGCTCCACGACGTGGATGACCTCCTCGACCTTGAACGGCTTGAGGAGATAGTCGTACGCGCCCTTCTTCATCGCCTCGATCGCGGTCTCGACCGTACCGAAGCCCGTCATGAGGACGGTCAACACGCCGAGGCGCTCCGCCTCGATGCGCTCGAGGAGCTGCAACCCGGACAGCCGCGGCATCTTGAGATCCGTGATCAGCAGATCGTACGGACGCAGCCGAAGCTCGGTGAGCGCCTTCTCGCCGTCCTCGACGGTGTGGACGCTGAACCCTTCGAGGGAGAGGAACTCCGCGAGGATCTCGCGGATCACGCGTTCGTCATCGACGACGAGGATCCGGGCGGCCTCGGACGAGGCTTCGCTACCGACCTCTGCCGTCGCCTGCGTCATCAGCTCTCGGGTGCAGGCGCGGGAGCCGGCGTGGGCGCGACGGGAGCCGGCTTCGGTGCCATCGGATCGGGGAGCGCGCTAGGACGCCCCGCCTCTTGATCCGCGGTCTGCTGTGCCTTGAGCCACGCCTCGCGTGCGCTCGTCGCACGCTGCTTCTCGCCGTCCGCCTTGCCGCGCGCCTTCTCCGTACGCTTGCCACGCTCGTCGGCCTGCTTCGGGAACCAGTTGTAGTCGATCCCCTTCGGGCTCTTGTTGTTGCGCTTCGCGACCTCGGACTTCGCGAGCTCGTACTGCGCTTCCTTCCAGTACATGTTCTCCTGCGTCCAGCGCAGGTGCTTGGCGAGCCAGGTGCGATACGCCATGTGGTACTTCACGCGCGAGTCGGCGGCCTTCTTCTGCAGCTCCGCAGCGCGCAGCGCCTTCGCCGCCTCGTTGATGCGGTTGTTGTCGGCCGACTGCTCCGCAGACTTCTTGTTGTTGATCGCGGTATCGACGCCGAGCTGCGCGGCCTTCTGATCGTTCTTCACGTTGGCGAGGTTCGACGAGGCCTCGTCGAAGTCGGCCTGCGCCTTGTTGTTCTCGAGCTTTGCCTTGGACCACTCGGTCTGCGACTGGAGGACCCCGGTCTGCTGGCTGGGATCGACATCTGCGATGAACATGTCATCGAAGTTGCGAGCGAGAGGGCCGGGCGGCGAATCGTCGGACCCACCACACGCGGTCAACACGAGCACACCGATCGCGATCAAGATTCCGAATAGGCGCATAGGTGGAGCCGAGCCTACTACGGCCGGAAACGGCGAGCTACCATCGGGCACAGATCCCATGACCGTCCTTCTCGCCGTCGATGTCGGCAACACGAACACGGTGCTCGGCGTGTTTCGCGACGCGGAGCTCGCGGCGAGCTGGCGGATCCAGACCGTGGCGGCGCGCACGTCGGACGAATACGCGGTGCTCCTGAAGACGCTGCTCGATATGGAAGGGTCCTCTTCCGCGCTGGCTTGGAAGTCGATCGATGCGGGGATCATCTCGAGCGTCGTGCCGCCGGCGGTGTTCGGGCTTCAGAAGTTTTTCAAGACCTACTGCGGTGGGCCAGCGCTGCTCGTCGGGCCGGGCATCAAGACGGGCATGCCGATCCTCTACGAGAACCCGCGCGAGGTCGGCGCGGATCGCATCGTCAACGCGGTCGCCGCGTTCGAGGAGTACAAGTCCGGCCTCATCGTCGTCGATTTCGGAACCGCGACGACGTGGGATGTCGTGAACCCGAAGGGCGAATACCTCGGCGGCGTGATCGCACCCGGCATCCAGATCAGCGCCGAGGCGCTCTACGAACACGCCGCGAAGCTGCCGCGCGTGGAGCTCGCGCGTCCGGGCAAGGTCGTCGCGCGCAACACGGTCGCGTCGATGCAGGCGGGCCTCGTCTACGGCTACGCCGGCATGGTCGACGCGCTCGTGGAGCGCATCCGCGCCGAGGTCGACTGGCCGGCGCGGTGCATCGCGACCGGCGGGCTCGCGCCGCGATCGCCACCGAGACCAAGACGATCGAAGCCACCGACGATCTCTTGACGCTCAAGGGGCTCAAGATCCTGTATCACCGCAACGCACCCTGAGCCGCATGTCCCTCACTCTCTCGCCCCTCGATCCCACGACGCTCTCGGCGGCCGCGCAGCGCGCGCTCGGTCCGGGGCCCGGACGCATGATGGCGAGCAAGGGCATGTTGCCGCTCCCGCCGGCCGATCAGGTCGCGGTGCTCTACCAGCTCTCCCTCGACGCCGACGTCTCGATCAGCGGCGCAGCGCATGCGACGGCGAACGGCCTCCCCCAGAAGCTACTCGTCGGAACGCTCGCCGACACGAAGCTCGATCCGCGCGTGTTGCATTTCTTCGCCAGCATGTTCGCGGAGACGGCCGCGGTGTTCGATGCGATCGTGCTGAACCCGAAGATCGCGGACCAGACGATCGCGGTGCTCGCGCACAAGGGCGGTGCGCGCGAGGTCGATCAGATCGCGCAGAACGAGCAAGCGCTGCTGCGCCACCCCGAGATCATCGCGGCGATGTACATGAATCGCAAAGCGCGCATGTCGACGATCGATCGCGTCGTCGAGCTCGCGGTGCGCAACAGCGTGAAGGTCCCCGGCATCGCGTGCTGGGACGAGATCGCGCGCGCGCTCATGTCGGACGGACCGAGCGGCCCCGAGGACGACGCGCTCGTCGCGGCGGCGACCGAGGACAACACGGACGACAGCCCGCTGACGAAGGGCGACGGCGACGCCGTGATCAGCGAGGAGGAGGCCGCGGCGGCGCTCGAGGCCGCGGCCAAGGCCAAGGTGCCCATCGAGAAGGCGTCGGTGCCCGCGAAGATCCGCATGGCGACGCTCGGGAACGGCTCCGTGCGCGGCGTGTTGATTCGCGATCCGTTGAAGATCGTGGCGATCGCCACGATCAAGGCGCCCGGTGTAACCGACAGCGAGGCCGCGCGCTACGCTGCGAATGCGTCTCTGGCCGAAGAAGTCATTCGCTACATCTCGCAGAAGCGCGAGTGGACCAAGTTGTACGGAGTGAAGGTATCGTTGTGCCGCAACCCGAAGACCCCGATCCCCGAATCGACGAAGCTGCTGCCGTTCCTTCGCGAGAAGGATCTGACGAACATCAGCAAGTCCAAGGGCGTGCCGTCGGCGGTGGTGGCGCAAGCGAGAAAGCTGCAGATGCAGCGCCGCGGCGACAAGAAGTAGGGTTCGTCTCGCGCACAGGCCTCGCGATCGTCCACCCGACGTGGGCGCTCGCGGTCGCGGCGGACCGCAAGAACGCGGGTCGGTCCGGAACCGATCTGTTGTGCGTGATCGCGCTCGTCGTGCTCGCGACACAGCTGCGCGGGCTCGTGGGCGCGGGCTGGCTCGCGACCGCCGTCGACGTCGGCCTCGGCGCGCGCGCAGCGATCCAGGTGCTCACCCGCGCGCTGACCGTCGAGCTCGGCTTCCTCGTCGTCGCCGCGCTCGTGTTGTTCGCCGCGGGCGGAAAGCGCCGGAACCTCGGGCGAGCGTTCGATCTCGCGTGCGTCGCGGCGCTGCCGATGTTCTACGTCGCGTTGATCGCGACGGTTGTCGTACGCGCGCTCGAGCTCTCGGGCGTGGTTGTCGATCTCCCGCGCGAAGCGAGCATCGTGATCGCCGGCGCCTCGTACGCGTGGGCAGGAGTGCTCGTCGCGCTCGCGATCCGTCCCGCACGTCGCGGTCTGTCCGGGAGTGCTGCGCGCTCGACATCCGTCGAGCGGGCCGTGACCGCGGCGCAGGTCCCGACGAAGATGGCGACGCGCGCGGGTGCCGCGGTCCTTGCCGTCGTCCTCATCGGCGCGGCGGTCCAGGTCGGCTGGCTCGCGAGCAACATGGAGGAGATGCGCCCGATGACGAACGGCGATCGAGCGCCCGCGTTCGCGCTCCCGCTGATCGCGAAGGGGGGCACGCCCGGCGCGCAGATCACGCTCGCGCAGCATCGCGGCAAGATCGTTGTCCTCGACTTCTGGGCGACCTGGTGCGGTCCGTGTATCCGCGCGATGCCGAAGCTCGAGTCGCTCGCGCGACGCTACGCGGGGCAGGTCGAGGTGATCGCGATCAACCTCGACGACTTCGCGAAGGCGCGATCGATGTTCGACGAAGGCGGCTACCGCATGACGCTCGTCGGCGATGATGGTCAAGTATCGACCCGGTATGGCGTGTCCACGATCCCGCACTCGGTGGTGATCGATCGCGATGGCATCGTGCGAAGGGTCTATCGCGGCAGCACGAGCAAACTCACGGACGACATCGAAGCGCAGCTCCGGAAGTGAGATCATGCAGATCCGGAAGTGGTTATCGAAGCGCGCTGGCGTGGTGCCAGATCAGCGCATCGTGCTACCACGTGGACATGGCCAGCCTTGTCTGCGCCACGTGCCGCAAGTTGATTCCGATGGGAACGTCGGCCATCCGGTGCACGGTCGCCTCGTGCAATACCGGACGGCTCAAGCTGCGCTTTTGCACCGTCGTATGCTGGCAAAAGCACATCCCCACCGCTCGGCATCGTAAGGCCGCGTACGTGATCGAGGAGCGCGCCGCCGACGCGACCGGCGACACGACGGGCGACACGACGACCGACACGACGACCGACGACGCGGCGAAGTAGCACTCGCGGGCACCAGCGATTTTGCGAGCGAAATCCGTCGCGTGATACCGTTTCGGTCGTGCGACTCGGGACCTGCATCGCGCTCGAGCTCGCCGTGGTCGCGAGCTGCGTGGGAGGCGTGTTGGTCGGCGTGTCGTTCGCACGCGAGGCTGCGGGCGAATACCTCGAGATGCGTCCGGCCGAGGCAGCGCCCGCGATCTCGATGGCGGCGTCCGTCGAGATTGCCCTGCCGCGCGCGACGTTCGTCGAGCCACCACCGCCGCCACCCGCGCCCCTCGTCGTCGAGAGTGTGTACGGCGCCCCCGATGCGGAGCTTCTCGCGCCGGTCGGGCAGGGCAAGGTCACGAAGATCAAGCTCAACCACGGCGGCACGTCGCTGTCGATCCGCGTCGACTTCGAGAGCGGCGCGCGGGCGTCGTTCAAGCCAGAGCAGATCCATCCGCAATCCGATCCTCGTCGAGAGATCGCCGCGTATCGCCTCGATCGCTTGCTTCGCATCGGACGCGTCCCTCCCGCGAAGGCGTTCACCGTCAGCGTCGCGGATCTGCTCGCGGCGGCGGAGCCGGGCCATCGCAGCTTCATCTCGCGCCGGCTCGCCGACGAGGCGCTCGCGAAGAACGGCGTCCTGCGCGGCGAGCTGTCGTGGTGGGTGCCCGAGATCAAGCTCGCGAAGCTCGGACCGCATCGCATCGACGAGAAAGAGGGCAAGGCCGCGTGGATCGCCGCGCTCAAGCTCGGAGCGACGATTCCCGAAGGGCAGCGGGACATGATCGCGCAGATCAGCGCCGTCGTCCTGTTCGATGTGTTGATCGACAACCCGGATCGCTGGACGGGTGCGAACACCGTGACCTCGCCCGACGGTAAGACGCTGCTCCACATGGACAACACGATGTCGTTCTCGCGGCTCGGCTTTGGCCATCGCTCCAATCTGCTGACGTTGCGCCGGACGCAGGTGTTTCCGAAGGGGCTCGTCGAGCGCATCCGCGCACTCACGCCCGAGGCGATCGCGGTCGCCGTCAACGTCGGCGAGGATGGCGGTCTCGCGCCGCTCCTCCACGAGAGCGAGCTCGCGGCGATCCTCGTGCGGCGCGACAACATGCTGCGCTACATCGACCAGCTGATCGCCGAGCACGGCGAAGCCGCGGTCCTGGCATTCCCATGAACACGAGCTGTCCGATCTGTGGGAAAGCGGTCGACCCGCTGCGTTCGCGCCATGTCGGGGTGCGCGCCGGAAAGGTCGTCGCGTACTGCAGCGCCGAGCACGCGAAGGAAGCGGAGACCAGGCCCACCGCGATTCCCGCCGTGCCCGCGACTGCGCGCACACCCTCGGCCGGCGTGCCGAAGATCCACCTGCCGCTCGATTCGGGACCGGTGATCGAGATCATCCACGAGCCGTCGTCGGGCGTGGTCACGAGCGCGCCGGATACGCGCAAGCCGCGCAAGGACGCGACGCCCGTACCAAAGAAACCGTCGGTCGACGTGACGTCCGAGGCGTCGAAGAGCCGCGACGACACGCTCCAGAGGTGGTCCGTCGACGACGGCGACGCGATTCCCGATCCGGATCGCAGCGGCGTGCGCATCGCCGACTTCGAGGAGCGCCGTCAGCGCGAGCTCTCGCAGCCCGTGCGCGAGAAGGGCGCTGGCAGGCTGCTCGTCATCGTCGCGATCGGGCTGGTCTTGAGCGCGGGCGCGTACGGCGTGTATCGCTTCGTACTCGTGAAGCCGGAGGCTGCGCCCGTGCAGACACCGCCGGTGATCCGTGATGCACCGGCGGAGGAGCCCGTCGATGCGATGGCGATGGCAACGCCAAATCCGCGCGCGGCCGTGGCGCAGGCGGAGCAAGTGCTGCGGCAGCACCTCGCGTCGGAGTCACCACGCGTGCAGCAGGTCGCCGCGGCAGCGCTCGCCAGGACACGCGATCCAGCAGCGATCGAGCACCTCGTGAACGCGATCGCGAAGGAGACCGTCGAGGTCCAGAAGCTCGAGCTCGCGTACGCGGTCACGCGAGGCGGAGACGATCGTGGTCGCGTGACGCTCGCCGCGAGCCTTGGCTCGGGGCGCCGCGACGTGAAGCTCGCTGCGGGGAGCCGGCTCGCGCAGCTCGGCGACGAGCGGGCCAAGCCGGTGCTGCAGGGGTATCTCCAGGTCAGCCAGCACCGACTCGGTGCAGCCGAGCAGCTCGCTTATCTAAGGGACGACAAGGCGCTCGCGATCCTCGACACCATTCGTGGGGATGCCAAGACTTCGCGCGACGAGCATGCACGTGCGACGATCGCACTCGGTATTGCAGGCCGTCGAGACGTGATCCCGGATCTCCAACTGCTCCTCAAGGACTCGCACTTCAACGCGTTCGCGGCGTCCGCGCTCGCGTACATGGGGGATCCAACGGCGCGCGCGGTGCTCGCCGAACAGCTCGCGGTGCCGTCGCTGCGCGTGGAGGCCGCGCGCGCGCTGCGCCGCCTCGATCCCGAGCTCGATCCCGCGCCGCTGCTCGCCGATCTCGTCGACGCGCTCGGGAGCAGCAAGCACACGACGACCCGGGACACCGATCAGGTCAAGACCGCCGAGGCGATCCTCCTCTTGGCGGGTGACCTCGCCTGGTCGGAGCGCCCGTGACACCCTCGACGACACGCGGCCTCGGCCTGTTCTACGCGTTCCGTCTGCTCGCGACGAGCTACGTGTACATGCCGATCTTCATGCTGTTCCAGGCGTCGCGCGGCCTGACGTTCGGCGAATCGCTCGCGCTCGGCGGCATCTTCAGTGGCGTCGTCGTGCTCGTCGAGGTCCCGACGGGCGTGTTCGCCGATCGCGTCGGTCGCCGCCGCTCGATGCAGCTCGGCGCGCTCGCGATGGTCGTCTCGTGCGCGATCGCCGCATCGGCGGACTCGTTTGGACAGTTCGCGGTCGCCGAGGTGCTCGCTGCGCTCTCGATCGCGCTGTGCTCCGGCGCGGACTCCGCTTACCTCTACGACTTCCTGCGCCAGCGCGATCGCGTCCACGAGTACGGCCGCCACGAATCGACGGCAAGCGCGTTCCATCTCCTCGGCAGCGCGGTCGCCTTTGCGGGCAGCGGCTTCCTCGCCGAGATCCATCTCGCGCTGCCCTACGTGGTCACCGCGGGCGTGGCGGGCGCCGCGGCGATCATCGCGAGCCTCATGCCGGACGATCGCGATCTCGCGCGAGCGGCGCCGACCTCGAAGCAAGTGTCGAGCGCGCTCGCCGACGTGCTGCGCAACCCGCGCCTCTTGTGGCTCGTCGGCTACTCCGCCGTCGTGTTCGTGCTGGTGCGCGCGACCGTGTACCTCTATCAGCCGTATCTGCTCGCGCGTGGCCTCGGCCTCGTCGAGATCGGCCTTCTGTTCGCGAGCGTCTACTGCGTGGCCTCGGTCGTCGCCTATCGCACGCACGCGCTGCGCAAGCGCGCCGGCGACGAGCTCCTGTTGTGGGGCCTGCTCGGCGTGGTCGCGGTGAGCTTCCTCGGGCTCGCTGGTGCCAGTGCGGGCCCGTGGCTGCTCGTGCTGCTCGGCGTGCAGGCGATCGCGAACGGCATCTACTCGCCGCTGACCAAGCCGCTGATCAACGCGGAGATCGCAGATTCGCGCCGCCGCGCCGCGGTGCTCTCCGTCGAGTCCATGGTTCGCCGTGTGGCGCTCGGTGTGTTCGCGCCGCTTGCGGGCCTGTGGGGGCAAGGTGACGTGATGATCCTGTGCGGCGCTGTCGGCCTCGGTGGCTTTGCACTACTCGCATTCGCGCGCCTCCGCATGAATGGCGCCGGCGTGCAGGCCATCGCCGATCCGCCGTCCGGCGGGTCATGAGCGCCGGACCTACTCGAACGCGGCGAACGTGAACGTGGTCTGGATGTCCGCGTCGGCGCCCTTGCCCTCGAAGTCGGTTGCCGCGTCGCCGCGGACGACGACCTTGAACGAACCGGACAGCAACTTGTCGTAGTCGGCATCCGGGACTTCGTCAGCGGGGAACTCGACGCCCAGAGCGAGTGGCCCGGCGCTCGCGCTCGGATCGATCGTGCGTGTCGCGACCGGGTACGTGTTGTTCGTGTCGTTCATCTGGAACAGCACGTCGACCGTGCCATCGAACACCTCGCCAAGCGTCGTCACGCCCGTCGAGTCGGCACCGAGGAAGATCTCGACGCCGACGACGTCGATGATCGCCGGATCGCGCCCGTCGAGCGCGTCCTGCGCGTCGGACACGAACGCCCCGTACGGGTTGCCGTTCTCGGTCGTGATGGACTTCTCGTCCGTCACGACCGCGTTCTGCGTGTCGCTCGACTTTGCCTTCAGGTTGATCGAGACGGGTGCGGAGTAGGACAGCGGATCGTCACCACAGGCGGCGAGCAGACCTACGAGCAAAGCGAAACGAGTCATCGGTCCTCCTGTGGTTCAGGTGGCGGCGCGCTCCGCAGCGGTCACAAGAATCTCGGGTGGGAGGTGTGGCCGCTGTTTGCCAGTCCACTTCAACTCGTCGCACGGGCTCGGGAAATCCCGTCGGGAGTTCAGGATTGACACCCACAGCACACCAGATCAGACTGCCGCGCTCCTGATGTCCGGCCGCCCCTCGATCTACTTCGTCTCCCTCGGTTGTCCCAAGAACCAGGTCGACACCGAGCTCATGCTCGGTCAGGTCCAGGCAGCAGGTCACGACCTGGTCGACGCGCCCGAAGGCGCGGACGTCATTGTCGTGAACACGTGCGCGTTCATCGATGCGGCGAAGGAAGAGAGCATCGACACGATCCTCGAGATGGCGCAGCACAAGGGCAAAGCGGGCAAGCTCGTGGTGACGGGGTGCCTGGCGCAGCGCTACGCGGACGAGCTCGCGAAGGACATCCCCGAGATCGATCACATCCTCGGTAGCGCGGACTTTCCGTCGCTCGCGAAGGCGATCGCGCCGCAGGGCGTGGAGCACCTGCCGAGCGGCAAGGCGAAGAAGCCGAAGAAGGCGCTGCCGGTGATCCAGGTCAGCGAAACGCCGACGTACATCTACGATCACGAGGCGCCGCGCGTGCGCATCGGCGCCTCGCACTCCGCGTACGTGAAGATCGCGGAGGGCTGCGATCGCCCGTGCTCGTTCTGCATCATCCCCAAACTTCGCGGACCGCAGCGCAGCCGGCGCATCGATGACATCGTCGCGGAGGCAGCGCAGCTCGCGCGGAGCGGTGCACTCGAGCTGAACCTCATCGCGCAAGACCTCACGCGCTACGGTTGGGATCAGGGCAGCTCTCCAGATGCGCGGCAGACGCTCGCGCAGCTGCTGCGGGAGCTCGGCAAGGTCGACGGCGTCGAGTGGATCCGCCTGCACTACACGTTCCCGAGTGCATTCGACGACGAGCTGATCGACGTGATCGCGAGCGAGCCGAAGGTCGTGAAGTACATCGACGTGCCGCTCCAGCACATCAGCGACGCCATGCTCAAGCGGATGCGCCGCGGTCACTCGAGTCGCGTGACGCGCGAGCTCGTGAAGACGTTGCGCGCGCGCATCGACAACCTCGTGCTCCGCACGACGTTCATCGTCGGCCACCCGGGCGAGACGCCCGAGGAGTTCGCCGAGCTGTGCGCGTTCGTCGAGGAGTCCAAGTTCGATCGCGCGGGCGCGTTCACGTACTCCGTCGAGCCGGGGACGACGAGCGCGATGTTGCCCCATCGCGTGCCCGACGAGGTCATGGCCGACCGGCAGCAGCAGCTGATGGAGATCCAGCGCACGATCAGCCGCGAGCGGAACGAGGCGATGGTGGGCAAGGAGATCGAGGTCCTCGTCGATGGCGTCTCGAGCGAGAGCGAGTACCTGCTCGAGGGACGCTGGTACGGCCAGGCGGCCGGGATCGACGGCGTCACGTATCTCGCGGACGGACAGGCGCCGGCCGGATCGCTGGTGCGCGCGCGGGTCACGCAGGCGAGCGACTACGATCTCGCGGCGTCGCTCGAGCTTCGCGCGTAACTACAGCGGCCAGATCAAGATCTGGCCCTCGTCGCCGCCGCTCGCGAAGCTCTTGCCGTCGGACGCGACGGCGACGTGGACGTTGCCGCGATGGGCCTGGTCGCTCGACGCGCTCCGCGGTGCCCGGGCGCACCACCTCGACGTGACCGCGGCGATGCCAACACCAGACGACCGCAGGGTGCAAATCGACGTCGGGGCCGACGAACAGGTCCAAGATCGTCACACCGCGGGCAACAGGTATCGATCGCGCTGCGCGACGGACGCGCACAGCCCGTCCCACATCGCGTCGAATAGCTCGGCGCCCGGGGCCAGCGCGAGCACCGCGCGATCGAGGACGCGGCGCGCTTCGTCCTCGCGCTCGAGGCGTACGTGTGCGACGGGCCGAGATGCGATCGCGCGCATCGCCGCGGTCATCTCGTCGATCGATCGCGTGCTCGCACGCCGGACATCGAGCACCGGCAGCTCCAGCGCGTCGTGCACGGTCCACTCGACAACGCCGTAGCCCATCGAGCGCCGCCCGAGGCTCTCGAGCGCGAGCGCGGTCGGAAGCGCGTTGAGCACCGCGGCGAGTGCGCCGAGCTCGATCCCTGGCTTCGGATGCAATGCGTACACGCGCTGATCGGCGAGCATCGGCGTGTCCGCGAGCCGTTGGACGAAGCGCGGCCCGTAGGCCTTCGCGAAGAACAGCCGCGCCGGGTTCACCGGCAGTGACCACCACGGATCGCGCCGCGCTGCGCTCGTCGCGAGCGCGGTCGCCGCATGCCGCTCGAGCCACGCGCGGATGTGCGGCGCGCGCGCGAGCTTCGCGTCCGGCGGCACCACGATCGCGACGATCGGCGATTCGCCGGGCTCGATCGCGATCGGCGCGGGCGCGCCGTTGAATGGCGAGCGGACCACGGGCGCGAGGAACCGCGGCTCCAAACGAAGTCGCTTCGCCTCGTCGCGCCGGACGTAGAACACGTCGTTGGCACCGGTTGTCAGCCCACGCCGCACGTCGCAGAGATCGCGCAGCGGGACGAGATGATCGCGTGCACGATCGCGCCACGCGAACCACACCGAGGGCGCGCGGAGCGAGGCACCCCACGCCGAGACATCGAGAGACTCGCGCGACTCGACGAGCTCGTGCGCGGCACGAGCCTCGGAAGCGAGAGCGATGTCATCGAGGCTTCGAGCACGACTCGCGAGGTCGCGCGTGGCCATCGTCAGCCGAAGGATGCGCGGATGCGAGCGAGCTGTGCTCGGGCTCGTCGTGCGCATGCTCGCGGTGCTCGGGCTCGTCGTGCGCGTGGTGCTCGGGCTCGTCGTGCGCGTTGTGCTCGGGCTCGTCGTGCGCGTGCTCGCGGCGCTCGGGCTCGCGGTGCTGGGGCTCGCGGTGCGCGGGCTCGCGGTGCTCGGGCTCGCGGTACTCGGACTCGCGATCGTCGACGCGGGCGCACCGTGGCGCCGCGCCACGAGCAGCATCGGGTTCACGGCCGCGTCCGCGAACCAGCGCTCGGCGGGCGCGGCGATCAGCGCCTCGATGTCCGCGATGCGCGCGATGGCCGTCCACAACGCGCCCGCACCGTCCGCGTCGAGCAGCGCTGTCGACACGACGAGGGCGGTGCGCCCGCCGGGCCGCAGGAAGCGGAGCGTGCGCAAGAGGCACGTCGCGGACACGTCCGCGTGGCGCGCGATCGCGTCGACGAGCGTCGCGGTCAGATCCGGCCAATCTGCGGCGAGCACGCGCGCTCGCTCGCGCTTGATCGCGGGATCGACGCGACCCGCGCGCACGTAGGGTGGATTGCCGATCGCGATATCGAACAGCCCGAGGCGCTCGACGAGGTCGGGCGCGAGCACGTCGGCCTCGACGATCTCGACGACACGGTCGACTCGGTCGACACGGTCGACGTCGACACGGTCGACATGGTCGACACGGTCTCGGTCGCCGGTAGGGTGCCTCTCGACATCGCGCGCGAGCTCGCTGCGTGCTCGTTCGGCGGCTCGCGGATCGATCTCGACGCCGACAACATGGCGCGCACCGGCGGCCCGCGCAGCAGCGAGGAACACCCCGTCGCCGCATGTCGGATCGAGGACTCGCGCGCCGGGAGGGATACCGCCGAGCGCGGCGATAGCGAGCTGTGCGACCGGCGCCGCGGTGAACCACTGACCCAGCTCCGCACGACGGGTCACCAGGTGGCACCCCTCGATCGCCGCACCCGATGCCGCATCGAGCGTTGCGCGAGCGACGTTCGCGCTCCCCAGCGAATTCTTCGCATTTGCAACTACGCCTCCAGGCGGCGAATGCGCCATGTCGCGAGGGCGCCCGTTGCCAGTGTGATCAGCGAGAGCCCGATCAAACCCTCGACGAACGTGCCGTCCATCGGCCACATGCCGGAGAGCGTGCGCAGCTGGTGGGTAATGCTGATCTCCTGCATCGCGGCGGGGAGGACGCCGATCGGCACGTCGAAGAATACGAGGTAACAGATCGTGAGCGCCATGCCGTGTTTGGGCGCGAGCGTCGAGAACGCGGCCGCGAGGAGGCCGAGCCCGACGGCACCGAGGCCGAGCGCGAGGAACGTCTGCGCAGGGGGCACGACCGACCACGCGATCTGCGCCGAGGCGAGCCAGCTCGCGCAGACAAACGCCGCGACGATCGGCACCAGCGTGACGAGCTTGCCGGCGAGGACAGTCCAGCGCGGTACAGGACGCGACCACAAGTACGTCGTGGTGCGATCCTCGATCTCCTCGCCAACGCTGGTGGAAACGAACATGGGCGAAAGGATCGCGGCGACGAGGATCTGGAACGCGAATAGCTCTTCGCCGATGCCGCTGCGATCGCGGCCGCGCATCATCGCAGCGTAGAGGCAGGGAAGGAGCGCGACGAGGATGCTGACCCAAAGCCCGCGGCCGCGCACGACGCGCATCCACGTGATGCCCGCGAGCACGCGGATCATCGCGGGCCTCCGGTGGTGAGGTACTCGAAGACCGAGCCGAGGTTATTGTCGGGGGAGGCGAGCTCGGTGACGGTGACGCCGTGCTCGAGGATGGCGGAGGCGAGCTGGTCGTAGCAGCGGTCGGGATCGCGGGTCTCGACGAGGACGGCGCCGCGCTCGAACGCGAGGCGCGCGACGTGATCGGCGGTCGCGAGCGCGGCGGCGATCGTGCGCGGCTGGTCGCACTCGATGCGGATCCGATGCGGATGGCGATCGATGAGCCGGCGGATCTCGTAGACGTTGCCTTCCGCGAGCACCTGGCCGCGATGGATGACCACGATCTCGGACGTCAGCGCCTCGATCTCGTAGAGCACGTGGCTCGACACGACGATCGTCTTGCCCGCGGTGGCGAGCGCGCGGATGCGCGACACGATGTCGACACGCGCGATCGGGTCGACGCCGGTCAGCGGCTCGTCGAGGAGGAGCACGTCCGGATCGTGGGCGATCGCGGTCGCGAGCTTCGTGCGCTGGCGCATCCCCTTCGAGAATCCGCGCACCCGGCGGCGCATCGCGTCGGTCATGCCCATGGCAGCGAGCGCGTGTTCGGCGGCGGTGCCCGCGCGGCGGGCGGGGACGCCGGCGAGCCGCGCCATCGCGGTGACGAGCTCGAGTGCCGTGAGCTCGTCCCACGTCTTCTCGTGCTCGGGCGCGTAGCCAATGCGACGGCGCACGTCGACGGTGTCGAACGGACGCTCGCCGAACACGGTGACCGTGCCGCGCGACGGCGTGATCAGGCCGGCCATCAGCTTCATCAGCGTCGACTTGCCCGCGCCGTTGGGGCCGAGCAGCCCGACGATGCCGCCGCGCAGCTCCCACGACACGTCGGAGATGCCGAGCACGTGGCCGTACCACTTGCTCGCGCGATCGGCCTTTACGACGGCGCTCGTGCTGGTCACGACGGCGCTCGTGCTGGTCACGACGAGCCTCCAACGCCCGAACCATGTGCGCGTCGGACCTGGACGGCGATGATGATCGTGGCGATGACGACATGCCCGCCGATCGAGATCATGGCCTCCGTCGGATCGAGGTGCCCCGCACGACCGCGGAATAGATTCAGGCCGAACAGCTCGATCGCGATCGCGTCGAGCGACGTGGAGATGTCGAGCACGCCGATCCACGACCGCGTGAGCCGTCCGAGGCGCGACACCGCGAAGCCGAACACGAGGTAATACGCGGCCCACACCGCGAGCGCGTGGCGCGGGTTGGCGAACGCCGCGGAGAACATCATCGGTACCGTCGCGAACACGAGCGTCGAGAACAGGCCCATCACGATCGCCTTCGGGATCCAAGGCAGCATGCGCACGACGCCGTCGAGGTCCTGCTCGAGGCCGAGCCGTGCGACCGCGAGGACGAACGGGCCGAGCAGATTGACCATCGCCATCACCACGATCATCCCGGCGAGCTTGCCGAGCACGTAATCGCGCGGGGACACCGAGCGTGCGAAGTAGAACGTGAACGCGCCGCTGCGACCGTCGCTCGCGATCACGGCGGCGCCGATCGTCAGCGACGTCAGAAACGCCGCGCGCGTGTACCACTGGATCGATTTCGGCAGCGTCGAGTCCGCGAACGTGGTCGCCACGTTGCCGAACATGTCGTTGACCGTCTTGTCCTTGAGGATGAACATCACGCCGCCGGCGATGAACGTCACCAGGACGGCCATCCCGACGGACGCCTTGAGCCGCCACCACGTCTTCCACGACGTGGCGATCTGGTTCTTCGCGATGACGAGCCAGCGCGTGCTCGCCGCGCGCCTCGGCCCGTTGTAGCGCTTGTAGCCGAGGTCGTGGATGACGCTCACGAGCGCGCCTCGTCTTCGTCCGTGCCGATCACGCGCAGGAATGCGGCCTCGACGCTCTCTTGCATCGCTTGCAGCCCGCGCACTTGAAGTCCCGCCTCTCGCGCGCGCTGGAACACCATCTGCGTCGTCGTCTGCGGGGGCAGCTCGATCACGACGGACACCGGCGACATCACCTCGCACGTCACGCCCGCCGCGGTCAGCACGTCGGCGAGCTTCGCCGCATCCGCCTTCACCTCGACGTTGATCAGGTTGCTCCCTTCGCGTACGCCGCGCAGCGCGTCGATCGTCCCGACAAAGCGCACGCGCCCGCGATGCATGATCACGGCGTGATCGCAGACGCGCTCGACATCGGGCAAGAGGTGCGTCGACAGCACGATCGAGCAGCCGCGCCGTTCCGGCAGCTCCGCGATCAGCGCCAGCATCTCGTCGCGCGATCGCGGATCGAGACCGTTCGTCGGCTCGTCGAGGAACAACAGCTCCGGGTCGTGCACGAGCGCGGTCGCGAGCTTCACGCGCTGCTTCTGTCCCGTCGAGTAGCCCTCGATCGGTTGGTAGCGCTTGTCCTCGAGGCCCGCGTAGTAGAGCGCCGCGTGCGCGCGCTGCATCGCCTCCGTGCGCGGCAGGCCCGAGAGCTCGCCCGCGTACGTGCACATCTCCACCGCGGACATGCCGCCCAGGAACGCGTCCTGTTCCGGCATATAGCCGACGCGATCGCGGATCTCGCCACCGTGCGTCGCCGCGTCGAGGCCGAGCACGCGTGCCCGGCCTTCGAACGGGATGAGCCCGAGCAGGCTCTTGAGCAGCGTCGACTTGCCGGCGCCGTTGGGCCCGAGCAGCCCGATCACCTGGCCCTCGACGACCGCGTCGAGCCGATCGATCGCGACGATCGATCCGTATCGCTTCGTGAGCCCGTCGAGCTCGATCAAGCTCACTTGATGACCTCGACCTTCACCTTCGCGATGCCGTCGTCGATCATGTCGAGCTTTCGGGCCGCGGCCTCGGAGAGATCGATGATGCGGCCCTTCGCGTACGGCCCGCGGTCGTTGATCCGCACGATCACGACGCGCCCGTTCTTCACGCGCGTGACCCGCACGCGCGTGCCCATACGTAGCGTGCGATGCGCGGCGGTCATCGCGTTCTTGTCGAAGCGCTCGCCCGACGCGGTCGGGCCGCCATGGTGCTTACCGCCGTACCAGCTCGCGATGCCGTACTGAACGCCTGGCTTTCCGGGGCTGCCGGTCGGCTTCTTGCCGCCGCCGCCGCTCGGGCACGCAGCGAGGGCGATCAGCGCTAGGAGAGCTACCGCACGCAATTCGGACCCAACTTGCCCGCCTTCGCGAGCCCGGCCTTGCGGAGCTCCGCACCCGTGGGTCCGTCTCCGAGCGTCTCGCGCATCGCCGGGCCGTGGCCCGGTCCGAGGATGTCACGCAGGTACGGCTTCAGATCGAACGTGTCGGAGTGTTCCTTCGTATGGCACGCGGTCGCGCACAGCTTCTCGTCGGGCATGCGGACGATCGCGGGCGGCTTTTCCTCGCCGCCCTTCGCGACGTGGATCGATCCGGGGCCGTGGCACGTCTCGCACTGTACGTCGCGCAGCGTCTCGTTGTGCGCGAGGTTCGAGCCGCCGGGCTTGTCCCAACCGGTCACGTGGCAACCGACACAGTCGAAGTCGAACTGTTGTCCGCGATCGACGAGCGTCTTCCACGCATTCGCGTGGCGGGTGGTCTTCCAGAAGTCGACCGCGTCGGAGTGGCAGTCGCTGCACGCATCCGTGCCGACGTAGCCCGCCTTGTCCTTCGCCGGTGGTGGCACCTTCTGATCGGCCGCGGCCGCGACGTTCGCATGGCCCGCTGCCGCGTAGAACGTGGTCACGTCGGTCTGAACCTCCTGATCGCACGCGAGCGGCTTGTTGATGCGCAGCTGCTCGAGCGTGAAGTAGCTGCCCTTTGCAGGGACGACGAGCGGCATCGCCTCGAGCGCAGCTCGCTCCTTCGCGAGTTGATCGCGCTCGGCCTGCTTCTGCTTCACGAACGCGGGGTCCGCGTCTTTGTCCGTCTGCATCTTCGCGAGGTCCGCGTCCGCGGCGGCGAGCAGCTTGTCGATCGTCGCGATCTTCGCCTTCGCCGCGCCGGGACCGACCGCGTCGACGAGTGGGCCGGCCTCGCGCCCCCCAGAACCGTGCGGTCCGGCCTCCTGGTCGGAGCGCAGGGTCACCTCGAGCTTGGACACGACCTGACCGCGATTGCCGGGGATCACGAGCCACGTGCCGTCGACCTTCGTCGCTTCGGGCTCGACGTCGTCGGGCTCGGGCGCCGTGGCACCGAGGCCGCCGATCGCGATGTCCGCGCCGCCGATCTCGCGTACGAGCTTGACCGCGTCCTTCTTCGCCGCCGCCTGCACGAGCACGACGACGACCTGCGCGCCGTCCGCGCGGAGCTTTGCCGCCGCGGCCTTGCCCGCCACCACGGGATCCGTGATCGCGAGTGCCGTTGCGGGGACCGCGCCCTCCGCGATCACGCCGAACACGCCGACCTTGGCGCCGCCGACCTCGACGATCTTCGGCGCCTCGACAGGGACCTTGGTATCCGCTGCGAGGTTCACGACGTGGCGAGGTACGCGAAGCTTGTCGGGGCCCTTCGCGAGATCTGCGGGGCCGAGCCCCACCGCCGCCACCTGGAGCGCCTCTCGATAGGTGGAGATCAGGAGGTCGGCCTTCATCTCCTCCTGCGCCTCGAGGTGGGGAGGGATCGGGTTCTTCGAGTACAAGACCGAGCCCGCATCGAGCACCAGCGTCGGTCCGGCGGCGCGGAGGCCTGCCGTGATCTGAGAGGTCCTCGCGATGTCCCCGAGCGGATCGGTCGTGCAGCCACAGGGTCCGATCTGGCCGCGCATCTCGGCGAGCGCGACGAGCGTGAACGTCGGCTTTGCGACTGCACCACCGGCGCCGTTGGTTTTCACCTCTGATTTCGAGGAACAAGCCGTCGCGAGCACGAAGGCCACGACGGCGATCCGGCCGTGCATGGCAGCCGATATAGCACGTTGACAGGGGGGGGACGCCTGGGTAGATTGCCGCGCTCTTTACGCAATTGGGCGCACTGCTCGAGGATCTTTATGGCTGTCGCGATTCGCTTTTCCCGCCAGGGCAAGAAGAAGTCACCGTTCTACCGCATCGTTGCTGCTGACAAGCGCAACGCTCGCGACGGTCGCTTCATCGAGCTACTGGGTACCTACCACCCGACCACGAAGGTCCTAAAGCTCGACAACGAGCGCTACGAGAAGTGGATCAAGGTTGGAGCGCAGCCCTCGGGCACGCTCGCCTCCGTCATCAAGCGCACCAACCGCGCTGCCAAGTCCGCCTGATGTCGGACCTGGACAACGATAACGACGACGAGGATCGCGACGACCGCGGTGGCGGCGATCGCGGTGACCGCCGCGGCCCGGGCCAGAACCGCAACCGCGCCGTCTCTCCCGACGTCGCCGAGTTGATCCGCTACATGGCGGTGAACCTCGTCGACAAGCCCGACGAGGTCCGCGTAGAGCTCGTCGAGGAGCGCCAGGCAAACGTCTACGAGCTCGAGGTCGCCGAGTCCGACCTGGGCAAGGTCATCGGCCGCGGCGGCAAGACCGCTCGCGCGCTGCGCACCGTGGTGCAGACCTGCGCGCCTCCGTCGCGCAAGCGCACCCTCGTCGAGATCCTCGAATAACGCGAGTCGCTCGATCGAGTCCGATCGAGCGCGGTCCATGCGGGGCGACGCACGCATCGAGATCGGTGGCATCGCGCGGGCCCACGGGATCCGCGGCGAGGTCGTCGTTCACACACACGACCCCGACTCGACGACGCTCGCAGCGATCGCCGACGCCGGCGGCTCGATCTTTGTCGGAGGCGTCGAGCGCAAGGTCGTCGTCGCGCGGGACACGCCGCATCGCGGCTGGCTCGTCCAGCTCGAAGGCGTCGACACGCGCAACGACGCCGAGGCTCTGCAGGGCAAGGTCGTCGAGGTCGATCGCGAGGACATAGGGCTCGACGACAGCGACGTCCTGCTCGACGACATGGTCGGCTGCAAGGTGGTCCTGCGCGACGGAACCGACTGGGGCGTCGTCGCTGCCATCGATCTCGGCCCGCAGGATCTGCTCGTGATCCACGATGGCGAGATCGAGCGCCTTCTGCCGCTCGTCGATCAGTTCGTCGTCGCTGTCGATGTCGCGGCGGGCGTGGTCACCGTCGATCCGCCGCCGGGCCTGCCCGAATCGCGCGTGAGCAAATGAAGTTCTCGGTGATCACCGTGTTACCCGAGCTGATCGAGCGCGCTCTCGACCAGGCCGCCGGGGGCGTCGTCGGTCGCGCGCGCGAGGCGGGCGTGATCACGGTCGAGACGGTCAACCCTCGCGACTTCACCCACGACAAGCACCGTACCGTCGACGACACGCCCTACGGCGGCGGCCCCGGCATGGTGATGAAGGCGGAGCCGCTCCTCGCAGCGATCGCACGCGCGTCGGGCGGCGAGCTCGCGAGCTCGAGCGGGACATCGGGGGAGCCCAGTGCGAGCGCGGCATCGACCGCGGGCGCGGCATCGACGAGCGCGGCATCGACGAGCGCGGCGTCGACGAGCGCGGCATCGACCGCGGCATCGACGAGCGCGGCATCGACGAGCAGTGCGCGGCCCCACCGGATCTTTCTCGGTCCCGCAGGCGCGCCGCTCACGCAGGCACGCGTGAAGGAGCTCGCAAAGCTGCCGCACCTCGTGCTCGTGTGCGGTCGCTACGAGGGAATCGACGAACGTGTGATCGACATCGCGATCGACGAGGTCCTCTCGATCGGCGACTACGTGCTGTCCGGCGGCGAGCTCGCCGCGCTCGTGGTGATCGACGCGTGTGCGCGCCTCGTGCCGGGCGTGCTCGGCGAATCGACCAGCGCCGACGAGGAATCGCACAGCGCCGGCACGCTCGAATATCCGCAGTACACGCGCCCGCCAACGCTCGTGTCGGGGACCGCGCACGACGTGCCCGCGATCCTCGCGTCGGGAAATCACGCGGCGATCGCATCGTGGCGCCGACAGCAGTCGCTCGTGCGCACCGCGAAGCGACGCCCCGACATGTTCGCGCGCCTTTCGCTGACCAAGGCCGATCGCAAGCTCTTGCCGCCCCCGCTCGCACAACGCACACACCTCGCGCTCGTGCATTACCCCGTCGTCGATCGCCATGGGAAGCTCGTGACGAGCTCGCTCACGAACTTCGACATCCACGATCTCGCGCGCTCCACCGCCACCTACGATCTCGCCGCGTATCACATCGTCACGCCGATCACGTCGCAGCGCGAGAAGGCCGAGCACATCGCATCGCTGTGGCTCGACGACCCCGCGACAGGCGCACCGCCCGCGCGCAAGCAACCCACCTCGGGGTCTCGCGCCGGTGCGCTCTCACGCGTGCGCACCGCCGACGCGGTCGAGACGGTGATCGCGAACATCACGACCGAACACGGCAGCCCCCCCATCGTGGTCGCCACATCCGCGCGCGCCGACTCGTTTCCGTCCGCGAGGCGTGTATCCGCTCCCGACGTACTCGCAGAGATGTCGCTCGACCCTTCGCCCTTGCTGATCCTCCTCGGCACGGGCTGGGGGCTCGCCGATGCTCTGATTCCTTCGGTAACTCACATCCTTGCGCCGATCGAAGGCGGTTCGGACTGGAACCATCTCTCGGTCAGATCGGCCGGCGCCATCCTTCTCGATCGCTTGTTCGACAAGCAGGTCGGGCGCCCGGCTTGACGACCCCCCTCGATCTCTGGCAGAACCCTGCGTCCCAACGGCCTTTTCCCGGACTATGACTATGAGCGCAGCGCGAATTCTCGACACCATCGAAAAGTCTCAACATCGCAAGGCCGCGCTCCCCGAGTTCCGTCCCGGCGACTCGATCAAGGTCTGGGCGAAGATCCGCGAGGGCGAGAAGACCCGCCTCCAGGCGTTCGAGGGCGTCTGCATCCGCCGCATCTCCAAGGGGGCTCGCTCGACCTTCACGGTCCGCAAGATCTCCTATGGCGTGGGTGTCGAGCGTGTGTTCCCGGACAACTCGCCGAACATCGATCGCATCGAGGTGCTCCAGCGTGGTCGCGTGCACCAGTCGAAGCTCTACTACCTCCGGGACCTGTCCGGTAAGGCGGCGCGCATCAAGGAGCGCGAGGGTAGCGACGACACGTCGCCCGCGCCGGCCGCCGAGGCCGCGCCGGCCGCCGACGGCGAGGTCGCTGCCGCTGAGGGTGGCGAGGCCAAGGGCAAGAAGAAGAAAGAGCGCAAGGCCAAGAAGTAGGCTGCTCCGCACGACGACGCGATCGCACGACCTGCGATCGCGTTTCGCGTTTCGGCGCCGTCGTCGATCAGACATCAGACCGACCGTGTATGTCTGCTGTCGGGAGAGAAAAGCTGTCACGTCGTGAACGAGAACGCCGTTGCTCCGCACCGCGGGCGAACGCAGACATCGCCATCGCCATCCCCAGCGCCTGAACGATCCCGCGAGGCACCATCGGAGCGACAGCGGGCGCGCGACGAGGAGAAACGTGCTCGCGAGCGCGCCGCTGAACAACGTCGCGATGATCGCCAGCGGAAGATGCACGCCGCGTCGCTCGAGGACGCGATCGCGGACAAGGCGAACGCGCCGAACATGATCGGCGCCGCGGCCGAAGACCGCGCGGTCGCGGCCCTCGAGGCTGACGGCTACACGATCATCGCGCGCAACTGGAGCCGCGACATCGGGGAGCTCGACGTAGTCGCGCGCGACGGCAACGTCCTCGTGTTTGTCGAGGTGCGCAGCCGCGCCGATGACGAACACGGGCACGCGGTCGAGATGGTGTCGGCACCGAAACGCACGAAGGTCACGAAGGTCGCGTACCTCTACCTCGTGCTCGAGCGTCCCGACTACGACCAGTGTCGATTCGACGTGGTCGCGGTGACCGGCGACGCGATCGAGATTATCAAGGACGCCTGGCGCGGCGGCATGCCCGTCGGAAATACGCCGCGATAGCGTAGGCGTGAGATGACATGGGCGGGTAGGCACGCGAGTTGGTCCGACGCTTCGCAACTCGCCGCAGTGCGATGCAGCCGGCGTCGACGCCGCCGACGATGATGCCTTCGGCCGACTTAGGTGCACGCCGGACGAATAGGGCAGCGACCTCACACGTTCGGTCTGCCGATGCGCTGTGTCTTGCTGGTCGTCCTCGCGGCTTGCTATCGCGAGGCGCCCTCGCGCGAAGCGCCCTCACTCGCGGCGCCGTCACTCGCGGCGCCTTCACCGCCCGATCTCTCGCGTGCTGCGCGTGCGATCATCGCTAGCCTCGACTCAGGTGACGTCGGGTCGATTGCTACGTACCTCGACGCAGACATCATCACGATCGAGTCGAGTTGCCCGGTGTGCGACGACCCGGAGGGCACTGGCGTTGTTTCAACTCCCTCGATCGGTGTACTCACCCGCGCCGCATTCATCGCGTTCGTGCAGGATGCAGAGTTGCGCCTCGAGCGGGGCCCCTACTCGTTTCATGCCCCTGTACGACTGACGTGTGACGACAGCTGCTGCACGGGACCGACCGGCCCGCTGGTGCCGAATCAACTCTACGTCACTCGTGTGTGCTTTCGACCCGGTGCGAAACTCGCCTCGATCGCGTACCTCGATGCCGGTTAGGTGTCGTGAATCGTACGGTTCCGCGGAAACCTCGTTCGTGTGGACCGTCGTGGCGTTTCCGCGGAAACCTCGTTCGTGTGGATGATGACCGGTTCGTGTGGACGCCCCGCCGTCGGTGCCCGAGGTGCTCGCGTTCTCCCGGGAGGGTCGTGCGTGGGATCGGCGGTGTACGAGCGAGGAAACTCGGCGCGCGGAGACCCAGATAGATCGTTGACTGTGTGGATGTGCAACCCGGAACATGGGTGGCAAAACACGGCCACGGTAGCGGGCCACAATCACGGCCACGGCCGGCCACGGCCGGTCACGGTCACGGCCACGGCCACGGCACCTGCCACGGCCACGGCAACGGCAACGGCACCCGCAACGGCCACGGTCACGGCGACGGCCACGACAACGGAAACGGCCACGACGACGGCAGCGCAGCTCCGAGTCGAATCGGCTCGCGGTCACTCGACGTTGCGAATGATCACCCAGCGGTTCAGTTCGACGAGGTCGACGTGTTGCAGCGCAACGGCGCCGCAGTTACTCCGAGTAGATGATCGTCAGGGACGGTCGAATCGACTCGGACAGGTTGTCACTCGACGCGACAGTGACGGTACCCGCGTCGTTGGGAATGATCACCCAGCCGAGGTTGAGGGCCGGGTTCGTCTTCCATCGCGAAATGCTCGCCCCGACCCGGATGCTCGTGACGCCCTGCGCCCCACCGTCGATGAGGCCGACCTGCTGCATCGATCGATCCTCGCCAGGCTGCACGCCAGGAGTTCCACCCAAGGTGTTGTACGTGGTGCCCACATTCCAGTTGCCGACGAGCTCGTACACCATCCCCGACGGGGAGCCGGCGCCGAGCACGTTCAGCTCCAGGATCGCATCACGGACCGTGAAGGAGGTCCCGAGGCGATCGAAGATCCCGTCGAAGCGAATGAGCGTGTGCGTATCGTTCGTGGTGGTCCACGCCAGCGTGACGTCGCTCCCGCGTGGGCCCGACATCGTGTCGATGGTCGTGTCCAGCGTCCCGTTGTACCCGTCGAGCCCCCAACGAAACGTCGTCGTCGGAAGCGCCGAGTCGGTGACGATGTAGTCGACCGCGGGGACGTTGCACCCCGCGACCAGCACCAATGCGAGGGTCGCGCGGATCACCACGCCCCCGAGATCGACAGGCTCGCGTGGTCGGCGCCGAGCGTCGGCGTGATCGCGACGCTGTCGGCAGGGCGCGCGTCGGGGCGTCCGACGAACCACAGGATCACCGCCGCAGCGACGAGGCCGCCGCCAACGGCGAACGAGATGTTCGCCTGCGTCGCGAGATCGTTGCCGTCGTACGTGAGGCCGGTGGCGAGGATCGCGTTCTCGCACGGGATCGCAGGATCGATGCACAGCGCCTGCGCCTCGGACTGCTTGTCCTGCGCGGCGATCCCGCGGAGCGCCCCGAAGATGAACCCGCCGACGCCGAGCGCGCCGATGCCGATCGCGGCATAGCGCGCGCCACCAAAGGTGGGCTGCACCATGGGTCCCGGGGCAGGGCGCTCGTCCGGAACCTCGGGCGTGGTCTCGGGCGTCTCGGGCGTGGTCTTGGGCGGGTCGGGCTTGGTGTGCGGCGGTGGCGCCTTGTCCTCGACGATCAGCGGAACGTCGACGGACTTCGCGTCCTTCTCGTTGGCGATCGAGATCGTGGTGGTCCACTCGCGGCTGCGCAGCGAACGGATCGCGATCGTGTACGTGCCGCCGTCGATCGGCAGCGGCACGTTGAGCGAGGCCAGATCGATCGCGTCGCGATTGCGCCAGATCTCGATGCCGGGCAGCTTGGTGACCTCGGCGGGCACGTTGATCTGCAGCGTCGAGACGCGCTTCTCGAGCGCCGCGGCGCGCGTGCCGGCAACCTTCTGCAGCTGCTTCGCGTCGGGCGAGGTGAGCGAGCGAGCTTCGCGCTCGGCCTCGAGGAAGTGACCCCACGCCGTCGCGAGCTGGTTGTTCTTCTCGCGGCAGTTCGCCTGATTGAGCCGGGTGGTCACCGTCGGATCGAGCTTCTGGCTCGTGTCGAAGGCCGCGCACGCCTCGGGGGTCTTGCCCTGTGCGAGCAGGTCCTTGCCGCGCTTGAACAGCGCCTCGGCTTGCGCCGCGGAGCTCGCGGGTTGCGCGAGCGCTGCGGACGACGGGACGAACGCCGCGAAGAGCAGCAGCGATCGCACGTGACGAGCTACAGGTTGCAGAGCGGGTACGCGCTGTTTCCAGTGCGACCGCTGAGGTTGCAACAGCCGTTGTCGGCGTTGGCGGAGTCGCACGCCTTGGGCGTCACCAGCTGACCAGCCTCGGGGATGACGACGTAGTCCTTGCAGATGCAGAACTTGCGGCAGCAGAACGGACCGACGGTGACGGCGACGCCGCACGAGAAGCCCGTGATGCACGGTGACTCCGGCACGCGCTCGCAGTCATCGTCGGCTTCACACTCGGCGGTGCACAGACCGTTGTTGCCAGCGGGGAACGTCGAGCCGGCAGGCAGCTCGCGTCCTAGCGGGACGCGGAGACACGTGCGCGACACGCAGTCGAGCGATGGAGACGCGACGACCACTTCCGTCGCCGCCGGCGACTGGGTGCCGAGGTCGCAGATGCGACCAACCGGTTCACCGAAGCAGCCCGAAGCGAAAGACAGCATCGCCGCGAACAGACCGAGAACCACGACGGGACGGCGTCGACTCATCGCGCCCGATAATATGAGGGACCACATCCAAGTCAATAGAACGACTCCATTCAATACCGAACGCGGTTCTCGATGGGGGGCGATCGCTCGATGGAGCCTCATCCCCCTTGGTGTCGCGAGCTGCGGACATCCGTCATCAGAAGCTCGCGGGTCTCCGACGAGTTGCGCGACTCGCGCACCACGAGGACAATCCTCGCAACAGGATCCGGTTCGACGTGTCCCGGGGTGTCATCTGCGAACTGTCCGGGAAGCGGACCTTCGCTGCCTTGACAGGCTCCATCCCGTTGCCGATGATTCCGCGGCCGTAACCAGCTGGGATGGCTGGCCGGCCCTGCACCGGAGGACTCGATGCGCTTGTTCAAGAAGTTGTCCCTCGTCACGGTCGCCGCACTCGGGGCGCTGTCGCTCTCGTCGTCCGCGTTCGCTCAAAAGAAAAGCGACAAGGACATGGAGTTCGAGCCCGAGAGCGCCGCGTCGACGCCGCCGTCGAAGACCCTCGAGCGCGCGATCAAGCTCTACGACAAGAAGGACTTCTTCTCCGCGTCGATCGAGCTCAAGAAGGTGCTCGATGGCGAGAGCGGCGACGACGCGAAGAACAAGCAGCGTGCCGAGTTCTTCATGGGCAAGACGCTGTATCAAATGGGCTTCTACGCCGGTTCGCTCGCGTACTTCGACAAGATCGTGCAGACGGGCGACGCGCACACCTATCACGGCGCCGCGCTGAAGTGGCTCGCCGCGCTCTCGCGCGTGCTGCCCGAGACCTCCGGCATCCTCGAGAAGATCGGTACGTACGACGCGAAGGCGCTCGACGACTCGTCGCTCTCGTCGGTGAAGGACGAGCTCCTGTTCCTCCTCGGCCGTCACTACTACACCAAGGGTGGCGACGGAGACTTCGACAAGGCGATCCAGCTGTTCCAGCAGGTGTCGCGTGAGAGCGAGTTCTTCGTAAAGGCGAAGTTCTTCGAGGGCGTCACCTTCGTCCGCAAGTACGAGGGCAAGCCCGCCGTCGACGCGTTCAAGGAGATCCTGATCATCGGTCAGGAGAAGCCGAAGCAGTACAAGGCCGACGACATCGCGAACTACAACGAGTTGGCGCAGCTGCAGATGGCCCGCGTGTTCTACTCGACGCAGCAGTTCGACACGTCGATCAAGTACTTCGAGAAGCTCGACCAGAACTCGGCCGACTGGGCGGAGTCGCTGTTCGAAGCGAGCTGGGCGTACTTCATGAAGACGCTCAACTCGAAGGCGCTCGGAAACATCCACACGCTCAATGCGCCGTACTTCGAAGACCAGTTCTTCCCCGAGTCGGAGCTCCTGAAGAGCGTCATCTACTTCAAGTACTGCCTCTACGATCAGGCCGAAGAGGCGATCCTCGACTACAACGAGAAGTACTCGCCGCTCCGCAAGAACCTCGACGAGATCGTCAAGAAGTTCGACGACAACGCCGAGTTCTACGACTACGTGAAGAAGGTCAAGGACAACAAGGCCGGCCTCGACACGAACACGCAGCGTCTCGTCATGAGCGTGCTCAACGACAAGACGCTGCTCAAGACGTTCGCGTGGGTCGACGAGCTCAACCACGAGCTCGACATGCTGTCGAAGTCCGACAAGGCGTGGCAGACGACGCAGGTCGCCGCGGAGGTCCTGCAGGAGCTCACGGTGCAGCAGTCCGTCGCGGCTGCAGAGGCCGGCAAGGTCGCTCGCGATCGCGTGTCGCGCCTCGAGCGCGAGCTCGGCGCGCTCGCACGTGACGGCTCGAAGGTCAAGTTCGAGATCCTGAACGCGAAGGCCGAGAAGCTGTCGGCCGAGTCGCTCAAGCTCAACCGCATCGAGAAGAACCACCGCGAAGAGCCGATCATCGTCGACGACGAGCACTTCCAGTGGAAGTTCAACGGCGAGTACTGGAAGGACGAGCTGGGGTACTACCGGTTCAAGATCCGGTCGCGTTGCCCGAAATGATCCCCCGAGTTTTTCTAGCTGCCGAGCCCAGTTGGGCTCGGTGGCATTTTCGGGGCTGTCGATGACAAATGCGTGACGACCTCCTCGAACCGCTTCGATAGATTCACCATCGCCTCGCCACATCCGGGGGCACCGGATCCCTGGGATCCAAAGGACACCCGGATCGCAGACTGACTGATCCCGCCGGAGAAAAAGGGAATCGCAATGAACAGAATGAAGCTCGCGACCGCAAGCTCGACGAACGTCGAGCGCGCAGCACTCACGAAGGGAGTGCGGAGGTTGATCGTTGGGAGCGCCCTCGGCCTCCTGTTCCTCGGCAGCACCGCAGCTGCGCAGGGAACGGGCGGCAAGTACAAGCGCACGCAGGACGTCAAGATCGACGTCAAGTTGTCCGACCGTGTGAAGCCGACCGCCCCCAAGGCGCCGGACAAGAAGGACACGCAGCCGTCGCTGTCCGCCGACGACGTTCTCTCGATCGAGGGTCTCGTCGGAAACATCCGCGGGGAGCAGGAGCAGATCCTCGCTGATCTGATCTCGCAGACGCCGGACGCCGAGGTGGAGGAGAAGTCGGACTACTACTTCCGACTCGGCGAGCTCTACGCGAAGCAGCAGCGCTACTGGCGCCTGAAGAGCGTCGAGTTCACGATCTCGGCGGACCTCCCGAAGAACGCCGCGCAGAAGGGCAACCTTCAGAAGCAGTCGCAGCAGGCGGCCGCGAAGGCGAAGGACTATCTCCTCAAGGCCGTGAAGACCTACAAGGGCCTCACGGACAACGAGGCCTTCCGCAACTATCCAAAGATGGACATGGCGCTGTTCTATTACGGGTACACGCTGCAGGGCGGCAAGTACCTCAAGGAAGCGCGCGCGGTCTACGACAAGCTCCTGAAGAACTATCCGCAGAGCAAGTACGTCCCCGAAGCGCACCTCGCGTTCGCCGACTACTACTTCGAGGCGGGTCAGCTCGCCGACGCCGAGAGCCGCTACAAGATGGTTCTCAAGTTTCCGAAGAGCTCGGCCTACTGGTACGCGATGTACAAGATGGGGTGGATCCATCTGAACCTGTCGCGCTTCATCGAGGCGCTCGACACGTTCGCGCAGGTCGCGCAGGCGACCAAGAACGACAAGAAGCAGGAGATCCTGAACCGCGCCGCGAAGAAGGACTTCGTCCGCGCGTATTCGGAGATCGGTAAGGCCGACAAGGCCTACGTCTCGTTCCAGCGCATCGACAACAAGTACGCCTTCAACATGCTCGAGATCCTCGCCGACCTCTATCTCGGTCAGGGCAAGAGCGACAAGGCGATCTACGTGTTCCAGGAGCTGATGAAGCTCGCGCCGACGAACAAGAACGTCTGTCTCTGGCAGTACAACATCTCGCACGCGATGCTCTCGATGCCCGGTGCGAACAACTCCGACAAGGTGAAGGAGATCGAGAATCTCGTCCGCCTGTGGGGTGCGCTGAAGGGCAAGAAGACGCTGCCGCAGAGCGAAGCGCAGGAGTGCCATGACAACGCCGCGGCGATGTCCGGCGAGCTCGCGCGCGCGTATCACTCCGAGTCGGCGAAGACCAAGAACCCGGAGACGCTCGCCTACGCCGAGAAGCTCTACAAGGTCTACCTCGACGTGTTCACGGACGCGCCCGACTACGCGCAGACCCAGTACTTCTACGCGGAGCTGATCTGGAGCCGCGCGGAGAACGAGAAGAACGCGCGCATCCAGACCGAGCTGTGGGAGAACGCAGCGGTCGCGTTCACCGACGTCGTCAAGGGCGGCAAACTCGACGCGAAGCTGACGAAGGAAGCCGCGTACGCCGCCGTGCTCGGCTGGAAGAACGCGCTCAACGTCGACCCGCGCATCAAGCAGCAGGCCGACAAGGTCGAGGATGCGACGAAGGACTACGAAAAGATCCCCGAGCCGAAGCCGATTCCGCCGCGCGAGGAGAAGATGCTCGCTGCGTTCGACATCTACATCAACTACATCAAGGACCCGAAGGACGACGAGCTCGTCGGAATGAAGTTCCTCAAGGCGAACATCTACCGCCGCTACAACCAGTTCGACAAAGCGGTCCCGCTGTTCGAGGAGATCCTCGACAAGCACCGCGAGCACGAGACGGCCGAGTACTCCGCCAACCTCTTGCTCGATACCTACAACCGCACGCAGCAGTACGACAAGCTCGTCGTGCTCGCCGAGAAGCTCACGAAGGACGTGAAGTTCCTCGACGGCAAGGACGACCTCAAGGCCGTGCTCGGCGACATCAAGGCCAAGAGCATGCGCAAGAAGGCCGAGCTGATGGAGAAGGAAGCGAAGGCCTCGAAGGACTTCGCCAAGTACATCCTCTGCGGTCAGGCGTACCTCGACATCTACAACGCCGACCCCGAGAACAAGCAGAACGACGAAGTGCTCTACAACGCGGGCGTCTGCTTCGAGGAGGGCCGCTCGATCGGCGCCGCGATCCAGGGCTTCACGCTGCTGCAGAAGT